>JAVBLV010000095.1:0-19449 GCA_031553195.1 Bacteroidales bacterium
AAGTCTATTAGGATCCTAAATAATGGGAAAAGGGCGAAAAGCCTTTTCAAATATGGACTCGAACTAATTGCATCTGTGTTGCTAAATCAAAGAAATAGTGATAATTATGACATATTCAAATTTTTGTCATGTACTTAGAAGTTTTTGTTCTGTTTTTCCCTCCTCTTAGCTTTGATTTTCGAGCATAAAGATACAGCTATCGCAAGCAAGGGATTGATTTTCGAGTTTTCGCCGGATTTTGGCCAGTTCTATTTTCGGTTTGAAAAAGTCTTTGTCGGGTTTAGCTCCATGGGAAACTTCGTAGGGCGTAAACCCGAACAAAGCAGAGTGTGGACGATAAGCCCCATCCCTATCCCTTCCCCGAAAGGAAAGGGAACTTTACTTGAGGCAAAAAATTATGCGCAAGCAGTTTTCCCCTTGGGGGGAACGGAAGGGGGCTTTAACCTTTGTTTTCGATGCCGTCGTCGACAATTAGCTCTACCAAAGGGTCTGCCTCGCCGAGGCAATGAGTGAAATAAACATTTCTGAGATTGTCCAGCATAATGGAAGATTTATATTCGGTAGAAATCTTCCAACTCAGGATCATCCTTGAAAAATTATCGACAATAAAGCGCATTTTTAGACTCAAAATATTTCATAGAAAAATTTTTAAACAACCTCTTCTATGTTTTACTAACAAATATAAGCTTTAACGAATCTGTCTTTTCCGTTTATATCTTTGAATAGGCATGCTTGGAATCCGCTTTCTGCAAGCAATTGAAGTATTTCTTGCCCGAAACGTTCGTTGATCTCCAAGTATAACTTTGAGGTAGGTTTAAAATGCTTTAGGGAAAAAAGACTGATTTGTCGATAAAAAAGCAAAGGATCATCGTCTTCCACAAATAAAGCTGAATGGGGTTCGTATAAAAGGACATTGTTTTCCATTTGTCCTTTTTCAGACATGCAAACATAGGGCGGATTGCTCACAATAATATCAAATTTTCTATATTCTTGATTTGAATCTTTTAAAATATCAATCTCCTTAAATTCAACATTTACTTTATTCTTTTGCGCGTTGAATCTCGCTACTTCAAGCGCTGCGGAAGAAATATCGCATGCTGATACCCTTGAATTTTGTATTTTATCCGCTAAGCAAACGGCAATACAACCGCTTCCCGTTCCTATATCCAAGATGTCGGGTTCCGGAATTGTATTTTCATTTATAATTAATTGGATTAATTCCTCGGTCTCGGGACGCGGTATCAATACTCGTTCATCAACACAGAAATCAAGTCCGCCGAAATAAGTTTTGCCTATAATGTACTGAATCGGCTTTTGCTTTTTCAAATCTTTGATGGCAAAGTTAAAGTTCAATAGCATCGACTCGCTGACCGTACTTTCTTTTTCTAAAAGGACTTTGGCCGGCGACCAATCCAGAAAATGAGAAAATAAAATAAACGACAGGTTTTCTATTTCCCTTTCTTCATAAACCGGATTTAATTCTTGTTTGGCAAAACGAAGTATATCTTTTACTTTGTTGGAGGGTATGCGCATATTCAGGTTTAAAATTTAAACATAGCTGCCACTAATTTTTCGGCTTCTTCTGCGACATTGGCAATATTTGTGTCGAGCATATAACAGGGTGCGCTGTAAACCAGATTAGCGGTATCGGATACAATTTCTTTAACCGTTGTTGTTTGATGAATTGCGCCAAATAATTTTATAGCGTTTGCGGTTTGTTTATCGCTGCCGATAGTAACTTTTACATTGCCCAAAGCTTTCGCTACCAGAACAGGGGCAATACACATAGCTCCTATGGGTTTGCGGGCGGAATGGAAGTCTTTGATTATTTTTTCTATGTTTGTATTTAAAGTAGCATTTTCGCCTTTGAAGGCGTAGTCGCTCCAATTTTTTGCGGCTCCGAATCCGCCGGGAAGCAATAATGCATCAAAGTCCGCAACGTTCAATTCTTTCAAATCTTTGATATTGCCTCTGGCAATGCGCGCCGATTCCACTAAAACGTTCCGTTTTTCAGGCATTTCTTGTCCATTCAGGTGGTTGATTACATGATGCTGGAAAATATCGGGAGCAAATAAAGAATAGGAGTATCCTTTTTTGCAAATAGCTAATATGGCCATTGTAGCCTCATGGATTTCTGTTCCGTCGTATACGCCGCATCCGGATAAAATTACTGCAAATTTTTTCATAACTAATTGTTTTGAGTTTTTAAAATTAATCTTTTCGTTGAAAAACCAAAGCTGCCCGGTTGATATTATATATTTTCATGAAAGAGTTGCTATTCTTATCCTGAAATGTAAAAAACTCTGCATTGTCTTTAATCCGACTAAATCCGCCGAAATCAGCATGGTCGGTATTTAATATTATGCCGTATTTTCCTGCCTTTCGCACAGGAATAACATAATCTGAAATACTATTTTTTACATGCCAGTTAAAAACAAAAACCAGTTCTCCGGATTCATATACAATAGTTTTATTTTTGTCATCTACAAGTAATTGATAAGCAAATCCGGAACTCAACAAATGGAAATCTTTTACCAGTTGCAGCATAAATTTGTCAAATTCATATAAAAAAGAATACCTTAGATTTTCGTTTTTCAGCAAAGACCATTGGCGCCGTGCATGCTGATAGCTCCATTCGTTGTCTTGGCGAGGAAAATCAATCCATTCCGGATGTCCAAATTCATTTCCCATGAAATTTAAATAGGCTTGTCCACCTAATGTAATCGTAAACAAGCGGATCATTTTATGTAAAGCGATTCCCCTATCGACAACCATACTTTGACTTCCTTTTTCCATTTGGCTATACATGGCTTTGTCCATCAACCGGAAAGCAATTGTTTTGTCTCCTACAAGCGCTTGGTCGTGGCTTTCGCAATAAGTTACCGTTTTTACATTCCATAAACGTTCGGTCATGATATTCCACATTTCAGATAGGTTCCAATCTTCGTCTTTTTGCGTTTTGAGGATTTTTATCCAATAGTCGGGAATGGCCATGGCCATACGATAATCAAAGCCTATTCCTCCGTCGGCAATAGGTAAAGCCATACCCGGCATTCCGCTGACTTCTTCGGCAATGGTTCCGGATTGCGGATTTATTTCATGAACGAGTTCGTTTGCTAAAGTCAGGTATGTAAGAGCATCTATGTCTACGTCCTCCCCAAAATAATTTTCATAAGTTCCGAAATCGTCGACATAACCGTGATGTTTATAAATCATAGAGGTAACGCCGTCGAAACGGAAACCGTCAATATGAAATTCTTCCATCCAGTACCGGACATTTGACAGCAAAAAGCGTCTTACTTCCGGTTTGGAATAATCGAAAAGTTTCGATTTCCAATGCGGATGATTGCCCTTTTCTCCCCACGGACTATATAAACCGTCTTCTCCATCCAACATATTCAATCCTTCGTTGGAATTGCTGACAAAATGAGAATGCACAATATCCATAATAATGGCGATATTGTTTTGATGAGCCGTTTTAATAAGCAATTTTAATTCTTCGGGGGAGCCAAAACGCGATGAAGGAGCAAAAAAGTTAGAAACTTGGTAACCAAAACTTCCATAATAAGGATGTTCTGCCAGAGCCATTACCTGTAAGGCATTATAACCTAAATCTTTTATATAGGGAAGCACATTTTCAATAAATTCCGGATAAGTACCTACGCCTTGTTTCTCCTGGGCCATTCCGATATGACACTCGTAAATTAACAAACTTTCGTTGGAAGGTATGCGGTAATTATCATTTTGCCAGTCAAATAGGGTAGGAGGGTTCCAAAATACGCCGCTGAAACTTTTATCTTGTTCGTTCTGTATGGTAAATTGAATATAGGCGGGAATATGTTCCGTCCAACCATTATTGCCTTTTATGTATAATTTTACGCGGCTTTTATGCGTCAGTTTGTCTTTCCAATCATCGTCCGGTAAAAATATTTCCCAAACGCCGTTGTCAAGTTTTTCCAAAGGATTCCTGCAAGGTTCCCAGCCATTGAAATCGCCGACTAAAAAAACTTGTTCCGCACGAGGAAGCCAATCGCGGAAAAAATGCCCTTTTCTTATGTTGTCGTAATGAAAACCAAAATATTGATGGGAATCTGCGTAATTCAATAAACTCCCATGTTCGCGAATAATATCTTCCCGTACAGACAAGTAGTGATTGTAACGTTTGGTTATTTTATCTGCTACAGGTCTTAACCAAGGATCATTAATAATGATGGGAAGCGTATTCATTGGAACGAAGTATTTATGATTACAAATATACAATTTTCCCTTAGAGCTTGTTTAAAAATTTTTCTATGAAGTATTTTGAGTCTAAAAATGCTCTTTTTTGTCGGAATTTTTACTAAATAGCGCTAACTATTCTTGAAAAATTCCGCCTTCAAACTCGCTGTTTTTATTCCTCAAAATCTTTTCTTGAAAAATTTAGACAGCTTCTTAAAAATAATGTCCTCTCCTTCAGTTTTCTATGGGAAGAATCGAATACGTTATTTAGAAACAATATTGAATTCCTGCAATATAACCGATATTCAATTGGCTCTTGTCTCCGGAAGAATTCACGTTATCCCATAACGACCATACTGAAAATAAATCATAAAGTTCAGAATCGTTAGTGTTTAGATAATTGAGGGAGGGACCGGCAAAAACTTCAAAATGAGGAGTAAATTTAAAAGCAGGTAAAATTCGTAACGCGCTTCGGAAAAAATAAAGATCATCAAATTGAGTCATTTGAGTCTGCGTTAGTTCCGCATTAATCCTGAATTTGGGGACGATGTTGAAATGCGCTCCGAATCCACCTTCGAATGCCATTAGATTTTCTGATGATTTTAAACAATAACCGACGCCCAATACGCCATACATTACCTTTCCTCCCGAACGGAAACCAATAGTGATGTTTTGCAGTTCGTCGAAAGTGACGCCTATACTTTTTTCTCCGTCTTTTATCAGGTTGAGTAAACCGATGGGATAATCGCTATGGTCGGCAATGTTGAGAAGTCCGGCAAACTGAACGCCGCTTACAGATCCCGCTTTGTTAAATAGTCCTCCGAACTGGAAACCGGTTACCATTTTGGATATATTGCCCAAACCGCCGATCTGAACGCCTTTTATATTTCCCGTAATGTTTCCCAAACCGGCGAATTGGAATCCATGCACATTTTCGGAAATATTTCCTAAACCGGCAATTTGCAAACCTGTTACAATTTCCGAAGTATTGACCAATCCCGAAAATTGAAAACCTTCCATGGTTTCGGAAGTGGCGTTGGCTAAACCTGAAATTTGTATGCCTGTTATGTTCTGTGTAACATTAGCTATACCGGCAAATTGGAATCCTAAAATATTTTGTCCGATGTTGGTCAAACCGGCAAATTGTAAGCCGAGAATGTCTTGCGAAATATTGGCAAGTCCTCCGACTTGCAATCCGATTACATCCTGCGAAATGTTTAACAAACCTGAAAGCTGAAGTCCCATTGTATTTTGCGAAATATTGTTCAGTCCGGCAATTTGAACGCCTTTGGCTTCGCCCATAATATTAACCAATCCGGCTAGAGTCAGCCCCATTGCATCTCTGCCTATTATGTTGCCCAATCCGGCAATTTGAACGCCGGCAGCATCTTCTTTTATTGAACTTCCCAAGCCGGAAAGTATAAAGGCTTTTTCGGATTTAGAAACGCCGTATAAAAGATGGAAGGAAAAATCATTTGTATATTCCTTAGCTAGTTTCCCATTTGTACTCAATGGATACCAAATCCCTAAGTGAATAATTCCTTCCTTTTTTTCAGGAATCTGAGCATGCATTTTTGCACATAAAAGCAAGCCTATGAGAATTGGAACAAAAATTTTCGATTTCATGCGTATATTTTTGGTTTTATATTTCAGTCAAATTTTTAGTTAAGGGTTGAAAATTGAAAGAGAATGATAACTTTTCATCCTTTAGTAGATAAATTATCGAACTTTCCTATTAAGTAACAATTAAGTTGAAGATAGGTTTCTATTACTTTATTATAATTTCATCTACAAAAAGCCAGGCTTTTTCTCCTTTGGAAATATGCCAATCGGGAATGACGCCTTTATTCTGAGCTTTGACTCGTATGTAGCGGGCCCTGATATTCGTATTGAAGCCGAATTCTTTCGTCATAACGCCTGCTTGATTTTCGGGCGTTGTATTTTTTACGATTTTTAAAGAGGTAAAATGTTCCCCGTCATCCGATGAAAGAAATTCTACTTGAGTAGGGAACCATATCCATGGACTGATATCTTGCAAAAACCCTGCTCCTAAGTAATGAATAGGGTGTACGTTTCCCAAATCAATAATGGCGTCCATGCTTTGCCCATCCCCATAACCTTGCCAACTTCCCAAACGCCAATTTTTTTTTCCGCGCACATGATCAATCAACCCTTCCGCGCCTCCGGCCGTGTACTGAGGATTATAAGGCGTTAATAGTTTTACTGTTCTTCCGGCGGGAATACTATAAAAATTCCCTTCCACAACAAAACTTTTCTTTTCTCCTGAATAAGCAGCCGCTTTTATTGTCGCCGTTTGAGACAAATTGAACGGACCAGAATACAATGCGCTTCTATCCGAAGGTTCCGAACCATCTAAGGTATAATAAATTTTTACATTTTTATCCGGCGATTGCAGGGCGATTTTTTTATGTCCGGAAAAACTTTTGATTCCTTCGTATACAATGGATGGCGTTATTACTATCGGATCGTCCGTAATGGCCGAAACCGGAATATCTTCATCCCGCGAGGCCCATTCTTTATTGGGTTTGTCGCCCATGACAAATTCCAATTGTCCGCCGGCGATAATATCCTGGTGGGTAATAAAACCTTTACGATATTTTTTCCCTTGCAAATTTGCTTTTTGAATATAAGCGTTTTTGTCGCTTTGTTTCTTCGCTTCAATTATAAAGTTTTTCCCATTTTCCAGATGAATAGTTACTTTTTCGAAAATAGGGGAACCAATGATGTAATCGTTGCTTCCGGGACAGACCGGATAAAATCCCATGGCGCTTAACACATACCAAGCCGACATTTGTCCGCAATCGTCGTTTCCGCAAATGCCGTCGGGTTGGGTATGGTACATTTCTTTCAGAATACGACGAACCATGGCTTGGGTTTTCCAAGGTTTGTTTAAATAGTTGTATAAATAAGCCGCATGGTGGCTGGGTTCGTTTCCATGGGCATATTGACCTATCAAGCCGGAGATATCGACTTGTTTGCGTCCTTCCAATGATTGATTGGTATGGAACATGGAATCCAACATTTTTTCCAATACTTCTTTTCCCCCCATTAAACGATACATTCCTGTAACATCCTGAGGAACGTAATATCCATATTGCCATCCGTTGGCTTCGGTATAATGCGAAGAAACTTCGGCCGGATTGAAAGGCGTTGCCCATCCTCCGTTCATTCGGGGCTGTATGAAACCGGTATTGGGATTGTATAGATTTTTGTAGTATTGCGCTCTTTGAATATACTCTTTATAATCGTTAGAATTTCCCGATTGTTTGGCTATTTGTGCAATACACCAATCGTCATAAGCATATTCGAGGGTTTTGGATACCGATTCATGTTCCAGGTCTCCGATTATGCAACCGTATTTTTTATAAACATCCAGTCCGAATTTATCAGAATCAGCGCTGGCTTTCATGGCTTCGAAGGCCAGCGTGGTATCATAGTTTTTAATTCCTTTCAGATAAGCGTCGGCAATAACCGAAACCGAATGGTAGCCAATCATGCAATCCGTTTCGCAAGCAGAGAGTTCCCAAATCGGCATTAAACCGCCTTGTTTGTATTGCAAAAGAAAAGTATTAATAAAATCATTGGTTCGCTTTTGGTCTATAATAGTGAATAGCGGGTGTAAAGCGCGATAGGTGTCCCATAAAGAAAAGACTGTATAGTAATCGAAGTTTTCCGCTTTATGCACCTTTAAATCCCGTCCGCGGTATTGTTTGTCCACATCTATATACAAATTGGGCGCAATCATACAATGATACAAAGCGGTATAAAATATTCTTTTTTGATCTTGGGTACCTCCTTCGACTTCTATTTTTCCCAGTTCTTTATTCCATTCGGTTTTGGCATTTTCTTTTACTTTTTCAAAATCCCAGCTCGGAATTTCGGTTTGCATATTCAGCATTGCGCCTTCCATGCTTACAGCAGAAATTCCTACTTTTACCAAAATGGTGTCGCTTAAAAATTGGAATGCCGCTTTTATATTGTATCCTTCGCTTTGCAATAAGTCTTTCAGGCTATCGTTTAAATAAAGTCTCTTTTGAGAAAAGGGTTTTGAAAAACTCATGGCAAAATATAGAATTTGCTCATTGGCCCAAGATTTGGAAGTCCGCATACCGCAGATTAAAGTATCGGATTTTATTTCCAAAGAAGAAGCCAATACTTCGTCCCGATGTTGTAAATCCAATACGACAAAATTGTTTTTGTTTCCTTTTGGAAAAATATATTTATGAAATCCGACCCTTTTAGAAGCGGTTAATTCTATTTGAATGCCATTATCCAATTTTACCGAATAAAAACCGGCTTTGGCCGATTCATTTTCATGCTTGAAAGAGGATTTATAGAATGTGTTTAATGGCTCAATATCTTTAACGACAGGCATAAGCAATATGTCTCCATAATCCGAACAACCGGTTCCGCTCAAATGGGTGTGCGAAAATCCGTAAATTTCACGATCGGAATAATGATAACCCGAACAGCCTTCCCAGCCTGTTAAACGGGTATCCGGGCTGAGTTGTACCATGCCAAAGGGAACGGTTGCTCCCGGAAAAGTATGTCCAAATCCGTCGGTTCCGATCATAGGATCGACAAAAGCGCTGAAATCCGTTATTTTATGCTTTTGAGGGGCGCACGAAAATAGTAAAATTGCGGCAACGAGTAAAACGGGTATTCTTTTCATGTGTTTAAAATTTATAAGCCCCTCTAAATATCTCCCACCCCTCTTTAATTCTCCCCTCAAGGGAGATTAATCAGATTTTCTTATTTGTTTGGGAGACTTGGCTGACGCATGCCTTTAATCATTCGCATTGGAGCGCCAAAGGCTCATGATTATTTCATGTGTTTATTTTTCAATCAATAGTGGTCAGGGCGCGACTATAAGTCACGCCCTGACGTATAGTTACTTCTATTTTCTTATCTCCTCATTAATAAAGTCTAATATTTGTTTTTCTAAATCGACCTTATCTTGTTCGCCAAAGTTTACTTTTATCGGAATATAAAAAATGGGAAGGGAAGATATTTTTGACTCATGTTTGGTTAATCGCATGCTATCTTTTTCGGTAGTAAAGATGGCCTTCTTTTCGAACTGATTTGCATGAAAAGTCACTTTCAAATGCTCAAAATCATTATTTGTAAATTCATGATGATCTGGAAATTTCATGGAAACAACATGCTTGCTTTCCGAAAGATATTCATATAAAGGTTTAGGATCGGCAATTCCGGTAAAAAGCACAACGCTTTCCAATTCTTCTGTAGATTCCATTGCTTGGGCGGCCTCAGTTAATGGAATAGGTTTGCCATAATCAATAAAAGAGAAAAAAACTTGTTGATAGGGTTTGGGCGCCATCCGGATGATGATGTCTTTTTTTTCTATCGGATTCAGGTTTTTAGGGCACTTGGTAACAATAATAATATCTGCGCGCTTATATCCGTATTTAGGTTCTCTCAAACGTCCGGAAGGCAATAGCGTATCATTATAAAACGGATAATCATATTCCGTTAATAAAATAGATAACGAGGGCTTGACATAACGGTGTTGATAAGCATCGTCCAAAATGATAATGTCGGGAGGGGGGATTATGCCTTGCAATTTTTTAATCCCTTTTTTTCTACTTTCAGCAACGGCAACCGTAACAGAGTTGCGATATTTTTTGAAATATTGCAAAGGTTCATCCCCAATAGTAAGACTTGTATCTTTCTCGCCCGCTTGAATATAACCTTTTGTTTTTCGCCCATATCCCAGACTTAATACGGCAATTTTATATGAACCGTTGAGTAAGTTTATAAAAAATTCCACATGAGGAGTTTTGCCGGTTCCGCCTACTTTTAAATTCCCAATGGAAATAGTAGTTGTTTTAGGTTTATATACGGGAATCAGTCCAATGTCAAATAAAAAATTCCGGATAACAATAACAATTCCGTACAAAAAAGAAAAGGGCAGTAAAAGGATGAAAATAAGTTTAGACTTCAATTTATTACGATTTTTTTTAGTAGATGTTTCATATTTATTATTTTACAAAAGTAGTAAAACAGTGCGAATATAGCGATGTTAAAATATAAAATGTTGATAATTAAATGTTTAAAATTTTGAACCGAAGATTAGAATGCGAAAATGAGCAGAGTTGCGTAAGCAAACCGTTAGAAGTTGTTTAAATTTTTGTGGAAAAGATTTTGAGAGATAAAAATAGCGAGTTTGCAGGCGGGATTTTTCAAGAATAGTAGCGCTATTTAGTAAAAATTCCGACAAAAAAGCGCATTTTTAGACTCAAAATACTTCATGAAAAAATTTTTAAACAACCTCTTAACATCTGGCGATTAAAAAAGGTTTTTAAATATGCTAAATTTCATCTAATTACAACATTTTGCACTTTGGGGTTTGAAAAGAGATAAATGATTTTACAAACCCAAAAATTACGCCAAAATGGAAGCAAAAAGAAACACTTATTCACTGCATTATATTACATCAATCATCGAAGAAAAGACCATTGGTAAAAGACATTTTGCTTATTGGATATAGAAAGAAAGATGGCTTTATCGCATATATTGAGTATAAAAAAGATTCTATTCATATCAATATTGGGTATTAAAAACGAAAATAAATCCAGATTATTGGTGTCATTTTTAGAGAAATCATTATCTTTGCGACATAAATAACAAAATCAAATTTATGTGTTATGGGCAGTGACTATTTAAAACGAAGCATTGATAATGAACTATTAAAGTGGAAGGATGACAAAAGACGGAAACCTGTATTGTTGAGAGGCGCTCGACAAGTCGGAAAGTCTTCTACGGTCAGGGAATTGAGCAAACAATTCGATTCTTTTGTAGAAATCAATTTTGAAAAGGATAACCTGAAATATAATGTGAATGCAGTCTTTGAAAGAACATTAGACCCCAAACAGATATGCGATGAACTTTCTTTGATTTATGGAAAGCCGATTGTCGCAGGTCGTACATTGTTGTTTTTAGATGAAATTCAAGCCTGTATTCCCGCTATTTCTTCGTTGCGTTATTTTTATGAAGAATATCCCGTGTTACATGTTATTGCAGCAGGTTCATTGTTGGAATTTGCTTTGCAGGAATTACCTTCATTCGGCGTAGGCCGCATCCGTTCCATGTTTCTATATCCGTTTTCATTCGACGAATATTTGCGTGCAACAGGTTCAGGTATGCTTGCCGATGCTTTGCAGAAAGCCTCGCCCGAAAAACCTTTTTCCGAATCAGTTCATAACAGGTATTTACAAGAATTAGTTCGTTTTGTCCTTATTGGCGGAATGCCCGAAGTGGTGGCAACGTATGTTCAAAGCGGTTCGATGCTCGAATGTCAACAAATATTAGACGATCTGATGTTGTCGCTTTACGACGATTTTTCAAAATACAAGGAACGTGTGCCTGCATCACGTTTACGCGAAATATTTTCGTCCGTTATACATCAAACGGGGGGGAAATTTACTTATTCCTACGCTTCGGAACAAGCCAACCGCTTACAAATAAAGGAAAGCATGGAATTATTGGAATTGGCGGGAATTATTTATCCTGTAACGCATACATCGGCCAACGGGCTTCCTTTAGCGGCCGAAATGAATACGAAACATCGCAAATACTTGATATTCGACACGGGAATCTATCAACGCTTTTTACGATTGGATTTAAGTCAATTGCTCACTGCCGAGAAATTGGAACAAGTAAACAAAGGCGCTTTGGCTGAATTGTTTGTAGGCTTGGAATTGCTGAAATCGGCGCCATGCACGCTTCCCATACAACTTTACTACTGGCAACGCGAGAAACAGGGTAGTTCAGCCGAAGTCGATTATGTGGTGCAATGCAATACTGATATTGTTCCGGTAGAAGTAAAATCAGGTACGAAAGGTTCTATGCAAAGTATGTTTCAATTTTTGTCTGAAAAGGAATATCCATACGGCATCCGTTGTTCAATGGAAAATTTTGGAACGTATCAAAATGTAAAAGTTTATCCGCTATATGGAGTTTCGCAGATTGGAAAATAAAAAACGGAAACCTTACAAAGGTACTAAATGAGGGTTGAAAAGACAAACAAGAGAATCTAAAATATTGGAAAACAATAATTTTTATTTTGGCATGCAAAATAGAAATACAGAAAGAAGCATAGTTGGATTAGCAAACGTTAGTATTACAAAATAGCAATAATGAAAACTTGAAATATGATTTTGACAGAATGATATTCTGTCTTTTAAGCGCATTTCTCCTTGATTTCAAAATAGCGGTTTTTCAAGCAGAATATAAAAATAATGTAAAACAAACGAGCTTGTCAATTTTTCGGTTGTATAAAGACGGGTAGAGTTTTAACTTTGCAATAAAAATATGATTATTTACAATTGAAATAAAGTATGGCAGTCTATTTCCAATATGGAGAAAGAGAGATTGAACACTTGAAAAAAGTGGATAAACGGTTGGCTGCGGTCATCGACAAGGTTGGCATAGTGAAAAGGGCTGTAATTCCCGACCTTTTCACGGCGCTCGCGCACTCTATTATCGGTCAGCAAATTTCTACCAAAGCGCATCAAACCATTTGGGGGCGAATTCAAAAGGAATTAGGAGAAATTTCCCCTGTTGTTATTGACAATCTGTCGCTAGAAAAGTTACAGAAGTTCGGTATTACATTCAAAAAAGCGGGATATATCAAATCAGTGGCGCAAAAAATTATAACCGGCGAGTTCGATATTGATTCGCTCCATGCAATACCGGACAAAGAAGTTTGCACAAAGCTTTCCGAATTGGATGGCATTGGCGTGTGGACGGCGGAAATGTTGATGATATTTTCTATGCAACGTCCCAATATATTCAGTTATGGAGATTTGGCTATCCTCCGTGGATTGCGGATGGTGTATCATCACCGGGAAATCGACAAAGAACGGTTTAATAAATATTGGAAACGCTATACGCCTTATGCATCGGTAGCCAGCCTGTATTTATGGGCGGTAGCAGGCGGAGCCGTTGACGGCATAAAAGATTACGCGCCAAGAAAAACGAAAAAACAAATAAATAACTAAAAATTGGCGTTAGCCAAGTCTCCTCTTCGGGGGGATTCAGAGGGCTTGTAAAAAATGAAAAATACGATTCAAATACAATATTATTTATCTACTTGTGGAGAAATTATCCTTGGTTCTTACGACGATCGGCTTTGTTTGTGCGATTGGAGTATCGAGGAACGCAGAAAATTGATTGACATAAGGATTCAGAAAGGGTTAAACGCTGAGTACGAAGTAAAAGAATCAGAAATCATATCGAAAGCTATTTCCCAACTGGACGAATATTTCGACAGGAAAAGGAAAGTATTTGATATACCGTTGTTGTTTGTTGGAACCGATTTCCAAAAAACGGTATGGAACAAATTGCTGGAAATTCCTTACGGAACCACAGAATCGTATTTAAGACTTTCGAAACGATTAGGCAATCCCGAAGCGATACGCGCGGTAGCAGCAGCTAATGGAGCCAATGCCATTTCTATTTTTGTTCCGTGCCACCGTATTATAGGAAGTGATAGTAAATTAATTGGTTACGGAGGCGGACTTCCGGCAAAGAAATTTTTACTCGAACTGGAATCTCAAGGTCTCTTGTTGTTCTAGCTTTTTTAATTATAATGAAAATATGATGTAAATCAATTGTTTGTGAAAATTTGAAATATGTAGCCAGATGGAAACGGAAAGAAAAATATTTTACAAAGCATTTATCGAACGGGACCCTTCGTTTGAGGGCGTTTTCATCGTCGGCGTAAAAACGACCGGCATATTTTGCCGCCCTACCTGTCCGGCAAAACCCAAATTAGAAAACGTTGAATTTTTTCCTTCGGCAAAAGAAGCCATGCAGAATGGTTACAGACCGTGCAAAATATGCAAACCCTTGGAAAAATTAGGGAATCCGCCTTCCAACATCAGCCGGTTATTGAAATATGTAGAAGATAATCCTACAGTCAAAATAAAGGATACCAATCTGAAAGATTTGGGTATGGAACCCAATCAAGTTCGTCGTTGGTTTTTGAAAAACTACAAACTGACATTCCACGCTTATCAAAGGATGTATCGAATAAATAACGCTTTTCAACGTTTTCGGTCAGGCCAAAGCGTAACGGATATTGCATACGAATCGGGTTATGACTCTTTAAGCGGATTCAATAACATGTTCAAGAGTATTATCGGAACTTCTCCCTTTCATAGTAAAAATAAACGGATTATCAATCTCGCCCGTATCGAAACGGATTTGGGAAGCATGATAGCAGGCGCTACCGATAAGGGGATTTGCATGCTGGAGTTTGCCGATTGTAAACTGCTCGAAATGGAATTAAAGCAGTTGAGTGCCTCGTTGAAAGCGCCGCTTGTACAGGGCGATAATATTTATTTCGGCGCGCTTCGGAAACAATTGGAACAATATTTTAAAGGAGAACTCAGGGTGTTTGATATCCCGCTGGATTTAGTAGGTACAGAGTTTCAAAAACAGGTGTGGCTTGGGTTATTGCAAATACCCTATGGTTCTACCACAACCTATGCAAAACAAGCTGAACAATTGGACAAACCATCTGCCGTAAGAGCTGTTGCCAATGCGAATGGGAAAAATAAAATTTCCATTATTCTGCCTTGCCACAGGGTTATTGGTACGGATGGAACGCTGACCGGCTATGGCGGAGGAATCTGGAGAAAGAAAAAATTACTCGAACTTGAAATAGAGAATATTAAAAAGAATTTGTTTTAGCATCTCACGCTTTTACGCTTAAAGCCCAAACGGTTTTTATCTTTTGCTTTTTGAATGGTTTCTGCAGCCAACGGAACGAAACAGGCTCCCTTTTCGGTAGTTACTTTTACTTCCCCGATTTTCTCGGCAACTTTCACGGCTTCCTCATGTAGCGGAAGATAAGAAACGCCCGTTGCAATAACAAAGCCGTTCATACTGTAACGAGTCCGGTTGGGTTGGTCATGAATGGTGTTGGCCACAATATCCAACATTGCTTTGATCTTTTCAGAGGAGAATTCGCCGTCGGGACGCGAGCCTAAAAGCCATTCGTAGCAAGCCCAACCTGCGGACATACGAAGCTCTTCGCCGCTTTTTATCCAACGGTCGGCAAGCGTTTGAGCAAAGTCGGTTTCGGCAAGGCTCGCTGCCACTACGTAATCGGACAACATGAAGAAATAGGCGGCATCCATCCAACGGTCGAAATCGGCCTCCGTCATAACTTTTGGATCGGCAATCATCCCTGCAAAATACATGGCATCATAATTTCCGGTGGCATATAATTGTTCGGCCAACGCCTGATTCCGTTTTATCTTTTTGGCCAGCGGCCTCATGGACATGGTGGGAACACCCCAATGCGGTTCATGTACGCCATGCGCCCGGTAGATTTTCTTGGTCTGCTCGGTAGCGAGCGATTCCAACGTATGCATTATTTCTTCGAAAGTCATTTTCTTACTCCTTTAGATTGAATACAAAGATAAATTTTTAATCGAAATTCTTGATTTTATTTATGTTCCCAATATTCCAGTTGCGTTTTCTTTGGAAGCTTTTTCACCACTTCTTCCACCGAATGCCGGATCCAGTATTTTACTGTTTCGTCGTCCATGTCGTCGTTGAGGGTAATACTGTTCCAATATTTTTTATTGAAATGCCAGGCCGCTTCCACAGAATGATAGCGTTCTCGTAAATCGGGTGCATGTCAAATTGCATTACGCAGTTTTTTTAATGCACGCGACTAAAGTTTCCCATCGATTACTTTTTCTATATGCCCTGAGGTTGGCTATTCTCTGAGCTCCCCCTATCGACCATCTCTGTCCTGATAATTTTAACCTTTGCTGTATGACATTGCGATGAGCCGATTCAATAGAGCCTGAACCTATAAGATATCCTTTCTTAATAAAAGTCCCATATTTCATTCGCGTAATGTTATTTTCATAATATCCTGTTACCTCTTTCAAGGCCTTATCCATCTCATCTGTTTCAGAAGAAATGTTCTTTAAGTCTTTTATTACTTCCTCCACCTCGTCCGATTTCAGACGTTGTTTTTGACAATCAATCCATTGCTGTCGCTCTTCGGGGTTTTTATAAGCTAAAGACGCATACGAACCAAGTTTTTCTATGGCATGATAGAAATCCAGAATCTGAACCGAATCGCCATAGAAATCTTCTACCCAATTCCATATCCACTTCGCTCCGTCGGCAATGAAAACTTTGTGTTTATAGGGCTCTATATAAGGCTCCAACTTCTTGCAGAATTCTTTATTATTCCCCAATGTGCATACATATAAAGACTCCATTATCTCTGTCCGGTTCTCTTGTATTTGAGCCCTTGAACTTTCTGTATAAATACGGCCAAGTTTCATCTCTTTCCAACCTTCTTCGAGGGTGTAAACCATCGAACCATCGGCGGTTATATAAACCGGTTCGCTGCATGTTTTGGGAACTACTAACGGAACCTGGGACATGTCTTGTTGATAATTTTCTTCTATTGCTTCCAGTTTTTGACCATAATGTTCACTCAATCGTTGAATCTGTTTGCCTCCAATAGAGATCCCCAATAATTCTTGTAAAATCTCCCCCGCCTCTTCAAAAACTCTATCCTGTGCCAGCATACACATCAGTTCCTGCAACTTAGAACTGATGCCGAAGGCCTCTGTATGCATGCATAAGACATGGTTTTTGTTTACTTCGAATTTCCCAAAACAGGTCTGGAGTTTTTTTTATTACGGTTAACCGGTGTAGTGTCCAGGCTTTTGGATAGTATTATCCTGTTGATTTTCTGTGCCGCCTTGATGAATTCACTCTCATACTCATATCCATCGTCAATAGCGTCCTCTTTCTCAAGCCACAAATCCAATTCCTCGGATATGGCCGAAAGTATTGCTGTTTTAATAGCTCTCTTATCCATATGCAATTGATATTATGGGGTTATAATTGCAAAGGTAAGATTTTATCCAAAAAATGCAATTTGACATGCACCCAGTGCTGCAAGATGTAGGATACCTTGATGATTAAAAAAACAAAATCACGGAAATCTCATCGAAATCAAAACCAATAAATTACCCATACCCAAACCATGAAACAGATTTTGAAATCTCTTTTTATAACAACCATACTATTATGTAGTGGAATGGCATTATTCGCACAAGAAGAAAACTACATACAAGGGAAAAACTATGTACAACAAGGCGATGAATCTTTTACACGAGGGGAATATGAGCGCGCTGCAAAATTTTATAATCTTGCAAAAGAGATTGATAACGTAAATATTGGCGATAAATTGAAAACTGCCGAAAGTTGTAAAGCTTTTCTTGCTCAAGGCGATGATTTCTACTTTAACGAAAACTATGATAAAGCCAGAATGTGTTATCAATTTATTCTTGATGTCAACCCTGTTGATGAGAATGTAAAAAAGCGTTTTGTTGCGTGTGAAAAGATGCTGAAAGCACGAGCACAAGAGAACCAAAAAAGACGGGAAGAGTCTAATAGACTGATAGAAGAACAATCAAAAGAATTTGTGGAAATAAAAACATTAGGCGTTGCAGTTATAAAATCTGATGTAGGGACATATGGTACTTGGGCTACTGCTAATGACTTGTGCCAAAATTTAATTATTGGAGGATTCACAGATTGGCGACTACCTACAAAAGAAGAATTAATATCTATTTATTCTCAACGTAATAATCTAAATATTTTCAATTTGCCTGTGTATGGTAGTGTTCCAAAATACTGGACAGATAAAAAGGATAAAACAGGGGGCTATTTTGTTGATTTTGAAGATGGATCTTATCGTAGTTATAATGATAGATCTAAATTAAAATGCCGGTGTGTCCGAACATTGCCTAAAGACAAAACCCAATAAATAGTCAAGACTATGAAATATATTTTGAACCTCATTTTAGTAGTTGTTTTACTCTTATGCAATAGCATAACATTGTTTGCGCAGACAAACTATGTACAACAAGGCGACGAATATTTTGCTCGTGGAGATTATGAACGTGCCATAAGAAACTACAACGTTGCAAAAGATCTAGAAAATATTAGCATTGATGATAAACTGAGCAATGCAGAAGCTTGTAAAACACTATTAAACAAAGGCAATGAGTACTTTTTTGCAGGGGAATACGCTTTCGCGAAATCATATTATCAACGTGTATTACAGCAAAATTCCTCAGATCCCAATATGGCAGGAAAAATTGCAGCCTGCGATAATGCTTTGCAGAACTCAAAAACCGATACCATTATTGTTGAAAAACCAACGCAACAAGGTACTGTAAAGCTACAAAACCAGGTGGGTGTTCCACTTGTGGCAGATGGTTATAAAATAATAAAGGCTGGTCAAGAAGTGTCTGAAAACGAGGTAAAAACCCTGCTTACCAATGCCAGTCAATATAATTCTCTCGCTTTGTATGAAAAGGGATTGTCACAACACAATACAGCTATCATACTAAATTCGTTATCATTACTACCAATAACAGGGGGAGCATTGACATTGCTGGCTCTTATAGAGTCTAAAAATCCTAATGGCATAATAATTACAAGTGCAAGTTTAGTTGCAGGAGGAGTTGCACTTATTGTTACTGGCGGAATATTAAATTCCACTGCTAAGAAAAATATTAAAAAAGCTGTTTTAAAATATAATACCAAAGATTTTACAGCCAATCTTTCTTTTGGTATGACACTAAATGGCGTGGGATTCACTATCTTATTTTAAAAGCAAATATTGAAATATAACTATATAGTATGAGTAATAATTCTACATTTCAAGTACCCGAGGAATATGAACCTTTAGGAAGTTTAGGGAGTGGTGGACAAGCCTCTGTTATTAAAGTCAAGCACAAGGAACATGGCTACTTTCGTGCTATCCGTAAATTAGATAAACATATCGACAACGAAGAAAATTATTTCCTGACTTCATCACTTTTCTTCGCCATGTTGATTGCGCATTTGATTATCAATAATATAGCAGATGAAAATGGGTGACTTTGGGTGACGCAAGCCGGGAAATCCGTATCTTTATGCCATGTTTGTACGCAAGAAAAAGAACAGGTCTGGCACTATCAGCGTAGTGGTGGTAAGCAAAGCCCAAGGCAAATTCAAAGAGGTAAGGAACTTCGGTACCGCTCTTTCAGATGAAGATGCAGAAGTTTTGTGCGAGGAAGCACTTTTTTGGATGCATACCCATGAAGGACAACAGATATTAGACTTCGATGATGCCAAGGGGCGTGAATTGGAAGA
>JAVBLV010000091.1:0-9856 GCA_031553195.1 Bacteroidales bacterium
GAATTTTGTTTTTAACGCCTCCACTAATGATTTTTCTTAACGCCATCTGTCGTAGGCCGTTATTCCCTTGCTTATCCTCTTTTGACCTTTGATATTTTCACTTAAATATTTTAGTTCTCCACTGGAATTTTACATTGATCCTATTTCATGTGTTTATCTCTTATTCGATAAGTGTAGTCAGGATATGACTCTATGTAATGCCGTGACTTATAATCATTTTGAGGAAACTCCCCATCGGAAGGAATTGAAATCGAGTCCAATTTGTTGTAGAATCCGTTCGATAACCGTATTTACCAATCCTTCTATCGTTTCCGGGCGATTGTAAAAACTCGGGGAAGCGGGAAGTATTATTCCTCCGGCTTCCGTTATTGTTTTCATATTATTAATATGTATCAAATTGAGCGGCGTTTCCCGCGTTACAAGCAATAATTTTCTCCGTTCTTTTAACATTACGTCTGCCGAACGGGTAATCAAATCGCTTGAGACGCCGGAAGCAATCCTGCCCAGAGTTCCCATAGAACAAGGACAAACAATCATTGCATCATAAGCGGAAGAACCGGAAGCAAACGGCACAAAGAAATCATGATTTGAAAATACGGGAAAAGAAAATTCTTGAGGAACGCCGGACAACTCGTAATTCCACACTTGTTTGGCGCAATCCGAAAAGACAATAGAAACATCCGAAAGTTGATCTTTCAAAACCTCCAATTGTTTTATCAAATGTAAAGCATACAAAGACCCGCTGGCGCCTGTTATTCCTAAAATCAATTTCAATCGTTTACCGGAAGCCGCACGTTGCATTAAAAATGATATAAAGCCGTTAGTGATATTACATTATTATATTGTCCATACCCAAAAATGAACCGGGTATATCCATTTTCTTCCCCGTCTCTGATATTGAAGAGAGAGTATGTCCATGTTATATTCAACGAGAAATGTTCTACAAACCTGTACCCCAAACCGAACAAAAAACTAAAGTCCATCGTATTAAAACCGGGAGCGCCCTGAGTAGCAATATCATTTGCCGTTTCATCGGCCGAAATCAAGATTGATGGCATTAAACCTAATTGCCCCCAAAACTTATTGACGAAATTATAATTTACAAAAACAGGAACGTCAATATAACTTTCCGATATATCGAAAATATCGCCGCCGGGAGAATCTTTTGAAGGTTCCGCATGGCTCCCTTTTTGAGTAAAAAGCAACTCTCCCTGCATTAATACCTTTTTACTGATAGGGTAATTAACAAAACCTCCGCCTGTAAATCCAAATTTATGATAACCGCCATGCTGATCGCCATCCACCTGACTCATAGAAGCGCCCAATTTTATTCCTCCGCCGAATCGTTGCGCATGAACGTTTGCTATTGTAAATAAAAATACGGCTACGCAAGAAATAATTATCCGTTTATTCATAATTGTTCAAATAAATTGATTTCTAATTGCAAATGTACGCCTAATTTGGGAATAAAGCGATGGATGGAAACTGGAAACATTACTATTTAGCAACTTTTCTATGAAGTATTTTGAATCTAAAACGCTCTTTCTTGCCGGAATTTTTACCAAATAAGCGCTATTATTCTTGAAAAATCTTGCCTGCAAACCTGCTATTTTGACAGATCAGAATCTTCTCCATAAAAATCTGAACAGCTACTTAGATATTTGGAATTGTCAAGATTTTGAAATTCCGACAATAGAACAGATTATCATATTTTGTTTACCTTTGTACTTTCAATAAGGTAAATTTAATTAAAAGTCCGTTTTCAATGGAATTTAAAGAACTTGTTAAAAAGCGTCAGAGCGACAGAAAATACTTGTCTGTGCCGGTAGAGGAAGAAAAAATTATGCAATGCATAGAATCCGCCCGGTTAGCTCCTTCGGCTTGCAATGCACAACCCTGGAAATTTATCGTTGTCGATGATCCCGGACTCAGGCAAACAATAGCCCATTGCGCCGAAAGTATGGGAATGAATAAGTTTGTATCCGAAGTGCCTGTTATTATTGCTCTCGTTTTAGAAAAACCGAATTTAACCTCCAAAATCGGTTCGGTATTGAAAGGAAAAGAATACACATTGATGGATATCGGAATTGTCGCCAACCAATTTTGCCTGCAAGCGGCGGAATTAGGTCTGGGAACTTGCATGGTAGGTTGGTTCGACGAAAAGAAAGCGCGTAATGCGCTGCATATTCCCTCTTCGAAAAGGATCCCATTATTAATTGCACTCGGTTATCCCGATTCGCCGACAAGAGAAAAAATAAGAAAAAAGACAATCGATATATATAACCGGAACCAATATTAAGTCATCAAAAGGATATTGATTCTTAAATCTTTAATTTTCAGCTTAAAGAAATGCCTGTAAATAAACCTGTTGAAACTAATACAGCGAAACTTCTGAAAAAGAAGACAAAACAAAATCGTGTAAAAATCAATCTTTTGGAGAAAGATGCCAAAATGCTTAAACGGTTCTGTAAAATCAATAAGATTTCACAGGCGACAGCCCTGAAGAAAATTATCCGCGAATATTTGACTGAACATTTAACAAGTTATGCTGAAGAAGTTGCAAAAAATCAACTAGGGTTGTTCGATTCGGTTCAAACCAATATATTCGATGAAATTAAGAAAAAACGCACAAAGTAGATTCTTCGAGCCGCGCTCCTCAGCCTTTTTATATCCAAACGCTTGGAAAACGTCCCCTTATTTCCTCATTTTTTATTTAAGGCAGACCAGAATTCTCTACCTTATTGAGTAAAGAATCTACATCTTATTTACGTACTTAACGTAAATTCGCGAATAAAAGCAAAATAAGTTTTTTGGAATACTTCATTTGACGCTCATAAAGACGTAAAGATCGCAAAATTTTCTTGACGCTTGTACCTTTTGAGTTTGCTCATTATATCATAATATTGATTTTTAATAAGTATAATTCGGTTTGCCTTTTTATTCCGGCACGCATTTCATATTTATGTATGTAACGCCATATCCGCCCCAAACGCCCAATGCTCCGCCCGAAATATTACCTTTTACTTTCTCGGGTTGACCGAAGAAATTACTGCTTGAATTACGGGCGGTTATCCAGAACCAATAATGATCATGATCTAAGGTGCAAATTTTTATAGACACATTATCGCCCGCTCTGAAAAAACCTCTTTCATCGGGATCTCCCGTTTCTTTATCGTCCCAAGTTCGCCAAAAAGGGAGTTCCATGCTTTTTCCATTAAAAAGCATGTCATTAATAAGCGCGGGGCCTTGCGGAACCGAATAAGAATTGTCCCTCCCTATCCGCTTAAAGTAAAATCTGTAGAAATTTTCCTCAACCGGATTGTCATTCACCATTATATGAATTCCGCCATAGATGCTGCTTTTTGCATCTAAAACAAAACGGGCGGAGAAATCTTCCCGTGAAATACGCGGAATACTCGTTGTTGAAGTATATGTTTTATCTCCATAATGAATGATCAGGTCATATTTTTTTAAGAGTTCTCCTTTTATTTTTTTCCCGACAAATTTTGCAGGGGGGTAAACAAAATTGCCGGAATATACAGCCGAATCTACCTCGAATTGAAGCGTATCGAACACAGCCCCGTCGCTCACAATAACCGTAATTTCCGGATAATCCAAACCCAATTCCGAAGCCCTGATTATTTCGCCATTCATGTTGATAACAGAAGGCAAAACAATATATTTGTTCAGGTATTCTAATATGGCTTTCGAATTATGGGTCGGCATACTGCTAAAATCAATTCCGTCCAGATAACCATGATTCTTGGAAATAAACACCCATGCATAGTCTTCACTCTCGATGGCTCCCTCTACCACGATTTTAGGTTCATATTCCGGCAAATTCAAATTAATTTCCTTTTCGCAAGAAAACATTAAAAAAGAAACCGAAAGAACAAGAAATAGTAATTCTTTTCTCCGCCGGTTATAAAACCTCCTGTTATTTTTTACTTTAGAATGATAAAAATCAATATTTTGTCGAGTTGCTAGTTTTTTCATGATCGTTATTGATGTTTATTCTCTGCCTACTTAAACTTAATATTCAATGTTACCGAAGGTAAAATAGGAAAAATCGAAACTTGTTTGGGCGTTGTTTTCAACGTGCC
This sequence comes from Bacteroidales bacterium, assembly GCA_031553195.1. Taxonomy (GTDB): domain Bacteria; phylum Bacteroidota; class Bacteroidia; order Bacteroidales; family P3; genus JAVBLV01. Next base: position 4,104 of record JAVBLV010000091.1, read on the forward strand.
GACTTCCAAATCGACTTCTTGTTCAAAATTAATAAAATACGGATTCATCCTGTTGTATACATTATATACTGAAAAATTCAAATTTCCTTTCCAACGTTTTTTCTCTATAAAATACCATGTTGCAGACAAATCCAGGCGGTGATAAGCGGGCATTCGCCAAGAATTTCGTTCTCCCCATTCGGTGATGATGGTATTGTCAATAATGTAATATGAAACAGGCAATGTTTGCGCATTTCCCGTTGCGTATACCCAAACCGAAGACAATACCCATTTTTTTGAAAGTTCGTAGGTAAGTACCAGCGAGATATCATGTCTGCGGTCGTAGCGGGAATAAAATGTCTTTCCATCCATAATATCGGGAAAACTCCGGGTTGTCCAACTTAACGTATAACCCAGCCAGCCGGTAAGCTTTCCTACAGTCTTATTAATAAATAACTCAGCCCCGTAACTTTGTCCGTCGCCGAAAGCAAAATCATAATCGGCATTGGTCTGAATAGATCTCGAAGGTTTAGCGCCATCCCTGTATTCAATAAGATTCGTCATCTTTTTGTAATAAATTTCCAGAGAAGTTTCCAACGTATTCTCCAGAAAATTTTGAAAATATCCTAACGTTACTTGATCTGCGCACTGGGGCTGAACTAAACTTGTGCTGGGAAACCAAGCGTCGGTAGGCAAACTGGCGGAACTCATGGTCGCCAGATGGATATATTGGTAATTTCTTGTATAAGAAGCTTTAATGGAATTCTTCTTTGTCAGTTGGTAACGAATATTTATACGAGGCTCTAATCCCCAATAGTCGGCTACAATCTCGCGACTTCCATAAACGGTAGAATCTATGTTTACCATATCGTATAAGTTATTGACTTGGTAGCGAACAAAAGGGCCCATTTGAGCAAAGTACGAGAATCGTAATCCGTAATTCACTTTCCAATGCGTTCCGAATTGAAATTCATGCAAGGCATAAGCCGCTCCTTCATGCCCCCAGAGTTTGGCCGGCGTTCCCAGATCCAATTCCACGTCATTGGAACTCGCCGAAGCAGAGGAAGGCGTTAAGCGATGCAGAGTGTAATCAACCCCCCATTTAATTTTATTCGATGCATTCGGCAAATAACTAAAATCTATTTTCCCGTTTATGTCGCGAACGCCCGAAAATAATTTAAACTTATAGATATCATTGTTCATTCCGATATTACATTCATAATCAATGAAACTAGCAGTAGTATTTACAAGAAAATTATCGCTGAAGAAATGCGTCCAACGCAGCGACGCCAATGCATTTCCCCAATCCATGCTGATTCCTGCATCTTTAAGGTTAAAAACGTCTTGCCCGTAATACCCGGTGAAAGTAAGATTATCTTTCGGAGAGATGCGATAATTGAGTTTTGCGTTGACGTCATAAAAATAATAACCCAATCCCTCAAAGTCCGAACCTTTCGAAAAAGGTTTCATCAAAACATCCACGTAAGTCCGCCTGCCCGAAATCTGGAACGACGCTTTGTCTTTTACAATAGGCCCCTGAAAAGATAAGCGCGAGGATATCAACCCAATGCCGGCTTCTCCTTCATACCGGTTCATGTTACCTTCTTTAGTGGTAATGTTCAATACCGAAGCCGCCCTTCCTCCGAATTCGGCTGGCATGCCCCCTTTAATAATTTCAGCCGAACTAATGGCGTCGGAGTTGAATACGGAGAAGAAACCCATTAAATGAGACGCGTTGTAAACCGTTGCCCCGTCGAGCAAAATTAAATTTTGATCGGGCCCGCCGCCGCGAACATAAAAACCGTTGCTTCCTTCGCCGCCGGATTGTATGCCGGGCATTAATTGTATGGTTTTCAAAATATCTGCCTCGCCAAACAATACAGGCAACGTTTCTAATTTCTTAATCGGCAATTCAATTTTACTGCCATCTGTATTCTGAACATTGGCTTCTTCGCGAGTAGAAGTAATTACCACTTCGTTAAGCGTAGTGGACGAAACCAATAGAAAATCAATTCTTTCATTTTTTCGTAAGTCAATTTGTTTAAAAACCGTCGCATAACCCACATACGAAATCCTGAGCGTATGTTTCCCTTCGGGAAGCGCAATCGTATAATATCCGTTAATATCGGTAACCGCTCCCTTCTGTAAACTTGCAATATAAATATTGGCGCCCATCAATGTCTCATTAGTAGCGGTATCCCGAATATATCCGCTTATAATAAAATTTTTGGTTTTTTGCGCATACGATAAAGCAGGAAAAAGGACAGGAATAAACAGGAGAAGGATAAATGCTTTCTTCATTTAATATTTTGAGGATTATTTTGAAGTTTGAAATTCAAATGTGCAATTTGAAATTTTGTAAAATGAAATGGTTATTATGATTCCATTTAATAAAATTGTAATTAGAAACTCAAAAAAACGGATTTTATTATCAGAAGCGTTCGCGCGAAGGTCATTTTGATGAACTTCATTTTATAAGACAAAATTCTGCGGAAGCAGATAGGATATCTAAATAATCTAAAGTTCAGAATGCAGAAAGGCATTTGGACAATAATTCTAGTAAAAAAACATTTATTTTCAAGTTTGAGATGGTTACGGAAATTTTGAGTTTATTTCGCGGTTTTTCTCTAAAATATTTTTTTGGGGTTTTGCCGCTTAGCGTAAAAAAAATATCAAAGAATGGCATGAAAATTGCGGGAATTTCCAGATAGAAAGTTTCGAAAAATCAATAATACATGGAGTTACTGCAAATATTAAATGAACGTCTTTCCGCCGGAATTAATAAAATTCCCCCTTTTTGGAAAGAGAATGCAAATAAAATGTTTTATAAGAGGTTGTCTAAATTTTTATGGAAAAGATTTTGAGAGATAAAAATAGCGATTTTGCAGGCGGGATTTTTCAAGAATAGTAGCGCTATTTGGTAAAAATTCCGACAAAAAATTGCATTTTTAGACTCAAAATACTTCATAGAAAAATTTTTAGACAACCTCTAAGTAAATTTCCCGGTTGCAATTACAAGAATAAAATATTTACAGATCACAAAAATGTTTGTTGTAAAATAAAAAAGTAGTACCTTTGCTTTCCAATATTTATACTGAGATAAAACAATAAATAGTAATAATCTAAAAATCAAAACAATGAAAAAAACAGTATTTATTCTGACTCTGTTGCTGGGGACAACTATTGCTTTCGGGCAAAATGTTGACCAGCAACCAACGAAAATGCCGACTTCAACTGAGTTTATGCAAATGCAGAACAAGAACGCGGCTATTTTGAACAACAATTTTACAACAAAAAAAACCAAACCAACCTTTACCAAAGAAGAGCCATTGTATACCATATCATTCAATGATACCAGCATGTTTGATAGGGGCGTTTTACCCTCTCACGACATCAATCCTAACTACACAGGAGAGTGGGCATGGATTAAGGACTATACTGAAAATTCGTTTATTAAAGCAAAAGTAGGTCCTGGTTTTGCTATTGAACAAACGAGGATAGTTCCTTATAATTTCTGGACTGCTAATCCGAGTGTGGTATTTGAATCCCCTACCCGCGATAATGGATTTTTTATTATAGCGCCTATGCAAAATTCCCCTTCCACCTTTAACGGAAAAACCAGCGTTAGCGGAACTGTTTATAACGCTTATCTGAAATTTAAAAATCCTTTTAATGTAAGCGAGCTTACCGGCGTTGACATAAATTTTTATCAGTGGCTGCGAAAGTTTAATACTGATAAATACTTTGTTGAATGGAGTACGGATAACGTAACATGGGATTCCATAGAGATCAACATAAAATTTGAGGACATTGATGTATTGGAAATATCTCGAGGTATGAAAACCGTAGCCCTTCCCGCAGCAGCGGCAGGTCAGGAAACCCTGTACTTACGTTTTAGATTTAGCGCAAATTCCACAGGGAATTCCACAGGGGATTTAATAGCTGGTTATGTATGGGGAATAGATGATTTAACAATTACTCAATCTCCTGAATATAGAATAGAAACTTCTATGCAAACTTTTAGCGATGGGGCTTTCCACCAAATTCCTTATGGCTTGAAAATGCCGAATGTAAAATGGAGAACCTCTGTAAAAAATACTGGGATGGATCCCGTTGATGCACAAGGAATTGTTGAAGTTTTAAACGGCGGTCCAAAAGGAGAAACGGCAAATAAACCGATTCCTACAATAAAAGATTCGTTGACTACGCTTTCTTTTGGTTTTACAGAGTCCGATCCGGGAGCGCAAAATTTGCAATTCCCTTCGAATACCACGGCAAGCTATGCAGTTACATCCAGAGTAATATCCGATTTGGCAGATCCGGTTTACTACACAGACACATTTATAGTTAATACATACGGACAAGGAGAAAATTTTAAACGCACTTGGGGAAGAGATAACGGCGTATTAATCGAGGGATCAGGATTTAATTATGGAAAGGATAATTCGGGAAGCACTACATGGAAAGAAGAGGACAGCTATACAAGGTTCAAGGATTATATGGTAAGGATGGCTTATCCTATGGCAGAAATTGCAACAGGAGGCGAATTCGATACTGTTTGGGCAAATGGAATCGAAATAGTAGCGGCTTCTCCATACACCGCACCCGGGGCAAAAATTGACGTTTTCTTAACGTGGGATAGCACATTTACCGACGACCTGGGAGACAACTATGTAGTATATGTGCGTCTTGCAGAAAGAATAGGTACCATGATTACTCAAGATGATCTGTCTACTTTTACAGACTATCCTTATACAAGTAATCCTAAAAGAAAGTATATTGTTTTTGACGAACCGGTACCATTAAAATCCGGTATAACTTACAGAGCTTCCTATAACCCTACCGAGGATGATACGCAATTCCAATTAGGAATGGATTACGGATTTACCAATTATCCTACTTTTGGAATCGGTTTTTATGGCAACGTTGCCATTACGCAAGGAACAGGGGCTGGATCAACTTCTTACTGTCCCTTTATTGTAGGCGCGCCTATGATTCACTTAGTTGTAGGTCCTAAAAAAGATAGAAGCGGTATTGATCCTGTCGCTAAAGCTTATTCATTCAAATTGTCTAACAGCCCGAATCCGGCTAGAGATTATACAACAATTAAGTATACTCTTACCAGTAAGGCTAATGTGAAAATTGAAGTTCGCGATTTGATGGGTCGCGTTGTTAAATCAATTTCTCAAGGTTCTAAAGCTCCGGGAGAATATACTTATGATTTAAGCACGTCTGATTTGGCTGCCGGAACTTATTTCTATAGCATGAACGTAAACGGTTCTGTTCAAACTAAAAAATTGGTTGTAACTAAATAATAAAACAACCCATAACTTCTAAAATAGAGGTTTCCTTAGCTAAGGAAACCTCTATTTTTTTTGTAAGACAGATAAAAAGGGATCAATGAATAATCCCGACGGAGCGCCAAAATATTTAAGTAAAAATATCAAAAATCGAAAGAGGATGAGAAAAGGAATAACGGCCTACGACAGATGGCGTTAAGAAAAATCATTAGTGGAGGGGTTAAAAACAAAATTCTGTTCGAAGCCTCCTTCCGAAAAATAACATGACAGCGTTTGTTATTTAGAGGTTGGAATAACAGTGTTGACGGGCAAGTTATTTTGTTTAGCCGTAACAAATGATTTTTTAGCCTATCTGTCGTCAGCCTTGACTTTTTGTTTCTTTTGCGTCAAGGCAAAAGAAAGGCCACAATGCAGTCTATTACATTCTTACCATTATGATAGAAACATTAAAAATTATCACCACCTGTTTTTTAC
>JAVBLV010000084.1:0-38365 GCA_031553195.1 Bacteroidales bacterium
AGCAATGGGAAGCACCGAACAGGAGCAAGCCGAAGCCATGAAACGGTATATTCGCGAAGTGTTCATTCCCGAATATGCTAAGAACTTCAATAAAGGACTATCGGCAGAGGATATTAAGTTTTACGGCAAAATCCATTTCAATCGCGACCGTTCCGACAACCGCCTAAACATGCACTGCCATTTGATTGTCAGCCGTAAAGACCAATCGACAAAGTCAAGATAAGCCCGCTAACCAACCACCGAAACACCAAGAAAGGCGTTATCACAGGCGGTTTCGACCGTACCGCCCTGTTTGAAAATGTAGAAAAGGGATTTGATAAACTGTTCGGCTACAACCGACAGTTATCCGAAACGTTTGAATATTGCAACACTATGAAAAACGGCACTGTTACAGACAAACTACAGATGCAAGAACGGGAACTAAAAGCCCCCGAACAAGATTTTGCTGGTGAAAAGAAAAAGAATGTAGATTTACAAACAAATGAAAATGTAAAAGCGCAAACAAATAAAAATCTAAAAACGTTTTCAGATACTTCAATACAACAGCAAATCAGTACGTCAGTAAATCAATCAATACACCAACAAACAAGTGAAAGCGGCTTGTCTTCTTTGTTTTCCATACTTCCATCGGCTTCGGATATTAACCCAATGGATGAACAGCAACCGCCGAAACCCAAGAAAAAGAAGAAACGCAGACCAAGATTAAGTTGATAAGTTTTCGATTTATATTGTGTCAAAAGTTATTTCCCGTCCAACTTCGGTTATTTCCCGCTCATGGCTTCCCAGCCGTTTGAAGGGGCGGAAGCCGCGCGGGAATAACCGATTGTCCGAGAATAACTTTTGTCAGTTAAGGCAGCATTGAAGCCGCTTGTGGAAAACTATATAAGAATTTTATTGATTAGTTAAACTTTAATCATTACATTTGCAAATTACCTCAATAATTTGATGATATGGAACTGAACAGGTTGAAAGTTGTGCTTGTGGAGAAGAAACGTACAGGAAAATGGCTTGCAGAAACATTAGGGAAGAATGAAGCAACTGTTTCCCGATGGTGTACAAACGAATCACAGCCGTCGCTTGAAACCTTGTTTGCCATTGCAAAAGCGTTGAAGGTGGATGTGAGGGAATTGTTGGTTTCGACGAAAAATAATAGTATTATAAATATTTGACATTATGGAACATATTACAGATAGTAGTAATATTACAAAGTTAGAATCTTTGTACAAAAAAATAGCAGAAGGTAATGTTATATTATTTCTTGGAGCAGGAGCCTCTGTCACAAACAAAAAATATCTAAGCCAGCAATTAATTGATTATTACGAGGCAAAAGTTAGCATTAATTCTGGTATTGAAAATATTACGGAGTTTGTAGATGCCCTTTCCGCGGATTCTAACTTTTCTCGCTCAAAATTTGACTTATTTGTAACAGAATTGCTACGAAACTTAGCTGTTCAAGATATGCATAAAACAATTGCATCTATTCCGTGGAGACAAATAATTACAACGAATTATGACTTGCTTATAGAAAGAGCTAATGAGGAGGTTTTAAAAACCAATAGCGATGCAAAAGAAATTATCCCTATACGCTCTATTAAAGAATATTATAGGCTTTGTTCAAGTCAGCAAATACAGTATATAAAATTAAACGGCTGCATTTCAGACAAGAGTGCTTATCCATTAGCATTTTCAACAAAGGATTTTGAGAATGCCAATTCATTCTATAAAACAATTTTAAATCAATTAAAAGAGCCTTCTCCAAATATTGAATTTTTATTTATTGGATATTCATTTTCTGATGCTTTTGCTCAGCAGTTTTTCGCCAAATTTGATATAGGAAGAGAGAAACGTTGGATATACAATGTCGATCCCTATGTGAATGATTTGAAATTGCCATATTATCTAGATAAAAAAATTGCAATTATAAAGTCTACATCTGCTGATTTTTTTAAAAGTTATGGCGAGTGGATAGAAAAAAATGCAGAATTCAAGAATAAATTATTGAATTTAAATAAAATAAAGGATTCCAAAAATAACCCTATTTCAATTTCACCTCAACTAAGACAAAAGTTCCACAATGTATTAGAACAATTAAATAGTGAATCAAAAGACTACATAAAAGCGCAAGATTTTTATCTTGGGGTAGAGCCAAATTATAATGTCATAAGAAAAAACTATGATGTTATTAAAAAGGATAAAATTGAAGAAGCAAAAAAATTCATTCTTGACAAAGTGAATAGCAACGACAGCAATTTGATTCCTCTTTTTTTCTTAGAAGGAAGTTTCGGAACAGGCAAAACGACATTTACCTATAGATTAATACACGAGCTCACCAATAATACTGATAGTTTGGACGCTGTTGCTTTTGAAATAAAAGACTTTGAGAATTTTAAGATAAAAGATTTTTGTGTACTTGTACAAAAGATAAATTGCAAATACATTATACTTCATTCAAATTACACAGAGCATAGTGATATCTATAAATCACTATTGCAGTTAAGAGCAGAATTAAGTTCGAAACAAGAAGATGTTTGTTTTTTGTTTATCCAATCTATTCGAGAAAACATATTTTCATCTTATAATAAATCATTACCTCAAAAAAATATTTATTCGATTAAAATAGATTCTGCATTTACAATAGAGGAAACTACTGATTTTGTTGAGAAATTAGGTGAGTCGAATTTAGTACACTGGAGAGATGCAAAAGAGAAAAATCAAATAATACAAACAATCAATAAAACATATAAAGGGGATTCCTTTATTTCTTTATTAGGATTAATAGAAAATGGGAAACATGTTGATGATTTAAAAGAAGCATATTCTCAACTATCTTCCGATTGTAAGAAAGCATTTATATTTACGGCATTAACCCATCGCTATAATATCTTTATGCCTGCTTCATTGTTGAAGGATTTGATATCAATGAATTGGGATGATTTTATGAGCAATGTTGTTCAATCGGAAGGAAAAGGTATTTTAATGCAAGAGAGTATAGATGCAAATGGATTAGATCCTGATTTGTATTTTAGAACAAAGCACTCTCTAATAGCCGATAAATTGGCAACCGAAGTTATATTTGACAAGCAAAAACGATATGAGCACTATAAGTCGCTTTTTACAAAAATCCATAGCAGTGACAAATATTGTAAGCTGGCAATCAATATTTTAAAAAGTTTAGAGCAAAATAAGGAATTTTCAGCAGAGCAAATAAATAAATTATATGACTTGTCATATAATAACTTATCTGATAACCCGTATTTTATCTTGCGGTATGCTATTAATCTTCAGTACAGAGGCACAAAAAAGGATATCGAAAAAGCTATTGAATATTTAATTTATGCTGAAAGTCTATTAGAAAAGAAAAATCATAAGTTTATTCATCGCAGAGCTGTTCTTAATGCTAAATTAGCCGAATTATGGTTTAAGGAAGAAAAAGAATTAAATAAGACATTAACATATTTGCATGAGGCAAAAGAATTATATTATGCAAAACAGACTTATGATCCTTGTTCCCACTATAGCTATTATGATTTATTGGTATTGTTACTCTGGGAATTAAAATGTATGCAACTTGATATAGATGAGCAATTGAGATTACAAATAGAGATAGAAGAACAATTTGAGACTGCAAATAAATCTATAACAGATGGTATTGATAGAATCGCTCGATTAGAAGTACTCTATAGAGAAATTCAAAAGAAATCTTTTGATGAAAAAACTGATTATTTATCATCATTGTTAGAACTATACGAGGATGAACATTTAAGACCATACGCATGTATCTTGCTTTACAATTATTATTACCAATCAAATAATATTGAAAAATCAGATGAACTCATTGACGAGCTAGAAAATTATTTAGATTGTAATGAAGTTGTCCGTTTTCTGTTTAAGTTTTACGGAAACAATCTAAATTATGTTAATTATCGAATGAAATTCTTTGACTTGACAAAGCGAGTGGATTTTATACAAAATTCTCTGATGTATAATTATTATATGTTTATAGCAGAATCATATAATACGAATTTTTATCACGGAAGAACATATTTGAATAATATTGAAAGTAAATATCACTATTTAAATCCTGAGTATCAGCAAGAGTGGAAAGAGTCAGATTCCGAGAATCCAAAAATATTTGAAGGAATCATTAAGAAAAATGATAAAGGGTTTTACCTTTTCAAGTCTAAAGAATTACAAACCCCTTTTCGTATGAAAAATCAAAGTAAACTTAAGGAAGGGACAGAAGTTAAAGCCAAATTAGTTTTTTTGTTAAATGGCATCAGCGCTGTAATAATATAGGAGACTACATAAAAATAATATGACAAAAAAAAGAAAACTCCAAATCCGCAACAGTACCGCCGAATTTTTAACTTTTGCCTATCAGTCGAAAGGTGATGGAGTGGAAGTGCGTGTGCAGGACGGCACCATTTGGTTGTCGCAAAAAAATATAGGATTACTATTCGATACCTCAACTGATAATATCGGCTTGCATCTCAAAAATATCTATGCTGAAGGTGAGTTGAATGAGGTTTCAACTGCCGAGGATTTCTCGGTAGTTCAACAGGAAGGGAGTCGCGAAGTTTGCAGAACAATAAAACATTATAATTTAGATTTGATTATTGCCGTTGGCTACCGTGTAAACTCCAAACGGGCAACGGCGTTTCGACAATGGGCGACGGCGATTTTGCGCGATTTTACATTGCGTGGGTATATCATAGACCGAAAAAGAATGGAAAACGGCGCCTTTCTTGATGACGATTATTTTGAACGGCTTTTGGAAGAAATCCGGGAAATCCGTTTGTCAGAACGGCGGTTTTATCAGAAAATTACCGACATATACGCTACTGCAATGGATTATAACCCGGAATCGTCCACGACCAAAGAGTTTTTTGCAAAAGTTCAAAACAAAATGCATTATGCGGTTCATAAACATACCGCTGCCGAATTGATTTACACGCGAGCCGACCACAATAAAGAAAAAATGGGATTGACTTCTTGGGAGAAAAGTCCAAGCGGAAAAATTATAAAAACAGATGTGACGATAGCCAAAAATTATCTGACTGAAACGGAATTGGAATCTCTTGGGCGTATCGTCAACGGTTATTTGGATTTTGCCGAAGAATACGCAAAACGGCATGTTCCCCTCTCCATGTCTGATTGGGCAAGGCATTTGGATTTAATTTTACAGGCAAATGGAAGAGATTTATTGCAGAATGCTGGAAAAATTACCGCAGCTCTTGCCAAACAACATGCTGAAAATGAATTTGAAAAATATCGTCCTATTCAAGACCGCCTATTTGAATCAGACTTCGATAAAGAAATAAAACGTATTGAAGGTAAGCAAGATAAATTAGACGATTAGAAATGTTTCCAACTTTAGGAAAAATAGAAAAAAAAAGCCGATATTTGTAGTGAGTTATTTGAGGAAATGCAGCGTAAAACGCAGAAATACGCATGGTTGCCAAATCGTTACCTCTCCCGCTGAAAAATCTCGCTTAAAGCCTTTTATTCAAAATGTTATCTCTCAAAGATAATTTTATAAAATAAAAAATCCATTTTCAAAATTAATTGATGCCTCAGTATATTCATATTATTGCCTTTAATATCCCTTTCCCTCCCAACTACGGAGGCGTAATTGATGTGTTTTACAAAATTAAAGCATTACGCGAAGCCAATATAAAAATTATCCTGCATTGTTTTGAATATAATAGGGGAAAATCCTCTTTATTAGAAAGTTATTGCGAAAAAATATATTATTATAAGCGAAATACAGGCATCCTCCCGAATGTAAGTTTATTGCCCTATATCGTCGTAAGTCGTAAAAACAAAGAATTGATAAAGAATTTGCAAAAGGATAATTATCCTATTCTTTTCGAAGGAATTCATTGTTGCTATTATTTGGGAAATAAGAATTTAAAGAACCGGACAAAATTGTATCGAAGCGCAAATATAGAACATGTTTATTATTGGAATTTATTTAAATCCGAGAAAAATTCTTTCAAAAGAAAAGGGTTCTATTTGATTGAAGCTTTCCGATTATGGCTTTATGAAAAAAACATAGCGCATGCAACTTGTATTTTTCCTATTTCTCAAAAAGAAACAGATTATTTTACGCGAAAATTTCCCCGGAACACAGTTCTTTTTTTACCTGCTTTTCATCAAAACGACAAGCTTTCATGTAAAGAAGGGAAAGACGAATATATTTTGTATCACGGCAATTTATCTGTTGCGGAAAATGAAGCCGCTGCTATATTCCTTATCCGGAAAGTATTTAACGATCTTCCCTACCCCTTAATAATTGCCGGATTGAATCCTTCCGGAAGATTGAAAGCCCTCGTCTCTCAGAATCCGCATGTTTCGCTGATAGACACGCCTTCGGATGAAGAAATGCGCGAGTTAATACAAAATGCTCATATTCATGTTTTGATTACATTTCAGGCCACGGGACTCAAATTGAAATTATTGAATGTGTTGTTTGAAGGAAGATTTTGCTTGACTAATGGGAAAATGCTTGAAGGTTCCGGTTTAAGCGAACTTTGTCAACAAGCAGATTCTTTCGAAGAAATAAAAACGAAGATTGTTTCTCTCATGGAACAAGAATTTTCGGCGCATGAGATACAAAAACGTAAACAAATATTACTTTCGACTTATTCAAACAGACAAAACATCCAAATTTTAATTAATCAGCTATCTTGATTATTTTTCGGAAGGATAGTCGAGCGAATAATGCAAGCCCCTGCTCTCGGTTCTGGCCATCGCCATTTTGATAATCAAATAAGCATTGGCTACCAGATTGCGCATCTCACAAATTTCAACGGTTAGAATTGACTTATTGTATAAATCTTCCGTCTCCCTGTAAATAATATTCAATCTGTCGAAAGCGCGTTTTAGTCTTAAATTCGAGCGCACAATTCCCACATAATTGGACATGATCAATTGTAGTTCTTTAAGCGTTTGCGTAATCAGAATCATTTCTTCGTTCAATACGGCGCCGTCGTCGTTCCAATCGGGAATGGCATCGCAAAAATCTACGGATTGCATAGCCGATAAAGCGTCGATACTGGCACGATGAGAATATACGACCGCTTCCAACAAAGAATTAGAGGCCAACCTATTGGCCCCATGAAGACCCGTACAGGCGCATTCTCCCGAAGCATACAGGTTTTTAATGCTGCTTTTTGCAAACTCATCGACCTCGATTCCCCCGCAAAGATAGTGCGCCGCAGGAACAACAGGAATCATATCTTTGGTAATGTTGATTCCTATCTCCAAACATTTAGCGTAAATACTGGGGAAGTGATTCATAATTTCCTGTTTATCTATTCGGCGCGCATCTAAATAAACGTAATCGTCTCCCAATATTTTCATTTGATTATCAATGGCTCTGGCAACGATATCCCTTGGGGCAAGAGATAAACGGGAATCGTATTTCTGCATAAATTCTTCGCCTTTACGGGTTTTGAGAACCGCGCCCGCGCCGCGCATGGCTTCAGAAATCAGAAAAGAAGGCTTTTCCGCAGGATTATACAAAGACGTCGGGTGAAATTGAATGAACTCCATGTCGGCTAAATGACCTTTCGCCCTGTGTACCATTGCCGTCCCGTCGCCGGTAGAAATAATGGGATTGGTAGTGGTGCCGTATACGTTTCCCAAACCTCCGGTCGCCAACAAAGTAGTTTTCGCTAAATAAGTATCGATTTTTTTGGTTTCCGGATTCAAAATATAGGCTCCGAAACATTGAAGACCGGGCGTTCTCCGGTTTACTTCTATCCCCAGATGGTGTTGCGTAATAAGGTCTACCGCAAAATGATTTTCCTTGATTTCGATATTAGGATGATTTCTGGCATTTTCAATCAAACGCCTTTCAATTTCCTGACCTGTTTGATCTTTATGGTGTAGCACCCTGTATTCGGAATGACCGCCTTCTCTTGCCAAATCAAATTTTCCCGTTTGATTTTTATCAAACTGAATTCCCCAATTCAAAAGTTCTTTTATTCGCTCGGTAGATTCCGTAATTGTCATCCTGACAACGTTCTCGTTACACAACCCGGCGCCCGCCACAAGCGTATCCTGTATATGTTTCTCATAAGAATCGGGGTTGTACATGACGGCCGCAATTCCTCCTTGGGCGTATTTGGTAGAACCCTCGTGAGCGTCGGATTTTGTAATAATACAAACTTTCCCGTGATCGGCTACTTTCAAAGCAAAACTCAGCCCGGCAATTCCCGAACCAATTATCAAAAAATCAACCTTTTTACGCATATATAGATCTCGATGGAATATCTTTTTACAACAAGGGCTAGCCCTGCAAAGCATTGGCGGCGCTTACGATTTCAATAATCTCGTTTGTAATAGCCGCCTGACGAGCTTTATTGTATGATAATTTTAAGTCTTTGAGCAATTCGGTCGCATTATCGGTCGCTTTTTGCATACTAATCATACGGGCTCCTTGTTCCGAAGCAAACGAATCTAAAAGAACCTTATAAAACTGGGTTTTTAATGCCAACGGAAGTACGCTTTCTATAATTTCTTCTTTGCTGGGTTCAAAAATGTAATCGTTCTGTGAAGAAGATTCTCCGGACGTTTCGTTTACAATAGGCAGAAACTGTTCCACGGAAATAATCTGCGTGGCCGCATTTTTAAATTTATTGTATATAAATTCTACCGTATCATATTTCTTAGAAGAAAAACCATCCATTATTTCTTGGGCAATCTTAGACGAGGCCTCAAAAGTAAGATGGTCAAAAATTTCATTTCTAACCCCTGCAATGGTATAATCACTTTTTTCAAAAAAATCCGAAAGCCGTTTTCCAATGCATAATAAACTAATCTTACAATATTTATCCTTTTCACGGTAAGCGGCTATTCTCGCATTCGTTTCTTTGATAATATTTGTATTGAACGCCCCGCAAAGTCCTTTATTAGATGCAACTATTACAAGCAAAACATGATTTTGCGGACGACTCTCCGTAAAAGGAGTATCTACCTCAAAGTTTTCGCGGCAAATATTTTCTATAATCTCCGATAATTTTGCAGAATAAGGCCTTAGTTTTAGGATTAAATTCTGGACTTTCCGCAATTTAGATGCCGAAACCATTTTCATGGCGCTGGTAATTTGCATTGTCGAGCTTACCGATGCAATACGAATTCTGACTTCTTTTAGGTTTGGCATAAAACGGATATTTAAAAATTCTTTGTAAGCTTCTAATGAACTATTTCCTCATATCGTTTGGAAACAAGGGCGGCTACCTCTGTAAGCGTCTCTATATCTTCATTAGAGAGTCCTTTTGTACGCAGGTTCTCTAATGTTTGCGGATGGGAATTTTGCAACACTGACAAAAATTCGGTTTCAAAATCGCGGATCCGGCTTATAGGAACCGATTGTAGCAAACCCCTTGTTCCACAAAATATAATCGCTATCTGATACTCTATTTTCATGGGATTATATTCTGGTTGCTTCAAAACTTCCACATTTCTGGCTCCTTTATCCAATACAGATTGAGTTACAGGGTCAAGATCCGATCCGAATTTAGAAAACGCCTCCAAATCTCTATATTGCGCCTGATCCAGTTTTAATGTCCCCGCAATTTTTTTCATTGCCGAAATCTGGGCGTTTCCTCCCACGCGCGAAACGGAAATCCCCACGTTAATAGCAGGCCTTATCCCTGCATTAAACAAACCGGTTTCCAAAAATATCTGTCCATCGGTAATAGAAATCACATTGGTAGGAATATAAGCTGAAATATCTCCTGCTTGCGTTTCTATAATCGGCAAAGCCGTTAAAGAACCTCCTCCCACCACTTTATGCCGGATAGATTCAGGCAAATCGTTCATTTGTGCGGCGATACCATCTTCCTGAATAATTTTCGCAGCGCGTTCTAACAATCTGGAGTGCAAATAAAAAACGTCGCCGGGAAAAGCTTCGCGTCCGGGAGGACGGCGTAGCAACAGAGAAACTTCACGATACGAAACCGCTTGTTTGCTTAAATCATCATAAATAACCAATGCCGCTCTGCCTGTATCTCTAAAATACTCCCCTATGGAAGCGCCTGTAAACGGAGCGTAGAACTGCATTGCCGCAGGATCGGAAGCAGTAGCGACCACTACGATTGTGTAAGGCATAGCTCCTTTTTCTTCCAAAGTCTTTACAATATGCGCCACCGTTGATCCCTTCTGACCGCAAGCCACATAAATACAATAAACAGGTTCCCCTTTAGTATAAAATTCTTTCTGATTAATAATCGTATCAATAGCGATTGTCGTTTTACCTGTCTGGCGATCGCCGATGATTAACTCCCGTTGTCCTCTTCCGATAGGAATCATAGAATCAATGGCCTTGATTCCCGTTTGCAAAGGTTCTTTTACCGGTTGGCGATAAATAACGCCCGGCGCTTTTCTTTCCAGAGGCATTTCAAACAATTCCCCTTTGATGGGGCCTTTCCCGTCTATCGGCTCCCCAATGGTATTAATAACCCTGCCTACTAATCCTTCGCCTACTTTTATGGATGCAATTTGTTTAGTCCTTTTTACCATGTCGCCTTCGTTAATATTCCGGCTATCGCCAAGCATAACGATTCCCACATTATCTTCTTCCAAATTTTGCACAATGCCTTTAATTCCCGAACTGGTAAACTCTACCAATTCCCCTGACTGAACATTCGTCAAACCATATACGCGGGCAATTCCGTCGCCAACGGTTAAGACCGTTCCCGATTCCTCCAATTCGGCTTCAAGGTTTATATCAGATAATTGTTTCCTAAGAATTGCCGATATTTCTGCAGGTTTTATTTCAGACATAATTTATTATATTTTTTTAATCTCCTGAATGAAGGTATTCTGTTTAAATAAGATGAACGTTTGATTTAAGTGAAAGATTTCGAATCCGGAAAATTATTAAGAACAGTTTATCTGGCGTATTCGTTCTTTTCAAATTCTTTTTTGAGCCTGGTAATTTTATTCAATATGCTGGCGTCATATAAATAATTTTCGAAACGAATGGAAAATCCGCCCAATATTTCCGGTTTCATTTCTTCTTTCAAATCAATCGTTCCTTTTAAAATATTTTTTACTATCGATACTATTTGTGTTTTATCTTGCTCGTTCATGGGCGCCGCCACGGAGAGATGAATTGTTTTAATGCCTTTATAAGATTTATACAACTGTGTATAAGCATTTGAAATTCCTTTCAAATTAATTCCCCTATGCTTCCGGATAATAAAAAAAACATATTGCAATGAAAGATCGGTTATTTTAAATTGAAATAACTCCGTCATTATAGCAATCTTTTTACCCATAGGAATTACAGGATTTTTTAAGATTGACGTAAGTTGCCTGTTTTCCGCGCAAACTTCGGACATCAATTCCATATCGGAATACACCGCATCCAGTATGCTTTTTTCCGAAGCCAATTCAAATAAAGCTTTTGCATAACGATTATTTATTTTATAATTGCTCACAGGAAGATTATTTTATTAGTTTGCAGACATTTTCTCTATTTGTTCCTTTATAATTCTTTCGGCTCCGGATTTATCCTGAAGATCATGTTTGAGAATAACTTCGGCAATTTCGATAGATAAACTTGCTACTTGGTTCCTAAGTTCGGTAATAGCATTTAATTTTTCATAATTAATCGTCTGCCGGGCGGTTTCGATAATACGATCCGATTCCAACGCCGCTTTTTGGTGAGCGACCTCAATTATTTTTTCGCTTGCCAAGCGGGCATCGCGTAAAATGGCGTCGCGTTCCTCTCTGGCTTGACTTAAAACTTCTTGATTTTTTAATTGAAGATTCTTTACCTCTTCTTTGGCAGTTTCAGCCGCCGACAACGCCTTGTTTATTTGTTCTTCACGATCTTTTAACGCTTTTAAAATAACAGGCCATCCGAATTTCTTTAATATCAAAAGTAAAACGCCGAAAATTATTACCATCCAGACAACAAGTCCTAAGGAAGGTTGTACTAATTCCATATTCTATTTAAATTAAATATGTGAAACCGACATAACCAATTCTTCCCGACATATTTTGTTTTGTGCCAAGGAAGGTGTATTGTTTATGAATTCTATTTATTATTTACTTTGCTTGATTTACCGATGCGTTAAATCCTAAAACCCCGAAGAGCGGATGAGGCAAGTACTTTTAGATCATATATTAACCATCCGGTTATTTCTGGAACACGATCAACAAACATACTACGATAGCAAAAAGTGAAGCGCCTTCTATTAACGCCGCCGCAACAATCATGCTGGAACGAATATCTCCGCTAGCCTCAGGTTGACGAGCAATGGCTTCCATAGCGCCTCTTCCTATATTTCCAATTCCAATACCGGCGGCAACGGCAGCAATACCTGTTCCTAACCCCGCCCCCATCTTTGCTATTGCGGAAAGATCTGTAATAGCTTGTAATACGATAGATAACACTGACATAACAATTTGTTTTTTTAGATGATTAATAGGTGGCAAATTTAAAGATATAGTCCTAATTTACAAAGAAAAATTCAAGAATATTTTCGAATATCCGACAATGCTTTTAATGACAATTGATTATAAAATAAAAAACAGCCGAAAGGTTTTTTTCTCTCTCAACTGTTTTTGCCACATTTACTGAATATTCCGCATTATTTCACGTTATAAACTTATTATTCGATTTTTATTTTTTCCTTTGGTTTTGTTGGCGTTGACCGGCTATCTCTTGATTCATTTTCTGCATTTTTTCTATACGTTCCATAAAGTTCGATTTCTTCACCGGTTTAGTGGACGCAACACGAATACGTTCCCTTATTTTATCTTCGCTGATCATTCTGCGGATGATAAACATTTGTAGGAAAGTAATGCATGTAGATATGAAATAATAATAATTTAAACCGGCAGAGAAACTGTTGAACATAAAGAGCAGCATAACAGGCATTAAATACATCATCGTTTTCATCCCGGGAAGAGAATTGCTTTGCACGCTTTGCTTCATGTTTATGATTGTATAAAAAACATTGGCAATAGACATTAATAAACAAAACAAACTCACATGATCGCCATAAATAGGGATATTGAAAGGCAAGGTAAGAATGGAGTCGTAAGTAGAAAGGTCGTCGGCCCATAAAAACGGCTGTTGGCGCAATTCTATAGACGCAGGGAAAAAACGATACATTGCCAATAAAATCGGGAATTGCAACAACATAGGAATACACCCCGCCATGGGACTTGCGCCGGCTTTTTTATACAACGCCATAACGGCCTTTTGTTTTTCTAAAGCCTGTTCCTTTTTCGGATATTTTTTATTTATTTCATTTACCTCCGGCTGCAATATTTTCATTTTTGCAGAGGAAGAATATGATTTGAAAGCAATCGGGAGCAAGATTAATTTTAAAATAACCGTTAGAACCAAGATGATAATTCCATAATTCCAATTAAGTTGTTCGAGAGAATTAAATACCGGCAAAACAGCAAAACGGTTTATCCATTGGAATAAAAAGAATCCCCAGCCTAACGGAATCTGCCGTTCCAGATTGAGGTCATAACTTTTTAAAATATTATATTTGTTAGGTCCAAAATAAAGGCTCATTCCCACCGAATGATTTTTATCGGCGCTGTTGAACGGAATTCCGATAATAGAACCCATACTGCACAAATAATTTTGCGAAGTATCGGTAATTGCTTTGGTTTGGACTTCAATGTCGGCATTCAAAAATTCATCGTCGGCAATAATCGTTGTGCTGAAAAACTGTTGTTTATACGAAATCCATTTTAAAGGGGATTTGATAGATTCCGTATTGTCTTTGCCATCCGTAATATTTTCTACGCTTTCATCCGTTTTGGAACGATAGTAAATAGAGGACGTGGCACGCTCGTTCTTCCCATTCTTTTCTTGATGCCTTAAATCATTTCTGAACTCAAAATCCATATATTGGCTTTGTGCGATCGCATTATCCAACCCATTGAAAAATATGGCATATTTGATTCTGTAATTTGATCCGAATATTGTATAACGAAACTCCAGATACCGGCTTAGATCATATGTTGCGCTTGTGTCGTTTGCATTATTTGCATACGCTCGCAAGCTGACGATAAGAGAATCGTTTCCTTTAACAGAGTAATGTTCGTCTCCCGAAACTTCTTTATCATTGATAAAAATTTTAAAATACAGTTGATTTGTGTTGATAGCCCGATTATCGGAAGTCTGAAATACCAAGTTTATCAAAGAATCATTATCGTTGATCAAATAAAGCGGTTTTTGCTCGAAAGTCTTATAGTCCTTTAATTCTACAGAAGAAATTTGTCCGCCAAGATTTGATATATTAAAAGAAATCAATTCGTTATCAATTTTCAGTTTGGATCTTTCACCCACGGCCGCATTTGAAAAAATACTTAACTCCTCTTTTCTTCTTTTTTCTTCTAAAGAAAGAACGCTGTCATTGTTTGAATCGAGAAGAGAGTTCGTTTTAGCCAATGCTTCCAAACGCATTACAGAATCCATTTCGCGCTGCTGTACCCGGTACAAAGAGTCTTGCTTGCGGTGCATTTCTGCGCGCTCCTCTTTAGAGGGACTTTGCCACCACATAAATCCGACAAAAATAAGGAAGATTAAAACAAGGCCAATAATTGATCTTTTATCTGTCATTTCAAATCATTTTTCTTTCAGAACACATAAAGTTCTTTTTGTATTTTAAGGCGCAAAATTACTAAATTTATTGCGAAATATAGCTTATGTCTGATTTTAGAATTCTAATTATATCGTCAATCTCGGTAACACTTTGAAAAGAGAATACTTTGAAATTCAAAATCTCTATGTTCATCTGAAAACTACAAAATGAAGGAGTTATTGAACTCTCGGCAATAAGAATCGCAAGCCTTTCTTAAATTTTACGCCTGTCCTTTTCATGATAAATAACTTTTTATGCTTGTGGAATATGCGCGAAAATTAGCGATGTTATTAACTAAGTCTTTAAATGTACGCATCAGAAATTTGTGCCCAAAAGGTAACGCCCAATTGGCATAAGACGCAATAACTAAATAAACCGAAAGCATTTTTTCAGGTTAGGCAAAAAATTATAGGACGTAGATTTTCATATACTTTGTTGGCAATTCAAACATTTTTATGTAATTTTGCAGTTAGACTTATGTGCCTTACTTTAAAGCAACATACGAAAACTCTTAAAATACAAGATATTACATGAGGGGGCATAGAGTCCCCTCTTTTATTTGTTAGATAAATTTTATGCTTGATAAAGTAAAAATATTAGAAACTATTGATTCCAAACTAACCGGCACAGATAAATTTTTAGTTGATTTAAAAATTTCTACAGACAACCGGATATCGGTTTTTATTGATGGAGATAATGGCATAACCATCGACGATTGCATAGAATTAAGCCGGGCAATCGAAAAAAGTTTAGATCGGGATGAGGAGGATTTTGAATTGAATGTTTCATCTTCAGGAATTGAGTCGCCATTAAAACTTCATCGGCAATATGTTAAAAATATTGGTCGTCAAATTAAAGTGATTTTAGTTTCGGGAAACATTCTGGAAGGGAAATTAATTGCTGTAAATGAAAACGAGATTCAAATTGAATTGCAACCGGAAAAAAGGAAAGGGAGAGGAAAAAAAGAAGAAAAACAACAAGACAATTTAGTTGGGATTTTATTCAATGATATACAAGAATCCAAAATTAAAGTAGTCTTTTAAGCTATAACATCAGAAAAGAATTTAAGAAACAAACACATAAAATGGAAGCCTTAAACCTAATAGAAACCTTCTCAGAGTTCAAAGATTTTAAAAGCATCGATAGGGAAACGCTTATGCGTATATTGGAAGACGTATTCAGAGCTGCCTTGTCAAAGCGATACGGCACCGATGAAAATTTCGATATAATTGTGAACATTGACAAAGGTGATCTTGAAATTTGGCGCAACAGGGAAATTGTTGAAGATGGAGCGGTAGAAGATGAAAGGACTCAAATAGCATATTCGGACGCCATAAAAATAGAAGCCGATTTTGAAGTAGGCGAAGACCTTACCGAACCCATTTTATTGACTGATTTTGGCCGCAGGGAAATTTTAGGAATCCGGCAGAATTTAGTGGCAAAAGTTCAAGACTATGAAAAAGCGCTTATTTTCCAGAAATATAAAGAAAAAGTAGGAGAAATCATTTTAGGAGAAGTATACCAGGTTTGGAACAAAGAGATTTTGGTGTTGGATGAAGATAAAATAGAATTGATATTGCCAAGGTCAGAACAAATCCCAAGCGATTATTACCGTAAGGGAGACACGATCAAGGCAATCGTTTTAAAAGTGGAAATGCGTAATAACAATCCTCAGATTATATTGTCCAGAACGTCTCCGATTTTCCTGGAGAGATTGTTCGAGCAAGAAGTCCCGGAAATTTTCGACGGACTCATAACAATAAAAAATGTGGTTCGCGTTCCCGGAGAACGGGCGAAAATTGCAGTGGAATCCTACGACGACCGGATAGATCCCGTGGGAGCGTGCGTCGGAATGAAAGGTTCCAGAATACATGGAATTGTTCGCGAACTTCGGAATGAAAATATCGACGTCATCAACTATACAAGTAATTCCGAATTATATATTACCCGCGTGTTAAGTCCCGCAAAGATTTCATCCATACGCATAGATGAAAAAGAAAAACGCGCGGAAGTTTATATGAAACCCGACCAAGTTTCATTAGCCATAGGCAAGGGAGGCCATAATATAAAACTAGCAGGGAAATTGACCGGCTATGAAATAGACGTTTATAGAGATACGGATGTAGATTATGAGGATGTAGATTTACAAGAATTTGATGATGAAATAGAACAATGGGTAATCGATGAGTTAAAAGCAATTGGTTGTGATACGGCTAAAAGCGTTTTGGCATTAAGTACCGAAGAATTAATTCATCGTACGGATTTGGAAGAAGAAACTATTCTTGAAGTAGTAAATATCTTAAAATCGGAATTTGAAGGAGAATAAGAATCTTTCGGAAACTTATTTTACAGGTGCGTTTTTGTGTTTTAATGCTCAGTATTAATATTTTAAAAACAGAAATGGAAGTTCCGAAAGGGGCAGGCATTTGATGAAGAATGCGTTTAAAATGGGCGGGTTTAAAGATATTTTAGGGAAAAAAATTCAGGGATTACTATCATATTTTGAATTAGAATTTAAATCGGACAGAATGTCAGAAGAATTAAAAACAATCAGACTAAACAAGGTGGCAAAAGAATTCAATGTCGGTATTGCCAGCTTAGTTGAATATCTTGCAAAAAGGGGCTTCTCTATTGAGAACAGTCCTAATGCAAAGATTTCAAGCGAAATGTATGATTTGCTTGCTAACGAGTTCCAGACAGAACGGAAAGTTAAGGAGGAATCAAAAAAGATTAACATTGCAGCCGCTAAAGAGTCTATTGTTATTGAAGCGAGTAGACCGGAACAGCCAAAAGACGTCGAATCGGAAATGCCCGAGATTTTTATCAAAAACTACGCTAAACCCATTGCCGCAAAAATTCCGAAACCCGCTCCCGAAGAAAAAACGATTGAAAAATCGCCCGAAAATATAACGGAAAAAGTAATTAATGCAGAAGAGGCGATTGAAGAAGATGCTGTTATTTCGGAGAAAACAATCAAAAAGGCTTCAAAATCAAAAAAAACAAATACAGACGAGATTCCCTCAAAAGATGTTGCAGATATAGAAAGCAGCGAGGAAACGAAAGCTATTGACAAAAAAGAAACTACAGAAGAGGTAAGCGATAAAGATAAATTTGTTCCGCACATAAAAATTGTTGATAAAATAGATTTAGATTCAATTAATACAAAGAGTCGTCCAAGCAAGAAATCTGCTAAAAAAGAACAAAAACCAACTAAAGAAGAGAACGAGAAAAAGGCAGTCCAAAAGGATGCTGATACATTGATAAAACAAGAAGAAGAGATTACCCCTATCAAACCGGAAACAGATGTTTTATCTGATGAACCGTCGACAATCTCTCAACAAAATATTGAAAATGATGGAAAAGATTATGCCAAAGAATCCGAAACTCCTTCTACTGAAGAAATAGATCCTGACTCCGCCAAAAAAGAAAACTTCATCGAAACCCAATATCAAAAATTAGAAGGCGTAAAAGTACAAGGAAAAATAGATTTATCTGCCTTCGAAAAACCTAAAAAACAACCTGTTGCCAGTTCATCCGTAAAACCTGAGGAATCGGGTATTGAAAAAAAGAAAAAACGGAAAAGAATTAAAAAAGAGGCAATTAAAATTGAACATAGCCCGAATCCACAACAAGGATCAAAAAGTCTCGATAAATCTAAAACGGTTATTTCTAAAGGAAAGAAAGTAAAAACGAGAAAAGAAATTCAACAAAAAGTAGCCGTAGATGAAAACGAGATTGAAAAGCAAATAAAAGAAACGTTAGCCCGGTTAAACCCTATGGGTAAATCGAAAGCTTCGAAACACCGCAGGGAAAAACGGCAGAATATTAGCGCTCAGATTCACGAAGACCAAATTCGTAAAGAAGAAGATAAGAAAATACTTAAGGTAACGGAATTTGTAACCGCCAATGAGTTGGCGACAATGATGAATATTTCTGTTAATGAAGTTATTTCAACTTGCATGGCTATAGGAATGTTTGTGTCTATCAACCAACGTTTGGATGCAGAAGCCATACAATTAATTGCTTCCGAATTCGGATTTAAACTCGACTTTGTCAGCGCCGACGTTGTGGAAGCAATGCATGAAATTGAAGAAGAAGACAATCCTGAAGACCTTGTGTCACGCCCTCCTGTTGTAACTATAATGGGACACGTAGACCATGGAAAAACGTCATTATTGGATTACATCAGAAATACAAATGTGATTGCAGGAGAGGCAGGGGGAATTACGCAACACATCGGAGCTTATGAAGTAAAACTAAACGACGGAAGGAGCATTACATTTTTAGATACTCCCGGACACGAAGCCTTTACTGCTATGAGGGCGCGTGGAGCGAAAATTACGGATATTGCCATCATCGTTATTGCCGCAGACGATAAAATAATGCCGCAGACGATAGAAGCTATTAATCACGCCCAAGCGGCCGGCGTTCCTATTATTTTTGCCATCAACAAAATAGATAAACCGGCGGCAAATCCGGACAAGATTAAAGAAGCCTTGGCAGGAATGAACCTTTTGGTGGAAGAATGGGGCGGAAAATATCAAAGCCAGGATATCTCCGCAAAAAAAGGGATTAATGTTGACGAGTTGCTGGAAAAAGTATTGCTCGAAGCGGAAATCCTTCAGTTGACGGGAAATCCTAAAAAACGCGCCAAAGGAACAATAATAGAATCTTCACTGGACAAGGGCCGGGGTTATGTATCTAAAATACTGGTGCAAGACGGAACTATCAAGGTCGGAGATATTGTTTTGGCCGGTTCTACCTCAGGGAAAGTAAAAGCAATGTATAATGAACGTAATCATATTGTGAAGGAAGCCGGTCCGTCGGCGCCTGTTTTATTATTGGGATTGAACGGCGCTCCTCAAGCAGGGGATACTTTTAATGTGATGAATAGCGAGAAAGAGGCGAAAGATCTCGCTTCAAGAAGATTACAATTGCAAAGAGAACAGGGAATACGCACTCAGAAACATATTACCCTGGAAGAAATCGGACGACGCATTGCTATAGGAGATTTTAAACAATTAAATTTAATTGTAAAAGCAGATGTAGACGGCTCTGTAGAAGCTCTTTCAGACTCGTTGCTTAAACTTTCTACCGAGGAGGTGCAAGTAAACATTATTCATAAATCGGTAGGACAGATAACGGAGGGCGACGTACTGTTGGCAACGGCTTCCAATGCAATTATTATAGGATTCCAGGTACGGCCTTCTATGTCGGCGCGTAAACTGGCCGAAGCAGAAGAAATTGATATTCGGTTATATTCAATTATTTATAACGCAATCAATGAATTAAAAGATGCTATCGAAGGTATGTTATCGCCGGAAATAGAAGAAAAAATAGTTTGCAATCTGGAAATCCGCGAAGTATTCAAAATGACAAAAGTTGGAACTATTGCCGGGTGTATGTGTTTAGACGGTAAAATAAACCGTCAAACCAAGGTGCGGATTATTAGAGACGGGATTGTTGTTTATACTGGAAAATTAGCTTCCTTAAGACGGTTTAAAGATGATGTTAAGGAAGTAGCCGCCGGACAGGACTGCGGACTTAATATCGAAAATTTCAACGATATAAAAGTCGGCGATATCATTGAAGGCTACGAACAAACAGAAGTAAAACGAAAATTATAGAAAATTCAGACTATAAATAACGCCCCTATAGTTCAACGGATAGAACGAAAGTTTCCTAAACTTTAAATCCAAGTTCGATTCTTGGTGGGGGTACTTTTTGGAAACAATTTCTTTCATAACTTGAGAGACTGTTTAAAAAGTCATTTTAACTGCAAAAGTTGTGTTTGTTCTCAAATTTGTGGTTGTATTGCGTGACTTCTAGGCAGTCTTTCAACGTTTAAACGTACATTGAACGATCGGAAATTGAAATAAAAGACCTATTAAACAATGATAAATTCTGCATTTATATGTCAAAAGTTTATTTTACAGATTTACGTACAAAACCGGGACGTAGCTTGCTGGACAAATTAGAATTATTGGTTAAAAAAGCAGGAATTGAGGAAATAGATTTCAATAACAAATTCACTGCCGTTAAAATTCATTTTGGCGAACCGGGAAATTTATCTTACATACGTCCTAACTATGCCGCCCGGTTGGTTCAATTTCTTCAAAAAAAAGGGGCCAAAGTCTTCTTAACCGATTCCAATACGCTATACCTCGGACGTCGTTCAAATGCGGTTGACCATTTGCAAAGCGCAATGGGAAATGGATTTAATCCTATTGCCGTACCTTGTCCCGTTATTATTGCAGATGGATTGAAAGCAATCGATTTTCGCGAAATAGTTATCGACTGTGAATACTGTAAGAGCGCTAAAATCGGATCTGCCATAGCCGATGCGGATATTGTTATTTCAATGACTCATTTTAAAGGACATGAACAAACCGGATTTGGCGGCTCCCTCAAAAATTTGGGAATGGGGTCTGCTTCGGCGGCCGGCAAAATGGATATGCATTCTTCTTCAAAACCGGTTATTGAAACAAAAAATTGCACTTCGTGCGGACAATGTATAAAATACTGCGCCTCCAATGCCATTGAATTCAATACAAATAAAAAAGCAATCATTAATTATGAAAGATGCGTCGGTTGCGGGCAATGTATTGCAGTCTGCCAGTTCGATGCGGCGCAAGTTGTGTGGAATAGTTCCTCTGATATCACAAACTGTAAAATAGCCGAATACTCTTTAGCCGTAATCAAAGGGAAACCGAATTTTCATATCAATTTTATTATGGATATATCTCCTTTATGCGATTGCTGGGGACATAATGACGCCGCTATCGTTCCGAATATCGGTATTGCGGCTTCGTTTGATCCGGTTGCATTGGATAAAGCCTGCGTCGATATGGTTACCGACGCTCCCGTAATCCAGGGATCATGTATCCATGTTCAAGAAAATAAGGTATTACAGGGAATAGATAAATTTAATTTATTGCATCCTAAAACGAATTGGAAAACGGGATTGGAACACGCGGAAAAAATCGGATTGGGACAAATGGATTACGAATTGATAACCGTTTAACTTTACGAGTCTTAAAGATATTTATTTTGCTCGTTTTTTAGTGATTTTCGAATAAAACGAAGAGCGAAAATTTTAACTTTCCATGCAGAAGAAATTACTTTCGAGTTTATTCTTATTTCTACTTTTCAACCTCCTTGTTAAGCCCTTCTGGATATTAGGAATCGATGTAGGGGTTTATAATGCGGTTGGGGCGCAAGAGTATGGATTTTATTTTGCCATTTTCAACTTTTCCCTCTTATTCAATATTTTATTGGATTTGGGGGTGACCAATTTCAATAGCCGTAATATCGCTCAAAACACAAAATTGATAACCAAGCATTTATCAGGAATAGTGGTATTGAAGTTAGGGTTAGGATTATTATTTACGATTATCACGTTTGGCGTTGGATTGATTATAGGATACGATTCTCGCCAGTTTTATTTTCTGGGATTGATGTGTATAAATCAATTTTTATGCTCGTTCATTTTATATTTGCGTTCAAATTTAGGCGGACTATTGCTGTTTAAAACCGATAGTTTTTTATCAATCCTGGACAGGATATTAATGATCCTTTTTTGCGGCATCTTGTTATGGGGTAATGTCACATCCCAACCGTTTAAGATAGAATGGTTTGTTTATTGCCAGACAGCGGCCTACATGATTACTTTAATCGTCGCTTTTATTTTGGTTGCCCAAAAAGCAAAATTCAAGCGTTTTTCTTGGAATATTCCATTCTATATTGCTATTATCAAACAAAGTTTTCCATTTGCAATACTGGTTTTATTAATGTCTTTTTATAACCGCATTGATTCTGTAATGTTAGAGCGTTTATTGCCGGGAACCGAAGGCGACTATCAGTCGGGAATTTATGCAGGAGCCTATCGTTTGTTAGATTCTGTAAACATGATTGCCTATTTATTTTCAGTCCCTCTATTGCCTATTTTTGCCAAAATGTTGAAAGCTAAAGAAAATATTCAGGATATCGCAAAGCTTGCCTTTACTCTTATTTTTATTATATCTGTTTCATGCGCGGTTACTTTTCATTTTCATGCATCTCAATTAATGGCGGCTTTGTATAAAGAAAATATCCCGGAGTCGGCGCAAATATTCAGATTCCTAATACTGGGCTTTATCCCTATTTCTACAACTTATATTTTTGGAACGCTGCTAACGGCCGACAAACAACTTAAATATTTGAATTTAATTGCATTAGGCGGAATGACGCTAAATATTGTTTTAGACCTGATCTTAATTCCCAACCTTAAAGCGGTGGGAACGGCTTATTCGAGTTTAATTACCCAAACAACAACGGCTCTCATGCAAGTCTTATTTGTTGTTTATCTTTTCAAATTTGCAGTTAATAGGAAATACCTGCTCAAATTAGTTTTGTTTATTTGTGGAATAATAGTAGCCAACATAATCCTTTCACATGTTCATACTTATTGGATATCTGCGTTTTGTATTATTTTTCTAAGCGCGATAATATTAACGTTCGGACTAGGATTAATAAGCGTCAAAAATATCATAGCCTTTGTTAAAAGCATTCATTTCTAGTCTGCCAAAATTTGACTATCTTTGCAAGCCTTAATAATTTAATCTAAATAATCTGTAAAATGGAATCTACAAACAATACGGGAGATTTTAATTTAATATCAATGCTACGCTTTTTATGGAAATGGAGGAAGATTCTACTGATCGTATTTGCCGTATCTTGCGTGGCATCTGTAATTATTTCTTTTCTGATAACTCCAAAATACGAGTCGGTATTAATTGTTATCCCGTCTCAAATGGGATCCATCTCACGTTCTACCCTTGTAGCGTCTCAATACACAAAAGATTTGATGGATTACGGAAAAGAAGAAGATTGCGAGCATCTGATACAAATTATGAATTCCTCGACCATTATAAGTAATGTGTGTAATCATTTCAATTTAATGGAACATTATGGGATAAATCCCAATTTGCCGTATAAAAATACCCGATTAAATAATAAATACATCAATAATATTTCTATTAAACGGACAGAGAATATAGCCGTAAAAATTACGGTGAGAGATAAAGATCCGGAAGTTGCCATGAAAATAGCAAATTACATAGGGGAACAATATGACGAGCTATGTAATAAAATGAAAGAAGAACGTACCCAGAAAGCATTAGCAATAGTAACTTCCGCCCGCGAAAGAATCGCCGCAGAGTCGGCGGCGCTGGCGGATAGCTTAAATCAAATACATGCCAAAGGATTGATTAGTTATGACAATATGGCCGACCGCTTTTCGCAACAATTGGCAAAAGAAGTTGCCGCAGGAAATATGACGGCAATAAACCGTTTGACTAAATATCTCGAGCCTTTTTCGGAATACGGAGGACCATACTTACGCTTAAGAGGGCTTTTAGATACAAAAGCGGATGAAATAAAAGAACTGGACTTGAAATATCTGGAAGTCTTGGCAGACGCCAAGCAAGAATTCTCATATAAATATATCGTAGACGAACCCTATGTCCCGGATCAAAAAGTGTATCCAACTCGACCCTTGATTGTCTTAGTTTCAACGTTATCGGCCATATTAATGGCAATTATTATATTGCTGTTTGTGGAAAGACGCAAATCGTTTCTACAAAAATTCAAAGAGGAAAACTAACCTATCCCAATGATAAAGATTTTTCGGGATCTATTTTACGACGCCTTTACAGGGAAGTACAAAAAAGAAAATATCTTTGTGCTTATTTTCTGTTGTTGCTACCTTGCTGTTATTTCATTATTTTTAATCGAAGAAGATAATTTCATCATTCTTCTCGCTCCTTTTATCATATTGGGCATTTTTCTGTTTATCTTTAGATTAGACTATGTATTATTAGTAATAACGTTATTAACGCCTTTCGCCATGGATATGAACATCTTCGAGCAGAATCGATTATCCATTCCCACCGAACCGATAATAATCCTTTTTACCTTCTGTTTTCTCATAAAAATAATACTTGATGGAAAATATGACAAAAAGATACTCAAACACCCTGTTTCCATAGTTATCTTCCTTTCCATTTTATGGATGTTGATTTCATCTGCTTTTAGCACCTTGCCATTGGTTTCTTTTAAATACACCATTGCCCGTATCTGGTTTCTGATCCCTTTCTTTTATGCCATCATATTATTATTCAAACAAACAGAAAAAAGGATGTTACAATTTTTTTGGTGTTATTGTTTCTCTTTTTTTATTGTACTGATCATTTGTTCTGTAAAATTCGCCATGGTTGGCTTCAAATTTCAATATGCGCATCATATCATGTATCCGTTGTATAATGATCACACCATTTATGGAGCTGTTATTGCCATGTTTATTCCCCCTATATACTTCTTTTGCGCGAATAGGAAAACTTTTAAATACAGTTTATATACATTGGTTCCCGTCCTCTCTATATTTTTGATAGCCTTGCTGTTGTCTTATTCCAGGGCGGCATGGTTAAGCGTCGGATTTGCTATTGGCATGTATGTTGTTATCCGGCTTAAAATCAATATGAAATGGATCTTTTTAGGAGTATGTTTATTTGGCGTCGGCTACGTATATCATCAAAACGAAGTTATACAAAAATTGGAAAAAAATCAGCAAGATTCGTCAGGAAATATCTCGGAACAACTGCAATCTATTTCGAATATTTCTACCGATGCATCTAATCTGGAACGCCTAAATCGTTGGGCGAGCGCTTTCCGGATGATTGAAGAGAGACCGTTTTTTGGATTCGGCCCCGGAACATATCAATTCAATTACGCCTCTTACCAAAAATCATATCAATTATCTCCGGTAAGCACAAATAGAGGAGATTTAGGGAACGCCCATAGCGAATATTTTACTCCTTTGGTAGATTCGGGAATATTTGGGAGTGTTCTGACGTTATTAATTTTTATTTTCACGTTCAGGACAGGGGTTAGGGTATATCGGTCTGCCGAAAGTAAAAAAATCCAAATACTTGCATTGTCGCTTACTTTAGGACTATTTACATATTACGTGCACGGTTTGGTAAATAATTTTTTAGATTCTGATAAAGCTTCCATTCCTTTTTGGGGATTTACGGCAGCCATTGTAGCAATGGATCTATATTTCCCTAAGCAAAAAAAAGACCCGTTGTTAGAAAATAGGGTCGCGGAAAAAATTCAAATTTGAATTCCATGAACAGTAAGGGTTTGAAAAATATAATATACATCGGGTCCGGATTTATTTGCATAGGATTAGGCTGTATTGGAATAGTTTTGCCTGTATTGCCTACAACTCCGTTTTTATTATTAGCCCTTCTTTGTTTTAGCAAAGGCTCTAACCGGTTTTATCATTGGTTTTCTTCTACCGGATTATATAAAAAATATTTGAGCGATTTTATAAAAACCAGATCAATGAAGTTAAAAGCCAAGATTAGCATTTTGATAATGGCTAGTCTTGTGTTGATTGTTGTCTTTGTAGTGAGTCCTTTAATATGGATCAAAGCGTTGATTTTATGGTTAATGGGGATAAAATATTATTACTTCATATTTAAGATAAAAACAATAAAGAGCGCGAATTCCTCCCCTTCTCTTTCTTCAAAAAAGAAACTTTCCCCGAAAAACTCTCTTCAATCATAGTTTTACTCTTAGTATCTAAGAATAGCGCTGGATCAAGAGATGCCGGTACTTTACAATTATCTTGCCAAGATACATTTTGCGTCTTTATACTAAACCGTTATCATATTGCATAATTAATTCTCTTAAAAAGAAAATGGACTTAAAAGCCATTTTCATATAACTATTTGCAAAACAAATTAATGATATCTTTCAAATAAATATTTTACGGCTATCCTATTTTTGAACTAAAAACTTGCTAAATTTGTTTCTTTAATGTGTAACCTAAAACAGTTTTAATATGTCTGAAAAAGTAATGAGCGTTGTTCCCGCCGGCGTCATAGCGGGTAAACACGTACAAGAAGTATTTAGAATAGCTAAAGCGAATAAATTTGCGCTTCCTGCCGTAAACGTTGTAGGAACGGACTCTATAAACGCGGTTCTGGAAGCCGCCAAAGCGGTGAATTCTCCGGTAATCGTTCAATTTTCGAATGGCGGAGGAATTTTCTACGCGGGGAAATCTTTATCCAATGAAAATGAAAAAGCTGCAATTGCAGGAAGTATATCAGGCGCTATGCATATTCACCAAATGGCTGAATTATATGGAATTCCGGTTATCGTGCATACCGATCATGCGGCAAAAAAATTGCTTCCCTGGATTGACGGCTTATTAGATGCCGGCGAAAAATATTTTGCCGAACATGGAAAACCTTTGTTTTCCTCGCATATGTTGGATCTTTCGGAAGAACCGCTGAAAGAAAATGTCGAAATCTGTAAAAAATACCTTGTCCGTATGAGCAAAATCGGGATGACCTTAGAAATAGAACTAGGGATTACCGGCGGGGAAGAAGACGGGGTGGATAATTCGCATGTAGACAATGCTCGTTTATACACTCAACCCGAAGATGTAGCCTATGCATATGAAGAATTGATGAAAATCAGCGATCAATTTACCATTGCCGCTTCATTCGGAAACGTCCACGGAGTTTATAAGCCCGGAAATGTACATTTGGAACCCATTATTTTACATAATTCCCAAGTATATATTCAGAAAAAATTTAATACGCAACCGAATCCTGTAAACTTTGTTTTCCACGGGGGTTCCGGTTCCGAACCGGAGAAGATCAAAGAAGCTATCGGTTATGGAGTAATAAAAATGAATATCGATACTGATACTCAGTGGGCTTATTGGGAAGGCGTGAAGAATTATTACAAAGCAAAAGAAGGGTATTTACAAGGACAAATTGGCAATCCCGAAGGCGATGACAAACCCAATAAAAAATATTATGATCCCAGAGTTTGGCTACGCGAGGGAGAGAAAACAATGGTAGAACGTTTAAAAATTGCTTTCGCCGATTTAAATGCATTAAACCGGAATTAATAATTTCGTAATTTGATATTAAAGAATTTTCTCAATTCGAAACACCCCGGAATATGACTAAATATTTTGGGGTGTTTTATTAAAAATACAAGAACTTAAAATTAAATTCGTTACTTCTTTTCTCCGTTTTCAATCTTGAAAACCCAAGCTGAACGGCAAGGAATTTCAAATAGTTTAATACTGCTTAAATCAACAATTAATTGATTATTCTCATATTTCCAGGGTAATTCCCCTTTTCTTCCTAAAAGCGTAATTTTTGTGTCGCTTGAAGGTTTTTCTATATTTAATTTCAGACTATTGTCCATCCATTCCAAAAGAATGGCATATAATGCGTTATTATTAACTGTATAGCATAAATACGACCTTTTTGAACGGCATGTTGCTTGTAATCCATGTGTAGAAGATAGATCAGAAATAAATAATGCTTTAGATGGAATCACCTCTTTTTTCTGGGATTTAGATTCCCAATAAAGCGAAATAGAAGCATTTTGAATATTTTCAAAGTAATTTATTTTGATTGCATATTTTTTCCCTGCTTTTAGTTTTATTTTATTTCCTATTTTTTGAATGTTTTTTCGTTCTTGTACATTTCCATCGGCAGAATTTTCAGAATCAAAACTCCCCCATTGGTCAACCAAAAGCGTTCCGTCTATCCAAACGCGAACGCCGTCATCCGCTTTTGCCTCAAAAGTATATTCTTCGGAATATTCAGGTTGAACAAATCCCGACCATTCAGCTTCAAAATGATCTTCGCTGATCAATTTATCCGGCGAATTACGAACCCAATCAAAATTAATTATCGAATCAATTCTTTGGATTTCAACATCTTTTTCTTCTGTAAACTTTTTATACGGTCTTGATCCATAAATAGCTTCCCGGTTAAGTCGAATCCAATTCCCCAATTCAATCAATCGTTCTTGCTGGAGTAAAGGAATTTGCCCGTCTGCCGCAGGTCCTACATTCAAAGTCAGGCCGCCCCCGCAAGCGACCAATTTTGCGAAGTGTTGAATGAGTTCGTCTGTTGTAACGTAATTTTCCAAAGGTTCATTCCGGTTTAATCCAAAAGAACGTCCTACCCCCCTACACTCTGCCCAAGGGCGGTCTGTCACGCGTATTCCCGCGCTGTATTCGGGCGTGCGAAAACCGTAAGGACATCCTTCTCCCCAGCGATCATTGACAATGGCTTCCTCTCCAACGGTATTATAATACCATGAAATTAATTCGGCGGCATGCCAATCTTTGGCAGAATTCGACCATTCTCCATCGGTAAAAATAACAGAGGGTTTATAATTCGTAACCAATTCTTTAAATTGCGGAATCATATATTCATTTACATAACGGGCAATAGAATCGTCAGGATCTTTATACCAACGATGCAGTGGATTCGTCCATTCTGCCAAAGAATAATAAAATCCCATACGGAGTCCTTCTTTACGTACAGCTTGAGTCAGTTCTCCTACAATATCACGCTTGGGACCACTTACAACCGAATTCCATTGAGGAGCAAATTTACTATTCCATAAACAATATCCATCATGATGTTTTGTTACCAAAAGCACATATCCGGCTTCGCTCCGTTTAAATAAATCAGCCCATTCGTCGGGATTAAATAATTCGGCTTTAAACAAAGTTGTATAATCTTCATACCTGAAATCTTTTCCAAAAACCTTTTTTTGAAATTCAATCCGGGCAGTATCGCCAACCTCCAAACCGCGATAAAACCATTCCGCATATTGTTCTTTTCCGCTCCACGAAGGAACCGAGTATAAGCCCCAATGAATAAAAATTCCCAATTTTGCATCGCTAAACCACTGAGGATAACCTCTCTCTTGAATTGATTCCCATGTAGCTTCCACCTTTGTTTGAGATTTTAATCCCCATGAAAAAGAGAAAATGCAAAGAAAAAGAATAACTTGTCTCATCTGTAATTTAATGTATTTAGTTTAGAATTATATTTGTTGGTGAGCGTCTTGTATATTCTGTTTCGTCAAATCTTCCTCCTCGATTACAGACGTCTTAAGTTTCGGCAACCTATATTCCAAACCTTTTACAAAATAACGACGCCGTTATGGTGCAAATATCTAATAAAATGAAAAACAAAGGTATCGTTTCTTTTCCATATTATTATTTTTTGAATGTCCGTTTTCATGCATAATTTGAATTTAGACATGAAATTTCGCACTTTGAATAATTTAAACATGCATATTATCCGTCGATTAAAATATAAATATAAGACTATTCTTTTCAACTTTTACCTTATTATGACTAATAACATTTACAGGGAAATAATTATGGTTGTGATTTGATTGCATTTCCCGATGCATGAAATGCAACTTATTTTATAACTGTATTTTAGCTATTTTTACGATACAAATTACGATTTACATTCTATTTATTTTTTGCTGATTCATAGCATTCTATCAAAACACATATTTGTATCGACAAAGTTAGTAAAAAAGGGTATACATACGTCAATCGACTATTCCTTGAGTATGTTCTTCAAATTCGGAATAATTACGGTTGCTTTTGATTTGTTGTTTCTTCCAAATACTGTTTTATCAATTCTGTCCTGCAAGTAGGCCACTAAGTCTCCAAAATAATTGATATGAATATAATTAATCCCTGAAGCTTTGTACCTATTCATGATATGTTTATTGACGCTAGCCCAATTAACTTTTTCGCCTTTTTTATTGAGTTTTATTTGCTTCCAATCGCCATAACGCTTAATCAGATAGTTGATATAATTCTTCTTCAACAAGTCTTTTCCTAAAGCCCTTTCGGGCAATTCTACTTTAACCCGCATTATTCATCTATCGTAAAAATCTGCTTAGCAAGCCAGCGTTTATTTTCAGTTCTCAATTTTTCAGAAAATTTACGAAGTAATACAGTCCGTTTGCAGGCGCTTTAGAGGGTGAAAATTAATTTTCAGGAGTAAAATCAGGTCATTTTTCGCAACAGGACATACCAATCCCCTGCTGCAATAGCTTACTATATCACAAAATCGGATGTTTTTATGTGAATACGAGTGACTTGAATAAATCCTGATAGACAAATGCTTTTGAGAGATGATAGTAAACCCTTCTTTTCGAGATTTTTATGGTAGTTCCTATTTTCAGTAAACAACAACGGATGGTATTAATTTGCCATGTTTTGGCTTTTTTAAAGCCTGTTTTTTGAATGGCGCCTTTGAGCAGAAGAAACATTTCATAAGCTAAATAGCTAAGGAAGAGCCGGAAAAAATTGCCAAGAAAAAGATGATTTGACAGACGGTCGGAAAAACACATGTTTTTAACCTGCATTATTCATCTCAGAACAAAAATAACACATTAACTTATTGATAAATAACCATTTTATACTAAAATACAGACGCCCACTTTTGGGCTATTGTAAAATCTTTAAATTGCACTATACTCAATAATTTACATAAATGACATGAATAATGTGGGTTAACGCAGTAATCTCATCATAGCGTTCGGATACTAACTGGAGAAATTCTTCTTTAGTCATGACTATTAGGGTTTTGGGTTTCTCAAATGTACTACTTTTTACGGAATGCGACAAAATGAAATGCACCCTGCCGACATACATTATTCACAACATTTTATATAAATTTGTATGTTTGCAAAATGAACGGGAGAATGATGACGTAAAATGTAAACGGATTGAGATCTATTACTAAATGGAGAACATCAGTATCTCGCCACTTTGGAAGAAAATAATTTGTTGACTATAATCAAAGGATTGTAATTATGAAGAAAGTAGGGATTATTCGTTGCCGGCAAACGGAAGACATGTGCGGAGGAAGCGCCTGCTTCAAAGTGGCTAGCGAAGTTAAAGGCGCTTTTCAAAATATGGGCGTCATCGAAATAACAGGATTTGTTTCTTGCGGAGGTTGCCCCGGCAAAAGAGCGGTAAGCCGGGCTAAGCTAATGGTTGATAAAGGCGCCGAGGTTATTGTATTGGCATCTTGTATTACAAAAGGAACGCCTATTGGGTTTCCCTGCCCCTATGCCGAACAAATAAAAGAAGCGATCATTAAAAAAGTTGGAGAAAACATACAAATATTGCATTATAGCCATTAATGATCGTTTTGAGTCTCTGTAAAACTAAAATTCCACTTCGAGTTAAAAATTTTTCTGTTTAAGAGGTTGTTTAAATTTTTGTGGAAAAGATTTTGAGAGATAAAAATGGCCATTTTGCAGGCGGGATTTTTCAAGAATAGTAGAGCTATTCGGTAAAAATTCCGACAAAAAAGAGCATTTTTAGACTCAAAATACTTCATAGAAAAATTTTTAAACAACTAATTTACGAAAGTTAGTTTTTTAAATTCGAAATGTCCGGTAGCGAAATTTT
The DNA here is from genome assembly GCA_031553195.1 of Bacteroidales bacterium. Taxonomy (GTDB): domain Bacteria; phylum Bacteroidota; class Bacteroidia; order Bacteroidales; family P3; genus JAVBLV01. The sequence continues at coordinate 31,951 of JAVBLV010000084.1, forward strand.
AAAATAGGCTTTAGTTGTTTAATTGCTTAAGAGAATGTTTTTGTCGGAATTCCGGTAGCTCGGATTTTTTCGGCATATATTTCTAATTCCGAGAGGCTTAATTTTTCAAGATTTTTTTCAGGCGTTTCTCTGTCAATGGCATATAGCATTACAAGATGAGGTTTAATTGCTTTGAGATGTTCCAAATAAGCCGAAAATTCTTTATCGGTGGTATTATCTATAATTTCGCCGTTGCAAATTCCTCTAAGTAACAGCGTTTGAATGGTTGCTTTATTTCCGAAGCGGATAAGATTTTCAAGGAGAGACGAAAAATTATATACCTCGAAATTAGGTTTATTAATCCGTTTATACATTTCTTCCGTTCCGGAATCAAGCTTCAGAATAGGATTTTCAATCTTTTGCAGCGCATTGAAAATATCTTGCCGATAGAGTCGTGTGGCATTTGAAAGAACTGTAACTATGGCGTTGGGGAAAAATTTGTCGCGACAAGCAATCACATCGTCTATAATTCCTGCAAATTCAGGATGGATGCTAGGTTCCCCATTTCCCGAAAAAGTAATGGAATCAATATTCGTTTCTATTTCCTTTAAGTCAATAAGTCTTTTTTCCAATGCAGTTAAAACTTCCTTACGGGAAGGCAACGCTTGTTTGAACGATGCATCTTTCTCATTCCAACCACATTCACAATAAATGCAATTGTAGTTACAATATTTCTTTTTTGTTGGTAAAAGATTAATTCCAAGCGAATTCCCTAGACGACGGCTATGAATGGGACCGAATACAATTTCATCAAAAAGCATAATTTTTTTCCTGCAAAGTTCCTAATTTTTGAATTAAGTTGCATGATGGATTCATAAAAAACTTAATTTTGCATTTTCTTATTTTTATATGCTTACATGGCAAAAGATTTACTCGAAGATATTAAAGAGCCTGTAAAGGAATATTTGTTGTCTTTCGATGATATGTATGAAACGTATACAGAAAATTCTGTAGAGTTAATAAAAAAATTATCATCGTACATTCATTCCTCCAAGGGGAAGCAAATACGACCTATCTTAACATTGCTGTCGGCCGGTTTGCACGGACAAATAAACGACGGGACGTTACGGGCAGCCCTATCGCTAGAATTGCTCCATACGGCGACATTGGCTCACGACGATGTAGTGGATAATTCTTATTTGCGTCGTCATAAAGACACTATTAACGCTATCTGGGGAAATAAAATTGCGATTCTTACAGGCGATTATTTTCTCACCGTGCTATTGAGTATCTTGATTAGAAACAATGATTTTGATACGTTGGCGGTGGTTTCCGAAGCGGCAAGACAAATTATTGAAGGCGAGTTTTTACAGCAACAAAAATCTTTGCAATTTGATTATTCCGAAGAAAATTATTTTGATGTAATATGTAAAAAAACAGCTGTTTTGATTGGCGCTTGTTGCGAAACGGGAGCCTTATCGGTAGGAACAGGAAAAGAAATGAGGGCTCGCATGTACGAAATAGGCCGGTTGTTGGGATTGGCTTTTCAAATAAAAGATGATATTTTAGATTATTCTATTGATTCCAAAACAGGTAAACTTCCCGGAAATGACATAAAGGAGTTGAAATTCACGTTACCGCTCATCTATCATTTCCAAACGATTTCTTCTGAGGAGCGACAAAAACTTTTGCATGATTTGAAAACTAAGAATTCGGAGGAAAATTTTGTCAATTATTTGATAAATAGCGTTATTTCCTCCGGCGGATTAGCCTATGCTGAAAAAAGAATGAATGAAATATGTGAAGAAGTCAGGGAAAAAATCTCCGGATTTCCCTCGTCTATTTATAAAGAAGCATTTATGAATGCGGTGGATTATATTTCGATAAGAAATACTTAAAAAGTAAATTATAAGTTATTATATTTGTCAAGCAAACACGTATAATAATACAAAAACAAGTAGATATCCTTGGTAGCGGTTTAGACCCAAAATACTTTTAAACAGTTACTTAACTATTCAAAACTCAAAAATAAGCAAAATGAAAAAGTTTCTTTTAATTTTGATGGGATTTTTTTTCATGTCCCAAATCACATTTGCCCAATCTACAAAAGAATATCCTAAACTTCCGTCGGTTGTTATCAAAACTTTGGATGGAAAAACGTTTAATACAAAAGACATACAAAATGAAGGGAAACCTATTATTTTGAGTTTTTGGGCTACTTGGTGCAAACCTTGTTTACGGGAATTGAATACCATTGCAGAATTATATCAGGATTGGCAAGAAGAAACCGGCGTTAAATTAGTAGCTGTTTCTATAGACGACGCCCGTTCTACTTCGCGCGTGCTTCCCTGGGTAAACGGAAGCGGCTGGGAATATGAAGTTTTATTGGATGCAAATAGCGATTTTAAACGCTCAATGGGGGTAAACGACGTTCCTCACACATTTATCATTAACGGAAACGGAGAAATTGTCTGGCAACATACATCTTTTGTGGAGGGAAGCGAATTAAAATTGATAGAACTTGTACGAAAAGTAAATAATGGGGAAGATATTTCCCATGAAAAATAAAAATTTCACGTCAGATTCCCCTGGAAAATGTGAGAAAATAATTGAAAATCAACATTTTTATTGTTTGAAAAGACGAAAGTCTCGCCAAAGAGAATAAATAAGTCAGGGTATGACTCTAAGTTCATGCCCTGACTAAACTATCAAATTAAAAATAAACACATGAAGAAAATAATTATTTTAGTTTTATTATTTTTGAGCGGAACAATTGTAACTCAAGCTCAAGGATTATTAGGGGGAACGGTTACTGGTAATTTCCAGTTCGACGGACAAATGTCAAAGAAAGACTCGGCAATTGGCGCGCCCGATGTTCCTGAGAAATTTCTCTCGAACGCCTATGCCAACATTTTGTATACCAATAAAAATTTTACAGCCGGCGTCCGGTTCGAGTCTTATTTGGATCCCATACTCGGATTTGACGCACAATATAAAGGAGTCGGATTTCCCTATAAATTTATATCTTATAAGAAAGATAAATTCGAAATTACAGCCGGAAATTTTTATGACCAGTATGGAAATGGATTAATTTTTAGGAGCTACGAAGAAAAGAATTTGGGATTGGATAATGCCATGAACGGCGTAAACGTAAAAATGACTCCAATAGACGGGGTTCTTATCAAAGGAATGGTGGGGCAGCAACGCTATTATTGGGAAAGTTACGGTTTAGTCAGAGGACTGGACGGCGACTTTATGCTGAATTCAATTATTCCCGGTTTTCAGGAGAGTAAATTACGCATAGGATTAGGAGGAAGTTTTGTAAGTAAATACGAGGCGGAAGAAGAAATTTTGAAAAATGCATTCATGCGCTACAATTTACCGGAAAATACGGGGGCCGGAGCGGGAAGAATTAATTTAGGTTATGGGAATTGGGGATTGCAAGCTGAATATGCTCAAAAAAGTCAGGATCCCAATGCAGTGAATAATTACATTTATAAAAACGGAGAAGCCTTATTTCTTTCAGCGTCTTACTCTCAAAAGGGGCTGGGAATCAACCTGCAAGCGAAAAGAATCGACAACATGAGTTTTAAATCGAAAAGAACTCAAACAGGCGAAATGCTAAATATTAATTATTTGCCGGCTTTAACCAAGCAACACACATATGCGCTTTTAACTATGTATCCGTATGCTACCCAGCCCAATGGAGAAATGGGAATTCAGGCCGACGTTATTTGGAAACTGAATAAAGGAACTTGGTATGGAGGAAAATACGGAACGGAAATTACGGTCAATTATTCAAATACTCATTCCATAGACCGCCAGCCGATAGATGAAAATACGCCTGTCGGAACGTCGGGAACAGACGGATATAAATCTGATTTTTTCAAAGTAGGAGACGAACTTTATTATCAGGATTTTAATATTGCTATTGCCCGGAAATTAACTAAAGATTTCAAAGCTACGTTGACTTATGCCAACATCACTTATAATCCTATTGCCGAAGGACATGACGGAGATCCTTTGGTTTATACCAACACTTTTGTATTTGAAGGACTTTATAAAATTAATTCTAAAAACGTGCTTAGGGGAGAGTTGCAATGGCTTTATACTCAACAAGACGAGGGAAGTTGGGCATTTGCGTTATTAGAATATAATTTGAACGCTCGGTTTTTTATTACCGTTTCAGATCAATGGAATTATGGAAATGAGGATAGCGACCGCAGATTCCATTATTATAATTTTGCTGTCGGATACAATTATGGCTCCAGTCGTTTACAAATGAGTTACGGGAGGCAACGGCAAGGACTCGTATGTATCGGAGGCGTTTGCAGGGAAGTGCCTGCTTCGAATGGTTTCCTGATATCTTTGACGAGTTCATTTTAAAATTAATGAATTAATTATCAAAACTTGGAAAAATGAAAAAGCTTAAATATATAACCATTATTTCTTCATTTTTAGGGATCGTATTCTGTATTGCTTGCGATAAAATACCTGAAGACGAGTATCTTATACCTGTTGACGCGCCTGAAATAAGCGGGCAAAAAGTTTTGTTAGAAGATTATACGGGACAAAGATGCTCTACATGTCCGCCTGCGAGCAAAATGTTAGCCGACTTAAAAGAACTTTACAAGGATAATTTAATTACGGTAGCCATACATGCGACTTCTTTGGCAATGCCTGTACCTAGTCAGGGATATACAAATGAATTCAGGACTCCGGAAGGAACAGCTTGGGCAAGTCAATTCGGTATAACGCAAATCCCTAAAGGGATGGTAAACAGAGATTCGGCAAATGTTTGGGAATATGGACAGTGGGCTTCCGCAATAAACAAAGAGTTGGCTAAAACTCCGGATATCGAATTAAATATTCAAACCTTGACTTTTGATGCAACAACAAAAAAAGTAACGGCAAAAATAGTGGCTACCGTTGTAAAGGAAGTAATTGACTATGACGTAAAAATCAATGCTATGATTTTAGAAGATAGTATCATTGGGAAGCAAGCAAATAGCAATTCTGCTTATGGAACCGTTCCAGCCATAGATGATTATGTATTTATGCATGTATTGCGCAAAGTTGGATATGGGACTTGGGGAAAATCTTTTATCTCGGCTTCGGATAATAAAAAATTTGGAACGGAAGTTGTAGAAAGTATTGAAGTCACATTGGCCGACGAATGGATTCCTAAAAATTGTCATTTGGTTGTATATGTTTCAACTGACGAGCCTAACAAGACAGGAAAAAATTATCGCATTGTACAGGCTGCCGAAAAAAGTATATTAGAAAATAACAAGTAAAAGTTTTGAGAATAAGATTTTATTATGTACTTTTGCGCGTATGATTCATTTAATGATCTTTATTTAGAGGAAATTCTCTTTTAAATTCAATACTAATACAATAAGGTTATGAAAAAATTAATTATATCTTTGGGTCTTCTTTTTTGTTTTGTTGCATCTTCTTATGCGCAATCGCTGAAAATATATTATGGAGGAGCGCTGGCGCCGGATACGTTACGGATAGACATTACCAGTATTCCAAGTGGCGAGTTTGGCGAATATTTTTTAGATTTTGCTGCAGATGGCGCTACGGATTCTATTCCTGTTACCCTTACTCAGGAGACGCAAATACTTCCGGACAGTACTCTGTTGGAATGGTGCGGCGCAGGGAGTTGCATGACGCAAGATCAAGTTTCCAACGTTTTTAAAGTTGTAAGCGAGCCATACGAAGGGGCGCAATTTTATTTACATTTATTTCCAAATGATAATCATGATCCGGTATGTGTTCGGTACATTTTGAAAAAAGTGGACGATCCTTCAGATAATGCTTCTGTAGTAATCATTTTTGAAAATAAAGTGAAAGTGGCTCCTGTTTCAAAAATTGATGTTAAATTAGATGTATATCCAAATCCTGTAGCAACAAACTTAAATGTCCGCTACGTTTTTTCAAAACCGCAAAAAGATGCGACAATAGTAATTAAGAATATTGTAGGTTCGGTAGTGAAAGAAATTCCTCTCACAAACGAATTACAAGGGAGATTAAGCATTAATGTTGGAAATTTTTCGGATGGAATTTATTTTTATTCGTTGTTGTTAAACGGAAAAGTTTCTATGACGAAGAAATTAATAGTAAAACATTAATTTAAGATTACTCTTTTTATAAGATAAGTCTCTGCCCTTTGAGAATTCTTTTACCTGGGAAACGGGTGTTTTAAGATTCTCAAGAGGCAGTTTTTTATATTTGAATCGTCACAGAAATAATAGAATCAATGTAAAATTCCGGTGGAGAACTAAAATATTTAAGTGAAAATATCAAAAGTCAAAAGAGGATGAGTACAGGAATAACGGCCTACGACAGATGGCGTTAAGAAAAATCATTAGTGGAGGCGTTAAAAACAAAATTCTGTTCGAAGCCTCCTTCCGAAAAATAACATAACAGC
>JAVBLV010000001.1:0-133110 GCA_031553195.1 Bacteroidales bacterium
TTTGTGGAAAAGATTTTGAGAGATAAAAATAGTCATTTTGCAGGCGGGATTTTTCAAGAATAGTGGAGCTATTTGGTAAAAATTCCGACAAAAAAACGCATTTTTAGACTCAAAATAGTTCATAGAAAAATTTGAACAACCTAAAGATCGTCTGTAAATATTGCTAATGATGCAAAAAAAAAATCGACGACGAGGTGAGCGTTTCTTCCGGTTTTGGATTCGCTTATTTTTCAATCAATTTTGTTATGCTTTCGTCGGTTGGTTTTACTTTCGAAGGGAAAAATCCTAAAAGGACCCCATTTGTATCAATTAAGTATTTGCAAAAATTCCAGCTAGGCGTTTGGCTATTCCAGCCATTTTCAGAAGCGTTGGTTAACCAGCGGAAAACGATATTTTGATTTTTGCCTTTTACATCCGATTTTTCAAATAATTGGAAAGTAACGCCATAATTGATTTCGCAAAAAGATGCAATTTCTTCGTTCTTATCATATTCCTGTCCTCCAAAATTATCGGATGGGAATCCCAATACAATTAATTGGTCTTTATAGGTATCCTGAAGTTCCTGCAATTCCTTATATTGAGGAGTAAAACCGCATTTCGAAGCAGTATTCACAATCAATACCTTTTTCCCTTTAAAGGCTCTGAAATCAATATCTTTTCCATTTATGGATAAAAAATGCAGACTGTAGAAATCTGTATTGGGTTTGGCCTGATTTGGGTTGGATTTGGATTGCCCGAAACAGGCTGAGAGTAAAAAACTCCCAAAAGCCAGGATGCTCAATTTTAATTTCATATGTTTATTTTTTTGATTTTAAATTTCGGTCAGATTTTGATTTAGTTGAAAATTGAGAATGGAGTGTTTCATACTCATTCTCAATTCTCCACTTTCAACTCTCCATTAAACAAGACTTTTGTCTCATGGCTATTTCATCTGGTTACTTCTTAATTTCATATCTTGAATAAATAAAAGCAGGTCGTTCTCATTTCTATTGGCAAGGAGTCTATCTTGTGATCGTTTTTTGCGAATAGATTCAGTTGCAAAAAAGACCATCTGAAATCCTGAAAATAAAAATGTTAAAACAACATCAATAAATAAAACCATTGAAAAGTTAAAAAGTTTTGTTATTCCTCATTTTTTCTGTAGTTTTGAAAATGTCAAAAAAAACAGAATTAGTTTTATTTCATTTAAAATGAATTATTTATATGAGAAAGAAAATATTTTTTTCAATTGTTTTGTTGTCTTTGGGGCTAAACGCTTGTAAAGAAACCGTCAATCCAAAAGACGGAGCATCCTCAGAGATTATTAAGAAGCCAACGATAAAAGTTGAGAATGGCAAATTTACTCCCGAAGTAATGTGGTCGATGGGCAAACTAGGCGAATATGCCGTTTCGCCCGATGGGAAGCGAGTCCTCTATACGGTTACTTACTACAGCGTAGAGGCAAATAAAGGGAATGCCGAAATCTATTTGATGAATGTAGACGGAAGTGATTTAAAGCAACTCACCCAAACAGCCAAAAGCGAATTTAATCCGCAATGGAATCCCAATAAAAAACGAATTGGCTTTTTAAGAGGAACCGATGACATGGGACCTCAATTGTTTGAAATGGATATAGATGGGAAAAACGAAAAACAGATATCAAAAATAGATGGCGGCTTGGAAGGTTTCAAATACTCTCCGGACGGTTCAAAAATATTTTATATTAAGACAATACATAAAGATAGGGAGTTAGACAAATTATACAAAGGCCTTCCTAAGGCAACCGGTCGTATCAATGAAGATTTGATGTACAGGCATTGGGATGAATGGGTAGATGCTATTCCGCATGTTTTTGTGGCTGATTTCAACGGCCAGACTTTGGCAAACGACAAAGATATTCTGGAAAATGAACCTTTTGAATGTCCGATGAGGCCATGGGGCGGCATAGAACAAATTGCATGGTCGCCAGACGGCAAAAATCTGGCGTACACTTGCCGTAAAAAAACAGGAAAAGAATATGCTATTTCCACTAATTCGGATATTTATGTTTATAACATAGAAACCAAAACCACGCAAAATATTACCGAAGGCATGATGGGATACGACCAAAACCCTGTTTATTCTTTCGATGGTAAAAAAATTGCATGGGAAAGCATGGAACGCGAAGGGTATGAAGCTGATAAAACCCGGTTATTCATCTACGATTTGGAAACCAAAGAAAAGAAATATCTAACTTCTAAATTAGATCAAAATGTTTCGTCGCTCGCTTGGTCAAAAGACAACCGATCTATTTATTTTATCAGTCCTTGGCATGGCGTACAGGATATTTATCAAATCGATATATCAAATGACTCTGTTAGCCGTCTGACAAATGGGGTTCACAACTATACAAATATTCAATTAGGCGATAATAAATTGATTGCAAGCAGAACTTCCATGTCTACGCCGGCGGAATTATTTTCCGTTCAATTGGCCGACAACAGAGAGGCGCAAGTATCTGCGATCAATAAAGATTTATTAGCCCAAGTAAAAATGGGAAAAGTGGAAGAAAGATGGATCGAAACCTCGGATAAAAAACAAATGTTGACCTGGATTATTTATCCGCCGGATTTTGATAGCGCCAAAAAATACCCTGCCATTTTATATTGTCAAGGAGGCCCTCAGGATATGGTAAGTCAATTTTGGTCAACCCGTTGGAATTTCCAGATTATGGCTTCGGCAGGTTATATTGTCGTGGCGCCCAATCGTAGAGGGCTTCCCGGCTTCGGTCAGGTTTGGAACGAACAAATCAGCGGCGATTATGGCGGACAAAATCAAAAAGATTATTTATCGGCTATCGATGCAATGGCCAAAGAAAAATATGTGGATGCGGATAGACTCGGCGCTGTTGGGGCTAGTTATGGCGCATTTTCCGTTTATTGGTTGGCGGGAAATCATGATAAACGATTTAAGGCGTTTATTGCCCACAATGGAATGTTTAACTTAGAGCAACAGTATTTGGAAACGGAAGAAATCTGGTTTACCAATTGGGATTTAGGCGGGCCATTCTGGGACAAGAATAATAAAGTAGCTCAGCGAAGTTATGCCAATTCTCCCCATAAATTTGTCGACAAATGGGATACGCCTATTTTGATTATTCACGGGGAATTGGATTATAGAATTGTCGCATCGCAAGGAATGGCGGCCTATAATGCGGCTGTTTTGAGAGGCGTTCCTGCCCGTTATTTATATTTTCCGGATGAAAACCATTGGGTATTGCAACCGCAAAATAGCATATTGTGGCACAGGAATTTTGTCGATTGGCTGGATAAATGGTTAAAAAAATAATTACGAAAACAATTATAAAGTAAGTATATTGCAAAATTAAATAGGCTGTTTTTTGACGTATACTTATTCGGAAAAGTATAGAGAAATTAAATAAATATCAATAAAAAATGGAAGCTGTAGGAAAGATTTTTAAGATCATGCCCGAACAATCTGGAGAAGGACGTAACGGACGTTGGGTAAGACAAGAATTTGTAATTGAAACGGAGGATCAATTTCCCCGGAAAATATGTTTTTCCATGTGGGGCGAAGATAAAGTCGCCGGACTTAAACAATTGGCATTGGGCGAAAAAGTAGTGGTGAGTTTTAACGCTGAATCGCGCGAATTTAATGATAGGTGGTATACCGATTTACGTTGCTGGAAATTAGATAAACAAGTAACTCAGTCTGTAACAGGCTCTTCGAATACCGGTTGGCCTCCTCAAAATACGCAATCGTACCAAGCAAATTCTGCGCCGCAGACGGAGTCTATTCCGGAGAACGATTTTGGAAGCAATAGCCCGTTAGACCCGGATGATGATTTGCCGTTTTAATATAAAAACGCTGTAATATTTTCGTAACTTTGCAGTTTTATATAGTAGCAAAATAAACGTTTATATGAAGAAGAAAATTTGGTTATTGATGATTGCTCTTGCAGCTACGGCCTTTATTTTCGCCTCCTGCGCGCAATCAAATAGCTGCCCTACATTTGACGGCGTTAGGCAGCCGGTTAATAAAAAATATAGTAGATAAATATAAAACTCGACTTCGGGAGAGGCCCATTGCGTCTTATTTTAAAAAATAGGAACAGTGGGCTTTTTCGCTTCAAAATTTGAAATTCGATAAAAAAGGTTTCAAATATTTTGATCCATTGAAATAAATGTAATTAGAATGTCCGATCCGGTAAAAAAACAATTTAATATACAAGAAATTTTTCAACCCAAACTCTTTAAACTTATTAAAGAGAAGAAGTATGATAAGAAAACTTTTTTATCCGATTTAGTGTCGGGAATTATAGTTGGAATTGTCGCCATTCCATTGGCGATTGCCTTTGGGATTGCCTCGGGAGTATCGCCTCAACAAGGTTTGATAACTGCTTTTATCGCCGGATTTATCATTTCTTTCTTAGGCGGGAGTAGCGTACAAATCGGCGGTCCTACAGGCGCGTTTATTATTATTGTTTATGGAATTGTCGCTCAATATGGTATGAGCGGGTTGATTATTGCGACTGTAATGGCAGGTTGTATGTTAATTCTTATGGGGGTTCTGAAATTGGGGAATGTAATTAAATTTATTCCGTATCCTATTATTGTTGGCTTTACCAGCGGGATTGCAGTAGTCATTTTTTCTACCCAGATAAAAGATTTCTTGGGTTTGCAGGTAGACTCGGTTCCTTCGGAATTTATTGATAAATGGATATTTTATTTTAAAAACATAAGCGCTCTTAATTGGTGGGCGCTCTTTATAGGCGTTACTACTGTTTTAATTATTGCATTTTGGCCAAGGGTTACCAAACGGATTCCGGGTTCTTTGGTGGCTATTATTGTTTTGACGGTGGTTGCTGTGGCGTTAAAAAATTATATGGGCGTTGATATTGAAACCATTGGCAGCCGTTTTCCCGAATTGGCGGGAGGTTCTCCGCTTCCCAAGCCGGAAACGCCTAAAATAGATATGACGGCTATCAGAATGCTAATTCAACCGGCGTTTACCATTGCCATGTTAGGCGCCATAGAATCTTTGCTCTCTGCAATGGTGGCAGACGGGGTTACCGGCAAAAAACATCACTCCAATACGGAATTGATAGCGCAGGGCGTCGCCAATGTTATAACTCCGTTCTTTGGCGGAATTCCCGCTACCGGAGCTATTGCACGAACAATGACCAATATTAATAATGGCGGTAAAACGCCTGTGGCGGGAATAATTCATGCCATATTTTTATTATTAATTTTCTTGTTTCTGATGCCTTTGGCCGTACATATTCCCATGGCTTGTTTAAGCGGAGTATTGGTAATGGTTGCATATAATATGAGCGAATGGCGTTCTTTCAAGGCTCTTTTAAGTCACTCTAAGCTTAAGACAAATAATAAAAATAATTTGCAAACATTTTTGCAACAAGTTTCCTTAATGAAATATTGGAGAAACTTATCCGACGCTTCGGTTTTGCTGGTCACTTTTTTATTAACGGTAATCTTCGATTTAACCATAGCGATTGAAATCGGTTTGTTGATGGCGGTTGTCCTCTTTTTAAAACGCGTAAGCGAAACTTCGGGAATCTCCGTTTTGGCGGAAGATATTAAAAACTCCGAAAATGAGGAAATTACCGATACCGAAACATTGGATATTCCCAAAAGTGTGGAAGTATATGAAATCAACGGCCCTTTCTTTTTTGGGATGGCCAATAAATTTGACGAGGTAGACGAAGCCAATAAAAGGAAAATGCAGGTTCGCATTATCAGAATGCGAAAAGTACCCTTTATCGATTCTACCGGTTTACACAATTTGCGCAATTTATGGAAACGTTCTCAAAAGGAGAAGATCCAGGTTGTTCTTTCCGGCGTAAATCCGGATGTGCATGAATCGCTAAGAAACTCAGGCTTTGCCAATGAATTGGGCGAAGAATTTATCTGTAGTCACATTAGTTTGGCAGTTAAAAAGGCCAAAGAGATTGTCGAAATAAAAAATGCGAAAGAAGAAAATTAATCGCTATATAATTCTTCTGCTAATCGTTTTATATCCTCGCCGGTTGGAAACCAAGGATACGCATCTCTTACTTCGCCAAGATATGCTTCTAGTTCCTTTATGTCCCGCGTATTCCTTAAGATAAAATCTGCATTTTCGGGAAGCATAGTTTCAATAATCTTCAGTGTCCTCGTCTTTAAACTAATGTTATCCAATTCCAAAATAAATCCGGGGATACATTTGCTCTGATTAGGATCCAATTTTTTATCGGCGATATACGCAACAGATGAATATACTTTCCCGCTGATTGGAGAAACATAAGGGATCTGCACTTTTTGAGTTCTATAACCGGCAATTTCTTTTTGCTCGCCTAAATAATTGATGCTTTCGTCGCAAACAGTATCGGGAAAATAATCTGTCTGTAGAACATAATTACCTGCAACAGGCCTTTCTATTTTATCCCGTCTCGGTTTTCCCTCAGAATAATTGATAATGGCATAAAGAATTTTATTTTTATGGTCAATTAGCTTCGAGGGGAGGGTATGGGTTGCGTATTTGCTATAATAATAATTTTCCGTTAAAAAGATGCTATCTATTGATTTCATTCCTGTTTTCAGAAAGGAAACTTCCTGAATAATAATATATCCTTTGCACATTTTTGTTTCCTGGGAATAGGAAATATTTGAAGCGAGAAAAAACACAAGGAGTAACGTGCTAATAATGAATTGTTTTTTCATGATATGGCGGTGTAAATTTGTGGAGATATTTTTACTAAACAAATGTACAACAAATATCCGTCAAAACCATATCACAAGAGCTGATATTATCGAAATAAAGCCAATAAATTTCAAATTTCTTTAGCTCTTACTCATCCTTTTCCGTTCAATTTCATCCAGGATAATTTTTCTTAATCGCAACGATTTGGGCGTGATTTCCAAATATTCGTCTTTGCCGATATACTCCATCGCTTCTTCCAATGAGAATTTCACGGCCGGAGCAATAGACATTTTTTCGTCGGAACCGGAAGCTCTCATGTTGGTGAGTTTCTTTCCCACTGTAACATTGATTACCAAATCGTCGGGACGGATATGCTCCCCAATGATTTGTCCGGCATATACATCTTCGCCCGGATCAATAAAAAATGTTCCCCTGTCCTGCAATTTATCTATGGAATAAGCAATAGCCGTTCCGGTGTCTTTCACAATTAAAGATCCCATGCGCCGGCCTCCGATATCTCCTTTCCAAGGTTCGAATGCTTTAAAACGATGCGCCATAATGGCTTCGCCTTCCGAAACCGTTAAAACCATATTCCGGAGGCCGATAAGTCCTCTGGAAGGAATACTAAACTCAATATGCACGCGATCTCCTTTAGTATCGATGGAAAGAATTTCTGCTTTACGTTGAGTAACCAATTCTATTACTTTTCCGGAAAAATTTTCAGGGACCAAGATTGTCAATTGTTCGATAGGTTCGCATTTTGCGCCATCAATCTCTTTAATAATAACCTGAGGTTGTCCGACTTGTAACTCGTATCCCTCTCTCCGCATGGTTTCAATCAGGATAGATAGATGCAAGATTCCTCTTCCGAATACAAGTAAAGAATCGGGAGAGTCTGTTTCTTGTAAACGAAGGGCTAAGTTTTTCTCTAACTCTTTAAATAACCGTTCTCTCAGATGTCGCGAAGTAACAAATTTGCCTTCTCTTCCAAAAAATGGAGAATTGTTGATTGTAAACAACATGCTCATGGTTGGCTCGTCGACCTTTATCGGCTGCAAAGGTTCGGGATTTTCCACATCGCAAACGGAATCTCCGATATCGAAATTTTCTAATCCGAGAATTGCGCAGATTTCGCCAGGATGGATGGCCGTTTTTATTTTTTCTTTTGCCAAACCTTCAAAAACATACAATTCTTTTATCCTCGATTTGAGCGTAGTTCCATCTCTTTTCACTAATACTGTCTCTTGTCCGGCTTGAATGGAACCTCTTAATAAACGCCCTACGGCAATCCGGCCGACATAAGAAGAATAATCCAAAGACGAGATCATTAACTGAAGATTTCCTTCAGGAAAAACAGGCTCGGGAATATATTTAATAATCACATCCAACAAATATGAAATATCGTCTGCCGGTTTTCTCCAATCTTCCGACATCCAACCCTGTTTTGAAGAACCATATACGGTAGGAAAATCCAATTGATCTTCAGATGCTCCCAGATTGAACATCAAATCGAAAACGGATTCTTGGGTTTCTTCCGGGCGACAATTGGGTTTATCAACTTTGTTGATTACGACTATGGGTTTTAAATTTAGTTCGATGGCTTTTTGCAGAACAAAACGAGTTTGAGGCATGGGGCCTTCAAAAGCGTCTACTATTAAAAGCACGCCATCCGCCATATTTAAAACGCGTTCTACCTCGCCTCCGAAGTCGCTATGCCCGGGAGTATCAATAATATTGATTTTAAAATCTTTGTAGCGAATAGAAACATTTTTGGACAAAATAGTAATTCCGCGTTCGCGTTCCAAGTCGTTATTATCTAAAATTAAATCTTGTATATCTTGGTTGTCTCTAAAAAGTTTGGCCTGGTGTAACATGCGATCGACTAGAGTGGTTTTCCCGTGATCGACATGCGCTATAATAGCAATGTTGCGAATCCTTTGCATGAAAATAAGATGTTATATGTAGAATAAAATAAGGGTGCAAAGGTACGAATTTAGTTTTATTTTGAGGCTCGGAGATGAAAACAAACTCAAAATAAGCAAGTAGGGATAATGCAATCTTATAAAATAACGCTATCCCTACCTCTTTTTTTATAATTTTGGGAGAGGTCTAAAAAAATATCTGGGATATATTTTTTAGCTAGCTTTTATTTTTCTATCCGGATTCTTGCATCCACTGCAATTACCATTTCGGCCGAGCCCAATAAAGGATTCAAATCCATTTCGGCAATTTCCGGCGCAGCCTGTACTAAAGCCGACACGCGCGCAATTTGTTCTGCATAAATAGACTCATTTACCGGTTTTTGTCCGCGAACGCCTTTAATTATTCCGTAACTCTTCAGATTCTTAATCATAGACGAAGCTTCGGAAACGCCAATGGGAGCCAGAGCCGATTGCACGTCTTTCAATACTTCAATAAAAATGCCTCCTAATCCGCAAAGAACCTGATGACCGAATTTATCTTCGCGCATAGCGCCGATAAAGACTTCGGTTCCAAAACACATCTGGCACAATTGTACGGCATAAGTATCCTTGATTTTCATCAAGCGATCGAATTCGCGTTTAACCGTTTCTTCGTCCTTAACATTTAAAACTACGCCGCCTACATCCGATTTATGAATAGGGCCCACCACTTTCATTACGACAGGGAAGCCGTTTTTGCGGATAAAAGCCAAAGCGTCTTCTACTTTATCTACAACCGCTTCCTGAGCGCGCATGATACCTGCCGCATCTAATAATTCTGCGACCAACGCGGGGCTGATATAACCATTTTCGCATTTGGCAATCGTTTCACGGATTTTCTTTGTATCGATTTGAGGAACATCTTTTGGGTTGACGCTTGGTTTAGGCGTGTTGTAAACTTTTCCTAAGGCTTCTCCAAATACGACTTCGTCGGGAAAACTTACGTTTCCTTTCGCTTGGAATTCGGCCACTTCGGGGCCTGCTATCAAACGGGAAGGCAATATAGGATAGATTGGTTTTTTGCAGGATTTTATTTTTTCGTCCAAAACTTTATAAACATCCCAAAGAGGGAATAGACCCGGCGTCCCGAAAATAACGGCCATTGCGTCGATATTATCAAAATATTTATCGCAATAATCAATAATGATACCTAGCTGTTCTGCGGTTCCGGTAGCTAAAAAGTCGATAGGATTGGCTACCGAAGATCCGGCAAATAATTGTCCCAATAATTCTTTTGCTTTTTCGCCTTCGATATGAGGGATATCCAAACCTCCTTTGGAAAGTGCGTCGGTAAGCATTACCGCAGGGCCTCCAGCATGGGTGATAATCCCTATATTTTTGCCTTTCAACTCAGGATGCATAAAAATAGACGCCACAGTTATCAGATCTTCGCGTCCATAACAACGGACAATTCCCGCTTTACGGAACAAAGCGTCTACTGCCGCGTCGGGACTGGCCAACGCGCCCGTATGCGAAGAAGCGGCGCGACTGCCCGCTTCGGATGAACCGGATTTAACGGCGGCAATCTTGCACCCTTTCCCTGCCAAAGAAGAAGCATGCTTCAAAAATTTCTGAGGATTATTTATGTTTTCTACATAAAGTAATTTAACTTTTGAACTGGTTTGCGGATCAAAATTTTCATCCAGGTATTCCAAAATTTCTTCTACGCCCATTTGCGCAGAATTACCGACCGTAAAAACGTTGGCAAATTGCAATCCGTTCTGAATCCCGGTATCCAAAATAAAAACGCCTGTGGCGCCCGAACCGGTAATAAAATCGCAACCATGCGGATTTAACGTAGGAATCGGCAACGTAAAAATACTATGATGATTCGGGGTTAATACGCCTGTGCAATTAGGCCCGATTAAACAAGCGTTCGCATCGTTAATCATTTTTACAATCTTGTCTTCTATCAGTTTCCCTTCATGACTTTCTTCGCTGAAACCTGCCGAAATGATAATAAAGGCTTTGGCGTTTTTTTGCGTAGTAAGGACTTCTACTGTTTCGGGAGTGAATTTAGCGGCAATAGCTAAAACCGCCAAATCTACTTGCGGTAAATCCTGTACATTCTGAAAACATTTAATTCCTTGTATTTCGGATTCTTTTGGATTTACAACATATAAGTTCCCTTTATATTTCCCGTCAATAATATTTTTAAGGATTTTCCCGCCGGGTTTTTGAATATCGTTCGACGCGCCTATCACAACAATGCTTTTAGGGTCGATAAGTTCCTTGGTTACCATATTCTTATATATATTTATCAATAATTATTTGTGTGAATTCCGTTTGCGAAAATACAAAAACTTATTGATAGGCATGCTTGAAAAGCATAAAATACTGATTAATAGAGTGAAATGGAACAAAATATAAAAATAGCAGGAGTGAAATTTTATGTGATTGAAATGTATTAAACGGTCTCAAATTTCTTAGTTCCTATGTTTGTAAAATGAAAAAAGAGAGGTTGTTTAAAATTTTTCTATGAAGTATTTTGAGTCTAAAAATGCTCTTTTTGTCGGAGTTTTTACCAAATAGCGCTACTATTCTTGAAAAACCTCGTCTGCAAAACTCGCTATCTTTATCTTTCAAAATCTTTTCTTGAAAAATTTAGACAACTTCTTAGCATTGCTATGCATTATTAAACATTTGATTTATAGTATTTATAATGAATAGATAGTCCTAATCTGTGATAGATTTAATGCTGGTTTCGCGCCTCGCAAATACTTGAAAATTTGCGAGGCGCGAAACGATTGGGCCAAATTGTAAATGCAACAGAGTATTAATTATTCCAGGAGTTGTTTTGCTAATTCCGAAACAATTTTATTATCCGCTTTACCTGCAAATTCTTTTTGAGCTGTTCCCATGACTCTTCCTATATCTTTGGCGGAAGTAGCGCCGGTTTCTGCAATGATCTTTTTTAAAGCAGCTCTAATTTCCTCTTCTGATAATTGTTGTGGAAGATACTTTTGAATAATTTCCAATTGGAACGTTTCTTCATTGTACAAATCTTCCCTATTTTGGCTTTTGTACATATCGGCAGCTTCTTTGCGTTGTTTTACCAAACGCTGTAAAGTGCTTATTTCTAAATTCTCCGGTATTTCTCCGCTGGAATGATCTTTGCCTGTTTTGATTAATAGCAAGGCGGCTTTAATGGCGCGTAGCGCTTCTAATTTAGGCTTGTCTTTGTTCAACATAGCCTCTTTAATGTCGTTGTTGATTTTTATTTCTAAACTCATGATTACAAATGTTTTTTATGTTTTTCGAGAATGAATCTGATTGGGATATACAGAAGGACAAAAATATATAAAATTAGTTTGTTTTAAAAGCCGGCATTCGCATTAGTAGGCTCTGAAATCGAATCTTCGTTTAATAAATTGAGAGTAAAAGAATTTTCAGAAGATTAATTCAAACAAACGACTGAAGTAATAATAAATAATCACTCCTGCAATGACAAGCTTTATTCCGGTACCCAATAAGAATCCTAAAAAAGACGCCATTGCAGATTTTACCGCCTTGTGCATCTGAGCGCCGCCAATCAACTCGCCGACCAGCGCGCCTATAAAAGGCAATAAAACGATTCCTATAGGCGGAGCGATAAAAAAACCGATAATTAAGCCGATTGTAGTTCCCCAAGAACCATATTTTGTTCCCCCCATGCGCTTGGTCATTATGATAGGGAATAGCTGATCAAAAATAGTTATTAATAAAGTAGCGATACCCAGTGTCCAAAGTATTGCCGGACTATATTGCGTATATTTCGACCAATGGAAAAGGAGCAACCCCAGATAACTCAAAGGCGGACCCGGCAAAACAGGCAAGACAGAGCCAATAAAGCCTGTTATTACTAGGATGCCGGCCAAAATAGTTAATGCTATATCCATTATAATGTATTTTAAAAAGGAAAACGCTACACGATGCGATTCGGGTACTCTTATCCGCAAAAAAAATGCCAATAAATAAAATAACGGGTTAAAAAATTCGGCGAAGGGCTTTCACATGCTGCGGCTATTCGCCTCATCCAGGTTCTTGATATATTGCCTGTGTAAGTCCCTCCGTTACACAGCTATCTGAATCTTTTATCTTCAAAAAATAATCAAAAATTTTAAAAATCAAGGCTTTGCGAGTTTTGTTTTAGAGAAAAGATCAAAAAAGTCAATTTGTTCGAGAAATGGTCATATAATAAAGTAATTCAATTGTTTAGTGTCTTAATTCCTATTTAGATTTTCCGGTTTTGATGTTTGCGTGTTGCTCGTCATCATTTTTCTGATAATATTTGCACAAATGCTTCAATCCACATTCTTCGCATTTCGGTTTTCGCGCCGTGCATACGTACCTGCCATGTAATATAAGCCAATGATGGGCGATTGGAATTTTTTCTTCGGGAATATATTTTACCAACTGTTTCTCCGCTTGTAAAGGATTCTTCGCCGACGAAGTCAATCCAATGCGGGCGGAGACCCTGAATACATGGGTATCGACAGCCATGGCAGGTTTCTTGAAAATTACGGAAGCAACCACGTTTGCAGTCTTACGTCCCACGCCTGGCAATTTTTGAAGTTCGTCAACATCAGAGGGTACAACTCCATTAAATTCGCTTGATAACATTTTTGCCATTCCGATCAAATGTTTACTCTTATTCCTTGGATAAGAGATGGACTTTATCAGTTCATATACGTCGTCTTCTTTTGCGACAGCCAGTTTCTCGACATTCGGATAATGTTGAAAAAATAAAGGCGTCGTCATGTTTACGCGTTTATCTGTGCATTGAGCCGAAAGAATTACCGCTACTAAAAGTTCATAAGGGTCGGTATAGACTAGTTCGCTTTCGGCGACAGGCCTGTTTTTCTCAAAATAGGCAATGACTTCGGCAAATAATTCTTCTTT
Organism: Bacteroidales bacterium; assembly: GCA_031553195.1. GTDB lineage: Bacteria > Bacteroidota > Bacteroidia > Bacteroidales > P3 > JAVBLV01. Next base: position 13,521 of record JAVBLV010000001.1, read on the forward strand.
TTTCATTTTTTATTAGGTTGTAAAATGGCCAGAATAGGGCAATGATCGGAATAGGTTACTTTCTGCAATTTGAACCCAACCGTTCTATAACTTTTATTGTGAAGGATATAATCTATTCTGAAAGCAGGAAATTTCCCATTATAAGTTGTTCCGAAACCGCTACCTTTTTGTGTAAATGCATCTTTCATGTCCTGTTTCAATTGCTGATAAGCGTACGAAGCCGGCGTATCATTAAAATCGCCGCAAATAATTACTTTGTAGGGCGATTCTGCAATATGCTTCTTTAAAACTTCTACTTCTTTGGCGTGTTCTTTTTGCGCCTTTATAAGTTTCTTTATTAGCGTTTTGCTCTTCTCTTTCTCAAAATTATGATTCTCCGTCCATTCTTCCAGCGCCCGAGCGTCCTCGTCGCTCAATTTGAAAGAAGCAAGATGCATATTATATACTCGTAAGGTATCTTCATTAGCGACCAAGTCGACAAACATTAGTTTGTAACTATACTTGAGGTCTGCGTCTACAATCCCTGAATTGATAATCGGAAAACGGGAAATCAAAACATTCCCGGTCGCGTCGGTTGTTACCGACTCTCTGGGCGAATAGTGGTATTTCCCTGTCTGTTCCTTTATTTTCTCAAGCGTTCTCAATCCATCGCTTTTTTTACTTGAGAATTCCTGCATACAAATAATATCCGGCCCCCACTCCTTAATTAATTCGAGCGTCTTTTCTGCTTGGGGTCTTTTATCCTCATTATCATAAAGGAATAAATGCGTATTAAAACTCATTATTTTTATTGAATTCTCAAGAGTTGTCTCATTTTCCCCGGCCTTTTTTCCGAATTGTACATACAAAGGCAAATAATCTACGCGTATAAGAATAACAATCAGAGATATAAGAAAATATTTTTTCAGAAAAATACCCCAAAAAACGATGAATCCTATATTGATAAATAATAAAATTGTATAACCTAGACTTAACAAACCCAACAATGGAATTTTTTCCGCGCTTACAACTGCCGATAAATAACAGCCTAAAAGCAAGGAAGCAAAGACAATATTAAAAATAAGCATTATTTTTTTCAGAAAGTTTCTCATGCGATATTCAAGAAAGTTTAAGAAGTTTTATAATCGACAAGTAAGAGGTTGTTTAAATTTTTATGGAAAAGGTTTTGAGAAATAAAAATAGCGATTTTGCAGGCGGGATTTTTCAAGAATAGTAGCGCTATTTGGTAAAAATTCCGACAAAAAAGCGCATTTTTAGACTCAAAATACTTCATAGAAATTTTTTTAAACAACCTCTAAATATAAGATGGAACGCATGTTAGTTTTTATTCCCCGAATCGAACAAAGCATCCTTTTCCTTTTGGGTTAAACTCTCATAACCCGATCGGGATATTTTGTCCAAAATGGCGTCTATCTCTTTTTGTTTTTCCGCCCGGATGCGATTGTACTCCTCATCTGTCAGCGGACGTCCTTCCTTCCCATAAGAAGTACGGGGCTTTACTACTTTTAATTTTCTTTTATTTGTAGAATGATTTTTAAAATATCGGGGGGCCCAAACCGAAAGGAAACCATACAACGCTCCTCCAAAATGAACTAAATATTCTCCTGCATTTGATTGTGAAACGCTTAGAATATCAATGCCAAGAAATATAATGGCCAGATACTTCAATTTTATTCGTCCAAAAAGAAAAAGATTTACTTCAAAATTAGGAATGTAAGCAGTAATTCCAAAAAAGATTGACAGAACAGCCGCCGAAGCGCCGGCAACAATCGTATACTTATCGGAAAGAAATGTATTGTACGAAATAATGAAAACCAATGCGCCGGCCAATCCTCCAAAAAAATAAGTATATGTAAACCGGCGTTGCCCCAAATACTGACTAAATAATATGCCTCCGAAATACAGCATAAGCATATTAAAAAGCAAAGACCAAAAGTTGAAATGGCAAAACATATAACTAACCAACGTCCATGGCATTTCAATCAAGGACTGCAAATTGGAATGGAGACCGAAATGTTCAAAGCACCAGTCCTTCAAATTCCATTTGTCCGGCGACAGAATATTAAATAAACTCAACGATAAAAGCAGTAGTCCGATAATAATATTAACAAGAACAATTCTCGATAAAAGACTTTTGCTGAATAAAAAAATTTTCAGATGATTTCCGATATCTTTACTTGGCATAAACTCGTTCAATTTTTACTAAATGAAAATTCTATTCCTACCCAAATCCTGATTCATTAATTCTTACAAGTCGGAAAAGATTTCGCAAAAATACAAAATTTGGCTAAGAGGTTGTCTAAATTTTTATAGAACAGATTTTGAAAGATAAAAATAGTGATTTTGCAGGCGGTATTTTTCAAGAATAATGGAGCTATTTGGTAAAAATTCCGACAAAAAAGAGCATTTTTAGATTCAAAATACTTCGTGGAAAAATTTTTAAACAACCTCTGAGTAAAGCGGCTAAAGGATTTGTTGACACATAATAATTCTCTCTTTATTTTTTGCGCTCATCTCCCGCCATGTCAAAAATTATAGATTCTCGTGGAATAAAAAAGGAAAATATATTGTAGCGAAATAATGCGCGCTACCGGATTTAAATAGGGCTTCGATAAATTTAATACTTTTGTAATGCTATTGTGATATAACTGAATTATAGTTTTGGTAAATTTGCGCAATATGATGACAAAAAGAATTTTAGTAGTCGACGACGAGGAAGATTTGTGCGAAATTCTTCAATTTAATTTGGAAAATGAGGGATATATAGTAGATGTAGCTCATTCGGCGGAGGAAGCCTTGGAAAAGGATTTGAAATCATACGACTTATTATTGCTTGACGTAATGATGGGAGAAATGTCGGGATTTAAATTAGGGAGTATTTTGCGTAAAGAAAAAGAAACAAAAGATATCCCCATTATTTTTATTACGGCAAGGGATACGGAAAACGACACGTTGACCGGCTTCTCGATAGGCGCCGACGATTATATTTCCAAGCCCTTTTCAATAAGGGAAGTTATTGCTCGCGTGAATGTTGCCATTCGCCGGAATGCAAAGAAAGAAAAATTTCAGGAAGAAATAATCGGCTATCATGATATGGAGATAAATCTTGCAAAGAAAAAAGTATTTATCAATAAAAATGAAATCGTTCTTACCAAGAAGGAGTTTGGAATCTTACTGCTTTTGGTTGAAAACCGGAATCAAATTTTTTCTCGCGAAGACATTTTAGCAAAAGTTTGGGATGACGAAGTGTATGTATTGGAACGTACAGTAGACGTAAACATCAACCGTTTGAGAAAAAAGATCGGCGTTTACGGAAAAAATTTAACGACTCGTTTGGGTTATGGTTACTGTTTCGAAACAGAAGATTAAATGACAAACGCGCCACGTATTAATAATCTTTGATTTTCATGTAAAGTTTCCTCCCTTCAACAATTTTAAATAATGACGCCTTTTCGAAGATTATCCATCAACAATCAGATTTTCTTGTATATCGTTTTGATACTTCTGTTTTTTACGGGAATCATTCTATTTATACAATATAACAGAGAAAAAGAATTCAGAAAGGGCCAACTGGAATCGACGTTGATAAACTATAATTCTATTCTTTACAATTCAGTAAGTTCGGATTTGGAAGTGCAGAAGTTGGTGAATATCATCCGGCTTTTTCCCGATACAAATATCAGGGTTTCTATTTTTGATAAAAACGGAAACGTCCTTTTCGATTCCCAGGTCGAACAACCCGAAACATTGCTTTCCCATGCAGACCGACCGGAATTTATCGATGCCCAGAAAAACGGAATAGGGCGAAGCATCCGTCTTTCAAATACGACAAAACAAAAATATTATTACCTCCTGCAAAATTTCGGGGAATATAATATCCGCACGGCTCTTCCTTACAATGTACATTTGATGGAGATACTTAAAGACGTTAATCTTCAATTTTTTTATTTAGTAGGAATACTGTTTCTATTTGTATTACTAGGTATCTGGTACATGAGCCGGATTTTTTATAAAGTGTTTATCCAGTTGAAAAACATCGCATCAAGAGTTGAAAATAAAGAACCTTTCGTAAACGCAAAATTGTTTCATATCGATGAATTGAACGAAGCGAGCGAATATATTGCCAATACATACAATAAGTTATGCAAGGTCAAAGACGAATTGGTTTCTGAAAAAGAAAAATTATTTAAACATTTGTATCTATCCAAGGAAGGCTTGGCCATTTTTTCTGAAAACCGGCAACATATTATAGTTAATGAGCTGTTTATCCAATACATTAATTTAATTTCCGTTTCTCAATTGAAGGAACCTGAAGGTATTTTTATATTAAAGGAATTCAGCGGAATTACGGCTTTTCTGGATAAAAACGAGAATAACGAACTCCTCCGCGACGATATTGTAAAGGAAAATCTATTGATCGAAAGCAATAACCGGACTTTTTCGGTGCAATGTATTTTATTTGAAGACAAAAGTTTTGAAATTTCAATCAACGACGTAACTCAGCAAGAAGAACAATATCAAATTAAAAGGCAACTCACTCAGAATATTGCCCATGAGTTAAAAACGCCTGTAAGCAGCATTATGGGTTATTTGGAAACAATAATCAACTTTCCACAGTTGGAGGCCGAACGTAGACAATTTTATATTGAACGCACTTACGCCCAGGCAAACCGGTTGTCTCATCTGGTAAGCGAAATTTTACTACTTAACAAAATTGATTCGGGAAGCGAATTTTTTGAGAAAACAACGTTAAACCTGTCGGAAATTATTCGAAGCGTGTTAAACGACGCAACATTGCAAATAGAGCAAAAGCACGTAAAATTGAATCTCCGGATAAAAGAAGCCTTAGAAATGGAAGGAAATAGACTATTGTTATATTCCATTTTTAGAAATCTGATAGATAATTCTTTAGCCTATGCGGGCGAAAATTTTGAAATTATTTTAGACTGTTATCGCGAAGACGAAAACAAATATTATTTTTGCTATGCCGACACCGGAACAGGGGTTTCGAAAGAACATATAAACCGGATTTTCGATCGTTTTTACCGCATTGATAAGGGGCGTTCCCGAAAAGCGGGAGGAACCGGACTTGGTTTGGCCATTGTAAAGAACGCGATTATTTTTCATAAAGGAATGATTGGGGCGAAGAATCGCGACGGCGGCGGTTTAGAATTTTTATTCACCCTGGAAAAAAAATAATTCACGACAAAAGTTCCAAAAAAGTTTCTTGGTTGTCTAAATTTTATGAAAAAGATTTTGAGAGATAAAAATAGCGAGTTTGCAGGCGGGATTTTTCAAGAATAGTAGTGCTATTTGGTAAAAATTCCGACAAAAAATTTCATTTTTAGACTCAAAATACTTCATAGAAAAATTTTTAGACAACCTCTTAAAGACTTCTTCGCTGAATCTATTGAAACAAAAATCATCTCTGAATCCCATTACGCAACTCCCTAAATCGATATTTATGCCGGAATTTAAGCGCCATTCGTCAGCCTATGCATTTTTAAATTCAATTATAATTTTCGAGGAATAAATTTTAGAAAAAAGTTATCTTTGTCTTGTATTTGTAAGAAAACGTTTGGTCTTTATTATACGGGCATGTCCCCGTTTTTGTAATCGTAATTTTGTGAATAACTGTATTTGAATAAATTAAAATATTTCCATGAAAAAAATACTCTGCTTGCTCTTTTTATTGAATGCGACAAGTGTTTCCTTGCTTGCTCAAGAAAATTCCGATATTGCTTTACAGGAATTGATGAAAAACAATTATTCTTGCGAGAATGCTTCGAATAAATGCGCATTATTATTTGTAGAATATTTTCAAGATGGGAAAATAGATTTAATTCCTGATTTAATAGATTATTGGGAGAGCATTTGCCGGAACAACGAAGCTTTGCAGAGAGCAAAAATTTTATACGCGTTAAACCAGAATCAATATAAGGATGTAATTATCAGAATCAATATTATTGATTTAATTCTTAATTACCAAAACAGAGAGCAAAGTTTTAAAGATGGGGATTACAGGGAAAAGTATCAGAAAGATAGAGAATATTTTTCGTACGTTCCTATAGGAGAGGATTTTGATAAATATACTAAAACGTTGGCAGGAAAAAACATAAACAAATACCCTAAAAAAAGTATCGAGTATGCCTGGTGCGAATTTTATTCCGGTCAGACCGATTCATTGTTTTACAGAATCCAAAAGTTTAAATACCCCGATTCAAAATTAACCTATGGATATTACGATCATGTTAACCGGATTAAAACAATGATTGATTGGAATTGGGCTATTTCTACAGGCGTTTGGATTCCGATGGGAGAGATGGCTGCATTGGGCGTTCATCCCGAATTAGGCGTGGTATTCGGAGGGAAAGGAGGAAGGTTGAGCTGCGATTTCGATTTGTCGATACGGTTTTTGAATAGTTCTCATTACGACGCCAAGTGGGGAGACAGTATTTATAACACCAATCATTTTTTCGGCGCTTATATCGGATTAGACTTCGGTTGGGATTTATACAGAGGCAAGCAGAACAATCTTGTTTTATTGGGCGGTATCGGATGGGACGGATTCGAAGCAATTAGTTCGGAAATGTTAAATTCTTCGGATTATGCATTTGTTTCAAGTTATAACTTTAACTTTGGCGTTGGATTTATGCATCGTTTCAATGGCTCCGCGTATATGAATATTCAGTTGAAATGCAATATAGTAAACTATACCATGAATAATGTGATAGATTATAAAGGCGTTCCTATTACTGTAAAAGTTCTTTTCGGCTCTATTTCAAATCCTATGAAACGTTCTCTTTTGAAGAGAATGGAATATTTGGGCAAATAACGAAACGAAGCAAAAATTACGATCAACTTTTTTGATTGTTTGATATATTTGCGAGAAAGATGTCCAATAAGGAACCACAAACATTTACGCCCGACTTACAAAACAAATTTTTCCGGCTTGCCGCCGATTATGTAAATTACACGTCTCAGCATATTTTTTTGACGGGAAAGGCGGGAACGGGTAAAACTACCTTTTTAAAATACATAAAAAGAAACACTCACAAAGCAACGTTGGTTGTCGCGCCTACGGGAGTCGCCGCCATTAATGCCGAAGGAGTTACCATTCATTCTTTGTTTCAGTTGCCTTTCGAACCCTTCCTTCCTTCTTTCGAAGGTCGCCGTTCGTATCTTTCCGGAAGCAGGTTCCGCATGAACAAAACAAAGATAGACTTATTAAGAAAAGCGGAACTTCTAATTATCGACGAAGTCAGCATGCTCAGGGCTGATATATTGGATGCCATTGATTATGTGCTAAAACATTATAGACGTTCCGACGAACCTTTTGGCGGTTTGCAAATGCTTTATATAGGAGATTTGTTTCAATTGCCCCCTGTGGTTGTTGACGGAGAATGGGAAATTCTGAAACAATACTATCGAAGTCCGTTTTTTTTTCACGCTAAGGCGATAGAAAAAAAGCCCCCGTTTTACATAGAATTAAAGAAAATTTACCGCCAGAATGAGCAATGGTTTATCCGCTTATTAAATGCCATTCGCGAAAACAGACTCAGCAACGACGATATAGAACTGTTGAAATCTCGGTACAACCCCTATTTTCAACAAAACAACGATGACAAATATATTACGCTCTCTACCCATAATTATAAAGCCGACCGCATCAATCAATATGAGTTAAGCAAATTGCCCGGGAAAATCCATTGTTTTGAAGGTAAAATCGAAGGTGATTTTTCTGAAAATATTTTGCCTACGGATAAAGTTTTATCATTGAAAGAAAATGCCCAGATAATGTTTGTTAAAAACGATGTCGGCGAACCCAGACGATACTATAACGGAAAAATTGCGACAATAACCCAAATAAAAGATGGAAACATTACCGTAAAACTTGCCGATTCTGAAATGTCTTTGGTATTGGAAAAAGAAATATGGAAAAATATCAGATATGTACAAAACAAAGAAACCGGCGTAATTGAAGAGGAAGAACTGGGTTCTTTTACTCAGTATCCTATCCGTTTGGCTTGGGCGATAACCATTCACAAAAGTCAGGGACTTACTTTTGAGAAAGCCATTATTGACGCGGGGAAGGCGTTTGCGCCCGGACAAGTATATGTGGCCCTTAGTCGTTGTACGACCCTGGAAGGTATTGTTCTTCACTCAGCCATTAACCCGGATACCATAATGAGCGATCCGTTTGTGCTTCGGTTTGCAAACTCCGAACCGGAGGAAGAAGAATTACAAAGTTCGTTAACAAAACAAAAGAGGATTTATTGCCGGAATAGATTGATCGAAATGTTCGACTTCACAAAACTGCAGGAAGAAATCAAAATATGGAAAAACGCGCTTCCTCCAATGGAACAACTTTCTTGTTTCGAAGCTTCGCAACAAATGTCCGCTCAACTGATAGAATCCGTTCTTTTGTTATGCGAAACAGGCAACCGGTTCCAAAATCAATTATCCAGGCTCATTGCGGAATTTGAACAAAACGGTAATATTGAGTCTTTGCAGGAGCGTGTAGAAAAAGGAACAAATTATTTTCGTCAGATCATAGAAAAAGAATTGTTGGAAGTCCTGCAAACACATCAGGTTCACTTCAAAAAAGAAAAAAAACTCAAAGAATATCTAAAAACGTTAGAAAATCTGAAAGTCTCCATCCGGTATTTTTTAACTAAACTGGAAAGGGTCTTTTACGGAGAAATTGTATTATATGAAAAGACAGCTTATGTAGATGAAAGACAGGAGAATGCTCCCGACGGTTATGAAAAAGCCTCTGCCAAAAGACAGAAAAATGATTCGGCGGCGCTGAGTTTGAGTATGTTCAAATCGGGACAAACGATGGAACAAATTGCAAAAGAAAGAGGATTGGTTGAAAGTACGATAGGCTCTCATTTATGCGTATATGTTCAAACCGGAGAATTATCTGTTTACGACCTTGTTCCCAATGAAGCGAGAGTAAAGGCAATCCTGCAAATAATCAAAGATTATGAAGGAGCGGCTCTTTCCCCTATTAAAGAGCAATTGGGAGAAGATTTCTCTTACACCGAAATCCGGGCCGTGATGAATCATGTTTTATGGGAAAAAAGAAGTAATGAATAATAATATTTTGACTTTTCGGTTTCTTAATTGATTTAAATGAATTGAAAAAATGATAGACGTAATTATTGTCGATGACGAAGAACCTGCAAGAAGTTTAATCCGCTATTATTTGCAGGATTATTCCGAAATAAGAATCATAGGGGAGGCGACTAATGGATTCGACGCCATGAAGATGATCAAAGAGCAAAATCCGCAATTGGTTTTTTTGGATATTCAGATGCCTAAATTGACAGGCTTCGAGATGTTGGAAATTATTGACGGTTTTCCTGAAATTATTTTTTCTACAGCCTATGACCAATTTGCCATTCGGGCGTTTGAACTAAATGCGGTAGATTACCTATTGAAACCCTATTCTAAACAACGTTTTGACTCCGCCGTACAAAAAGCGTTAGAAAAAATTCTGTCGGGAAAAGGAACCCATCCGGGCATTTCTTCTCCATTCAAAAAAATGCCTGCGCAATCGTTGCCCTCGTTAACAAGAATTGCAATTAAAGACCGGCAACAAATCTATGTTGTTCAAATTCAAGATGTCGATTATATTGAAGCTGCCGGCGATTATGTAAAAATATATTCCGGAAAGGGTTCTTTCCTTAAGGAAAAAACGATGAAATATTTTGAGGAAAATCTTTCCCCGCAACAGTTTGTCCGTATTCACCGCTCTTTCATTGTCAACGTAGACAAGGTGGAAAAAGTTGAGATATTGGATAAGGAAGTTTACAGAGTTTACCTTAAAACCGGCGCCGTTCTGAAAGCCAGCAGCGCAGGATATAAAGCGTTGAAAGAAGCGGTAAAACTTTAGAGATTGTCTCAAAATCTTTTCCATAAAAATTTCGACGACCTCTTAGTAACTTAATTCTAACGGCTAATTTCTATTTTCCTCGCTAAATCTTTAAAAGCTTCGGGGATCCTTTCCGAAGTCTGAGTCTGATGGTTAAATCCCGCCATGATGGTCCTGCATACGCATTTTATTTTCTCGCCGCACACAATGCGTTGGATAAATTCGACGCTTTTTTCTCCAAAGCCGGTTATTTTGGTTTGTACAAAAATCTCTTCCTGAGCAAATACAGGTTGGTAAAAGTCTGTTTCGTAATGAACAATAATGAACGGGGCCCTCTCTTCATAAATTAATTCCGGGTTCAGAAACTGAAAATAACAGACTTTTCCATAGTCGAAATAGCTCATCAATACTGTATTGTTTACATGCCCCATTCTGTCGATGTCGTCAAAACGAATTTGAATAGGAACGCGATGATGAAATATAAATTCATTAAATGTTTTTTTCTCTGCACTCATTAAAATATTAATAAAGCTTTATGGTATTATTTGATTTTCAATAATTCAATTGACCCAGACGCAAGAATGTATAAATTGATAACGTTCCGGGTAAAATCCGAAAAATTCTTCCGGAACTCTAGTTCGTGGGTTTTCCTACAATTGCCAATCCTCCTTCGGCTGTTTCCTTATACAAGCTCGGCAAATCTTTTCCTGTAAGTTTCATTGTTTCTACTACTTTGTCAAAACTGATAAAATGTCTCCCGTCTGACATCATAGAGTAAAATGTAGCATCCAGCGCCCTTAAAGCGGCAAATGCATTTCTTTCTATGCAAGGGATCTGAACCAATCCGCAAACAGGGTCGCAAGTCAACCCTAAGTGATGTTCAAGTCCCATTTCAGCCGCGTACTCTATTTGAGTGGGACTGCCTCCAAACAACTGATTGGCCGCCGCTGCCGCAATGGAACAAGCCGAACCGATTTCTCCCTGACAGCCTACCTCGGCGCCGGAAATCGAAGCGTTTGTCTTAATCACATTAGCAAATAAGCCTGCTGTAGCTAATGCTTCCAAAATGGTTTTATCCGAAAAATCGTGGTTGGTTTTTAAATGATATAATACAGCCGGCAATACGCCCGAAGACCCGCAAGTGGGCGCCGTTACAATTTTTCCCCCGCAGGCATTGTGTTCTGCTACTGCCAGCGCATATGAAATAATTAATGCTCTGTTTTGTAAAGAGGGTTTATAACTTTTGGCTTTTTCATGATACGACCGCGCTTTTCGCCTTAGGTGCAAACCTCCGGGCATTGCGCCTTCTGTTTCGAGGCCTTCCCGGACGGAAGATTGCATTACTTTCCAAATCTCCAGTAAAAAATCCCAGATTTCCGGGCCTTCATGTTCGGCAACATACTCCCAATATGTTTTTCCCTTTTTCTCTACCCAGTTTAATATATCTGTAATCTTGCTCAATTCATACACGCGCTCAACAGAAAATTTTGTGTTTTCATCAGCTAATGCCCCACCCCCAACGCTAAAAATAGTCCATGTGTCCGTTATTTTGCCGTCAGCGTCTAACGCTTCAAATTTCATCCCATTACTGTGAAAGGAAAGAAAAACAGAGGGTTCCCAAATTAATTCGACAACGGTTGGAGACATGGCTTCAATAATTGCTTTATCGGTTAAGTGGCCTATTCCGGTCGCCGCTAAACTGCCATATAATGTAATCTGATATTTATGTGCCTGAGGATTTTTGTTTTTAAACTGCGTAGCGGCTCTTTTTGGCGCTATGGTGTGACTGCTGGAAGGTCCGTTTCCTATTTGAAAAATTTTTTTGATCGATTCCATTGGATTCTTCTTTATTTACAAAAGTACAAAATAGGGAGTGAACAGACAAGAGCAGATACGCGACAGATTGAAACCTCGGTTCTGTATAATGCATATAAATTGTTTCATGGAATAAATGATTTAAGCAAAATTGAAACCGTTTCTATATGAAATGGAAATTCCCGGCATTCAACATTTTTTGCTACCTTTGCGATTGTATTTTCTATATGAACTCCTTTAAACTACTGTATAATCAATGACTTCCGAATTGCAAATTTTCAATACTCTATCGCGAAAAAAAGAACTGTTCGAACCGCTGCGACCTCCTTATGTGGGTATATACGTTTGTGGACCTACCGTTTATGGAGACGCACATTTGGGGCATGCGCGACCGGCAATTACATTTGACTTGGTTTTCCGGTATCTGACGCACTTGGGTTATAAAGTACGTTATGTGCGTAATATTACAGATGTAGGGCATCTGGAGAATGACGCGGACGAGGGTGAGGACAAAATTGCTAAAAAAGCGCGTCTGGAAGAGCTTGAACCGATGGAAGTGGCGCAATTTTTCATTAATCGCTACCATAGCAGCATGGACGCTTTGAACGTTAAACGACCCAGTATAGAGCCGCAAGCATCTGGACATATTATCGAACAAATAGAAATGATTCAACAAATTGTAAACAAAGGATTTGCTTATGAGGCAAATGGTTCTGTTTATTTCGATGTGGAAAAATATAATGACGAGACGCATTTATATGGATGCTTGTCGGGACGGGTAATAGAAGATTTATTGTCTACTACCCGCAGTTTGTCGGGACAAGAGGAAAAACGGAATTCTGCTGATTTCGCTTTATGGAAAAAAGCGTCTCCCGAACATATTATGAGATGGAAATCCCCTTGGAGCGAAGGTTTCCCCGGATGGCATGTTGAATGCTCTGCTATGAGTACAAAATATTTGGGAGAACAATTCGATATTCATGGAGGTGGAATGGATTTACTATTTCCTCATCACGAATCTGAAATTGCCCAATCGACGAGCGTCCATAAACACGGTCCATGCAAGTATTGGATGCATAATAATATGATTACAATCAACGGGCAAAAAATGGGCAAGTCTTTGGGGAATTTTATTACTCTAAATGAGTTTTTTACCGGAGAACATCCGCTTTTGGAAAAATCCTATAGTCCAATGACTATTCGCTTTTTTATTCTACAAGCTCATTACCGTAGTACGTTGGATTTTTCGAACGAAGCGCTGAAAGCGGCCGAAAAAGGATTTTCCCGTTTAATGCAAGCCATGCGGTATTTAGAAAAGCTAACGGCCTCGCAAACGTCCTCTGTCGACATAGGAGGTTTAAAACAAAAGTGTTATGATGCATTGAACGAAGATTTTAATACGCCGGTTTTAATTGCTCATTTATTCGAGGCCGCTAAAATTATTAATGCCGTTCAAAATGGGAAAGAAAACTTAACGCTTGCCGATATTAATACGTTGAAAGATATTTTTGATACTTTCATTACCGGAATTTTAGGCCTTTCCGACGAAATCTCTGACGACAGTTCCGAAACGATCGGAAAATTGATGGATCTCATCTTAAAATTACGCCAACAAGCCAAGACCGATAAAAATTATGCCCTTTCGGATAACATACGCGATGAATTGAATCTGGCGGGGATTACGGTGAAAGATTCAAAAGAGGGCGCAACTTGGTCAAAAGAAAGTTGAAATGAAAAAATGTGAATAAAGGGAAGGTAAGTTTTGAGATTGAGCGTTTATAATGTTTAAACGTTTCTAAGGTTAGAAGGGGATTGAGATCAACTTAAACTTTAAGCCATAAGCGATAAACCATTTTATTCAATAAGATCAAACATTCTCAACTCTCCATTTCCCATTAAATAAGTCTGATCAAAATACAAAATTTAGGAAAATAAACAGATGAAAAAGTATCATATCTTATTGACTGTAAGCTTTTTTTTATGTATTTGTTGCGTGGAAAAGAATAAGCGGCCAACTGAAAAAACGGCAAAGGAAATCGATTATGCAAAAATAGAAAAACCTCTTTTTAATTCGGATTCTGCATTTTCTTATATAAAGGATCAGATGGATTTCGGGCCTCGCGTACCGGGTTCAAAAGCGCACGCTTTATGCGCCGAATATTTAACGCAAACGCTTGCGTCTTTTGCAGATACCGTGATTGTGCAATCTTTTGCGGCAAGGATTTTTAATGGTTCCTTAAAAGAGGGGAAAAACATTATTGCTTCCTTTTCGAAAGAAAAAGCAAACAGGGTTCTATTGGCGGCCCATTGGGATTCAAGAATGTACGCCGACAACGACAAGGATAAAAAGAACCATAAAACTCCTGTTCCCGGCGCAAACGATGGCGCCAGCGGAGTGGGCGTTTTGTTGGAAATAGCGCGTTTACTGAAAACCCAACAACCCAATGTCGGTGTCGATATTATTTTCTTTGATTTGGAAGACCAAGGGACTCCTGAAGGAGAACTCAATGTATTGCCTTATCCCGAAGATTGGTGCATAGGCGCTCAATATTGGTCAAAAAACAGGCATATTCCTTATTACCAAGCTCAATATGGGATATTGCTTGATATGGTCGGATATCATGAACCTCGTTTTCTGATGGAGGGAACATCCATGCACTATGCTTCCGGCATTATGCAAAAAGTATGGAATATTGCTAAAAATTTAGGATACAGTTCCGTTTTTATAGAGCAGCAAACGCCCGCTATTATTGATGATCATTTATTTGTGAATAAGATTACGAACATTCCCATGATTGACATTGTTCAAAACAGTCCCGACGGAAGTTTTTTTCCCCATTGGCATACAACGACAGACGATTTGAACGTTATTAACAAGAACACGTTGAAAATAGTAGGGGATGTTGTTTTAACAACTATTTTTTCCGAACAATAGAAGTCAGAAACAATAGAAATCATGTTACAAAAAGAAAAACTTGAAAAAATACCTTTGAGGGTAATAATGATAACCGCTTTATTTTGCTCTCTATCTTTTATCCAATGTAAACGAGTAGATGAAGCGCCAATGGGAGCTACAGATTTTAGAATAGATTTGAGGGACGCGCGGAATTTGAATCTGGCGACCTCGGGAGGTTGGGAATACTATACAGGAGGATATAACGGCGTTGTGGTTTTCAATCAAGGATGGAATTTTGTAGCTTTTGAAAGAGCATGTCCCATTAATCATAATTGCAAGGTTGAAGTGACGTCTTCTTTTTCAATTTTAACTTGCCCTTGTTGTAACTCTCAATTTATTAATACCGACGGTTCCCCTATTCAAGGCGAGGCGCGATCTTCTCTAAGACAATACATTGCGCGATATGACGGGGTTCGTTTTATACGCATAACAAGTTTTTAATCTTTTAATTCGTTTATTCTCCCATTTTAATGTCATTTTCCGAAAATATCATCAACTGGTTTAATGAAAATAAGCGAGACTTGCCTTGGCGGAGAACCGATAACCCTTATCATATTTGGCTTTCGGAAATTATTTTGCAACAAACCCGCGTAAATCAGGGTCTGGCCTATTATTATGAATTCCTGAGAAAGTACCCGCAAATTAAAGATTTGGCCGCCGCCGACGAACAAGATGTGTTAAAAACCTGGCAGGGTCTGGGTTATTATTCCCGCGCCCGAAATTTGCATGCTACGGCAAAAATAATTGTTGAAAAATATCAAGGCAAATTTCCTGGAACCTATAAAGACATTCTCTCTCTAAAAGGAATCGGAAAATATACGGCGGCGGCTATTGCCTCTTTTGCTTTTAAACTTCCGTATTCTGTCGTGGATGGAAATGTTTATCGATTTATCTCCAGATTTTTTGGTATTTTTACGCCCATAGGATCTCAAACTGCTCATGTTGAATTTGAGAAACTACTCGATAAATTGATGGATAGAAATCATCCGGATCTTTTCAATCAGGCAATTATGGAATTCGGCGCTTTATATTGTAAACCTCAGAATCCTAATTGCGAAAGTTGCATCTTCAAAAATGATTGCTTTGCGTTCAAGTATCAGAAACAAAAAGATCTTCCCATCAAAAAAAACAAGCCGCAAGTCCGTACACGCTATTTTTACTACCTGGCGTTGCGCGTCTACACTAAAAATGAAATTTATTCATGCTTGCAAAAACGTTCGGACAATGATATCTGGAAAAATCTAAATGAATTTCCATTAATTGAAACGACTGAAGAATTATCCGAAACCTCTTTAATCAAAAAAATCGAACAATTTTTAGGGGATGCCGGAATTTCCCAATACAAAATTTTGCCCACTCAAAAACATTGTAAGCATCAATTAACGCACCAATTATTGATTGTGCGTTTCATCGAAATCGAAACTTTGAACCCTCCTGTTTGTTTGCATGAGAATTCGTTTATGATTCCGATAAAAGATATTGCTAAATACCCTGTTCCTCGCCTGATTGATCTGTATTTGCATAATGAACTTTCAGATCGCCTCCCTTAATGTTTTCAAAATGCATGTCTATATTAAAGCAGTTTCGAATATTTTTGATACAATATATAAATTTGGTAAAATATAATAAATTCTTATTTATTTACTGATCAATAATTTATGAATAAATGCTATTAGAAAATGTGGAAATTTTAATGCATTTTGAGATTCATAAAGATAAAAGTCCTATATTTGCGGTGCAAAAATGAATATTTTTTATTTTGAGTATTAACGAATATTAATTTAAAACATTACAATTATGGCAGGTATTAACAAGGTTATTTTAATTGGAAATTTGGGGAAAGACCCTGAGATTGTAAATTTTGAAAATGCAAAAAAAGCAGCATTTCCTCTTGCCACAACTGAAACATTCAAAAATAAGGACGGACAAAAAGTAGAACAAACCGAATGGCATAATATCGTTTGTTGGAGGGGATTGGCAGATATTGCAGAGCGCTTCTTGCAAAAGGGTACGCAAATATTTATTGAAGGCCGCCTCAGAACAAGAACATGGGAAGATAAAGACGGTAATAAACGATATACAACTGAAATAGTAGCTGAAAACTTCATGATATTAGGAAACAGAAATTCGAATAATCATAATAACGATTCATCTCAACAAGATTCATTGAATACCCTTCTGGAAGGAGAAGTGAACGATCTACCATTTTAATTATCAACGATATAAAATAATTATATTTCTTTAAGTATGGTATACAAAGAATTGTAGTATTTTTGCAGAAATAACTTATGTAGTAACAAAAAATTGATGAAGTATGTTTAAAAATCACCCAAAGGGATTATTGCCTGCAGCGCTTGCCAATATGGGCGAACGTTTCGGGTACTACATTATGAATGCAGTATTGCTTCTGTTTTTGATATCTAAATTCGGATTATCCGAAGAAACAGGAGGGATAATATATTCATTTTTTTATGCCGGAATCTATGTATTAAGCTTAGTAGGAGGTATTATTGCCGACAGATTGAGGAACTATAAGGGAACCATTCAAACCGGTTTATTAATAATGGCGACAGGCTATATTATGTTGTCTATTCCTATTTTGGCAACGCATGGCAACCATGTTTGGTTATTAACCTTCACTTGTTTTGCTTTATTTTTGATAGCCTTTGGTAACGGTTTATTTAAAGGCAATTTGCAAGCTATTGTTGGTCAAATGTACGACAACCTTGAACACGAAGCTGCATCAAAAGGAGCGCAAGCATTGAAAGAAGCTAAAGCAAAAAGAGATCCAGGGTTTCAAATATTTTATGTATTTATAAACATTGGAGGTTTAATAGCGCCTTTTGTAGCGCCGTTGCTAAGAAGTTGGTGGTTAGGAACGAAATCGCTAACTTATAATGCTAAATTACCCGCGCTTTGTCACGAATACCTGAAGGAAGGCGTGAATATGGGAACGGAACAACTACAGAATTTAGAAAATTTAGTTGTAAAAGTTGGCGGAACAGTTTCTGCCGATTTATCTGCATTTTGTACTAATTATTTAGATGCATTTAACACGGGCGTTCACTATTCGTTTATTGCTTCTGTAGCGGCAATGCTTATTTCTTTGGTCATCTTCCTTTCCTATAAAAAAATATTCCCCAATCCTCATAAGCACAAGACGGAAGTTATAGAATACACTAAAGAAGAAAAAATACAAATGGCAAAAGAAATCCGCCAAAGAATACTTGCTTTATTTGCAGTTCTTGGTATTGCCGTATTTTTCTGGTTCTCATTCCATCAAAATGGAACGTCACTATCTCTATTTGCACGAGACTTTGTAACAACAAGCAAGATTCCACCTGAAATATGGCAAGCAATAAACCCATTTTTTGTAATTACTCTAACTCCGGCTATTATATGGCTTTTCAATAGGTTACGAGACAAAGGCAAAGAGCCTTCAACACCGAAAAAAATCGGCATTGGTATGGGAATAGCAGCTTTAGCATTCTTGTTTATGATAATTGTATCAAAAATAAGCAATTACCCATCAGGAATAGAGTTTAGAGCCCTTGATGAGGCTACAAGTGAAGGAATGAAAGAAGGGCCTTGGGTACTTATTGTATTATACTTCTTCCTAACTGTAGCTGAATTATTTATTTCCCCATTAGGTTTATCGTTTGTTTCAAAAGTAGCTCCTAAAAATTTGCTTGGTCTATGTCAAGGATTATGGCTTGCTGCAACGGCTGTAGGAAACGGACTATTGTGGATCGGACCTTTATTGTACAATAACTATCCTATTTGGATATGTTGGACGGTATTTGCGGTCTTATGCGTGGTTTCCATGGTAATTATGCTCTCCATGGTTAAATGGCTCGAACGGGTTACTAAGTAAAGTTATCGAATAAAACACAATCGGGTAGGAAGAAAGCGAGGTAGCTTTCTTCCTACTTTTATTTTGTGCATACAAACACAACTGACAATTGCCACCGAGAAGTCTAGTAATACGGATTCAGTTTGTGAAAAATGCATGATTAGTTTTTTTTGTCCTTATTGACTAACCTTTTTGTCGAAATTAGAATCTCGCCTCATTAAAAGATAAATACTTTTACACATTTAACATCCATATTTTACTAATCCATGTAACCTGTTTACCCATTTTACTGAATATATTATTTCAGGTTGATATTGACCCCTAACTCCGCTACAAATTAGGGTGTATATTTATAAGTGTCTGTTTAATAGTTTGTTATAAATATCATAAACACCCTATTGTTTCACGTCTATTTTTTTATATTTAGTTATAAATAAGTTGATTACGTGATAAGCAACCTAAAACATTGCAGAGTTAGGGATCAACCTGCATAGCAATGAGAGCAACACGATTTATTTTACATGTCAAAACAGCATCGGAGAGAAATCGCCGGACATTTCCTCTACTGAAAGCGGAATTTATAATGTCTCCCAACGTTTGCATCTGATTTATCCCAACAAACACGACCTGAAAATAGAAGAAACAAGCGACGTGTTCAAAGTGAGTTTGATAATTAGAATTGATTGAATGATTCAATAATTGGATAATTCAATTATTGACATCTTCTTTGTTTATTCTGAATGTTCCGGCTAAATAATTGGCGCTATAAATATTAAGGAAATAAAATCCCGGTTGAAACATGCTTATATCCAATAAGGCATTGTTTTCATCGTTTATTCTTCCTTTTAAAATTATTTTCCCATTCTTATCGGAGACTATATATTGATAATTAGAGGCTTGAAAAATTCGAATAGACTCGTCTATGGAATTAAGATAAACTTCTATTTTCGATATCGTATTGATTTTTGACGATGTTTTAGTAGTAGTATCAATAAAAGTCTTACGCTGTTCAAAATCGCCCCAAGGAACTATATAAGGTTCTATGTTTGTTTTATGATAATATACCCGATAAGAAGTATCAAGAGGTATGAAAAATGAATTAAATTCAGGATATAACCGAGTTGTGCGGTTTGCTTCGGAGCAAAAATCCGATTGCCCGGACATCGTATTGGAAATACTTATTTGCGATGCAACAGTATTTATGTTTGCATCTTCTTTATAAATAACCGATACCGAATCGTTTGCTCGTTTGTGGTGATGATAGGCTAAAAAGTATGCATTATGCAATAACATATAATCAATCATATTATATTCTCCGTAGAAATCAAGATGATTTGGACAGAACAAAGACAAAGAATGCCATGGTTTTTCCGATTGATATCGTTTTCCGTCCAAATAATATTGATGCCCGCCGTCGGAAGGAGCTGTATTTAAGTAATATTCATACTTTTCAGGATCAATGCGACGATTGCCGTTATATCCATGCAAAATTTCTGCAATTACAGGCAAATGGATAAAAAATTCATCAAATCCAATCTCAGGCCTTCGACTTGCGGCTTTGTTTCCCTGGTATACCAGCCAATCGTATAGATTGTTAAACGAAGACTCGTTGCCCCATTCATTTATTACCGTACTTAAACACGATATCCCATACCAATTGAAAACCCTCTGTTTTAATCCGATAGAGGAAAATTCTAAAAACAGGTTATCCTGCATCATATCCCAAATCATTTTAGAAATTCTATTTTGAGAACCTGCACAATGAAGATCTTCGCCTGACAGTTTAGTCCCAACCGTCCCCCATGCAAATCTCATTGCTGCAATATTTTGCCCTTTTTTCTTTGACACATTGAGGCCATTGACTGGGTTGATAATACCCCATTTACACTTGGCGGAAGACCCGTTGCCTTTTGAGATTTGCATACCCGTAACCAACAAAAAAGCAATCTCTTGCGACATCCTCACGATTTCATCGTCGTCGACGCATTTTTGCACCAACGCCAATCCAACGCTCATTGACCATGCCTGATCGTGAGAGGGAGAATTTCCAAGCGCTTTCCCTTGATTTTCCGTATAGCTGCTTGTTACTACGTCTATTTGTAGTTGTCCCCTTACTAAAGAATCATTAGGAACGTCATCCCTTAAATAAAACCCATTTATGCTGCTTTCTCCGCCAAAATAAGGTTCTGCATTTTGATCGAGCCGTTTAAATGCTCTCAACGCATTTCTCAAGTCGCGCGATGTGGTTTCGTAAGGTTGATTATTGTCCTTTAGCAATTTATACTCTGTTGCCAACATACCAATATAATGTCCCAACCACCAAACGCCGTCGCCCCAATCGGCATTTGTTTTTATTCCTTCCGAAGTTTGAAAAATCTTAATTCCTTCCGCAGGTTGGTTTGTTCCTGGATCTGTCGGATTATCGGTATGATAAATAAAATGTTCTTGCAAACGTTGCCGGTAGAACCAATATTTTTCTAAATTTTTTTGTGGCGTTTGCGCTTCTACAATTGGGATTACACACAGAGAAAGAAGGATAAAACTATATAAAATGCTTCCTTTACCAATGAACATTTTCTTTTGCTTCTCAATTTTTTCTGTATTTTTCATTATATTTCCCAAATGGAATAGAAAGGTAAAATAAAAAGAGGTTGCTTTATAACTAAAGCAACCTCTCCCCTAAACAAAAAATAAAACAACCAATTATTATGAAACGAAACTTTACCCGAAGGCAAGCAACACTACATCACATTTACTTTTCTCATCAGTTTTGACTTTAAGTTGGAGGCTTTGTTTTTGTGAATTACAGAGCGTTTAGCCAACTTGTCGATGATGGATAACATTTTAGGTAGTTTTTCCGAAGCGATGGATTTATCTTCCAACGCTCTAAAATCACGCAAAGCATTACGCATTGTTTTAGCATAATATCTGTTTTCAATTCTTCTTTTTTCGTTAGAACGAATTCTTTTTTTTGCTGATTTATGATTTGCCATACTTTAACTTTGGATTTAGTACCCCGTAGGGGATTCGAACCCCTGATTTCCAGGATGAAAACCTGGCGTCCTGGGCCAGCTAGACGAACGGGGCGTCTATATTCATAAAATTGCTTTTATTTTTTTCTTGCTCAATTTGCAAGTTCCATATTCATAGGAATTGTTTCAAATTGGGATTGCAAAAGTACTACTTTTTTTGATACTAACAAATTTTTCTTGAAAAAATTTATTCAACATCTGCTTGAAAACGGAATCCTAATCGCTTTCCTGTGGCTAACTTACTGTTATCGAATGCAGCTTTCATCTCGGAAACGGAAACAACTTTAACTTCGTCATAAGGCGGCGTCAATAAATCGAAATTGACGGTATAGAGCATTGCCGATTGTATAATTTCCTGAATGGAGTCTACGCTAATAATTGACGAATGAAAATTATTATATAGAAGTCCTATTTCCTTTTTTCCCTCTATAAAATAGTGCCTTTCTTTGTTAATGAAAACTCTCCCTATTAGATATCCTAAATCATTATCGCGATTATAGTTGAATGAATCGGCCAGAAAGTTATAGATATTAATGACTCCACAATAAGAACGATCTTTATTTTCTTTGATATAAGAAGTTTTCATTACTTCATGATCTCGGGAAAATTCAAAAATATTGGTGTGCATTACAAAAATCAGAATATCGCTGGCAAATCGGACTTCAAACTCATAATCGCCTCTGTTTCTGAATTCGAAATGTAAGGAATTATTGATTTGTTTGGCGTGTTCGCTAAATTCTGTAATAATTGCCTTGGTTCGTTCTCTGAATATATTGAAGACATCAAGCGTTTGCTCGTATATATCTTGCTTGAGTATCGCTTTGTTAAAAACGTGTTGAAGGATGTTTTCTGGGATCATAAAGAGAAATAGTTGTTTTAAATAAAAAGCCTCGATATCGACTAACGAATCGAGGCTTAAGAAGATAAAATCATGTTGCTTATGCAGGAACAATAGCCTCTACAGGACAAACGTCTGCGCATGCGCCACATTCTGTACAAACTTCGGGATCTATTTTGTAAATATCGCCTTCCGAAATAGCAGATACAGGGCATTCATCTATACATGTGCCACAAGCTGCACAATCTTCTGTGATTTTGTAAGCCATAATTTTTCAATTTTAAGATTTATAATTCAGTTGCAAATATAGGCTTTTTCCAAATATCGTGATCCTAAAATTCTTGATTTGTACTAAAGATATTTTAATACTCGCGTTCAATTATTTATAATTCAGCCAATTAAATTTGTGCACATTTGAAAATATTATAATGTTAAATATTGTGGGAAAAGAATGTTTTCGGATTTTTCAGAGACCGTTTTTGAATTTACTCAGAGGTTTTTTCTTTACAAGATGTTTTGGATAAATGTCGAAACGTTTTCGGAATTTATAAAAATCCACTCTTTTACATTGTTACTTGCGGTTTTTACAATTATCATGTTGTCCGTAAGCGCAGGAAGTTGCTCCAGGGCTGAGAAACTGTCGTAATATGAAAAAAGTTTTTGGACGAGAATAGGGTTGGCGTTTTCTTTGTCGGAATATATAAATGTAAATTGGGGAACTAAATGAGGATTTTGAATCAAATAGTTAAGTAAAACATGCTGAGCCTCTAATACGCATCCGGAGCATGATAATCGGGATAATAATATGAAATAATGCTCTCCTTCCGGGATTTCAAGCTGGAACTCCTTTTGTAAATAATTTGAAAAGATACCGGTTTTAGTATCCTTTTCTTGACAAGATAAAAAGAGCGCGCCGGTCATTAGAATCAAATAAAAAACAAATCTTTTGCTACATCTCATCATTTGTTTGTTTGAATATTTTACTTTTGATTTCGTTCGCGGCTTTTGTAGCTCTATCCGAAGGTTTTACAAAATGGACATTAAATAATTGCATGTATAAATGCGGTTCCTTCAAATCAGAAGATTTATATCCGATATAAACGCCTTCTTTTGCTATAAAAATCCGGTCGAATAAATATTTTGATCCGTCAAAAATTTGTTCGGATATGAATTTTAAATTTTTGTCATAAACCAAGATTGCAAAATCCCTTTCGGAAGCGGCTTTTTGAGGGAAGACCAATATGCGATAGAAAAGTTGATGGAATGAGTCATAAAAGAATCCGTTATACACGTAATTTGAAAATATGTAATTGAGTAAGTACTTTCTACTGTGTAAATTGTATCCGGACGTATCAAAAGGAACAAAATGAGAAACATGTTCGGAGGAGCATTCTACCGATTTTATAAGATTTTGATCTTCATAAATATATATGCTATTACTATGAGAGAAAGATTGGTATAAATATTTGCCGTCGGTAGTTAAGAAACTTCCTTCCCTTTGATAGTAATATTCCTGTTTGTATTTTTCAGGATATTTCCCAAAAACAGAGGTTGCAATTGCAGTGTCCCCCGCAAATGTAATTTCAATCAGCGATGGTTTTGAAAATTTTGATTGTAAGTCCGATAGAGAACTCCAACTCCCTAAAGAGATATATAACCTGTTTTGTATAAAAATGGGCGTGTAATAACCGGAAAGTATTTGCAAATATAAATCCCCGTCTTTCCAGTGAATCTCGCATCCATTACGGACACACTCTTTCAGATTGATATAAAATAAGAAATTCGGATAATACGAGTGGCTCGTCAGAAAAATTTTATTGGGGTTGAACATATAAAAATAACAAACGTCCGACGTTATTTCGGAAAAAAGAGGATCTTTCAAATTAATGTGCATAGCTGTGTCCCACTCATTATTGTTTGTTTTTTGATAAATAACGTAATTCCCCTCCTCTTTGAAGTTCATTCCTACCAATAGTTTGTCTTTATCAAAAATTGCATCCATGCTATATGGAGCCAATGGATGCTGATCTGCATTCAGAAATGTATAAATGTCTTTTGGTTCAAATACGACTACTTCTCTTTTTTGTGAACAAGAAAAAACGATAAGACAAAAGAAAAGCAATACAAATAGGAGTCTGGGAATTTTTTTCATGAAGTTGTAAATTATTGGGAATTGCGATGAATCTACTAATAGTTTAAGTTATTTTCACGTTAGGAACTTATCTCCAAATTCTGTGGCTTAAGAGTTTTTGATTTCGACCGGACTCATTTAATGGAAAATTGAAAGTGTTTTAACCTTATTAAATAATTGAATAAAATGGTTTATGGCTTAAAGTTTAGGTTGTTTCCTCATTACTAATTACTAGTTGCTAATTCTCAATCCCCTTCTAACTTTAGAAACTTTTAAACACTATAAATGCTCAATCTCAAAATGTACCATTCCCTCATTTACACTTTTCTCTTTTCGTTCTCCGATTGCATTTATTAAGACTTCAGTCCATGGTTATTTCATCTTCTCAAAATCTTTTGGATAAAGGTTATTTCTGAAATTGAAAGAAAATTAAGCGTTATTTTTTAGTACCTATAATAACAAAAAAACTAATTTTGAAATTTTCCCGAAAAACAAAGTTAAAGAAAAAAAGTTAGCCAAATAAATAATTTATTTTAGGAGGCATACTTTTTGAAAAATACAAATTATCTGACTTTTAAATGAAATGGAAACCGCTCCATTTGAATACTTATTTGGAAATAAAAACAATTATTCCGTTAAAAAACAATTTGTTATAGTTTTGTATTTTTTATTGCATAGAGCGGACTCGTAAAAAGTCGTTTTTTACCGCTCGGAACCTCTTTTATAAATCATTTAGAAGGTTTCTAGTTGTTTCTTAAAGTAAATTATAAATGATAAATAGATCTTTTGACTTACAATATAATACAAAAATAATTCTTGTAATTATCTGTTAATCAATATGTATAAAGTGTCTTCCAAAGTAATTAACAATAGTATGTTGAAAAAACGTTTCGAGCAGGTTTTATGCATATTAATAATTCGTGTAATTTTACATATTTATTTGTGGTCATGTTATTTGATTACACAGTATTAAAAGTATTTACGTAATAATTATGGAACCGACTAATTACGATATGCAAAAAAGCACGTTACAATTTGAATCGCCTAAATATCAATCCTCTTTTATAAAAGTAATTGGCGTTGGCGGCGGAGGGACGAACGCTGTCAATCACATGTATGACAAAGGAATACAGGGCGTTGATTTTATCATTTGTAATACTGATGATAAATCATTGGATAGTAGTCCCGTTCCAACGAAAATCAAGTTGGGGAAAAGCGGGTTGGGAGCAGGAAATATTCCTTCTGTAGCCCGCGATAGAGCGGCTGAAGTAGGAGAAGAAATTAAAGAATTGCTTTCGAATAATACTCAAATGCTTTTTATTACGGCAGGAATGGGGGGAGGCACGGGAACCGGCGCCGCTCCTGTAATTGCCCAGTTGGCGAAAGAAATCGAAATCGACGACGACGTTAACAGAATATTGGTGGTAGCAATTGTAACGCTTCCTTTCGGATTCGAAGGACGCCGGCGTCGCATTCAGGCCGAAGAAGGGATTAAGGAGCTAAGAAAATATGTCGATGCAATTCTTATTATTAATAATGATAAGTTACGCGATTTTGGGAAAATGGGGCTTCGCGAAGCATTTTCTAAAGCGGATGACATATTGCTGACGGCGGCAAAAGGGATTGCAGAAATTATTACGGTTAAATCATACATCAATATCGACTTCAGAGATGTGAATACCGTTATGCAGAGTAGCGGCGTTGCTTTGATGGGTTCTGGTTGTGCGGAAGGAGAAAATCGCGCGATTAAAGCTATTGAAATGGCGACAAGTTCGGCATTATTGAATGATAACAATATAAAAGGAGCAAAAAATATTCTTTTATATTTGGCTTCGGGTACAGAAGAAATTGATATGGATGAAATAGGCGAAATTACCGATTATATCCATCAAGAAGCAGATAGGGAGGTGGATGTAATATGGGGCGCCGGATTTGATGAATCGCTTGGAAATAGATTGAGTATAACGTTAATAGCTACAGGATTCGACACAAAAGAATTCGAACCCACGCCAATCAGGCCAAGAACGGTTTTAGAAGCTACTCCCGAAATTCCGGTTAAGGTTCCTGTAAAGGCAAATCACATTCTTGAAGTGGAGAAAGAGCGAGAAGATATTAAAATTACAAGAGACATTGTAACAGAGGTATCAAGTTCGGTTGCCGAATCGAATGAACTGGAATTTATCGTTAAAAAATCCGAAACTACTACCATTTTGCAAGAACAGACGCTTAAACAACAGGAGGAAGAGGTTGTTGCAGAAAGTCAAAGCGATGTAAACGAGGTTAAGGAACTTTTTCCGGATAATAATGAACCCTTCATTAAGCAAACGATAACGGTAAAAGAAGAAAAGGAAGAAATTCCTCTTCCTTATCTGGCACAGAAAGCGGTTAGTCATGAAGAATTTGTTCGCGAAAGAGCAAGACGGATGAACGAAGTAAGTATAAAGCTACAAACGCCGAAAGGTTTGGAGGAATTGGAAAAAATACCTGCTTATCAAATGTTCGGATTGGATATTAAGGAACCTGAACATTCAAGTAAGTCAGAAATATCCAATATGACAATTAATGATAAATCGGAACTCAAGGAAGGTGGTAACTCCTTTATTTATGATCAACCGGACTAAGATCGTTTGAGATTCTGAATTTTATGTTTTTTCTAAAAATGTTTTTTCGGGTGTTCCTGGGAAAACATTTTTAGGATTTTCCGGTAATGTTCTTTTCTCGCAGCCCGTTTAGCATAAATAATTTATAGATAATATAATGAATAGCGTTTGCGGAAACATTTTAATATCAAATAATCGCAATAAACTCTCCTTCTCTCCTTAAATCAAAATCTATGCGAAAAAGTTTTTATTTTATTTTTGTCTTGTTTTTCTTCAATTTAGGACTATCGTGTTCCCAGCCTAGCCAAAAGAAAGTTCGGTTCACAGGAGGAGCCCAGGGAACATACTATGCCATAACTTATTTTGACGCGGAAGGTAGAAATTTTCAGCCTGAGGTTATCGAATTTCTCAAGCGTTTTGATCAGGTTGCATCTCTTTGGGAAAAAAATTCTCTAATATTCAGAGTCAATAATAATCAAGAGGTAGAGGTTGACGGCATCTTTGAAGATATTTTTCAAAAATCAATGAAAGTGTCAGAAGAAACCGGCGGCAAATTTGATATTACGGTTGGACCTCTTACCGCTGCCTGGGGATTTGGATTTTCAAATAAAGAAAAGCTTAACCAGCGTCAGATTGATAGTATCCTTCATTTTGTGAATTATAAATTGATACATATTCAGAATGGGAGAGTGGTTAAACAAAACCCGAATATTCATATTGATTTTAACGCCATTGCAAAAGGTTATTCGGTTGATATGCTTGGGAAATTTTTTGAATCGAAAAATATTGAAAATTTTTTAATTGATATCGGCGGAGAAGTATTGGCTAAAGGAACAAAGCCGGGTAACCTCGAATGGATAGTAGGCATTGAAAAACCTACTCAGGATCAATATGCCGAACGCGAGGTGAAATCAAAAGTCAGGTTAAAAAATGCGGCTTTGGCAACGTCGGGCAATTATAGAAAATACTATGAAGAAAATGGCGTTCGTTATGCGCATACCATCGATCCTGAAACAGGTTATCCTGTTCAACACAGCTTGTTAAGCGTTTCTGTTCTGGCAAACGAATGTTGGAGGGCCGACGCATATGCCACTGCATTCATGGTTATGGGGATGGAAGAGGCGTTGAAATTTATTTCCCATCATCCGGAATTAGAGGCATATTTCATTTACTATGAAGAAAATCAAATGAAAACGCTTGCAACAAAAGGATTTAAGAATTTCATAGTAGAAGATTAACAAATTTTTTCGACAAATCTTATAATTATCTGTGTTACATCAAGTAAACAACATGTTTGCAAAAAGTACATTTCGTTTTTGCGGTTATATTGTCATATTTTCTCTCAAACTCTTTTCTTGAAAAATAACAGACAACGTTTTCAAAGAATATAAAAATCATTACTTTTGCAGGTATTATATTTTTGCAGATTGCATAATGAAGAATGTAGTATAATGATAGAAAAATTTAAAATTATAATCTTTAGATAAAATGACTCCAAAAGTTAGCATTATTATGGGTAGCGTTTCTGATTTTAAGGTCATGGAAGCCTCCGCCAAGTTTTTTGACGAAATGGAAATCCCTTTCGAAATAAATGCGCTGTCGGCGCACCGCACGCCCGACGAAGTCATTGCTTTTGCTGAAAATGCTCATAAAAGAGGAATAGAAGTCATTATTGCCGCCGCCGGAATGGCGGCTCATTTGCCGGGCGTAATTGCCGCAATTACTCCGTTGCCTGTTATAGGCGTTCCTATTAATGCCTCTCTCGACGGAATGGATGCCGCTTTGGCTATTTTACAAATGCCTCCCGGAATTCCGGTAGCGACTGTCGCCATTAACGGCGCTCAAAATGCCGCTATTTTGGCAATGCAGATCATGGGAACCGGTAATCCCGAATTACGAAAAAAGACGCTTGATTTCAAGAAAAGCCTTAAAACTAAGATTGTAAAAGCAAACGAAGAATTGAGTCGAATTTCGTTCAAATATAAAACGAATTGATGATAATAATAGGAATAACCGGAACGCTTGGGGCAGGAAAGGGAACCATTGTTGATTATCTGGTAACAGAAAAACAATTTGTCCATTTCTCGGCCAGGACATTTCTTTCCAAAGAAGTCGTTAAAAAAGGACTTCCTCTTAACCGTGATAATTTTACAAAAGTAGCAAATGATTTAAGAACGGAAAATGGAGCTTCTTTTGTTATTGAAAGCCTTTATGCGGAAGCCGAAGCGATTAATGAAAACAGTATTTTGGAAAGCGTTCGTACGCTTGCTGAAATAGAGTTCTTGAGGAAGAAAGAAAATTTTTATTTGTTTGCTGTAGACGCAGACCCTGAACTCCGGTATGAACGGATCAGACTCCGGGCATCGGAAACCGACCATGTCTCGTTTGAGAAGTTTATAAAAGATGAACAAAGGGAAATGAAATCTGTTAATCCGAGTGAACAAAACCTGCAGGCATGTATTGAAAAAGCAGACTTTACTTTTTTGAATAATAGAAGCATACAAGATCTTGAAAAAGAAATAAATGATGTGTTGATTAAAATAGGAATTAAGAATAATAAATAGATATCGTTGTTTTTCTTCCTTAGATTTTAAATTTTCAATCCGGTGAATACATTCTTTATCTTGAGAATATTATTTTGATAAAGTATACGAAGTAATCAGGAAAAAAATTTGGATTTAAAACCCGACATGTCAAATATTATTTGGCATAAGCAGTTTCCTCCCTTCAGGAGGACGGAAGGAGGGCTTGATTAAGAGTATTTTGTTGCTTAAAGATTAAACGGTTCAACAACTTAGCGACACAAGGATTAAACAATAATGAAGAGTTTACGACAATTTATAGATAAAATAAAACCTCAATTTGAGAAGGGGGGACGTTTCGAGAAACTTCATTCTACATTCGATGCGTTTGAAACTTTTGCATTTGTGCCGAACAAAGTAACGACTCAAGGAAGCCATATCAGAGACGCTGTAGACATGAAACGCGCTATGTCGATAGTCGTCATGGCTTTGATTCCGGCTTTGCTTTTCGGCATGTGGAATGTAGGTTATCAACACTTCCATTCAATGGGAGAGAGTGTTTCTGTTTGGGGAAATTTTTGGTTTGGATTTTGCAAAGTACTTCCTGTAATTATTGTTTCTTATGTAGTGGGATTAGGTATTGAATTTGCATTTGCGCAATTCAGGGGTCATGAGGTGAACGAAGGATTTCTTGTATCGGGGATGTTGATTCCATTAGTAATGCCGCCCGATATCCCGCTCTGGCAAGTAGCTTTGGCGACGGCTTTTGCCGTTATTATCGGCAAAGAAGCTTTTGGCGGGACAGGCATGAATTTTATGAATCCGGCTTTGGTAGCCCGCGCTTTTTTATTTTTTTCATATCCTTCGAAAATGTCGGGCGACACAGTTTGGATTGCCGAAAAAGCCGACGCTTTTTCAGGAGCGACTCCGTTGGGTAAAGCCATGTTAGGACAGGTCGACGGTCTTCCCTCTGCAATGGATATGTTTTTAGGATTTATTCCCGGCTCTATAGGCGAAACCTCTACTTTGGCGATATTAATAGGCGCGTGTATTTTACTCTTTACCGGACTGGGAAGTTGGCGGATTATGTTATCGGTGGTTCTAGGCGGATTGGGAATGGGTTTATTATTTAATTTGGTTGGGCCTTCTACAAATGTGTACATGCAACTTCCGCCTTACTATCATTTAATTATGGGTGGTTTTGCTTTTGGATGCGTATTTATGGCAACCGATCCTGTTACGGCGGCGCAAACCAATACAGGAAAGTGGATTTATGGTTTTCTGATAGGCATTATGGCCGTATTGATACGCGTGTTGAATCCGGCTTATCCCGAAGGAATGATGTTAGCGATTTTATTAATGAATGTTTTTGCGCCGTTGATAGATTATTATGTGGCCGATGCAAATATCCGCAGAAGAAAAAAACGTGCGAAACTGGCGGTAAAACCTAATAGTTAAACGAAAGGCAAAAAATGAATAATAGAAAATATTTATATATTTCGGATGTATTTATTTGGCATTTTGATAATTAAATGAAAACTAGGGGGATAAAAGTGTCGCTTCTTATTTTTCATTTTTCACTATTCATTCTTCATTTTTCTGACGTTATAAACTTTTAAACCTTAGTAAAACATGTTTAGCAACAGATATATATTTATTTATTCAACCATCCTTGTCGTTGTGGTAGCGGCTGTTCTGGCTTTTGCCGCTTTAATGCTGCAACCTTTCCAAGATAAAAATGCCGAGGTAGAGAAAATCCAGAATCTGTTGGCTTCTATCAATGTGTCGTCTACGCCCGAAAATGCAGAAAGCCTTTACGATAAGCATTTTATTGAGGAATTAGCAATCGATAAAAACGGAAATGTTGTAAGCTCCTATAAAAATAGAAAGCTGTTACAAGGAGATGTTCGTCCGTTTAACATAGACTTGAAATCGGAACAATATAAAAATCAAACAGGCGGGAATCCTGCATTTCCATTATATATTTATGAGAAAGACGGGGAACAAGGATATGTCGTTCCATTACTGGGAACCGGCTTATGGGGGCCCGTTTGGGGAAATATTGCCTTTGCCGGCGATTTTAATAAAGTTGTAGGGACAACTTTCGGACATAAAGGAGAAACGCCGGGTTTGGGAGCTGAAATTGCATTACCGGTATTTCAGCATGAATTTATTAATAAACAAATTTTTGACGAGTCCGGAACTTTTAAATCTATCGCAGTGAAAAAAGCGGCAGATAAGAATTCGCCATATGAAGTAGACGCCATCTCGGGCGGAACCATTACGTCGACGGGCGTTTCCAATATGATACATGATTGCTTGGCTTTTTACCAGCCGTATATCCTTAAGCTAAAAACACAATAGGCGAAAGGTGTAAGGCAAAGGGCAAAAGGGGTAAATAAAATAGGGAAAATAGGGAAGGTTGAGTGTTTCGAAGATTTGAAATTTGGGAAAAAGGAATGCAATTATCTTTTGATGTATATCAGAAAATGATGAATTGTAAGGATTATGGATTTAAAGAGCAGATTCAATATTCGAGCGTATCGATTCCTTCGAATATTGCAGAAGGATTTGAACGTAATACCGATAAGGAGTTTGTGTATTTTTTATTTATAGCAAGAGGCTCATGTGCAGAACTTCGTACTCAATTATACCTTGCTATAAAATTGGGTTACATTGCATCTGAGTAAGGAACTAAACTGATAAATGATTCAAGAGAGTTGGAAAAAGGGATTTATAGTTTAATCAAATATAGACGAAAAACATATGATAATCACGGTGAAACAAAAGGGTAACAGATACCTTTTAGCCTTCTGCCCTTTACCTTTCGCCTAAAAGATAAAATTAATGAGTGAACTTAAACTTTTGAAGAGTCCATTAAACAAGCAGAACCCAATAACCGTACAAGTATTGGGAATTTGTTCGGCTTTGGCCGTTACGGCAAAACTAGAACCGGCGGTTGTTATGGCATTATCGGTAACGGTGGTAACCGCGTCTTCGAATTTGGTCATTTCGCTTCTGCGGAACACCATTCCGCCGCGTATCCGTATTATTGTCCAATTGGTAATTGTGGCTATGATGGTCATCTTAGTCGATCAGGTGTTAAAAGCGTTCGTTTATGGCGTAAGCAAACAACTTTCCGTTTTTGTAGGATTGATTATCACAAATTGTATTGTAATGGGACGTTTGGAGGCGTTCGCAATGGCAAATAAACCCTGGCCCTCTTTTCTTGACGGAATCGGGAACGGGTTAGGCTATGGGATTATCTTAGTAATCGTCGGAGTTCTCAGGGAATTATTCGGCTCGGGAAGTTTGTTAGGATACAAAATAATTCCACAGGTATTTTATGATATGGGATATTCCAATAATGGATTTTTTATCTTACCGCCTATGGCGTTAATTATTGTGGGAATTATCATTTGGGTGCAACGATCTAAGAATAAAGATTTGTGTGAAAAAGATTAGCTTTTTAACGAGGAACTATGAATTATGAACTTTTTACTAGGAAGTAAATTTTTCGTTCATTTTCGATTCTCAATTTTCAACTCTCAATTAAAAAATAAGCATGCACGAAATTTTCAACATATTTATCAAGTCAATCTTTATTGATAACATGATTTTTGCCTTTTTTCTAGGCATGTGTTCATATTTGGCGGTTTCCAAAACAGTAAAAGTATCAATGGGACTAGGAATTGCCGTAACGTTCGTTTTGTTGATAACCGTTCCCCTCAATTATTTATTGAATACGTATTTACTAAAAAAGGGGGCTTTGGTTTGGATTAGCCAGAGTTTGGCAGACGTCAATCTGGATTTTTTAAGCTTCATTATGTTTATTGCCGTAATTGCCGCGTTTGTACAATTAGTGGAAATGGTGGTAGAAAAATTTTCGCCCTCTTTATATAATGCATTGGGAATCTTTCTCCCCTTAATAGCCGTAAATTGCGCTATTCTGGGCGCGTCGTTATTTATGCAGGAAAGAGATTATCAAAATATAGGCGAAGCCACAGCATTTGGACTGGGTTCGGGAATCGGTTGGTGGCTGGCCATTATCGGTATTGCGGCTGTTCGTGAAAAATTGCGCTATTCGCAAATTCCCCTGCCGTTGAGAGGATTGGGAATTACGTTTATTATTACAGGCTTAATGGCAATTGCATTCATGAGTTTTTTGGGAATTAAACTATAATGAATTCAATTTTCGCAACTTTTTACATTGTCTAATAAATGTTTTTGAAGAATTGCTATGTTTTAAGTGTTATGTTTTCAGACGATTAAAGATTTTTTCTAAACAGATATTTTTACATATATAAGGAATAATCAATAAAATAGCCGTAATATCAAATACAGATGAAATAATCATGAGCCTTTGGCGCTCCAAAGTGAATGATTAAAGGCATGCGCCAGCCAAGTCTCCCCTTGGGGGAGATTTAGAGGGGCTAATAAATTTTAAACAGATGAAAGATATTTATTGTGTATGTAAATTTAACAGGCTTATGCTTGATAAATAAATAGGCGAAAGCAGTACAGGCCTGAGACAGATGACGTTAAGAAAAATCAGAAGAGAAGGCATTAAAACAAAATTCTGTTTGAAACCTCCTGCTATGAGAGATACAGATAATGCTTGTCAGCTATAATGGAGCTAATGAAGTTCGAAGGGCGAGTTATTTTGTTTAGCCGGATCGAATGATTTTTTAGCAATAAAAAGAGAAAAAACCGCTTTCCCTCTCTGTTGGAGAGGGAAAGGAGAGGTCGTTAGCCTTGATTTTTTGTTCCTTTTGTATCAAGACAAAAGGAAGAAAGAAATGAATAGAAGGAATGTATACTTTTGATTTCTATTTGTTTATGTGAATATTTTGATACTCGAAAGTTGAGTAATGAATTTAAGTAGATTAAAAATAAAATTATGAACTTATCCTTTATAATGCTTTCTATGGGTTTAGTAATAGGGCTTTCTGTTATTGTTTTTCTGACGGTTATTCTATCGTTGGTGGCTTTGTTGCTATACGCCAGGAAAAAACTAACCCCGCAAGGGAATGTAACTATTTTGATAAATGAGGAAAAAGAAATAGAAGTTCCGGCGGGTTCTACTTTATTGTCTACGCTTTCCGCTCAAAAAATATTTCTTCCTTCGGCCTGTGGAGGCGGCGGTACCTGCGGAATGTGTCGTTGTAAAGTATTGGAGGGCGGCGGAGAAATTTTGCCGACTGAAACGCCGCAATTTACTCGTAAACAAATACAGGAGAAGTATCGTTTAGGTTGCCAGGTAAAAGTGAGGGAAAATATGAAAATAGAAGTTCCCGAAGAAGTATTCGGCATTAAAAAATGGGAATGCGAGGTGGTTTCCAATAAAAATGTGGCAACTTTCATTAAGGAATTTATTGTGAAATTACCGGCAGGCGAAATTCTTCATTTCAAATCGGGAGGCTATATTCAGATCGACGTGCCGGTAACAGAGGTAAAATACAAAGATTTTGAAGTGGAACAAGAATATCGCGCCGATTGGGATAAATTTACAATGTGGGATTTGGTAATGAAAAATCCGGAACCTTGTTTCAGAGCTTATTCTATGGCCAATCATCCTGCCGAAGGAAATATTGTGATGTTAAATGTTAGGATAGCTACTCCGCCTTTCGACAAAAAAACAGGCGGGTTCATGAAAGTGAATCCCGGAATTTGCTCTTCCTATATCTGGTCGTTGAAACCCGGAGATAAAATCACTCTCTCGGGGCCTTATGGTGAGTTTTTTATCAAAGATACCGACAAAGAAATGATGTTTATAGGAGGAGGCGCCGGCATGGCCCCTATGCGTTCGCATATTTTTGACCAGTTCCTGACTAAGCATACCCAAAGAAAAGCTACGTTTTGGTACGGAGGACGCTCTAAAAAAGAACTTTTTTATTTGGACGATTTCGAAAAGATCGAACGTGAATTTCCCAATTTTAAGTTTCATGTCGCTCTTTCTGAACCTTTGGCCGAAGATAATTGGACAGGATATACCGGATTTATACATCAGGTAGTATATGAAAATTATTTAAAAAATCATCCCGAACCTGAAGAAATTGAATACTACCTTTGCGGTCCGGGTATGATGACCAACGCTGTTATTAAAATGCTTGATGATTTGGGTGTTCCTAAAGAAAATATTATGTTTGACGATTTTGGAAATTAGAATCGTATCTTCTTTTAAATCAGTATAAAATGGGACTTTGAAAGAATTATTGTAATAAAACTGAGTATATGAAGAGGTCTGTTTTAATTGTAATTTGCTGTTTTGCCATATCGATACTATGTATGGGGCAAGAGATTCATCCTTGCGCAAAAAAGCATTTCATGCAACAACGAAAAGGAGGAACTAAGGTATTGCCTACCTACTTACAGAATGCCTATGATGTTAAATGGTATTTTTTGAATCTTCATGCGGAAAACGATACGGTGGCTTTGTCGGGCGACGTAACTATAAAAGCCCGGGTTTTGTGGCAAACGATGGATACTTTCTCATTTCATTTGCATAGCGCTTACATGATCGACAGCGTTAAGGTAAATGGAATAACAAAAACGTGGATTAATCGAGATAATGAACGTTTAATTCCTGAGTTGGCATTTCATAAGGAGGAGGTATTTGAAATACAAATCTTCTACCATGGATCCATGTCTTCCTCAGGAGTATCTTTTTCAGGAATAAAATCAAAGCGAGATACTGATTTCGGAACGGATTTTAACGTAACATGGACGCTTTCCGAACCGAATAATGCTTATGAATGGTTCCCCGTAAAACAGGATTTAACGGATAAAGCCGATTCAGTTTGGGTTTTTGTAACCACTTCCAACACAAATAAAGTGGGTTCTAATGGAATATTAACTGCCGTAGTCCCACTGCCTAATAATAAGATCCGATATGAATGGAAGTCGCATTATCCGATTGTATACTATCTTATTTCAATTGCAGTGGCCAATTACCAAGATTACTCTATTTATGCAAAATTTCCTCAAACGCAAGATTCGATATTAATTCAAAATTATGTTTACAATACGCCTTCTTGTTTAGCTCTCACAAAGCGGGGGATGGATGAGACCAAAAACATGTTGGAATTTTTTACGGAAATATACGGTCCGTATCCGTTTAAAAAGGAAAAGTACGGACATTCTTTAGCTCCTATGGAAGGAGGAATGGAACACCAAACCATGACGACATTAAGCACTTTTAGCGGTTGGATGGTTTCTCATGAATTGGGACATCAGTGGTTTGGTAATAATGTAACCTGTGCGTCGTGGGAATATATATGGCTGAATGAAGGTTTTGCTACTTATTCGGATTTGTTATGGAACGAGTATGTAAATGGAAGGGAAGCCGCATTCCTGAATTTTTATAATAATGCTATGCAGCGCGTGATGTCTCAGCCGGGAGGAAGCGTTTATGTGCCCATTGGAAAAATAGACGACGAAGAACGTATTTTCAACTCCAGATTAACATACAATAAAGGGGCTTCGCTTGTGCATATGATACGGTTTTTGCTGGATAGTGACGAATTGTTTTTCAGGGTTCTTAGAACTTATCAGCAGCGTTTCGCAGATGGAACAGCTGTATTAGATGATTTTAAAGGGGTATTGGAGGAACTTTCAGAAAAGGATTTTACAATTTTTTTTAATCAATGGTTCTTTGGCGAAGGTTATCCGACCTTTAACATTTTATGGGAACAAAACGAAAATCAGTTTATTATTAGCTCGGAACAAATTACTTCAACATCAATAACTCCCTTATTCAAAACGCCTTTCCCAATAAGGATTCACTATAACGACGGCTCCAGCGAGATAAAAATATTGTATCAGGAAGAAAGCAGATTAATAGACTCTTTTCCTCTTCCTAATGGAATACAGGTCGATTCTGTTATTTTCGACCCGGATCATTGGATTTTGGCGCAAAATAATGTTATGAATGCGCCCATAGGCATTTCTAAAACAGTAAAGGGAAAGGATTTTATTATCTACCCGAATCCGGCAAAAGATATTGTATGTATTCAATTTAATGAATCTACGCTTGAGAAGAAAGATATTAAGATATTGGACGCTTCGGGAAGAATAATTTTGCACAAAATAACGGATAAATCCAATCTTCAGTTGGATATCTCTTTTATGACAAAGGGGATTTATTTCATGCAAATCTGCACGGATAAAGGAACCAGCATCCGGAAATTGATAAAATAGGCTTTTACAGAGATAATTTAGTAAGGAATTTTTGTCAGTGTAATATGTTTTACAAAGAGAAGAATTAAGTCCGACTTGGTTCAAATGCTTAATCAGAATTAAACAGAAATCATTTGAACGAATGTTAAATGTATCGTATAAGTAAAAACCCATTCAAAAAACATTTTATTTGAAAAACTCCGGTCAGGTTGAGAAATACAGATAAGTTACTGCTCTTAATTGATATACCTCTGCTGATATATTATTCTTATTTTATAATGAAATTTCAATAAAAATTTTCTATCTTTGCAAAATAGAAAATGTATCAATTTAATTGAGATTTTTTATCAATTATTTCAAAGATATTAAATGCATGAAGAGGCAACTGGCATATTGTCAATTTATGTTGTATAAAATTTCAGTTTTTGCATAACACAAAAATGGAATCCAAATCAATTAAAAACGCCTTAAATACTATTTTATGGTAAAAAAATTACTATTCGTTATACACTTTTATTTGTTGTTGAGTACAGCAAGTGGTTTTGTAAATGCTAAAGGAAATGAACTAAAATATGTTGGATTTGGAAATTTTACTCAATCCGGTTTTACCTTATCAGGAAAGGGGGCGACGGGACAAGTTTATAATCTGAATACGACGGATATTCGATCTATTGAAAATCAGATCATCCAAAATGAATTGTTTACATCTGATTTTTTTGATGATTTTTCATCGGAAGCAAAAAGGCGCAAATCATCAAGGAAAAGAAAAAGTTCTTCCAGGGGAGGGAAAGATTATGAAAATTTTTTAGTAACCCTTTCGGGGGGAATAGGAATTCCTCTGGGCGATTTTGCCAAGCCAATGGACGTTGGTTCCTCCTCCAGCATTTCTGATCCTAGCGGAACGTTTTCTGATAAGGATGATCTGGAAATTTCTACGCAAATAGGGTTTTTATTTAATGGCTCCTTTACGTACCGTTTTATTAAATATCTTGGTGCAGAAGCTTTAATCGGAGGACAATTTCACTCTCTTCCATCTTACACTTCATCAACATCTGTGGAAAGTGAATTAGGATATTATACTGATGCTACCAATACCGTAGAGAGCACGTCTTGGAAAATTTGGAATTTTATGGCTGGCGCGCATGGTTTTCTGCCTATTTCTGATGGAAATAAAATTACGCTGGAAGGACGCGCTTTGATTGGGCTCTCTTCTTGTGCGACTCCTCAATCTACGATTACGATAAAATCCTCATCAAATATGGCGTTAAATATTAATATAGACGACGAGACAATTCCTTCCATGTCTGCTACTTCTTTTTCTTATATGTTCGGTATTGGTTGCCGGTATAATATTTCTGATATAATTGGAGTCAGCTTATTTGTCGACTATTTTGCGACCAATCCTACTTTTGAAATAGATTTGGGAAATTTAGCCAATGATATATTGGGCGGTGGATTGGGTGGAGATATTCCTGGTTTTACCATGCCAAGCATGAAAACCAAATATACTCAAAATATCAGTACTTTGAATTTTACATTAGGATTTAATATCCGGTTTTAAAATGACGAAAAGGGATGGCAAGTAGCTCCTTTTAACTTAGGGACGAAAGAATTTCTATTGATCCTAGAAAAAGAGGACTCGTTATTCTTGCTTATTTGATAATGAATATTTCTTCCATTTATCAATTACTGTTTGCATATCTTCCGGGAAAGTAGACTCGAAATGCATTTTTTGTCCGGTGGTAGGGTGAATAAAACCAAGTGAAGCGGCATGTAACGCTTGACGAGGCAAAAGTTCAAAGCAATTTAAAACGAACGACTTATATTTGGAAAACGTAGTTCCTTTTAGAATTTTATCGCCGCCATAAACTTCATCATTAAATAGCGGATGTCCTATATACTTTAGATGAGCCCTTATCTGATGCGTTCTTCCTGTTTCCAGAACGCATTCGATAAAAGTAGTATAACCATAATGTTCAATTACTTTGTAATGCGTAATCGCATGCTTGCCTTGAGCTCCGTCCGGAAAAACGGTCATTACTTTCCTATCTTTAGGATGCCGTCCTAAATTACCTGTAATGGTTCCTTCGTCTTCTTTTAAACTACCCCAAACCAGCGCTAAATATTTTCTTTCGATGCTATGTTCATAAAATTGTTTTGCCAGAAAGGTCTGTGCCAATTCATTTTTTGCAACTAACAATAAACCAGAAGTATTTTTATCTATGCGATGGACTAAATATGGAATAGGGGAGGTTTCTTTTGTTATGCAAGACGACATAAAGTGAAAAGTCAGGGCGTTTAATAAGGTTCCCGTGTAATTGCCATAACCAGGGTGAACAACCAAACCGGGTTGCTTGTCCACAACAATTATATCATTGTCTTCATACACAATATGGATAGGAATTTGTTGCGGAATAATTTCTATTTCTCTTGGCGGCTCCGGGAGTAGGATACTAATAACGTTGCCGGGTTTTACGCGGTAATTTTGTTTTACGGGAATATTGTCTACCAAAATACATTGCGCTTTTGCCGCGTTTTGTATTTTGTTCCGGGATGCCCTTTCAATGCGAGACATCAAAAATTTGTCAATCCGGAGCAGACTTTGCCCTTTGTCAACCGTGATGCGAAAATTTTCATACATTTCGCTATCTTCTTCAAAACGCTCCTCTTCTTTTTCTTCTATCATTATGTTAGCGAGATATAATCAATTGACGGGAATATTGAATCCTATTCTTTTTATCAATTATACAGAAAGAATAAATCCCATTGGGTAAATTTGAAACATTGATGGTATTCGATGTTGTTTTGCTTTGCCATACAACTTGACCGAGCATATTATATATTCGTACTTCAAATTTTTCTGCCGATAAGGCGTGTGAATTCCAATTGAGATGAATAAAATCGCTAGCGGGATTCGGATATATGGTAAATTTGGGCGGTTGCGGAACCGTTTCTATTCCAATGATAGCGCCTTTCCATCCAAAATAGGGACGCATCATTAAAGCGCCGCTATAAACAGTATTCTTCCAGCCAGTCCCAATATTATAGAAAATATTAGATGAAGCGTCGTTATTCCTATCAAATCCTATATTTATAAAATTTGTATTAATCTGCTCTATCCCAATATAAATAGCTCCTTTTACAAGCATAGGTTGATCCAAAACATAACGGTTATATTTATCCAATCCTTTAAATTCAGGATACAAGATGTCTTTGCTCCTGTAAATTACTTTTCCGGGGACTCCATTGTTATCATTCCATATCGTTAAATAAAAGGGTAATATATTCCCATTGTTATATGTACTGTTAAAATAAATTTCCACCGACGAAAGCGTGTCTTGGACATTTAGAGCATATTTATAGGCAATTAGTGCAACTCCCGTTTGAGAGGAGAGCCCATAACCGTTTTCAGCTGATCCATCATCATAAGCATAATAATTGGAGAAAACCTGAGCAAATTCCAATGTGTCATTTTGCGGACGAAAATCGCTTGTAGTCCCGTCTGCCGATATTTTTACAACATGTCTGATTGTATAAATACTCTCATTTAGCATCGGATCTGAAAATACCATATTATTAACAGCCGGATTGGCATGATAAGGAAATGTTTGATATTGATGTGTCGGAAAAAACGGGTCAATATCATTAAATCCTCCATCATATCTCGACATCCATTCGCCGTTATAAAAAACATCATAATGATACCATGAGAATGAACGAGCCGAATCTAGATTGGCTATATACATTTGCACGGATTCCTTCAGTTCGTCTTTATTATATTGTATAAAAGGCATCGCCTGATATTTTTCAAGAAAAGAGAGGGCATAATTTGTGAAGGTAACATCTTTATAAGCAGTGTCTTTATAATTCCTTCCCTTGTCTAATCGAACATAATCGATATGCCATTGATCGCAGTTCCCCAGAAAACCGGGTTTATAATTCTGATCATTCAAGGAACAAAAATTTCTAAAACGAAATTGAAACTGATTGCTTAAGTATTCATCTTTTAAAATAGGAATTAATACATATTTGAATCCCCAATCGGTTTCTTGAATAATGGAATCCACCGGAATTCCGTGTTGCGACCATGCCCATTCCCAAACAGAATCTACAGGATTATAAAATTCCAATACCAAAGAATCGGAAAATCCAGGCGTTAATCCGGAACGCTCCCACATTTTTCCTGCTCCTCCCCCCGGTTGAAAATAAAAACTTAAATAGATAGAATCTGCAATTTCTAATTTTTTTGGATTAGGAGTGAAAACAGAATCCAAACGAATATACTGAGATGTAAGCGTATCGGCTGCAAATGTTCGATTAGGCGCAGCTTGTGAATATAATGCTCCCGTAGCGTCTAATGCATCAAAAGTAAGCACGCCTGTAGTAGGAGGTAAATAAGAGTATTTTTGATTAACAAAAGTAGAATTATCCATCCATAACGATTCTTTTGGGTAGCCTGCGTAATCAGAGAAATCATCAATAAGTGGCAACCGAACATAAACCGGCGCATTTTTACTCTTGGGCTTGTATTTGGCGGAAGCTTCTTTTACGGAAGGGTCGGAAAAGAGTTCCCTCAATTGCTCTTGTGCAAATAATGCAAATGAGTGAAGAAACAATAATATGACTATTAATAACTTTTTATACATTATTCCTGAATAACTTACATTCTTACCAATTGTCTTCGTCTATCACATTGTCTTTTACTTGTGAAGAAGTGTCGGGAGTTAGCTTGATATTTTTAAGCGCTTTGTCGAAATCTGTCGTTTTTTCCGAACGATACCAAAGGTCTACCTTTAAGCCTAAATCAACAGTATTCCCTCTTGTATAATT
The DNA here is from genome assembly GCA_031553195.1 of Bacteroidales bacterium. GTDB lineage: Bacteria > Bacteroidota > Bacteroidia > Bacteroidales > P3 > JAVBLV01. The sequence continues at coordinate 56,156 of JAVBLV010000001.1, forward strand.
AGGGCTTTGTCGATAAACCCTGGATTCGGATTTTTTAGCAATTCCATCTTCATAGATTTCCTTTCCCACATTAAGAGAAGAGGCTAGTATATCTCTACGCGCTTCTTCCGGCGTTTTCCCTATTACAAGCGGAACATTTGTATTAAGAGAAGACTCCCCTTTACCTACAACAAGATCAATCATAGAACCTCTCATAACCATCTCGTTAGGGAGGATGACATCTCCCTTAAATGTTTGTTTTAAAACAGCATTGCGGGCCATGTCTTCTATAAACGTTAGTTTTCCTCCTTGAAGCCCCACTGCATCCAATTGAGATATTGCTTGTCTCACTGTTAAATCAATCAGGTTCGGTACCGACACATTTTCAGGATTAAAGGATGAGACTGTAATATAAAACTTTCTTCCTTTTTTTACTTTCGAATTTGGAGGCGGGTCTTGCGTTAATATTTCGCCGCCCTTTTTTCCGGGAATAAAAACGGAATCAATTACTACGTATTCAAAATAATCTGATTGAGGAACCGTTGCTAAATCGGCGAGAGTTAAACCTATAATTTGAGGAACTTCATACTCATTTCCATGTCGGCTATAGAGCTTTAAAAAAAAGTTAATAATAAATATAAGCAATATACATACAACTAGCATGGCCGCCAATTGACGTAAAAGCGGAGAATATTTTTGCGTATTTTTTTTTATGCTCATAGATAGTTATATAATAACTTCTTTTCAGAGGTTTTAGTATTTTAAATTGTTTAATAGTAGTCGATCTGAATCTATAAGCAACGTTTTTCTTCTCAATTATCAATTCTGTTACTATTTCAATTATTCGAATCCGATTTCTAGACCCTTAACATAACCCCTGACGGAACCAGTTATTACTCTGTTGAATTTAATTTCAGTTCGTCTGGCTGTGAAAATTCCTATTCCATTATTTATATTGGTATAAGTGGGGCGTTCCTGTACAATACCGGAAGACGGAGCAAGAACATTCATATAATTTGATAGATCTTCCGTAGCCGCTGTAATAATTATGGTTATAGAGTCCCCTAGAACCTTAGATACTCCGTCGTTTAGATATTTTGTTAAAGCAAACCCGAATGAAGATCTGTACAAAGAAGTCATCATTGAAGAACTTGAATTGGCATGTCGTAATAAATCCAATTTTATATCCAGGTACTTATCTAGTTGAGTATTTTCCTCCATGTAATTAACGCGTACAATAGGCTGGTAAATTTTAGCCGCAGTTACAGTAGACCATTCTATGTTTACAGCAGGGTTTTCAGCATTGCTGAAAGCAAATCTCCAATCCGGTTTTAATAATGTAATTCCATCAGGGATAAGGTAAGTTTCGGAAGTAACTATATTTCCTGATTTTATATTTTTTACTTCTAATGCGTAAATCTTATCTGCTTGATACCATTTTTTGCTAGGAGAGAAATAAATGGGTTGTTCAGGAGAAAAGAATTCGCCTTGGGGTTTGTTTTGTAGAACCGTTCTTATAAATGTCAGTTCTCTTCCCGTGGGTTGGTCTTTAATTTTTGTCCCTCCAAGAGTTTTGACAGTCCATTCCGTAATCTTTACTTCCAATTCTCCGTCAGGGTAACAGTTGGAATCTATGTTTTGAGCAAATCGGAGCAAATTCCCCGAGCCTAAAAAGCATTTTTGAATTCGAAGGAATGTCGTATCCTGATCCTGATCTATTAAACCATAAACTAATGTAGTTTCGCTCCATTCAGCATTGGGATCAAAGTCGGTACTACAACTTTGAAACCCTAAAGTAACGCATGCCAATATTAGTATGAGAATAAAATGTTTCATGAGGATATTCTTTGTTATGAATACAATATCCTGTCTAAAACCGGTTGTTAATTTTCTGGGTTTTAGTTTTCAATTGTTATGTTTATCCCTAGTTCTTCCAGTTGCTCTTTTGAAATACAGGACGGAGAACCGCTCATAACGTCTCTTCCTGAATTATTTTTTGGGAATGCTATAAAATCCCGGATAGAGTCAACGCCGCCCAATACCGCGCAAAGACGATCGAATCCAAAAGCGATGCCTCCATGCGGAGGAGCGCCGTATTCGAATGCGTCTAGTAAAAAACCGAATTGATTCTGCGCTTCCTGTTCTGAGAATCCAAGCATTTTGAACATCCTGTTTTGCAATTGTCGATCATAAATACGAATAGATCCGCCGCCTATCTCTACGCCATTAATAACCAAGTCGTATGCATTAGCAAAAACTTTTTGAGCTTCGGTTTCCAATAACGGAATATCTTCCGGTTTCGGCGAAGTGAAGGGATGGTGTTTCGCATAAAAACGTTTCGTTTCTTCATCCCATTCAAATAAAGGAAAATCAATTACCCAAAGAGGTGAAAAAACGCTGTTATTTCTTAAGTTTAATCGATTTCCCATCTCTAACCGTAATTCGCACAACGCTTTTTGCGTTTTTTCTTCTGCGCCTGCCATTATCAAAATCAAGTCGCCAACTTTCGCATTAAATGCTTCCGCTACTTTCTTCAAATCATCTTGCGAATAGAATTTATCTACCGACGACTTAAATTCATCCTCTGTCGTATACTTGATATATACTAAACCGTTTGCTCCAATTTGCGGACGTTTGACGAAATCTGTCAATTCATCCAATTGTTTCCTCGTATATTCGGCGCATCCCGATGCATTTATCCCCGCCACTAATTCTGCGTTGTCGAATACGCCGAAACCTTTTCCTTTCAGTAGAGAGTTCAATTCTACAAACTTCATTTCAAAGCGGATGTCAGGCTTGTCGCTTCCGTAATATTTCATTGCATCTGTATAAGAGATACGAGGGAAAGTTTCCAATTCCAGTCCCATAACATTTATAAATAAATGCTTGGTCATGCCTTCAAAAGTTTGCAAGATATCCTCTTGGGTTATAAATGACATCTCGCAATCAATTTGCGTAAATTCCGGTTGACGGTCCGCTCTTAAATCTTCGTCGCGAAAACAACGTACAATTTGAAAATAACGATCAAATCCCGACACCATTAATAATTGTTTGTATTGTTGCGGAGACTGAGGCAAAGCATAAAATTCTCCCTGATTCATACGGGATGGGACGATAAAATCCCTTGCCCCTTCGGGCGTAGATTTTATCAGAAAAGGAGTTTCTATTTCGATGAAACCCAATTTATTCAAATAATTGCGAATCTCTATAGAGACTTTATGCCGGAGTTCCAGGTTTTTCCTCACTTCGTTCCGTCGTAAATCCAGATAGCGATATTTCATTCTTAAGTCATCTCCGCCGTCAGTATTATCTTCTATGGTAAAAGGAGGAGTTTTCGCTTCGTTTAAAATAGTTATGTTTTCTGCGACAATTTCTATTTCTCCTGTTGGAATCTTTGTATTTTTACTGCTTCGTTCCGTAACGGTTCCTCTTATTTGCAAAACGAATTCGCGACTTAGTTTACGGGCAAACATACAAAGATCAGGATTTGTCTCCATATTGAAGGCAAGTTGAGTAATTCCGTAACGATCGCGCAAATCTATAAACGTCATCCCTCCCAAATCGCGGGAGCGTTGCAACCATCCGCACAAAGTAACGGTTTGACCTAAATTACGTAATGTTAATTCTCCGCAAGTATGTGTTCGTAACATGTAAAATGTTGTTTTTTGAATTAAAGATGATGCGTAGATTGTAAGTGCATTTTCAAATCCCTCTTCGTAAACTTTTTATTTGGCGTAATTAACTGCCCTTGTTTCGCGAATTACCGTGACTTTTATCTGTCCGGGATAAGTCATTTCGCTTTGAATTTTTCTTGACAAATCATAAGATAATTGATTGGCTTCCGAATCGTTTACTTTTTCTGCGCCTACAATCACGCGCAACTCTCTTCCCGCCTGGATGGCGTAGGTTTTTACTACTCCAGGATAGGTTAACGCCAATTCTTCCAGCTTGTTCAAGCGGTTGATATATGCTTCCACAACCTCTCGTCTTGCGCCGGGTCTGGCTCCCGATATGGCGTCGCATACTTGTACAATAGGCGCTATCAAACTTTCCATTTCCACTTCGTCGTGGTGAGCGCCAATAGCATTACATACCTCCGGTTTTTCTTTAAAGCGTTCCGCCAATTTCATTCCAAGCACAGCATGTGGAAGATCAGGCTCGTTATCAGGAACTTTCCCAATATCGTGCAACAATCCGGCGCGTTTTGCCAATTTAGGGTTTAGACCTAGTTCAGCCGCCATGGTAGCGCTCAAATTAGCCACTTCGCGCGAGTGTTGCAAAAGATTTTGTCCATACGATGAACGATACTTCATTCGTCCGACCATACGAACCAATTCATGATGCAAATTTAGGATTCCCAAATCGATACAGGTTCTTTTACCTGTTTCAATAATATCTTGTTCTATCTGTTTCCGTGTTTTAGAAACAACTTCTTCTATGCGGGCAGGGTGTATGCGCCCGTCGGTGACCAATTTATGCAAAGACAAACGAGCGATTTCTCTACGAACAGGATCAAAACCGGATAAAATAATGGCGTCAGGAGAATCGTCGATAATAATTTCCACTCCTGTTAAGGATTCTAAAGTACGGATATTGCGACCCTCTCTTCCTATAATACGTCCTTTTACCTCTTCATTTTCGAGATTAAATACCGAAGCTGTATTTTCTATGGTTTGTTCGCTGGCTGTTCGTTGAATTGTTTGGACGATAATTTTTTTAGCTTGTTCGGCGGCGGTAATTTTAGATTCTTCTACAATATCCATAATGTAACTTGAGGCTTCGGCTTTTGTTTCTTCTTTTATCATTTCCAACAACTGCTCTTTTGCCTGGCCCGCCGACATGTTGGCTATTTGTTCCAGTTTTTCAACGCTTGATTTGTATACTTTTTCAACTTCGGCTTTGCGTTTTTTTAAAAGTTCTATTTGATTATTAAGATTATCTGTTGAAGTTTTAAATTCGTTTGTTTTTCGTTGGAGTTCCTCTGCGCGTTGATTAAGACTTTGCTCTTTTTGCTTGAGTTTACCCTCAGATTGCATAAGCTTACTATTGCTTTCCTGTACTTGCTTCTCGTGTTCGCTTTTTAACTGCAAATATTTTTCCTTTGCCTGCAATATCTTTTCTTTTTTAATTACTTCTCCTTTTTCTTCTGCGTTTTTCAGTTCTTGTTCGCTTTTTTTAAGCAATTTCTTCCGCAACACAGTTGAAGTAACTAGAATACCTATTCCTATGCATAAAACGCCTACTAATATAGTTATTAAGATGTTCATCGTAAAATTGAAATTTTAAATTATATATTGTGAATTAATTTATTTTTTAATATTTCCAACTCGTATGCACATAAAAAAGCCTGCACTGATTCGTATGAGTTATGGTAAACTCCCAAATGTAAAGATTTGAGCGCCGGACGCCTCAAACTTCCTTAAATTTCTCTTACGAGAACAAGGCCTGTTCTACTCGTCCATGAGCTAACTCGGTTTGTATTTTCTGTTGAGTTTACAAACTGAAATTGAATCAATGCAGGTTTGCTTTAATTACAGGTGTATTTCAATGAACGCATGACCTTTTATCATTTAGACAAATTTTCAGATAAAAAAATATCTAGTTCCTCTAGTTTTTTTATCATCCCTTCATTTTTGAACTTTTCTTGCTCTTGTAGTTTCAGGAGACTGGTTACATACTCTAAAGCCAGCATAGCAAGCAAGTCTTGTCTATCTTTGTAGGCATAAATCTTTGAATATTCTTTAGACGAATCTTCTATTATTTTTACAGCTTTCCTTATAGACTCCTCCTCGTCTCTATTTACCCTTAATTTATAATTACGATCTCCTATAGTTACTGATATTGAAAGCTCGGTATCCATTAATTTATTATACAAATTATCCCTTTTGCGTAAAAAGATCTATACACCTGTCGATTTCACGAAGCAATTCATTGATCTTTAGTTTTATAGCTGTCGAATCGGATGAATTATTTATGACATTTTTTAGTTTTAATATTTTATTTTTTTCTACTAAATCGTTTATTACCTTTTGCTGATTTTCAATTATAGACAGTAGCTCTACTTTTTCTTTGCTCAGGACTTCATTCTTTTCCTTTTCTTTTTGATACGATTCTATAACTTTTCGAACCTTAAAATCTACCCCTGATAGTAACGTATTCAAGTTATGCATCCTGTCTTTATCTTGATCCTCTTTCTAAAGAAGAATTTTTAACGCAAATATACATTTTTTTTCAATACGTTTTTCCCAAAATGTCCAAATAAACAAATTTCAAAGAATTGCCTCTACTGCCTTTCCTTTCGCTTATGGATGAAAAATTCATCATAAGATCACCCTTAAAATCATACCTTTTAGATAAATCAAATTCAATCGGTATAAGAGAAACGAATTTACTTAGACTTTATTATAATGATCTTTGATCATAAACCGATAAGGCAACAAGGCATCTTCTTCAGCGTAATCTACTCCGATTCTTTTTGATATAAGAATATCCGTATCGGGGAGAACGAGACCGGTATCTTCTATCCAAATCTCGTGGCTTAATAAAGACAAACCGGTATGTTTACATTCGATTCCTAAAACTTTTGAAACATTCCCCGGACCCTTTCCCACATTCTTATCTAAGATAGATTTTTTGCTCCTTGCAAGTATTGTTTCAAGGCCGGATACAGGTTGGATGGAACGAATCAAAACAGCATGAGGAATTCCTTCTTTGTTTGTTACGACATTAAATAAAGAATGTATACCATAACATAAATAGACATAGGTTGTTCCCCCTTTCCAGTACATGACTTCGGTTCTCTTGGTTCTTCGTCCGCCATATGCATGAGAGGCCTTATCATCGATTCCTGCATAAGCTTCTGTTTCAGTAATAATTCCGGCCGTCGTCCGCCCGTTAAATGTAGTATAAAGACATTTCCCCAATAAATTTCGCGCAATGTCAACTACATTTTCTTCTATGTAAAAAGATTCGGGAAGTTTCATGCGTTTTAATTTTATATTCAGGTCAAATTTTTTTTAATGGAAAATGCTTGATGCTTATTTGAATAATTGAATAAATTGGGTTATAGTTTAGGGCTTAAAGTTTGAGTTAAAGTTGATTCCTCATTACTAATTGCTAATTCTCAATTATCCTTCTAACTTTAGAAACTTTTGAACATTACAAATGCTCAATCTCAAAATTTACCTTTCCCTTACTCACATTTTTTCCTTTTCATTCTTCATTTAATAAGACTTTTACCGTATGAGTATAAGGCTTAGCCTTGAATCTTTTATTTTATCATTAGATATTAAAATCCAATTGTCGGTTATTTATAATTCCAACAAATGCCCCATTTTTTCTTGCTTTGTTTTTAAGTATTTTTGGTTATACTTGTTTGGGGAGATGATTAATGGAATGGTTTCTACAATTTCCAGACCATAGCCCTCCAATCCTTTACGTTTAACAGGATTATTCGTAATTAATCGTATTTTCCGGATATTCAAATCTCTTAATATTTGAGCCCCAATTCCATAATCTCGTTCATCCGGTCTGAATCCTAATTCCAAATTGGCTTCTACAGTATCCCGTCCTCTATCTTGCAGGGAATATGCCTTTAGTTTATTAACCAATCCGATTCCTCTTCCTTCCTGGTTCAAATATACGACAGCCCCTTTTCCTTCTTTTTCAATCATTTCCATTGAAATATGGAGTTGTTCGCCACAATCGCATCTGCAAGATCCGAAGATGTCTCCGGTCATACAAGAGGAGTGCATGCGTACCATAATCTTCTCATTTTCTTCCCATCTACCCTTTATTAAAGCCAAGTGTGTAAATTGATTTGTACAATCCGTATACGCAATCAACTTAAATTTTCCCCAATGTGTTGGCAACTCAACTTCTACTTCTTTCTTAATTAATGTTTCATGTTCAATACGATAAGCGATTATATCTTTAATTGAAATAATCTTCATATCAAATTGGGCGGCAATTTTCATTAATTGAGGAAGTCTGGCCATTGTTCCATCTTCGTTAAGTATTTCAATCAGCATTCCGGCAGGAGTTAATCCCGACAGACGAGCCATATCAACAGTGGCTTCCGTATGTCCTGAACGACGGAGAACCCCTCCGTCAAGCGCTCGTAGCGGAGAAATATGTCCGGGTCTGCCTAAATCTTCTGAGTTTGTTTTAGGGTCTGCGAGCGCTCGAATGGTTTTCGCCCGATCGCTTGCCGAAATACCTGTAGTACACCCATGCCCGACCAAATCAACAGAAATAGTAAAAGGGGTTCCATGAATAGATGTGTTGTTCGAAACCATCATTTCCAGGTTCAATTCTTTACAACGTTTTTCAGTAATGGGCGCACACACCATTCCACGTCCATGAGTAATCATAAAGTTTACTTTCTCGGGCGTTATTAATTCTGCGGCAGTAATAAAATCCCCTTCGTTTTCCCGATCTTCGTCATCGACAACTATTATTATTTTCCCGTTTCTAAAATCCTCAATCGCTTCAGGTATTGTATTCAATTTTATATCCATAATAAAAAAACAGCTTTAGTATTTTAACAATAATAACGCACAAAAGTACTAAAAATTACCGAGTCAAATTCCTGCTTTGAATAGAAGCGGCGCTTTTGATTCCATAGCCTAGAATTCAATTAAATTTAAATAGAGAGAGGGTATTCTATAATCTCGAAATATATATTAGGAGAAAATAGGTATTCTTAAAAGATATAGAAAAGCCTGCCGAAAATACATTGGGCAGGCTAGAGTATGAATAAAAGTTTTACTTCTTATTTCAGATTCAATTTCTTTTTTACCAGAGGCATGATATCGTCGCTCTCTTCATGATAGAGCAAATTCGCGGCATCTAATATATAAGTATATTTATTTTCTTTTGCCACTTCTGAAATGGTTTCTTTTGCTTTATTAACGATAGGGGTCAGTAAGACGTCCTGTTGATCTTGCATTGATTTTTGCGCATTTTGTTGAAATTCTTCAATACGCATGGCCATATCTTGCAATTCTTTTTGTTTTGTTTGCTTGATAAGATCCGACATTTGATTTTGGTTGTTAAGGAAATCCTGGTAACGTTGTTCCAATTCGGTACGCATGGCTTTCAACGTTGATTCCAATTCAGCCGCGCTTTTTTGTAGTATAGCTTGAGCAGAATCTCTTCCTGGCATTATTTTAAGTAGTTCGCCCGAATCAATATGTCCTAATTTGGGAACTTTTTGGCCGAAAGCAGGAACGACCAATAATAATGCTATAAAAACCAATACAAATTCAATTTTACGTTTCATGTGCAAATTCAATTTTAATTTATACGTAACATACTTTGGCCAAACAAAGATTCCAAGGATTTTGCCGCATAACGCAGTTCGTATAATAATTTTAAGATCCTTTTTATTTATATTTTAATGTTTCAACTTTACTTAAAGCGAAAAGTTATGCAAAGGTAATAAAATTTATTGAGCTAACTAGTAACTTACGCGACAAAATTAATCGTTACGTTCGTATAGAAAACTCATATTTTCCGATTTTCAAGAATTCTTATTTTTTAGTTTTACTGGAGGAATTTCCTCTGCTGACTTTGTATCCGAGATCGTCCAAAATATCATCGCTGATATCAAGTTTTCCGTCGGCATATAGAATGGTTGGCCCTGCCGATTTATCGAAAATAAATGCATAATTTTTTTCTTGAGCGCGTTTCTCTATTGCGTTATAAACTTTTTCTTGGATAGGCTTTACTAACTCCTGACGTTTTTTGCTCAAATCTCCGTCATTTCCAAAACGTTTTTTCTGTAGATCTTTGGCTTCTTTTTCGGCTGCAATAATTTCGTTTTCTTTCTTTTTCTTCAAATCGTCCGGTAAAAGCATGACCTCGGCTTGAAATGATTTATACATTTTGTCGATATTCTGAAACTTTGTTTCTATTTCTTTTTGCCATTCGATTGCATAATTATCCAACACCTTTTGAGTTTGCTCATATTCGGGAATATTAGACAAAATATATTCCGTATCTACGTAAGCGTATTTTTGAGCATAAGTAATTACTGATGCCATAAGAAGAGCGGCAATTAAAATGAATTTTTTCATAAGGCAAACTATTTTGTTATATTATAAACGTTTAAAACCCAAATTGGTTTAAATTTTAATCGATTGATTGATTGATTGAGAAATGGAATTGACTACCGGATACCTTCGCGGCGCCGGGAATTCTATCAAACCCATATCCCCAGTCAAAACCGAGCATACCAAACATAGGCATATATATCCTTATTCCTAAACCGGCTGCCACATAAGGTTTATAAGGATTAAACTGGGTGAATGTAAGCCATGAATTTCCTCCTTCTGCAAATGCAAGTCCGAATATGGTCGCGGATGAAAAATCCAAAATAAACGGATAGCGTAGTTCCAAAGTAAATTTGTTAAATGCAGAAGCGCCGGTTTTTGGACTTAATGCCCCTGCTCCATATCCCCTGAGAGGAATTACTTCTTTTGCTGTTATATCCCAACCCGAAAGGCCGTCTCCGCCTAATGAATAGCGTCCGAAGGGAGAATAACCGATGTCATCGTTATAATACCCCAGGAATCCAAAACGTACGCGCGTAGTAAAAACAAGATTCTCTACAATGTTAAAATACCATGCCGCTCTGAAATTTATTTTATAATATTCCAACCACTTATACTTTTCTGCCGCTTCCATACTCGAGTAGTCTCTGTTATTAAGCAACGAGTAGGGGGGCGTCAATTGGAGATACAGTGAAATATCTGATCCTGTTCGGGGATATATAGGCATATCCAAACTATTTCTGGCAATGGTTATATTATAGTTTAAATCGTTCGAAACCCCGTCGCTGAAGATAAAAGAATCCCCATATCCCATTACGCTATATTGCTGGAATGTAACGCCTTGTATAAATGTGAAATAATCGTCCGGCCATTTCAAACGCTTTCCTAAAGAAACAGAACCGCCATTAATTTTTAAATAATGAGTGGTTTCATTTTCCCAAAATCCATTACTTTGATAAGAATGGAATGCAGAAACAGTCAACGCATTGGCCTTTTTCCCTCCCAACCATGGTTCCGTGAACGAACCATTGAAAGAATAATAATACGTTCCATTCGTTTGCGCTCTGAAACTTAATCGTTGTCCGTCGCCGGTAGGCAATGGTCTCCATGCCGAAGATTTGAAGAAATTACGAGTAGAAAAATTATTGAATGTAAATCCAATAGAGCCGATTACGGTACCTGCGCCCCAACCTCCAGAAAGTTCAAATTGGTCTGAAGGAACTTCCTCGACAGAATAGTTAATATCGACGGTTCCGTTTTCCGGATCGGGTTTTACTTCCGGAACAATTTTTTGAGGGTCGAAATAACGTAAATTGCTTAATTCGCGTACCGAACGAATAAAAACGGCGTCGCGACTAAATAATTTTCCCGGATACGCTTTTAATTCGCGCATGATAACATGATCATTAGTTCGGGTATTTCCCGATACTGTGACTTTATTAATTCTTGCTTGTTTTCCTTCTCTTATTCTAATTTCAATATCGATGGAGTCATTTTCAACCAAAACCTCGACGGGAATAGCGTTAAAAAATAGATATCCATCATCCATATATAGCGAATTAATATCGGTTCCGGAAGGACTATAGTGTATGCGTTCATCCAAAAGCGTTTTGTTATAGGGAGTTCCTTTATCAATACGCAAATATTTTCTTAAATCATCTGAAGAATATTTTGTATTTCCTACAAAGCCAATATTCCGGAAATAATATTTCTTGCCTTCATAAATGCTTATTTCTACAACTGCTTTTTTATCAGATATTTGATAAACCGTATCGGAAACTATTTTAGCGTCTCTGAAACCCCCTTCATTATATTTCTGAATAAGCAAATTCAGATCATTATTAAAATCCTCATCAATATAACGTGATGATTTCCAAAATCTCCACCACTTAGCTTCTTTGGTTTCCTTTAACGCTTTCTTTACTTTACGATCCGTAAAGGACTCATTTCCATGAACGAGGATTTTATCAATCTTTATTTTTTGATTTTTGCTTATACGAAAGAATAGACGCACCTCGTCTCGTTGATTAGATGTGTCGGGTTCGGTTTTTATTTCGACAGATGCATTATGGTAACCTTTATCAGCGTAATACTGTTTAATTTTATTTTTGGAATTGACAAGCAGATTTTCAGTTACAATCTCTCCACTGACAATATTCAGCTTTTCCCGGAGTTTATTAGCGTCAGATTTGTTGATTCCCTCAAATTTAAAACTTCCCAAACGAGGTCTTTGCTTTAATTCAATTTCCAGAAAAGCGGTATTCCCTTCTATTTTTTGGATAGAAATACTTACGTCTTCAAAAATACCTTGTTTCCAAAGTTTATCGATTGCCGTCGAGATTTTTTCGCCTGGAATCGCAATTTTATCGCCTATAGTAAGTCCCGTTAAAAGTAATATTATTTGATGGTCGAGATTGTCTCCGCCCGTTATCACAACGCCGCCAATTTCATAATTTCTTGGGGTAAGATAATCAATGTCTCCTGTTTCAGAGTTTCCAATCACTGATTGAGAGTATGAATAACCGCTTATAATAAGCAATATAAAAATACAGAAGATTCTTTTTAGTTGCATTCGAATAATGTTTGCTTTTTATTACAAGGTAAATCCACACTCTTTCGCCAAACGAGCATAGAAAAAAATATTAAATTCAGTAGTTTTCATAACGATTTTAGTTCGGATTTATTTTACAAGCGAATAAAATTAGCGTACTTGTTCGCTTGTCAAACCAAAACGTCGTTCCCGTTTTTGAAAGTCGATAATTGCTTCGTACAAATTATCTTTCCTGAAATCGGGCCAAAGTACAGGGGTGAAATACAATTCCGAATATGCCAGTTGCCACAGTAAAAAATTACTCAACCGGTATTCCCCGCTGGTTCTGATTAATAATTCGGGATCGGGGAAATTTGATGTGCTTAAATTCGAAGATACTGAGTCTTGAGTAATATTCTCCCAAGATAATTTTTTTTCAAAAACATCTTTGGCTATTTGTTTAACGGCATGGGTAATTTCCCATCTGGAGCTATAACTCAGGGCCAATATAAGATCAGTTCCGGTATTAGACGCCGTAATATCAATCGCATCTTGAAGTTCGCGTAAAGTTTCCGTATGCAACAATGCTAAGTCTCCGATGGCTTTCAATGAAATATTGTTCTTATTTAAAGTGTCGATTTCGGCGTTTATGGTATCTACTAATAGCTGCATTAAGGCGTTTATTTCATTTTGGGGCCTGTTCCAGTTTTCGGTAGAGAAAGCATAAAGGGTTAAATATTTTATTCCTAATTCAGCGGCGGCTTCGATAGTTTCCCGAACGGCTGTTACGCCGTTTTGATGGCCGAAAGTCCTTTCTTGTCCGCGTTCCTTAGCCCACCTTCCGTTTCCATCCATTATTATGGCAATATGTCGAGGAAGTTTCTCCAGTTGAATAATATCTTTTTTGTTCATCAAATTTGTCCAAAATATTAAACTATATTATTTAAAGAAAGGCTTATTATAGTCTCGGATACCTTTTTCTGGAATCATAGTACTTAAATGTATCTTGGCGACAATTATCCTTAGGAACTAAAAAACCCATCGAGAAAGTAAGCGTTACTCCGAAAAATGCATACCAATCGTCTAAGGCGGCATTGCCTCTATCGCTCCCCGGAACATTATAAATACCTTCGTATCCGGGTAATTCATTTGTCCGGTCGCTCAAAATTACCGACATTTGTCCGTTCGTTCCTGATAGCACATTTGGTTCGACATACGTCTTACTTACATCGTCTATGTAATCAGTAAACGTTTTCCGAATTCCATATTCGACTCCTAAAGAAATATTTTTTGCAATACTGAATTTAAATCCGATCCCCATCGGAATAGAAAGTTGTACCAATGAATACGGTTTCCGGTCTTGATATTGGGCAGATCCTTGTCCTTCAGTGCCTAATTTATTCAGGTCATACCAAACGCCGTCATAGTACGCTTTAGGATTAAAAGAGAAAAAACCAACGCCTGCAAAAAGATAAGGAGCCCAACGATCTCTCACATCTCCGGTGTAATAGGGTAGAAAATTGAATTCCATTTGAATGCTCCCTTCAAAAATATAAGACTTGAAACTTAGGTTTCGCATTTCTATTATATCCGGATTCCCTCCTTTGAGCCAACCATATAAAGCGTCTGCCTTAATCACCCAGCGACTGTTTATGGTGTATCTGTATATAAGCCCGCCGGCAGGAGAAACGGTTCCCAATGGGCTTAAATTATTTAAATCCCCCATGTAGTTTGAGCCTCCCAAAAATAATCCTATTTCGGAACGAGCCAAAAATTGGGCTTTTGATTGATAAATATTACAAAGCAATAAGAGCAGTAATACAAAAGGAAACGTCTTATTAAAGCCTACTCTTTTCATATAGATTTTTTTAAATATTTTCATCAGGGGCTGCTATTGGGAGTGTTGAAAAAATACATGAATCTCAATCGCTTAATATTTTTTGATAATATTTCTTCCAGACATATATTCACTACAAAATCGTACAAAGTTATTATTTTTTTCTGTAAAATCCCCATATAGTTTATGGAAGGATTTCTTTCCATAGCAATCATAAAAAAATACATCCTCTGTTTATTGAAAATAAAAATACGTAATAAACAGAGGATTATGGGATTTTTGAATAATGGAATCCTTCTAATTTGTACGAATAAATTTATATGTAATAGTTCCTATTTGTATATCGGCGGCATCATTATCGGGGCTAAATTTAGATTGTTTTGCCGCTTCTTCCGCCATTTTCCATAATGAACGGTCTACAATAGTAGTACCTCTTTCTCCTGCTTCGGACCGCGTAACGATACCATCCTTGTTTACCCAAATTTTGACGACTACATTTCCCTGTTCGTTAGAAGTATACTGGGGTTTTGGTAAACTTTTTGCGCTTCTTCCGGAGAGGCTGAACGAAATACCTCCTTTCCCGGGAATGCCGCTATATGAATTTGAATTAGGATCTCCGCCGGGTTTTCCCTGGTCGCCTGATCCGGATGTAATTCCTTGGCCTGTTCCTTGTCCTCCTCCGGTTTCGCTACCCGTTCTTCGGTTTGGAAATAAAGCGTTGGTATTGACCTGAGGTTGCTCAGGCTGATCGGGTTTGTTTTGCTGCTGATTAGTAGGCTTTTGCTGTGTGTTGCTTTTCCCTGAATTTAGAGAAATTGTTTCCTCCCTTGTTTGCGTGGAATAGTCGGCGGTGGAGGTATGTGCAGGAGAAACGCTTGAGGCCGGACTTTCTTGTCCGAGAGGCGCCGCCGTTGTTGTCCCCAAACCTGTTTCGCTATTACCCACATTGACTTCCACTCCTTGTTCTTCAGGCAAAGGAAGCGGAACGCTTAACCCGAAGAGAAAACATAGCCCAAGGAGAACAATATGAAAAACGAGCGTCCCTATGGCTGCAAACAAAGAAGACTTGTTTTTATCGTTTTTTTCTGATGACCTCATTTTGTTTCTTTAGGTGATGTTGCCAAAATTACTTTATGCGTTACATTATTTTTTTCATTAATTGCATTTACTGCATCTATGACGTTTACAACATATTGGACAGGAACCGATTTATCGGCTCTAAGCACGACGCTTGCATCTGGGATATTTCCTATTTCCTTCTCAATCATGGGTTGTAAGGTTTCCAGACTGGCCGGAGTCTCCCCGACAAAAAAAGTAAAATCATCGTTGATGTATACCGTTACATTTTGTTTCGCCATTGTTTTACTTGTACTTTGGGGAAGCAATAACTTAACGGCGTTAGGGCTGATTAAAGTAGATGTGATCATAAAGAAAATCAATAGAAGAAACACCAGATCAGACATGGTGGCCGAACTAAATTCCGAAGATATCCGGTTTTGACTTTTTATCATGATTATTTATATATTAAATTAAAAGGGGCCTAATCCAAATACGGATTTTGATAGCCCTTATTGTAAAACAATCTGTCTATAACTCTCTCAATTATATAATGTAAGTATTTGATTGAGATTAAAAAAACAGATTATTTAGCGGGTTCGTGAAGCAAATCCATAAATTCTGCCGCCCGTGCTTCTAAAATGAAAACGACCTTGTTAATTCTCGCAACCAATAAATTGTACATTAAATAAGCCATAATTCCCACAATTAAACCGCCGACGGTTGTAATCATGGCCTCATAGATACCGCTTGAGAGTAATTGGATATCAATATTATTTCCTGCTTTTGCCATATCGAAAAATGCGCGCACCATACCTGTTACGGTTCCTAAAAAACCTAGCATGGGACCCACGCCGGCAACTACGGCGACCATAGAAACGCCCCTTTCTAACCGGGAAACTTCAAGCTTGCCAACATTTTCTATAGCGGCATTAATATCAGGCAACGGACGCCCTAATCGAAATAAACCTTTTTCAATCATACGGGCAATAGGCGTTTGGGCGCTTTTTGCCAACGATTTTGCGCCGTCAATATTTCCGCTATGGATAAACTCCCGGATACTATTCATAAATCCGGAATCCTCTTTTAATGATTTATTGATTGCCAGGTAGCGTTCAATAAAGATATAAACAGTTAAAATAGAAAGGATTAATAATACAATCATAATCCATCCGCCTTTTATGGCTAAGTCCATAACAGACAACTCGTCTACCCCTGTTTGCGCGGCAGTTTGTACGGCATTAGAGCCTACTTCATTAATTTGCAATAAAATACTCATATTATTCAATTCTTTTTTGCGGTGTAAAAGTAACACAAACTTTTAGGAAGTTATTGTGTTGATCCAATAAAATATCAACATATCATTGTTAATTACCAAAAATGATCCAGACTGGTTTTATCAAAATCAGTACCTTTGTATCCCATAGTATTAGCTCTATTTTTCTTATAAAATCTAATGGGGGAAACGCAACTAAAACCATATTTGGCAGAATACTCTAATAAATGAAACGCTACACCATTCCGATTTTTATCCCTGAACTGGCATGCCCTTTTCGATGTATTTATTGTAATCAACATGTTATTTCGGGGAAAATATCCATTCCTACAAATAAACAAATTAAAGACACAATCGCCTCCCGCCTGTTAACATTCAAAAGAGACGCTTATATAGAATTAGGATTTTTTGGGGGAAACTTTACAGGGATTCCCTATGAAATGCAGGAGGAATTGCTATCATTGGTTCAACCGTATATCCATGAGAAAAAAATCAATTCTATTCGCATTTCTACCCGGCCGGATTATATTTCGCCCATCGTTTTGGCGATACTTAAAAAATATCATGTCGAAACAATTGAACTAGGCGTGCAGTCTATGGATGATGAAGTTCTTTCTTTAAGCAGGAGGGGATATGATTCCGAAACGGTTGTGAAAGCCGCGGGAATGATTCGGGAGGAGGGTTTTAATCTAGGAATGCAAATGATGATAGGCTTGCCCGGCGATTCGAAAGAAAAGTCGCGAGAGACGGCAGAGGCAATTGTAAAACTTGGCGCCGTATGCACGAGGATCTACCCTACGCTTGTTGTTAAAGATACGGAGCTTTCTAAAATGTATCAAACGGGGAATTATCAGGCGCTTTCTATGGCGCAAGCTATTGATTGGACGAAAGAACCTTTGCGGATTTTTGAAGAAAATGGAATTACCGTGCTTAGAGTGGGTTTGCATCCTACGGAAGGATTTATCTCAGGAAGCGATTTTTTGGAAGGCCCTTTCCATGTCTCTTTTAAAGAACTTGTACTGACGGAAATTTGGAAAGATCGTTTGTGGGAAGCGTGCGCTAAGGAAAAAGATATTCGAAAAAATCTTCTCATTTCTATTTCAAAAAAAGATATGAATTATGCAGTTGGTTATCAGTCTAAGAATAAAATTTTTTTTAGTCGGCATTTTGAGAAAGTTCATTTTTATGGTCATCCCGATATAAAGAGTCCCGGATTTGAAATCAAGACAGAATTTGATGAAAATAATAGCGTTTTAGGAAAAGATGAAATTCAATAATAAAGATTCGATGGATGGACTTGGCCAATCATCGATAAAAATTTGTATTATTCAAAATTGATTCATATCTTTGTGATATCGTTTTAATATCATTTTAAACTTAAAAAAACAATTGGTATGGAAAAAATTATTAAACTTTCTCAAAATGGCTACCCTCATCTATTTCTGGCATTATTGATGTTGTTGTCGCCTCTTTTGGCGTTTTTATGCGTATTGCCGATTTTAATTGCAATTACATGTTTGCTTTGTTTGCTTTCGTTTTTCTGGTTCTCAGGATTAATGATTATTAATCCCAATCAGTCAAGAGTATTGACATTATTCGGAAAATATAAAGGAACTGTAAAAGAAAACGGTTTTTTTTGGGTAAACCCCTTTTATGTCAAGCGAAAAATATCCCTGCGAGTACATAATTTAGAATCAGATTTTATAAAAGTCAATGATTTATTGGGAAACCCGATTGTTATCAGCGCTATTGTCGTTTGGAGAATTGTTGATACCTATAAAGCCGCTTTTGTTATCGAAAGTTCGGAAGAGACGAGTCTGAAAACAGGGCAAAAAACGCATACCTACGCCAATAGTTCTTTCGAAAGTTTCGTAAAAATACAAGTAGAAGCTGCTTTGCGTAGTCTCGCGCATTCTTATCCTTATGATGATTTTGATGAAAACAAAGATACCATTTGCTTACGTTCCGGCGTGGACGAAATCAATAAGGCTTTGGAAAAAGAAATCAGCGAGAGATTAGTAATTGCAGGCATTGAAATTCAAGAAGCCCGTATTTCCAATTTATCTTATGCCCCCGAAATTGCAAGTTCTATGCTTCAGCGGCAACAGGCGCAAGCTGTAATTGCCGCCCGAACTAAAATTGTGGAAGGCGCCGTTAGCATGGTAGAAATGGCTTTGGAGAAATTATCCAAAGAGAATATTATTCAACTTGACGAAGAAAGGAAAGCGGCAATGGTTAGTAATTTATTAATTGTTCTTTGCTCGGACCACTCTGCAAAACCGGTAATTAATACAGGTACTTTATACCAATAAAAGCGATAGCATCTATGGATAATAAAAAGGCGTTTCCACTCCGTTTGAATAAAAAAATGTATGATGCCATCGAAAAATGGGCTTCTGATGAATTCAGGAGCGTTAATGGGCAGATTGAGTGGATATTAAATGAGGCTTTGAAAAAAAGGGGCGGTCAAAAAATAAAAAACCAAACTCCAAACATTATATGATAACTAATTGAAACGAGTTGTATGAGGCTTAAGTTGACGACATTGAACTCCAGGGTAGGTACTAGTTCAGTACTTGTCTGAAAATCGAACAGGTAACAGGGCTTCTTTTGAACGGATTGTATGAAGGTTGATAATTGATATAATCGAAGTTGTGCGGGTCTTTGATACATTTGTGATAGATTCTTTGGCGCAAATTTACTGATACGCATAAGCTTGTAGCGCGAAATGGACACAGAATTTTATAGGCTTGCAAGGCAAAAAATGGGCGCTTTGGCTAGGGCAAACGCATCAAAAATGCAAATATCTGATTTTGGAATATTTGAAAAATAGTATTTTCCTATTTGAATTTGCAGATATATATGATTATCAATAATTTAACTTATTAAAATAATTTTGATGCGTTTGCCCTGAGCAGGATTTAGGGTTTTTAGAGATTCCCTTTATTCAAATAATTCCCAAAACGAACGTAAAACCAATTCCAATAAACATTCTGCCATCTCTGCAAATATACGAGATCTGTTCAAACTCGCTTTGCCTTCAAGTAAATTTTGTACTTTTGCATAAAGATTAAAGATTTATCTCATGAAATTTGGAGTAGTTACATTCCCAGGGTCAAATTGCGACCAAGATATGATATATGCGTTAAGAAATATATTTAATCAAGAAGTTGTAGAACTCTGGCATAAAGATATTGATCTGAAAGAAAGCGACTTTATCATTTTACCCGGCGGATTCTCTTACGGTGATTATTTGCGTTCAGGAGCCATTGCCCGTTTTTCGCCTATTATGAGTTCTATCATTCCTTTTGCGCAAAAAGGAGGATACGTATTAGGCATTTGTAATGGATTTCAGATTTTATGCGAATCGGGACTTTTGGAAGGAACCACTTTGTTACATAATACCAATAGGCAATTTATTTGTAAAAATACTTTTATCTTACCACAAACTCAAAAGACCATTTTCACAACTAAAGCCTCAGGGAAAAAACCATTAAAAATACCGATTGCCCATGGAGAAGGTCGTTTTTTTGCCAGCCAGGATACGTTGAAGAAACTGAACGACAACAATCAAATCCTTTTTAGGTACTGCGACATAAATGGCAATATTACAGTTGATGCAAATCCTAATGGTTCCGAAGAGAATATTGCCGGAATTACCAATAAAAAATATAATGTTTTCGGTATGATGCCGCATCCTGAAAGGGCATGCGACAAAGAATTAGGAAATACGGACGGCGCCGTTTTGTTCGAATCAATCCTGAATTCTATAAAATAAAAAGATAGTAAATGTCGCTGCAATCCTGTTTTAGCGAAACTCTAATTGAAGCGGGCTGCGACGAAGCCGGAAGAGGTTGTCTTGCAGGCCCTGTATATGCGGCGGCGGTAATATTACCTAAGGATTATCATAATGAGTTATTAAACGATTCGAAAAAACTTACGGCCAAGCAACGCGAAAAACTCAAACAGGAAATTGAAAAACAAGCAATTTCTTGGTCTGTAGCAAGCGTAGACCATATAACGATTGATCGGGTCAATATTTTGAATGCTTCTTTCTTAGCTATCAATAAAGCGATCTCAGGCTTAAAAAACAAACCGGAATTATTACTTATTGATGGCAACCGTTTCAAAAATGAAACAGGCATACAATATCAATGTATTATTAAAGGAGACTCTAAATATATGTCTATTGCGGCCGCTTCCATATTGGCAAAAACCTATAGGGATGAATTTATGCTTCAGTTACATGAAGAATTTCCCCAATATGGATGGAATAGGAATAAATCGTATGCAACAAAAGAACATAGGGAGGCCATTATCAAATTCGGACAAAGTCCATGGCATAGAAAAAGTTTTAGCGTGGGACTGCAAACAAAGTTAGAATTCTAAATAATTATTATTAATAATCCTCTGAGAACTGGATCCGCTTTAGAGGTTGTTTAAAAATTTTTCCATGAAGTATTTTGAGTCTAAAAATGCGCTTTTTTGTCGGAATTTTTACCAAATAGCGCTACTATTCTTGAAAAATCCCGCCTGCAAACTCGCTATTTTTATCTCTCAAATCTTTTCCACAAAAATTTAAACAACCTTTTAAAACCGAGTAAAAACAAAATGTCCTAATAGATTGAATAAATCATTTTACAAAAACTTATGTTTATGATTCTTTATCACAATGTAAAGGATTCCCAAAGTCGGAATATTATTATACAATTCCGATGAACATATTTCTTGAAAAGTTGTTTAAAATCTGTCTCTGAAAATTCCATTACAGACTATATTTATCACTATGTTTAAAAATCTAAGGCGTTCCATCGGTTTCTTTTTTCTACAAAAACAACGACCGGCAAAAAGGCGCAAAAAGTTATATAACTTAAGAGAAGCCAAATCGGTAGGAATGCTCTTTTATTTGACAACCGAACCTGATTGGGAAATCTTACGTCAAGTATATTTAGAATTAACTAAACAGAAAATAACCGTCAGTTTACTTGGTATTTGCCTGGAAAAACATCTGCCCGATTGGGTATCTAAATTAAGTTTTCCAATACTAACAAAAAAAGATTTGAATTTCTGGCTGCTTCCCAAGGCAAAGAGAAATGTTGCAGGATTTTGCGCAACTCCTTTTGATATTTTGATTGATTTTTCTACAAATGCAAATATACAGAACCTAGCTATTGTCAACTGGTCAAAGGCATCGCTAAAGGTTGGCAAGCATGATGCCGACAGTTTGCAATATTATGATTTCGTTTTAAAAGACCCCGACGCGTCATCTTTTCAAGAGCGCGTCAAAAATCTTCTTTATTATTTAACAACAATAAAAACAATGAGTTATGAAAATTAATTTCACAGGAACCGGCGTTGCGGTTATAACTCCTTTTCATAAAAACGGCACTATTGACTTCACTTCATTGGGAAAAATATTAGAACATTTAATTTCCAACGATGTTGACTATATCGTTGCAATGGGAACCACAGGCGAAGCAGCCACCCTTAGTCCTATTGAAAAAACAGCCGTGCTCGATTTTATTTTGGAAACTGTTAATAACAGAGTTCCTGTTGTGCTTGGAATGGGATGCAACAATACATTTGAGATAATTGAAAAGATAAAAAATACTGATTTTGAAGGCATTTCGGCAATTTTGTCTGTTTCGCCTTATTATAACAAACCGCAACAACAAGGCATTTATCTACATTACAAGAACATCTCGGATGTGTCGCCCGTACCAATTATTATTTATAACGTACCCGGGCGAACGGCTTCTAATATTACCGCCGAAACAACATTGCGCATAGCCGCCGATATGGACAATGTTATTGGAATAAAAGAAGCTTCGGGAAATATGGTCCAGATTATGGAAATTATTCGCCAAAAGCCGAAAGATTTTTTAGTTATTTCGGGAGATGACGCGCTTACCTTACCTATTCTTTCAGTGGGAGGAAACGGAGTTATTTCTGTCGTTGCCAACGCCTTTCCTCTTGAATTCTCAAAAATGACGCATTATGGCTTGAAAGGAAATCTAAAATCAAGCATGGATATCCATTACAGAATTCTACCTATTATAAACGCTTTATTTGAAGATGGAAATCCGAGCGGTATAAAAGCGGCTTTGGAAATCCTGGGATTATGCAGCAATAACGTTCGTTTGCCTCTGGTAAAAATAAACAAAGCGCTCTATAATAAAATCTCCAATTTAATAACAGATTTTAAACTGCTTAAATTCTAAAGAATATAATTGCAAAAAACGCCCGCCAAAACATTCAATTCTGCGCGGGCTTTTTTAGTTCGCCCAGCATGGTTATAAATCTAACGGGTGTGAGTCCCTAACATGCCCTGATAGCGGGAAGTGTCCAGCCAAAGACAAGGGTGTCTGTTGCGAAGCTCATGACATTATCTGTTGATGGCGTTATTGGGTTGGATGTGTTGTCGCAATACAAAGAAACCATTATTGATTTTACGAATATGCGCATGGATATCAGGTAATTGAAAAACGTAAATAAAGGTTCTTCCGCTTATAACAAAAGAGGCCGTCTTTCCGGACGACCTCTCCTCAAATCAAATAGCAAATTAACATTTCCTGTCTCTATAATGGTTTTGAGATTTTATCTAGGGTTTTCTACACGGTAAGTAGATCTGGAATCCGATGCCTAAGGTAAGATCCCCAGTATAGGTCTCATTTCCAAAGCCTACCCTGCCATTATATTTTAACAGCGCTTCCAGTCCGATATTCTCAGTAATAAAATAGGCAAAGCCAGGACCAAATCCGAATCCAAATCCATTTGTCGACGATCCATTGGCCGGATTGGTACCTTCAATGCCGGCATTTGCCTCGAAGAAGAAATTGGAATGTTTAGCGACCTCTATATTTTTGTCGTTGACATAATATCGTCCGAGAGGGCCTATTCCATAAGAAATACCTGTTCCTACGTCGGATATATGGTCAGCGCTGAAAAGAGTATAAGCGCCTATGGCTAAATTGTCTTTAATAAAGAAGGCTGCTTTTGGATTTAATGTGAAAGTAATTTCGCTCCCGGAATTTAATCCGATATTCAGATTAGCAACATCGCCCCCCACCATTATATTTCCTTTACGGGTTTGCGCATTTACTTGATTTATGCCTATGCTCAAGGCAAATAGAATTGTTAAAGTTAGAGCTGTTTTTTTCATAGAAATTTATTTAAATTGTTAAAATTGAGATTTCTGACAAATGATATATGTTTTGTTTATTATTCTAAAATATAAATTTCAAACAATAAACAACTGTAATTCGTTTTTGTTCAGAATTTATATTTATCCCATTTACTATAAATAGTCTATGTTTGATGTTAAAAGCAGATCTTGTAAGTCTTGAGAATCTATGCTATGGGATTTAGCAGATCGGATTATTTTTGTATACAATCATTACAAATTTTCCAGAGGGTAGATTCTGGATATTGGAAATAACATTGCATGAACTCGGTAATAAAAACAGAATAGGCGTATTTTATCTTATCACTCTTGTCAAAACCATTAATGGATTCCTTTCGCCTCACTCGTTTTACTCAGTCGGAATGACAAAACGTTGTTTGTTTAGTTTTGGTTTAAAAACGCTCGCTTAAAGTTCTCAAAGATCGAAAAGCAAAACGCAAAGTTTTTTTTGACGCATCTTTTGAGTATACATCCATCATTAAAGCATGGCATTGATTATTTGCAAATAAACCCGACCCCATGTTAGCCTGCCATTCGGAAAACGGTTGCATTTAGATATTAAGGCCCTTTTACGTTAAATAAAAAGCGAAGAATACATTCAAATCGCAGATGAATTACTTATAAAAGTTTTTCTCAAACGCAGAAAACTCCCCTTTCTTTAGGATAAGACGATTCCAAACGGCTGAGAGAAATCCGAAACCATAAGCCGTTAGTTGAATTAATGATGCAATAATAGATAGAAATCCAATTTTAAGGCTTTGATTTTTCAGGGTTGAATCTATTAAAATAAGAATACAATAAAATACGATTGGAAGCAAAGACCATCTACAAAAGATGAAGCCCAGTAATAAGAAAAAGACAAAAATAGTGAATGCAGCCGGAAGCAGATGCACTATTTTTAACGATTCGGGATATTTCAAATACAAATTTATACGAGCAATTCCCGAATTATATACTTGTCTGAAAAACTTTTTCCAGTCAGTGCGTCTTTTATGATATACCCATGCCGTAGGGAAAAGCGATACCTTGTAACCTGCATTGTACAAACGAATACTGAAATCAATATCTTCTCCAAACCTCATTTTAGAGAATCCTCCCAAAGCCTCGTACACGTTTTTCCTGATTCCCATATTAAAACTCCGGGGATAGAATTTATCTATTTTTTTCTTGCCCCCGCGTATGCCGCCGGTAGTAAAAAAAGAAGTCATGGAGTAGTTGATTGCCTTTTGAATATCGGTGAAATTATCCGCCGCTTTATCGGGGCCGCCAAAAGCATCTGCATTGGTTTTATCTAATTCGGAAATCACAGATTCCATATACTGAGGAGGAAGGATGCAATCCGAATCCAATACAATAATATATTCCCCCGCGCTTTTCGAAACGCCATAATTGCGCGCCTGTCCGGGGCCTCCGTTGGGAATAAAATAATAAGAAATGTTCAGCGTTTCTTTAAATTTTTCGATTATCCATTCGCAGGGAACCTGAGACCCATCTTCTACAATAACAACCTCAAAATCTTTACTTCCCTGTTTAGTAAGACTATTTAATAACTCATCTACTTCATCCGGACGATTATAAACCGGAACAACAATTGAAAAATAAGGCATTTCTTTTTCTTATTGGATAAGGATAATTTTCTGATCTGACATTTATAGAATGAACGGATTTATTCACAAAAAATTAAAAATGAAGATATTATGGATTTTATGATTCCCAAAAGTAAGGTCTTATAGAAGCGTTTTTAAATTATTTCTTCGTTTGACTTCCTTTAACCTCTTCGTACTCTTTATTTAAACCCTCTAAAATTTCTTTTGTCAAGTCCAGATTTTCGTCAATGTATAATACAGGACTTTCGATAAATGACTTTTTCAAAATAACTGTAAATTTACCGTTTTTCTCATTATAATTTTTGATGAAAGCATAAATGGCATTTACTAATTTTGTGTTTTCGGTTAGTTGTTTTTGTTGTATTTGCATCATCATCGATTCCTGCATTTTACCCAAATCTTGCTGGCGTTGCTTAAAAGATTCCTCTTTCTTTTTTTGTTCGGATAAAGTAAGCGAAGCCCCCGTCTTTAAATAGTTTTCATAATCGTTCTGAACCGAGCGGACTTGGGATTCAAAGTTTTTTTCAAGATTTGTTTTTAAAGCCTGTAATTCCTTTTCCAAGTCTTTTGCATATTGGTAATTAGCTATGAGAGTATCCGAATTAATATACGCAATAGTAATGGCTTCGTTTCCGGGAGTTGCCTTTGTTTGAACGGATTGTTTGGTTATCGATTCTGTTTCTTTTGCTTTTTTATTATTTGTGAAAAATGATGCATATAGTATAGCTAAGCCTATTAAAAGAATCACATTGAGAATCAATAAGCCTGTATAAATTGGATTCTTCGTTTTCTGACCGGGATTCGGATTCAAAGGATTATTATTATTTTCGAGGTTTGAATTTTCGACATTGTTTAAATTTTCTTCTGTCATAGCTAATTATATTTTGTTTTATTTATTCCGGAATATTTGAAATTTTGCGTTCCATTTGGACTTGATAGTAGGATTCTACTTAATATCGTCGTTAAATAATTTTCCTATCCAATCCTGGAAAAAGCTATCGGTTTTAGAACCAAAAACTTTTTCTTTTTGTTTCTTTTGTTTAGTTGTTTCTTTCTTTGTTTCTACAGGATCTACTTGTGGAACTTGTTCTTCTTCCTCCAAAGGAATCTCCGTCTTTGAGTTTTTATTTTCAGATTCGCGGATTCCATGAATTACCAATCCTATTCCTGTTGCATGCATCGGATGATTCAACTCGCTCGGAATTTCGCCTTCCAGATGTTCATTCGGAACGCCTATACGCGTGTCGATACCTGTTATAAATTCCGTCAATTGAACGGCATGTTTCAACATGGCTCCTCCGCCGGTGAGCACGATTCCTCCAATGAGTTTGCGCTCATATCCCGAAATTTTTATTTCACGATATACTTGCTCCAAAATCATGTGCATACGCGCTTCGATAATACCGGCCAAAGTCTTCATCGATATCTCTCGCGGCGCTTTATTCCGTATTCCGGGAATGGCTATCACATCATCTTCTTTATTAGCGCTGGCTAAACAAGACCCGAATTTTATTTTCAACGCTTCGGCCTGGTTTCGCATTATACAACAACCCTCCTTGATATCGTCGGTAATTACATTCCCACCCATTGTGATAACAGCCGTATGCCGGATGATTCCTTCATGAAATATAGCAATGTCGGTAGTTCCGCCACCGATATCAACAAGCGCTACGCCGGCGTCCTTGTCCCGGTTGTCTAAAACCGCTTCGGCAGAAGCAATAGGTTCCAAAACAAGCCCTTTTACCTCTAATCCGGCAGATCTTACGCTTCGGCTGATATTCTTTATATTTGCCGCATGTCCTGTTATGATATGGAAATTACCTTCTAAACATGCGCCCGCTACTCCCACAGGCGTAGTGTTGATAATTTCTCCATCCACTATAAAGTCTTGAGGCAAAACATGTATAATCTCTTCTCCCGGCTGCAACATCAAACGGTATTGGTCTTCAATCAAACGATTGACATCTGATTCGGTAATGATTTCATCTTTATGGTTTACCATAATATTACCCCGGTTCTGCATACTTTTAATATGTTGCCCCGCTATTCCCACATATACTTCCCCAACTTCTACATTTGCCTGTAACGAAGCTTCCTGAACCGCTTTCTTTATAGACTGGGCAGTAAGTTCTATATTTACGACGACTCCTCTGTTTACGCCTACGGATTCGGTTTTCCCGCTTCCCAATATATTCACTCTTCCGTTCTCTGCCCTATGTCCGATGAAACAAGCTATTTTGGTAGTGCCAATATCCAACCCTACAATAATTTCATTATCCATAGTCTTTCCATTATTTTTTTGTACATACTACTTGATTCTTATATTTAAGATTGATGGCGCTGTATAAGCTCCATCCGATATTAGAAAATCCTTGTTTATATAACGCCACAAGTTTTTCAAATTTTTCGTCGAGGTCGTTCACATCGCCCAAAAGAATGATATGATCTCCAACTTTAGGAACCAATTCAAATTCATCATTCTGATTTACGTATATTTGATCTATCTGAGCCTTTAACAACGGATCTTTATCAATGTATTTAGCTAAATCATATATTTTTATTAGCTCCGATTTGTTCCATGTACTATCTCTTCTTAACAACTCGATAGAAATAGATTCCGATTGTCCTTTAGGAGCCATCTTAATATTCCCGCTCGCAATAGTCACATGAGACGGATTAACTTTGCTAACAGGAAAAGAAATACCCATCTGGTCTATATAAAATTCTTTATTCGACAGGGTTTTTACTCTTACTATCGGTTTGCGTTGTTTCACCTTTATTCCTAAATAACCTTGAAGATTTATATAGGCATTAACGTCTTCTACAAACGGATTTTGTTTAAGCAGGGCTTCCAATTTCCGGATATTTACTTGGGCTATTTCCTTTCCTAGCAAGTTACCTTCGCCGGCAATTAAAATTTGGCCTAATTCCGATGAACTTATTAATGTATCTGCTCCCTGATAATTTATGGATATAGTTACTTCCCTGATTTGCGTCTTTTTATGAATTGCATTGGTAATAATAATGATAGCGACAACTATAATTATTATTCCTACTTTCCAGGTTATAGACCAAAACTTCTTCATCCGAATTCCTTTAAATTCTTTTATTTAAATAGTAAATAATGATTTCAAGAACAGATAATTTCAACATCGCTTTCGAACAAAAAAAACCATAAGATAAATAATAAGTTCATTTATGAGTAATCGTTTAAATTTTTATGGAAAAGATTTTGAGGAATAAAAACGGCTATTTTGCAGACGGGATTTTTCAAGAATAGTAGCGCTATTTGGTAAAAATTCCGGCAAAAAAGAGCGTTTTTAGATTCAAAATGCTTCATAGAAAAATTTTTAAACGGTTACTGAGTATCTAAAACTTCATCTAAACAACTTTAACAATCAAAATACGCTTATCTTCAATACGTTATTCAATCAGACGATATATCAAATTGTTTCTTGTCATTTGTAATCATTCTGTAATGAACTTTACTATGAAATTTGTTCAGGAATCATTATATATGACAAAGTTACGGTTAAAACAAGTATTTTACAAGCAATGAACAAATTTCGTTTAATTTCTTTTCAAAATCCGAGAAATAAAAATAACTACTTGACAATATTCCGTGAAGAATAATATTTTCAAATCCAGATAATTTAAAGTAAATTACAAATTGCAATGCAAATTTACAACCTTTTCAGCAGAGAAATGAAAATGGCAAAAAAAGATAATGAAAAAAATCCGGTTCATGCAGTATAAAGACGGATTGTAAATAAAAAAGGTTATTGAAACTAAACTAGCTCAATAACCTTTTTGTTTTTGAATAAGTCTTTGCAGAGATGGCTTATACCAATCAATTAGAACCTAAAACCAAATGTTGTAATAATTAAATTTTCGCTTTTATTGACCTTTACAGGTTCTATCTGATAATAAGGATCGTACATGTAATAATTTACTTTTTGCAAAGTATGAGCATAGGCCAAATCAATATACCAAAATCTGGATTTATAGCCAAGTCCTGCAGAGAAAGCATTCTTATTTCCTGCATTAGTCCCTGATTTCGCATAGGTTGTATTCTGATAAGGACTTCCAAATAAAGCATAACCTGCGCGAAATACTGCTTTTTTATAATTTAAAGATCCCCCGGCTCTAAATACATGACCGGATTTGTACACATTTTCTATTATATCATTAACCGTGTTTTCCCATCTGTTATCATCTAACTGATAAGTCATGAAGGAATAATTGGTATATTCATAATCAACGCCTATAGAACCGGCTAAGGTAGAATTTTGATCGCCAAACGTTGCGCCGACGCTTCCCAATACTTTAAAGGGAGTTATCAAATAATATTCCGAAACTACAACAGGAGAATAAGCGTCTATCCCTTCATAATAATCGGCTAAAGAAGAACTGTACGAATCATCATACATCGAATAAAAAGTAGGGGTATGGAAAGCCGCTCCAATACGCAACCACTCCGTCGGACGTAAAATGGCTCCGATTTTTAAATTAACCCCCCAACCTTTGGTATACAAATCCTCAAAATAGTCGAAACTAGGATTCCCGTCGGACAAATACTCAGAATATACGGAATGTCTTTCATAAGAAAGATAGGGAATTCCCAATGTTGCGCCCAAGTATAAAAAATCGTTATAATTTCCGCTGATGGATAGCGCAAATTCATCAATTCCTCCTTTTTCAGAGAAATCTTGACTTTGCTCGCTAGGCCCTTGGGCTCTAGAAAAATAACGTTTTCCTCCCGTGCCGGGGAGCGTATCCATAAGATACGTATAAAATGCAAGTCCCGCCGTAAAAGGATCTAAATTCGAAGGCGTTAGACCATTTGAGTTATAAACCCATTCATCGGTAATAGAGTAATCGGGGTTACGTCCGTAAATACTTGTCGCATTATTAAATGCGGCTAAACGGTTATAGCTAAATCCTACTTGAAATGCTTTCCAATCATTATTTGCTTTGGTAGGAACAGCTAACAGAAGACCCACGGGCGCCCAATAAAAACTAGACCTGAAATCACTGGCTTTTGATCCGAAATAATCAGAGGAGGAATAGCCTATATGAAGCGAGGGCGAGATAAGAAATTCAGACCGGTAAAAAAGGCCCAAGCCTGCGGGATTATAGCTTGAGGCCGTTAAATCGCCGCCAAGCGCGCCGATAGCGCCTGCTCTTCCTACATAAGAAGCCGTTCCGAAGAGGCCATATTGACTACTACGCAATGCATCTTCTTCAGTTTGAGATTTTACTTGCCCAATACTTAGACAAAGAAATGTAATGATGAAAAATCTTTTCATACAAATTGCCGATTTTAACTTTAAATACATAAATCATCTAAACTATCGTCTTCCTCCGGAACTTCTACCTCCTCCGCTACTGCTTCCTCCGGAAGAACTGCCTCCTCTTGGAGCGCTGCTGGGAGTGGCCGGCGAAGGCGACCGGGAAGGAGAAACAGATGGCGTACTACTAGGCGCAGATGTTCTTGTCGGGGTATTATACCGGGGATTGTTATTTTCCGTCTGGCGATTGTTATCCGAGCGGGATGGCGTATTTGTTGCCGGCGAAGTATATCTGTTTTGCTCTCTACTTGGCGTCGAATAGCTTCCCCTCTCCCTATTCATACTCGAACCCGAAGAATTGGTTGTAGGAATTGTTGTCCGTTCAGTTGCACGGGTTTGTTCCGAAGCAGGTTTTCTATATACTTCGCGAGAAGAAGAGGGTGAGGGAGTATTATTATAAGTTCTATCGCCTGCGCCTCTGTCTCTGTTCATTGTCGCCGCATTAGGATTTATATCTACCCCGCCCCTCCGTTGAAACGAAGGGCTATTAGAAGCCGGTTTATCATAAGTTCTTCCATTATTTACAGCTTCATTTCTGATTTGATTTGTATTTCTGTCGATCGAATTTGAATTGGCCGCTCTATTATAATCATTTCTCCCTGTAGGAGTCGTGACTCTCGAGTTATTCGTATTGCCGGCTCTCGCTTCATAACGCTCGCCGAAAGTCCTGCTATCCCTTGTAAGCGAGGAGGAAGCGTTTCTCGATGAAGGCGATCTCATGTATTCATTCGACCTGGTCGCATTGGAAGCCATACTGCTTCTAGCTCCTAAATTTCCGCCAGAACGAGATTCCGTTGCCGCGCCTCTGCTTCCGGCCGTCCGGGAACCATAGTAAACAGGTCTTCCATAATAGCAGGAATTCCAGTCATAGCTGTTATAGTAGCAGTTGGCGGCATAATAACCATTCCAATATCCATAGTTATATCCTGCCCAATAGGCTCCTCCCCCATACCACGGATAACCATAATATCCCCAACCCCAGCCCCAACCGGCATAATAGTAAGGGGAATAATAATACCATGAGGGATACCACCAACTATAACCCAAATATATGCTTACGCCCCAATAATTAGGGTCGTAGGTATACCAATATGCATTGGTATAATAATCATTATAATAACTCCATCCGCAGTTAGTACCGTAAAATCGTTTCAAACGCGCGGCATAAGCATAGTCATAATAATCATCTTCGCTATAATTTGTATAGCTGCCATAATAATTATTTGTGACATAGGTATTTCCGTCATCGTCGGTTCGGAGGCTGGATTTCGCCGCCCCATCAGGTTCCGAACGTTCAATCGTTTCCCTGCTCTCGGTAGATTGTAGGTGGACGGAACTATCTACATATCTCTTGGGTTCTTGATAAGAAGATTTCTTCTCTTTCGAGGGAGAATAAAGCACGTCGTCATAATTTTCTCGTTGAGCAAATAGGAATATGCTGTTTATCAACAAAAAACAAACCATTAGCAGAGACCTGTAGTATGCGTGTTTTAAGTTTAAAGTTTTCATATAACCTCCTACGTTTCTATTCATTATTTCGTACCTTTGCAGTACATTTAGTTAGTGCAAATATACACTTTATCAAAAATAGATAACGTACATAATGGCAAAAAATTTTGTAACACGATCTGAAAATTATTCAGAATGGTATAACGAGCTTGTAATAAAAGCTGATTTGGCTGAAAATTCGGCAGTTAGAGGTTGTATGGTCATTAAGCCCTATGGATATGCAATATGGGAAAAGATGCAACAAACTTTAGACAAAATGTTTAAAGATACGGGGCATGTGAACGCTTATTTCCCATTATTTATTCCCAAATCATTTTTTGAAAAAGAAGCTGAACATGTGGAAGGTTTTGCCAAAGAATGCGCAGTGGTAACCCATTCTCGTTTGCGGGCAAAACAAGGTATGCAAACCTTGGAAGTGGATCCCGATTCGAAACTGGAAGAAGAATTAATTGTAAGGCCTACTTCCGAAACTATCATTTGGGATACTTATAAAAAATGGATTCAATCTTATCGGGATTTGCCTATTTTGTGTAATCAATGGGCGAACGTAGTTCGTTGGGAAATGAGAACCCGCATGTTTCTGCGGACGGCTGAATTTCTTTGGCAAGAGGGTCATACAGCGCATGCCACAGAAGAAGAAGCTGTAGAGGAAGCGCGTAAAATGCTTGAAGTATATGCTACTTTTGCAGAAAAATGGTTAGCGATTCCGGTATTGAAAGGAAGGAAATCTGCCCAAGAACGTTTTGCAGGCGCGTTGGAGACTTTTTGCATCGAGGCTATGATGCAAGATGGAAAAGCGTTGCAGGCAGGCACCTCTCATTTTTTAGGGCAAAATTTTGCTAAAGCTTTTGACGTTAAATTTTTGAATAAGGAAAATAAATTGGAATATGTTTGGGCTACGTCATGGGGCGTTTCTACCCGTTTGATGGGCGCCTTAATTATGACGCATTCGGATGATAACGGGTTGGTATTGCCTCCAAAATTAGCGCCTATTCAAGTGGTTATTATTCCTATCTATAAAAATGAAGAACAACTGGCGCAAATTTCGGAAAAAGTTTCGGAATGGAAAAAATCATTAGAGGATAAGGGAATTAGCGTAAAATATGACGACAGGGAATCTCATAAACCCGGATGGAAATTCAACGAATATGAATTCAAAGGGGTTCCTGTTCGAATTGCAATAGGCCCCCGCGATCTTGAGGAGGGAACCGTTGAGGTAAGCCGTCGCGACACGCTGGAAAAAGAAATTTTCCAACAAATCGACTTAGCTTCGAAAATTGAACACCTGTTAGAGAATATTCAACAAAATTTATATCAGAAAGCCTTAACCCTACGGGAAGAAAAGACTTATAAGGCTGATACATGGGAAGAGTTTAAAGATATAATAGAGAATAAACAAGGTTTTGCGTTAGCACATTGGGATGGTACCAGCGAAACCGAACAAAAGATCAAGGAAGAAACCAAGGCCACTATACGTGTAATTACTTTTGACGGCGTAGAGGAAAGCGGAACTTGCATATATTCCGGAAGGCCCTCTGGCAGACGGGTAGTTTTTGCAAAAGCTTATTAACTTCGAAGATTGCTAATCGTTATAAGCATAAGTAAAATAAATTTCTGAAATAGAAGTAATATCGATAAACGGATTAAAAAAACTTTTATAAGCAAATTGGATATTAACAAGGA
Source organism: Bacteroidales bacterium (assembly GCA_031553195.1). GTDB lineage: Bacteria > Bacteroidota > Bacteroidia > Bacteroidales > P3 > JAVBLV01. Next base: position 90,222 of record JAVBLV010000001.1, read on the forward strand.
AAGTTATGTTTTACGTTTATGCGAAAATAAAAACCTAAAAATATTATGATCCCCAGCGAAATAATGAAAGACCTCGAAAAAAGGGTCGAGGACTTGAGGAGGTTCCTTTGACATTGATGAAAAAATCAAACAAATAAAGGAAGAAGAAAAACAAACCCAGGAAGCGGATTTTTGGGAAGATCCTAAAGCAGCTAAGCTGTTGTTGTTGAAAATAAAAGAAAAAAAGATTTGGACAGACGCTTTTGCAGAAGTGCGCGAAAGTTTGGAAGACAGTAAAGTATTATACGAGTTTTTCGAACAAGGGGAAGCCGCCGAAGAAGAACTAAACAAACAATTGCAAGTTTCTTTGAACCTATTGGAAGCATTGGAATTTAAAAATATGCTTGGCAATGAAGAAGATCGTTTAGGCGCAATCATTACAATTAACTCCGGAGCAGGAGGAACCGAAAGTCAGGATTGGGCGGAAATGTTGATGCGAATGTATATTCGCTGGGCGGAAAGAAACAAGTTCAAAATAACCGAATTAGATATGCATGAGGGCGATTCGGCAGGAATCAAATCTGTTACTTTGGAAATAGACGGAGAATTTGCTTACGGATATTTAAAAGGGGAAAATGGCGTGCATAGGTTGGTGCGGCTTTCGCCTTTCGATGCAGCCAATAAACGTCATACTTCTTTCGCTTCGGTATATGCATATCCGATTATTGATGAAAACATAGAAATTGAGTTAAATCCGGCCGATATTACCTGGGATACGTTTCGTTCCGGCGGTCCCGGCGGACAAAACGTAAATAAAGTTGAAACGGCAGTTCGCTTAAAACATGAACCCAGCGGAATCATTATCGAATGTCAACAAACCCGTTCCCAATTACAAAACAGAGAAAAAGCTCTACAAATGTTGAAATCTCAATTATATGAGATCGAACTTCGTAAAAAGAGGGAAAAAATTGCCGAAATAGAAGGAAGCAAAAAGAAAATTGAGTGGGGTTCGCAAATTCGTAACTACGTCATGCATCCTTATAAAATGGTAAAAGATTTACGCACAGGCGTTGAAACATCTAATGTTCAAGCGGTAATGGATGGAGATCTGGAGGCTTTTATAAAGGCTTATTTGATGGAGTTTGCAAACGAGTAAGCAAATCAAATTTTCATTACGCATAAAACATAAAATTCGAATACAGATAATTCCATGATTTTTTAACATATTATAAATCAATTATAAAATAGATTTTAATCATAAATTTTTTGTCGAATGTTGAAAAAGATTCCCCATACATTTACGATTGTCTTTTTTCTGGTATTATTTGCAGCCGTACTCACATGGATTATTCCCAGCGGAGAATACTCGCGCGAGCAAAAGGAGATCAACGGAAGCGTAAAAACGATTGTGGTTAATAATTCTTACCACAAAGTAGAAAAACAACCTCAAACATGGCAGATTTTTTCAGCCTTTTTTAAGGGTTTCGTAGATAAGGCCAATATTATTGTTTTTATTCTTATGGTCGGCGGCGCTTTCTGGATTTTAAACGGCACTAAGGCTATTGATGTGGGAATTATGGCCTTTTTACGCAAAATACAAAAACTGCAACACAAAAGATTCTTCAAACATTTGGGCGTTAACAATATTATCATGACGCTCATTATGATTATCTTTAGCTTATTTGGCGCTATTTTCGGAATGAGCGAAGAAACCATTGCTTTTGTTATTATTTTTGTTCCTTTGGCTATTTCTATGGGATATGATTCTATTACCGGACTATGTCTTTGTTATGTGGCGGCGCATGTCGGGTTTGCCGGCGCCATTTTGAATCCGTTTACGATTGGAATTGCCCAGGGGATTGCCGACCTACCGCTCTTTTCCGGATTAGGCTACCGGGTATTTTGCTGGATTGTTTTGACAACCATTACCATTACATTTGTATTATTATATGCCGCGCGAATAAAAAAGAATCCGCAAAAATCGTGGGTCTATGCGTTAGATAATTATTGGAGGAATCGGGCTCAGGCCAGCGAACAGGAAACAGTTGCATATCACACACCCCTTGCAGCATGGATAATATGGATTTTGCTTTCAGGAATAATGTTGGCATGTTCATTCATGTATCCTTGCACGGCAATAGAATTAGGCGAAAGCAAATATGCTATTTATGCCGTGCCTGTTTTATCTGCTTTGTTCCTGATCAGCGGCTTTTTCGCATTACGTAAATCGGTGCATTTCTTTATTTTGGATATTCTTATTTTTACCATCCTCTTTCTGATTATCGGCGTTTTGGGATATCAATGGTATGTGGAAGAAATCGCATCTTTGTTTTTTGCCATGGGGATCTTTTCCGGATTGGCTTATCAAACTCATTTCGACAAATTGATGAAACAATTTTTGGAAGGAGCCAAAGATATTATGAACGCCGCTTTAGTGGTCGGTTTGGCCAGCGGAATTATTTTCATTTTACAAGATGGAAAAGTTTTGGATACCATCTTATACGGATTATCAAAGTCGTTGGCTAATTTAGGAGAAGTTGCCTCTACCGGCGTTATGTACGTTTTTCAAACAGGTTTGAATCTCATTATGCCGTCAGGGTCTGCCAAAGCTGCCCTGACCATGCCGTTAATGTCTCAATTCTCCGACTTAATCGACGTTTCGCGCCAAACAACGGTTTTAGCATTCCAATTTGGCGATGGCTTTACCAATATGATAACGCCAACCTCGGGAGTTTTGCTCGGATGTTTGGGTGTTGCCCGTATTCCTTATACTATTTGGTTTCGGTGGATTTATAAATCTATCCTGATTCTCATTCTGATCGGTTTCTTATTAATTTTACCGACGCTGTATTTGCATTTAACAGGGTTCTAGCAGGGTTTCAAATTTTTGTGGGAAAGGTTTTGAGAGATAAAAATAGCGCATTTGCAGGCGGAATTTTTCAAGAATAGCAGCGCTTATTTGGGAAAAGTTCCAACAAAAAAGAGCATTTTTAGGCTCAAAATACTTTTTAAACACCTTCTAAAATATAGCGTCTCAAAATGAATCAAATTATGTGTAACTTTGAAAGTGTTAAACTATAAATCTGGCTATAACAATGAAGAAACTACGTATTTCTATTATGCTTTTCATTATTTTATTGATGGGAGCTTGCAGTTCAAAAACAGTTTTTGACGAACGTTTTCAGTTCACGGATTATAAATGGAATCATTTTAAACCAATTGTTTTTACGGTAAACATAACGGATATAAACATCTGTTATGATTTATTATTAACCCTACGTTATATTCCTCAGATACCTTACGAAAAATTTCCTGTATTAATTCAAATTAAAGACCCGTCGGGAGGAGAACGCACTTTTACGCATACTTTTAAAATTAAAGACCCTGATGGAAATTTAATAGGGGAAGGATTGGGCGATTTGTGGGATTTGGAAGATAAAGCTAAGGAGTATTTCTTTTTTAACGAAACAGGGAAATATGAATTTAAAATTAGCCAGTACACGCAATATTATGATGCCGTGTGTATAATGGATCTGGGTTTGAAGATTAACAAATCGAAGATCGATTATAACATTGAAAGCGAATAATTTTGATAGATATAAATCTGTGTTTTAAAAAGATTAAAAACAAAAGGAAGTTTTTATATTTTGAACAAAATATATGATTAGTTGTTTCCTTTAACGATACCTTAAAACTTTAAATGTTATAATTATGAAAAAGCTTCATTTAGTAATCTCAGCATGTTGCATTGCCTTATTACCGTTCTCCTCCTGTAATAGAAACGCTTCGGAAAATAAAACACAAGCTTCCGATTCTCAGGAATTAGCAGAAAGCGGAATTTCGTCAAAACATTTAGCCGTAGATATTCTAGAGTCTAAAATCTATTGGAAGGGCTCCATGCCTCTGAATAGTCATCACGGAACGTTGGGTCTTAAAGAAGGGAATCTTTACATTAATGGAACTCAACTGGAATCGGGAAATTTCATAATAGATATGAACACTATTTTTTGTGAAGATTTGAAAGATCCTAAAATGAGCGAAAAATTAATCGGTCATTTGCAGAGTCCTGACTTTTTTGATGTAGGAAAATATCCCGAAGGACGATTTGCAATAACAAAAGTAGAGGATTTTGCTACGGATTCCACGACTCATCGCATAAACGGTAATTTATATTTAAAAGGAGTGGAGAAAAATATATCTTTCACAGCTAAGATTACCAAAGAAGGCGAAATCTATAAAGCTGTCGCAGGTCCTTTTACTATTGACCGCACCCAATGGGGAGTAAATTATAAATCAAAGAATATTTTTAAAGATTTACAAGATTCGTTTATTAAAGACGAAATTGAAATACGTTTGCTTATCTTGGCTAAAGAAGCAAAATAGAATCCTTGTTTTTCCCTCTTTTTTGAATTATTTAAAAGAGAGGGAAAAACCGGATAACGACAAGATAGGCGAAATAACCGGCAAACCCATTAAAAGCTAAAGCCCAAACAAAAGCGGGAATATAAGTTGTAGCGGCCAAATTAGCGGCGTCTCCACTTTGCTTTGGTTCTTGTCCGGCTATTTTTAATAACACCAACGAAGAGTATATATTCTCAAAAAAAATTGCAAAGGCGAAAAACAAAGTTAATAACCGGTTAACCCAAGAGATAGAATAATAGATCAGAACAATATTTAATGCCATAAATAAGGCCAGCCAAACGATCCCGAATGTATTTCTTACCCAGAAAATAAGGTTGATAGCCGCTAAAGCAATGAATCCCCAAAGCACATAATGATATTTGTGTATACTTGCCAGATAAAAAATGACATAAGTAACCAAAGTGCAGGAGGAATATCCTGCAAGGCTGGTCAGCAACTTGCTTATCCAATATTTAGACGTTGTCAGGGCTTGTCCCGAAGTATTCCTATTCAATTTAATATTACAAACCGTTCCGCTCGTAACAAGCGCGACAATGGCGTGTCCGCTTTCGTGAATAAATGTGTTTAGTAAACGAAAAACAATACCGATTTTAGGGAGAAATAAAAAAAGTAAGGCAGCGACTAAAACAGCGTAGAAAAGAACTGTTTGATTTGACAAAAAAGAATTCATATTCAATCATTATTCCAAATATGCCAAGCTCTTTCAGCTTGCAGATGTAGCATCTCCAGTCCATTCTTTATTTCGGCTTCATATTTTTCTCCCTCCTGTAAAAATTTTGTCTTTTCAGGATTATAAATCAAATCATACAATAGATGATTCGTTGTGAGATATCTAAACGGGAATGGCAACATTTCATTATTATAAGGGAACATTCCGACAGGAGTTGTGTTAATAATCAGTGTATTTGTTTTTATCATCCCTTCTGATAAATCATTATAAGAAAGGCAACTTCCAATTACTTTGTTTCGACTTACAAATTGGAAAGAAATTTTTAATTCCTTTAAAACGAAGGCAACAGCTTGAGCCGCTCCCCCGGTTCCTAAAATTAACGCTTCGGTATGCCAGGGTTTCAATAAAGGAAGCAACGACGCCTTGAAGCCATATACGTCTGTATTATATCCTATTGTTTCTTGTCTCTTTCCAGATCTATTTATTTTAACTACATTTACAGCGCCAACAGCATCTGCCACAGGATCAATTTCATCTAGAAAGAACATAATACTTTTCTTATATGGAATGGTTACATTAAAACCATGTAAATTAGAATATTTTTCAAGAAATTCGGGGATAAGGCTTATTCCTGCTAATGGAAAAAATTTATATTCACATTTTGTGATTCCTTCTTGCTCAAATTTTTGTTTGAAATAAACAGGCGAAAAAGAGTGTCCTAACTCTACGCCTATAATTCCATATAGCTTATCCATTTATTTCTTCCTTTTTCTTTTCTTTTTTAATCCATTATAAATTAAAAATAGAATAAATAGTATCCCCAGAACAAGCATTCCCATTGAAAGTTCAAAGAAATACTTATCGAATAAATCAATTCCTTGAACCAATACAAAATATCCTAGCAATACTAAAATAATATTCCAAAGACCGCCCCCAAGAAAAGTATACAAACTAAAGTATCCCAAATTCATTCTTGCTAAACCGGCAGGAATTGAAATCAACTGACGGATAACCGGTATCAATCGTCCGATAAATGTCGAAGCCTTTCCGTGTTTTACAAAATAATTTTCGGCTTTTTCAATTTTAGACGCATTAATCAGGCACGCATGGGCTAACCGCGTATCTGCTAATTTATAGATGACCGGACGTCCGAGATACATAGAAAGGAAATAATTAAAATAAGCGCCGATCATGCATCCTACTGTTGCCGATAGAAATATTATAAAAACATTGATATTCGTCGTTTTTGCTGCAAGCATAGCTGCCGGTGGGACAATAATTTCGGAAGGAAATGGAATGAACGAACTTTCAATAGCCATTAATCCCATAACGACCAAGTAAATGTAGACAGGCGGAATGCTTCCAAAATATTCAATCATCGATTGGATTGACGTAAATGCCTCCATTATAAGTTATTTTAGCTATTTAAATAATTTATTATCTCCCAATTATCCATCATTTCGGGACAGTATTTTTGAATGTTTTGAAGCGTTCTTTCCTTTTCGATTGCAATCGATTTGCTTAATGTCAAACAACACAAATAGATATCGCCTTTTAAAAAACAATAAATGGCTGTTAAACTTATCAAATCCGGCGAGTCAGGAACTTCTGTTTTCCCTTTTTCCAATATTTCTAACGCTTCTCCGTACAATTCCTGAATTCCATATAATTGAGCGTATTTAAACCACGCTTCTTCACAAGCGGGATACAAATCCGTCAATTTCTTAAAATTCAAATGCGCTTCGGCCCACAAATGTTCTTGCGTTTGTATATCTGCAATGGTTAATAAAACTTCTATGCTTTCTGGACTCAGTTCCATTGCTTTTTTTAAATATGGGAAAGCAGAACCCAGATCGTCCATTTCATAAAAGCAAATTCCTACCCCTAGCCATGCTTCGGCAATATATGGGTCTAAATCAATGGCTTTTTTATAGTAAGCAGAAGCTGTTTCCCAATTTTCCAACTTTTCGAAGCATTCTGCAATAGATAGATAGAACCAAGATTTTTCACAATGGAAAGGTAAGCCTTCTTTTAAAACCTTAATAGCATCATGATATTTTTCCAACAAAATAAAACAATTCGCTTTTGCCGCATAGGCAGGTATATATTCATCATCTATAGCCAACACATAATCGAACGCATCTATAGCTTTTTCGAACAGAGAGGTATTTTGATAACATGTTCCTAAACCGTACCATGCTATTTTTGAATAAGGATTCCTTTTTATGTACCCCGATAAAAACTCCAGACTCTCCTCTTCCCGTTCCCCCATTTCGATATTCATCAACAATTCATAAAATGTATTCTCATTTCCAGGGTTATACGATAAAGCCTTTTTGCAATATTCAATGGCTTTATCATATTTGCCTAAATTATGATACTCAAAAGCAATATTGGTGTATATCTCGTCTAAATCTTCTCCTTGTTTGGTTGCCTTATTATATTCTTCAATTGCCTTTTCGTAACGTTGTAATTGACTGTATATGGCTCCCTTGGCAAAGTGAATTTCAATATTTCCGGGTTCTATGTGTTCAATGCTGTTTAATATTTTCAGCGCTTCTTCCGATTTTTCGGAAATGGCAAGTAATTGAGCTTGCCTAAGCAATACAGGTATAGATTGGGGGAATAGATTAACGGCATGCTCAATAGCCTTCTTCATTGAATCTAATTGTTCATTTTCAAAATAATAGTCGATAATACATTCAAATTCGTCAATATCGAAATATGAATGTTGTTTTTTCGACAACATTTCTTCAAATCGAAAAATCAAGTCTTTGAAAGCGGCGCTATAACCGTCTTCGTATTTCTTATTACTCATTCAACAAGGCATAAATCAAGTTTACAAAGATACGAAACAAAACACAATAAATAAGAGAAAATACAATCTGAGATTCTCTGGTTTTATTCGTGTATATAACGGCATTATTTATTAAAATCGCACATTTCCAACTTTGCAAAACGAATGCATCCTATATTTTAATACAAAATGGCTTCATCCTATTTTTACGAAGCATCGTTATTTTCAAATTGGTCATTCCCGAATCAATGGTAAATCGACTTTAAGTAACTGTTTAAAAATTTTTCCATGAAGTATTTTGGATCTAAAAACGCTCTTTTCTGTTGGAAATTTTACCAAATAAGCGCTGCTATTCTTGAAAAATCCCGCCTGCAAAATAGTTGTTTTTATCTCTCAAAATCTTTTCCATAAAAATTTAGACAACCTCTAAGAATTGAAATAATAAAATTAACAAACAATATGTTTGTAAGCGTCATTCATTAAAAACCCTCGTATAAAAAATTCATATTCTTTCGCTCTTCTTACTTTATTCGAATACTTTATATGTGTGCAATCATATATGTAATCATCTGATATAAGAAGAATTAAATATTTATCTCATAGACATATACGTTCGATTGGGTTTTTTTATTACCTTTGCATAAACCACTAAAACAAAATTAATAGAAACCACAAAAACTCCTATTCTATAAAATCATGAAACAGGCATTTGAATTAAAGAAAAACAATTTTTTAAAGGAATTGAATATCTATCCTGCAATTGTTCACTGGAACTTGCAGCCTGCGGGATTAGTAGAGAAAGCCATTCTTTCGGGAGAAGGCAAACTGGTTGATACGGGAGCTTTAGCCATTGATACCGGAGAGTTTACCGGTCGTTCCCCTAAAGATCGATTTATTGTTTACGATGCAATAACAAAAGATACCGTTTGGTGGGGAGACGTAAACATTAAATTTTCACAAGAAAACTTTGAGCAGTTGTATGCCTCCATATTGGCATACTTGAATGAAAAAGAAATTTATGTGCGCGATTCTTTTGCTTGTGCAGATCCTGCTTACAGAACCAACATTCGCGTTGTTAGCGAATATGCATTTCAGAATTTGTTTGCGTCAAACCTTTTTTTACGTCCTACCCAGGAGGAGTTAGCAACATTTGAACCCGATTGGGTGGTAATTGCCGCTCCCGGATTCAAAGCAGATCCTAAAGTAGACGGAACCCGTCAGCATAATTTTTCTATTATTAACTTTACAAAAAAGACAATAATAATAGGGGGCACCGCTTATACAGGAGAAATTAAGAAAGGGATATTCAGCGTGCTTAATTTCATCTTGCCTCATCAAAAAAACGTGCTTTCCATGCATTGTTCCGCCAATGTGGGCAAAGAGGGCGATACCGCCATATTTTTCGGATTATCGGGAACAGGGAAGACAACTCTTTCCGCCGATCCGGAAAGGGCTCTTATCGGAGACGACGAACATGGATGGTATGACAATACTATTTTTAATTTCGAAGGGGGCTGTTATGCAAAATGCGTCGACTTAACAGCAGAAAAAGAACCCCAAATTTTTAACGCTATTAAATTCGGGTCGCTGTTGGAAAACGTAAGATGCTATCCGGATACGAATACAGTTGATTTTTCGAATATAGAGGTAACGGAAAACACCCGAGCTTCATATCCTATATATCATATTTCTAACGCAATACCTTCATCCATTGGAAGAAACTGCAAAAATATATTTTTCCTAACCGCCGACGCTTTCGGCGTATTGCCGCCGATTTCGAAATTAACCAAAGGACAAGCCATGTTCCATTTTATTTCGGGCTACACGGCAAAAGTGGCAGGAACAGAAGCCGGAATTATCGAGCCTCAAACGACCTTTTCCGCTTGTTTTGGGAAAGCTTTTTTACCATTACACCCAACGGTATATGCTGATTTATTGGGAACAAAGGTAGAGGAAAATAATGTCAATATTTGGCTGGTTAACACCGGATGGACGGGAGGCCCTTATGGCGTTGGTTCCCGGATGAAATTACCTTATACCCGGGCAATGATAACGGCGGCTATTAACGGAGATTTAAATAATGCGCCTTATGAAACAGACCATGTTTTCGGGTTACATATGCCCAAGTCTTGTCCGAATGTTCCTTCGGAGATATTGAATCCTCGTAATACATGGGCCAATAAATCAGAGTACGATCAAAAAGCAAAAGAACTTGCACAAAAGTTTGTACAGAACTTTGATCAGTTTTCGGATATAGCGTCGGATGAAATAAAAAATGCAATGCCCAGGTATTGCATGGAGACGTCGTAATTGTAAATATGGGAATGGATAATAAGTTGGATTTAATATTTAAATAATCGGGATAAATGAATTCGTTTATCCCGATTCATCATTTAACAAGTTGCTTAAGATGCCAAAAGAACAAACATCTCCGTTTTTGCCAAAAATTTCCATAATCACAGTAGTTTACAATGCTGCAAAAGAGTTGAAAAAAACAATAGAGAGCGTTGCCGAACAAACCTATGAAAATATAGAATGTATTGTGATCGATGGGGCTTCTACAGATGGAACTCTAGACGTGATAAAAGCAAATGCAGATTTGATTACGAAATGGATAAGCGAACCTGATAAAGGTTTGTATTATGCTATGAATAAAGGAATTTCAATGGCTGAGGGAGAATTTGTTTGGTTTTTGAATGCAGGCGACCTCATTGCAAGTAGCTATACCACAGAAGAAATATTAATGTCTCATCCTACTTTAGCCGATATCTATTATGGGGAAACAATTATTGCCGACGAAAACAATAATCATTTGGGAAGACGAAGGCTAAAAGCCCCTAAAGTATTAACGTCAAAAAGTTTTCATTGGGGAATGCTGGTATGCCATCAGTCGATTCTAATACGGAGAAGCATTGTGGGTAATTATGATACTCAATACCGTATATCTGCCGATTTCGATTGGGTTCTAAGCGCGTTAGAAAAGGCGAACACTATTGTCAATACAAATGTTGTTATTTCAGTATTTGTTATAGGGGGTATTTCCGGAAAGAATTTTTTCAGAACCAACTGGGAACGTTATAAAATCATGGCAGCTCATTATGGTTTTTTTCAGAGTATTCTTTATAATTTTCTAATGTCTTTCCGGTTGATTTACACGTACTTAAAATTAGGCAGATTATAAAGTTCCTTTTATAGGTATTTCCCCGAATTTAATTATCTTTTTAATATGTTTCATGTAATTGCTATAACTTAAATTACTATCAATCTATAACTAAAAGGATGCTCCGTATTTGATTATGGAATATTTTCACGAAGAAATTTTAAATGCAATACTTTTCATACATTAGCGTTACTTTTTAATTATGATAAAAAAAATATTTATTGTCTTTTTGTTTTCTTTGTGCGGAGTAATGTATATAGCATGCGATAATTTCGAAGGAGATCAGACCGTTCCGGCCTTCTTGCAAATAGACAGCATCGCCGTCGAGCCGAATTCTAGGATCACGATTCCGCTTCACCAACAAAATTCAGGATTTTTGACGCATGGCATCACAAGCGTAAGGATTGCCATTGACGGGAAGAATCTGGGAGTTTTTGATTTGCCGTGCTCCGTGCCCGTTCTACATGAAGGGAAACATGACCTAACCATTAATGCAGTAATTAAACAAAATGGGATGGCGGCAACCCGTATTTACTATCCATTTTATGATGCATTGAGTCTAAAAGAGATTGAATTTAAATCCGGCGAGAAAACAACCTTGAATAATCCGTTATATGTGGGATATGCTTCATTTACAAACTTTAAATGGATGGAAAACTTTGAAAGTCCGTCATACGGATTTGATTCTATAACAACCGTTTGTAAAGATCCTAATATTGTTAAATGGGGATCCGGTTGCGGAATGATTACTTTCAACGCCGAGTCGGAGAGCGTTCAAACAAAAACCAAGGATACGATTCCTATAACACAAACCAATGGGCAAGCTCTTTATCTGGAGATGGATTTTTCGACTAACACTTATTTTTCAGTCGGCATGGAAGGTTATTCTTCTTCGCTGAATCAAAAAATAAATATGTCGGCGGTAACCCTTAAACCCACGGATGGAACCTGGAAAAAAATATATATTTTATTAGGTAAAATCTGGCCCCAGATGGGAAATCCATCAGATATTCAATTGGTTTTCAATATTCCTGCAGAATACAACGTGCAAGGGGCAAAGGTGTACTTCGACAATATTAAAATAGTAAGCTATTAGTATTCATGAATAAACGCCTGCAAACAATTAAATATATTGTCTGTGATATCATTGCCGCCGTCATTGCATGGATAGGCTTATTCATATTTAGGAAAATTGCAATCGAAAATTTTTTATTGAGCGAGACTTGTATTTTTCTAAATGATCCGAATTTTTATCTTGGGTTAGTTGTTGTTCCCTTTTTTTGGATTATTTTGTACACGCTGCAAGGAGCATACCGCAATGTTTATCGGAAGTCCCGTCTTCAGGAACTTGGGCAAACATTTTTTAGTAGTTTAATCGGCATTATATTCCTCTTTTTTGTACTTCTTCTGGATGATAAAGTCAATAGTGGAAAAGACTATTACTATTCAATTTCCTCGCTTTTTATATTACAATTTACGTTTACGTATTTTTTCAGGCTTATCTTGACTAGCAAGACGGTAAGACGTATTCATCATGAAAAAATAGGATTCAATACGCTCTTGGTCGGTAGCAAGGATAAAGCTTTAAGTATATATTACGATATTAAAAATCAAGAATTTTCTTCGGGAATTAAATTTATTGGTTACGTTACGGTAAATGGCAACATTCATCCTGAGATTGCCGGATTATTACCAAATAAAGGGCATTTCACAGAACTGAAAAAAATTATTGAAAAAGAAAAAGTAGAAGAAGTAGTTATTGCCGTAGAAAATTATGAGCATGATAAAATATATCAAATACTTACATTGTTAGAAGGGATGAATATCGTTATTAAAATTACGCCAGGCACAAAAGATATTTTATTAGGATCGGTAAAAATGACGTCTATTTTCGATACTCCTCTTATACTTGTAAATCAGGCATTGCTACAACCTTGGGAGAAAGCGCTTAAACGGGCAATGGATATCGTTCTATCCATTATTGCATTGATCATTCTGTCGCCTGTATTTGCTATTATTGCTATAGGCGTAAAACTATCTTCAAAAGGTCCTGTTTTTTATCAACAAGAACGTATCGGATATAAAGGGAAACCCTTTCAAATGTATAAGTTTCGTTCCATGTATACAGATGCGGAAAAAGGGACTCCCCTGCTTTCCAGCGAAACAGATCCTAGAATTACCCATTTCGGACGTTTTTTACGAAAAGTTCGTTTAGATGAAATCCCCCAATTTTATAGCGTTTTAAAAGGAACGATGTCGTTGGTCGGACCGCGTCCGGAACGGCAGTATTTTATCGACCAAATTGTGCAAAGGGCGCCAGAATATAAAGTTCTTCATTCCATAAAACCGGGAATTACTTCATGGGGACAAGTAAAGTACGGATACGCCGAGAATGTTGATGAAATGATAGAACGTCTTAAATACGATCTTCTTTATATAGAAAATATGTCGATAGCCACCGATATAAAGATTCTGCTTCACACAGCCATTATTATTCTGCAAGGACGCGGGAAATAGGAAATTATGTAATCGATTCGACATTTATGTTTTTTAATTTTCCCATAATTTTTTCAATTTTATTGTCTTGTTAAAATCTCTAACGTATAACATTTTTAATTTCTTGCATCGCTCTTTTATTTTAGCGTTGAAAAGCGCCTTTAAAACTTCGCTGGTACTTTTCAAGATAATGATTCCTGTAAGTATCATAATAAAAATACTGCAAGAAACCGGCTGGATTGTCTATATCGGAAAATTGTTTGCGCCTTTGATGCGCTTAACAGGCTTGCCCGGCGAAATGGGTTTAGTGTTCGGGACGGCAATTTTATCAAATATATTCGGGGGACTTATCGCATTTTCTTCTATCGCTCGGAATATTCCTCTAACTATTGCCCAAACAACTGTTTTGGCGACGATGATATTGGTTGCCCATAATTTTTTAATGGAAATAACGGTCGCTTATAAAGCAGGGGCAAGAATACTTCCTATGATTCTTATCCGTTTGGGGACCGCTTTTTTGATAGGAATACTGTTAAACTTTTTTTATTCGTTTACGCACAGCCTGGAAATGCCAATGCAAATGCCGGCTTTTGTGCCTCGGGCTTCGGAACAATCCTTAATTGACTGGGCTTTGGGAGAACTTCAAAAATATGCAGGAGTTGTTATCATAATTTTTGCTTTGATATTCTCATTGGAGATTCTTAAACGTATTGGTTTCATTAATTTACTGACGAGGTTATTAACTCCTATTGTGAATGTTCTGGGAATTAACGCGAATGTGGTTCCTGTTACTATAATCGGTATGACATTGGGTTTAGCTTACGGAGGGGCCATTATCATCAATGAATCTCGAAACGGACAGATTTCCAAGAAAGATATTTTCTACTCATTATTCTTGATGGGAATTCTACATAGCATTATAGAAGATACTTTTCTTATGCTTTCTATAGGAGCCCACTATAGTGGAATTTTAGTTTTCAGAGCGCTTCTGGCATTTTCTTTAACGTTTCTTATTGTCCGCCTGACTCGTAATTGGGATGATAGGAAAATGAAATATCTCATACGGTAATCACTGAAATTAAATTTGTTATCAAAGGAAAGATACAGGATCTCTTTTGAAATAAGGTTTGCATTAACAATAAGAGCTTCATTATTCCCAGTATTGTCAATTCTGGACAATACTCCCTTCCATTAAAATTGAGATATAAAAATCTGAAAGTTGCAAAATTGATCTCCTCCCCTGAAAAACAAGTAGCAATGATTAATCCTTTTATTTATCAGTACCTCAAAAAAAACCTCCTTTTTCTTAACTGGATGCTAATGATTTCATATATATTCCAATTAGTTGCATTAAAATATTCGAATATTATTTAAGGGATATTTCTAAATACAAAATAGTATTAATTACAAAAACATAATCAGTATTTAGATTGTTGTTTATATATTTAACCGATATTCTATATTTGATTCAACTTGATAAAATAATTATAATGGTTAAATCTTAATCTAACAAGGAGGTAACTATGTCTTTACACATTATTCGCAAAGAAAAATCCGAAAGCGTATTCGATGCCTATACCCTTTCGGCGGCAACGCAAATTATTCCCAAGTATAAAATGCCTTATGCTCCCAACGACGCGTCGGAAGTGGTAAATCTTATTCTTGACGAACTTTTGCTTGATGGGAATGCTAAACAAAACCTGGCAACTTTCTGCCAAACATATGCTGATGACGGAACTCGTAAAATTATGAATACTTGTATCAATAAAAACATGATTGACAAAGATGAATATCCGCAAACAGCTGAAATTGAAAATCGTTGCGTACACATTTTGGCTAATCTTTGGAATTCGCCCGAAAGTAAATCTACAATCGGCTGTTCTACCACAGGTTCGAGTGAAGCTTGTATGTTAGGCGGTTTAGCTTTGAAATGGAAATGGCGCGAAAAAAGAAAAAAAGAAGGGAAATCTTACGACAAACCTAACCTGATTACCGGACCGGTACAAGTTTGTTGGCATAAATTTGCCCGGTATTTTGATGTGGAATTACGCGAAATTCCCATGGAACACGGACGTCTGCTAATGAATAAAGAAGAAGTATTAAAACGTGTCGACGAAAATACCATTGGCGTGGCGCCTACTTTAGGCGTAACTTTCAATTTAGAATATGAAGATGTGGAAGCCGTCAGCAAGGCTTTGGACAAATATCAGGAAGAAACGGGTTTGGATATTCCTATCCATGTAGATGCAGCCAGCGGCGGATTTATTGCTCCTTTTATCCAACCAAATATAGTTTGGGATTTCAGGCTTCCGCGCGTAAAATCCATTAATGCGTCGGGGCATAAGTTTGGGCTTTCACCTCTGGGCGTAGGCTGGGTGGTTTGGCGCGAAACATCCGATTTGCCCGAAGATTTGATTTTCCGTGTAAACTATTTGGGCGGAGATATGCCGACTTTCGCCTTAAACTTCTCGCGGCCCGGCGGACAAATTATTGCCCAATATTATAATTTTCTACGCAATGGCTATGAAGGTTATCGCCGTATACAGCAAGCTTGCTTGGAACATGGAATCTATATTGCCGAAGAAGTCAGGAAAATAGGCATTTTCGATATTTTGTATGATGGGAAAAACGCTATTCCCGGCGCCGCATGGATGTTGAAAGATAATGTTGATCCGAATTTTTCTTTGTTCGACCTTTCGGACAGGATGCGTACCCGCGGTTGGCAGATTGCTTCTTATACTTTGCCGCCTAATTGCAAAGACATGGTAATTCAGCGGGTATTAATCCGCCACGGATTCAGTCGCGATATGGCGCAACTGATGATTGACGACTTGAAACGCTGTATCGAATATTTTGAAAAAAATCCGGTAAAGCAAGGTTTGAAGCAAAACGGATTTCATCATTAATTAAACTTTACCGCAATGATTACAAAGAGTTTATGCAAAGAACGCTAAGATTTTGATGGTATACTTTTGTAAACTTTGTGCCTTTGTGGTGAATAATCAGCAACTCAATAAAAACTATTATGAAAAAATATATCACTACCTGGCAATTGGCGTTAATGACCGCCGCTGCCGTCATCAGCCTCAGGGGACTGCCAATGATGGGCAAAGAAGAATTCACCATGTTTTTTTATATCCTCTTTGCCACCATTTTATTCCTGATTCCGGCCGCATTGGTCGGAGCAGAATTGGGAAGCGCTTTTGCCGAAAAAGGCGGCGGCGTTTACACTTGGGTGAAAGAAGCCTTTAACGAACGTTTAGGCTTTGCCGCCATTTTCTTGCAATGGATACAAAATGTGGTTTGGTATCCTACAGTGCTTTCTTTTGCGGCGGCAGCCATTGCTTTTCTTATTGGGGAACAAGCTCTTGCGCAGAACGGAATATATGTTGGAATTTTCTCCATTGCCATGTATTGGTTTGCCACTTGGGTTACCCTGAAAGGAACTTCGGTCGTTTCTAAAATCACAAGTCGTGGATTTTTATTGGGAACTGTATTGCCCGGCGTAATTATTATCATCATGGCTATTGTTTGGATAGCGACCGGGCAACCCATTGCTATGGAACATATTCCGGCTACCGAAACCACTTTGATGGATGTAACCGCAGGACATGCTCACCCACGATTTTTCCCACATGTCAACAGTATTAGTAATATTGCTTTTTTAGCTGGAATCATTTTATTATTTGCCGGTGTGGAAGTGCATGCCGTACATGCCACTGAAATGAAGAATCCAAAGAAACAATTTCCGGCGGCCATATTTTTAGCAGCCATTATTGCTTTTGTACTTTTTACGTTGGGCTCGTTGGCCGTTTCCATTGTGATGCCTTATAAGGAAATCAACTTACAGGATGGATTGATGCTTACCTTCGAACATTTATTCAACACGTTTCATATTGGATGGATGACCAACGTGTTGGGCGCTTTGGTTGCTTTTGGGGCTTTGGCGGGCGTTATGTCGTGGATTTCGGGCCCAAGTCGTGGATTACTTTGGACAGCTCGCGACGGACAATTGCCCAAAACGTTGACAAAAACCAACAAAAACGGTATTCAAATCAACATCTTAATAGTACAAGGAATTATCGTTACCATTCTTTCGTCTCTCTATTTTGTTATAGATGATGTGAGTGTGGCATTTTTCCTCTTAAGCGCCCTTACAATAGGGCTTTACCTGATTATGTATATGTTAATGTATGCCGCCGCTATTAAGTTACGGAAATCCCAACCCGATTTGCCGAGAATCTATAAAGTTCCGGGCGGGAAAACAGGTATGTGGATGGTTGCCGGCGTTGGATTTGTCGCCGTATTGTTTTCTTTTATCGTGGCCTTCTTCCCGCCGTCGCAATTACCTGTGGGAAGCCCTGAAATGTATGTAGGTTTAGTATTTGCAGGGAATGTGATATTCTTGATTATCCCTTTTATTATTAGCGCTATGCAGAAACGGAAGAAATTGAAAGTGGAAAATTGAGAGTTGAAAGTGATTTTTTTGTGGAAAACGTTTTTAACGATGAATTTTTTAATTTGAGGATTTAGAAACGATTTTATGGTTGAAAATGGAAAAATTCCATAGTACAGAATTTTGTGAAAACACAGAAAATTAAAAACGAATAGAACCAAATATATATAACACAGCAAAGTATAATAAACGATGAATATGAACGCAGAACGATGAATTTTTTTTGTCATCTATTATAATTATTCACTATTCAAAGCCAACAAACAATATGAGTTTTAAAAAATCATCAAGCATATTATTATGGTTGGTTGCCGTAGGTTACTTTATGCAGACTTTAGATACCACTATTGTCAATACCGCTATTCCGAGCATGGCGGCAAGTTTGCACGAAAGTCCCCTGAAAATGCAAGCGGTAGTAGTTTCTTATACCTTGGTAATGGCTGTAATGATTTTGGTCAGCGGTTGGCTAGCCGATAAATTCGGAACGCGGAGAGTTTATCTGTTGTCGATATTTTTATTCACTTTGGGTTCTTTTTTTTGCGCCAATTCCAAAACCCTGGCGGAATTGATTATTTCCCGCGTAATTCAAGGAATGGGCGGAGCTATGTTGCAACCTGTCGGACGCTTGGCGGTATTGCGCGCCTTTCCGCATGAAAAATTTCTGAAAGCCATTAGCTTTGTTACTATTCCGGCTATGATAGGTCCTTTGTTAGGCCCTACTTTAGGCGGATGGTTGTCGCAAACGTTTTCGTGGCATTGGATTTTCCTGATTAATATTCCTATCGGAATTATCGGTTTCATTTCTTCTTTCTTTTATATGGAAGATTACAAAGCCAAAACCAATACTTTCGACATCTTGGGTTTTATTATGCTGGCATTGGGAATGATAATGGTTTCTTATGCGTTAGACGGCATAGTGGAATTAGGTATGCGAAGGGCGACGGCTATTTTATTTACCGTTATCGGATTGATATTTATTGCCGGTTATTGGTTGCACGCATCTCATAAGAAAAATGCCATTTTTCCTATGGATTTGTTTAAAGTAAGAACCTTCCGGGTAGGAATCCTGGGAAATTTCTTTTCACGTCTTGGCGGCAATGGTATTCCATTTTTGTTGCCGTTGTTTTTTCAAGTTGGATTAGGGTATTCGCCTTTAAAATCAGGGCTAATGATGTTGCCTTCCGCTTTGTCAAGCATTTTAATGAAGAGATTGGGCGTAAGTTTGATTTATCGGATTGGCTATAGGAAGACTTTATTAACCAACACTATTGCCTTGGGAAGCGTTTTGGCGGCCTTTAGTCTAATGTCAGGCTCCATGCCGATATGGGTAATGTTTATCTTGCTATTTTTGTTTGGCGGAATTAATTCATTACAGTTTTCGGCTATGAACAGCATTACCCTAAAAGATTTGGATGATACACAGGCAAGCAGCGGCAATAGTTTTTTATCTATGATTATGATTTTTTCCATGACTCTAGGCGTAGCCCTTTGCGCCGCCCTGTTGGCTATGTTTAACGATATGTCAAAAATACAATCTAACGATAATCAATTATTTGCATTTCATATGTCGTTTATTTGCATAGGAATCATTTCGATAATCACAGCCGTTATTTTTGCACAACTTCCTAGAAAAGAAGGAACTATTATTTACCATAGAGAACATAAAGTACGCCAAATATAAATTGTAAAGCTTTTCTGTTGGAGTTCTTGGTAATCAAAATTATTTGAACAATAAAAACAAACACGATGAAAACTAAAAAAGAGATCTATTTGAAATATCTATACCTACTGGGGGTATTTATTATTCAAAGTTTTCAAGCCGGGGGACAAGATACCAACTTTCAGCAATTGCAAACCCAAATAACCCGGCTTGAACAAAAAATAAAATATTTGGATACCACAATTCGTTGTTTCGAACGCGACAGCCTCGCTGCTCCTACCCGTAACGATATTGAAAATCATCGGTTGCAGGGGTTGGTTATTACCGATATTAAAAGAATATCCTTACAAATCGGCGGATTTGTACAAGCGGATTTTATACATGATTTTATGGAAATGACCAATAGAGACGCCTTTCAAACTTCATCCATTGTTGTTCAGACAGATCATCACAACAACACGGAATTCAGTATACGGCAATCCCGGCTAAACTTTTCAGCTAAGGGCCCTACTCAATTCGGTGATTTTTTTGCTCTGCTTGAATTTGATTTATGGGGACCTAACGGAACGTCTAATCCCCGGATTCGCCATGCTTGGATCAATATAGGAAAATGGGGATTCGGACAATACTGGAGTAATTTTACAGACAATGATACATGGCCCAATTTAATTGACTTCTGGGGACCGAATGCCGCTATTTGGAAACGACAGGTGCAAATCCGGTTTACGCAACCTCTAAATAAGCATAATGTTTTGGCTTTTTCTTTAGAACAACCAGGTTCAGATGTAACCTTCCCTGTTGATTCTACTTCTTGGACTGTACGAACTTTGTACCCTGATTTTATCGGTAGTTATACTTTAAATTGGAACGATAACAACAGCCATATCAAATTAAGCGGATTGTTACACCCGATTTCGTACGAGACAAATACCGAAAAAACTCAAAATATTATAGCAGGCGCCTTTAATATTGCAGGAAATATCCGTACGTTCGGTAACGATGCATTAAAATTTCAGGCTTCTTATGGAACCGGTTACGCCCGGTATAATGAAGATCTTAGCGGGATGGGTTATGAGGCTATGCCTAATCCTATGAACGGATACGAATTAGAATCTGTCATGCAATATTACTTTTGGATTTTCTACGACCATTGGTGGGGTAAAAAGTTCAGTTCCACCATTGGTTGGGGACATGTAGGAATTAATCGGGAAGATTATTTTGCACCCGCAACCATTTCTTATACAAACTATGGCGCAGTGAACTTCCTTTGGTATCCAAACAAGTATTTCAAAACAGGAATAGAATTTCTTTATGGCAATCGCAAGAACCATAACGGAGAAACCGGCGAGAATTTCAGGATTCAGTATAGCGCTTTTGTAAGGTTATAATGAAAAAACAGGTATCGTAACAATACCTGTTTTAATTCATTTATTGAGAACAGGATTAATTTCTATTATTTTTGATGCTCTTTATGGAATTGTTGTAAACGCTTTTCCAATTCGGGTAACTGGGAGCGTTTAATCAGAGATACGCAAGCGCGGATTCCTTCGGTTCGTTGACTTCCGGTAATACCTAATGCAATTGCACTGATTCCATAGTGGACCAATTCCGTTAATAAATCTTCCCCACTAAATCCCGGATAAGAAAAAGTAAAGTAAAATCCATCGGCGATAGGTTCATCTAAATCTTTGTCGTACACAATTTTAAATCCATTCTCGACAAACATTTTCTTCATTATCTTTGCCTTTTCTCCATATTCTTTTACATCCTCTACAAAGTTATAGCGTCCTTCATTAACGGCTTTCAAAATAGCGGTTAAGGCATATTGTGGAGAATGCGCCGTTCCGGAGCTTAAAACATACAAAGAACCAAAAACCATTGCTCTTCCAAAGCTGTCGGTGTTATAATATTTTCGTAGTTCTTCCGATTTGGAATTAAATAACGTAGGGCTAATTACCATCATCCCAATACGTTGTCCTGCATAACTAAACGATTTTGAGCTTGATATCAATAGAATGTATTTCTCGGTGTATTTTCCTACCGAAGGTTGATAAGGAGGCACTCCGGGTTTTGAATAGTCTTTGCGAAAATCCATTGCAAAATAAGCCAAATCTTCGATCACAACAACATCGTATTTAGAAGCTAATTCGCCGATAATTCTCAATTCCTGATCGGTGAAACAAATCCACGAAGGGTTGTTAGGGTTTGAATAAAGCATGCAACTAATGTCGCCTTTCGACAGATAAGATTCCAATTTTGCTCTTAATTTTTCGCCCCTATAATCATAAACGTCGAAACTTTCAGTAGGAATTCCTAATATTTGACATTGTTGTTTTTGAACAGGGAAACCCGGATCGACAAATAAAACTTTATTCTTTTTTCCGTTCATTCTACTAATCGTAAGAAACGAAGCAAACCCCCCTTGCATAGAGCCTACAGTTGGCAAACAACATTCGGTGGGGATATCCAGGTCGACAAAATTCTTCACAAATAATGAAATTTGCGATTTTAATTCGTCGGTTCCATAAATCTCGGGATAAATGGATGCTACTCCATTACGTAGCGCTTCTATTTCAGCTTCTACGCCAATTTGAGACGCCGGAAGCCCGGGAATACCCATTTCCATTTTAATAAATTCTACCCCGGTTTCTTTTTCGATGTCTTGAATCATCTTTTTTACTTCGCGGATAGACGCTTTGCCAATGTTTTGTATACTGTTTTTTTGAGCGATTTTTGCGACAAGTTCGCGGTTTAATGGTATGTTGTTCATTACAAATATTATTTTTAAGTATCTAATTAAGGATTAAATGCGCTTTTAACCTTATTCACATTAATAGGACTTATTAACCTGATTGCTTCTAATACATCGGTCTTTTCCGGCTCGGAAGCAGGGGTAAAAATACTGATGATTTCGCTGATTTTTGCATCGCCAAATAATTGCACGGCAAATAAATTCTGTTTTTCTTTGGTTACCGCTTGCACAAGTTTTAAAGCTTCAATAATGCTGGCGCGGGCTTTTGTTTGATTGACGCTCATCATGTCCAACCCTAAACGATGATATTGATAATTGGCTTCTCTCAAACCTTTGTATAAGGGGTTGGTATAATTTTCTATCAACCAATATTTATTTTTACTTCCTTCAAAGGATTTCCATCCCTTAGAGTCCGATTTGTCCGCTGTTTGAACAATAGTTTGAGCCATCGTAAAAAATGTCGTTCCGCCGTATTGAGAATAAGAATCAAAATCGAGTCCGAGAAGAATATATAAGTAGAAAGCAATGGTCGATGAAAGATTAGTGTAATATGTGTTAGAAGAAAACTCGATAGGAACGGTTTCATCGTAGGTGAAAACAAATTCAGGTTCCATATAATTAAACATCGTCGTCGTATAGTTGGAATTATATACAGGCCGGCGCGACTGTATGTTTAGTTGCGCTTTAAAAGTTGTTCTGGAAGTTTGTTCGGAAATAATAAGTCCGATGCTACAGTCTATCTTTTCTTCAGGTTTAAATGTATAGTTTGTCCATTTACGGTTATTTATGAAGTTTTCAAGAGCCGCTTTCATCGTTTCGAACACTCTTTTATCTGTCGATTGTACTTGTTGCGCGCTTACCGAAACCTGACATCTGAATTCCTGCGCTTTTACCTTCGGGAAGAAGAAAAAACACAAATAAGAAAATAAAAAAACGACAAAATATTTCTTCATAATATGACCACAATGATTGCAAAAGTAGCTAATTTTTCAATGTCCAATTATTTCAAAAAGAGTAAAAATGAAATCCTGCGCCCTGTTTACATTTAAGTAACAGTTCAAATTTTATTGCGCAAATTTCAGATACCTAATTCCCTTTTTTCTTGAGGACTGTTATTTTCGCTTATACCTTACGAATCAGAAGAGAGACGATAGTTTTTCCACAATATCGATAGCCGCTTCCTTTTTAGATTTTAGTTCAAAAGCTTCGATGTTCCCCTCTTTATCCAAAATTGTAATTTTATTTGTCGGAACTGCAAAACCGGCCCCTTCGTCGTTAAGCGAATTTAAAACGATAAAATCAAGGTTTTTATTTTTCAATTTTTGTTTTGCATTCTCAATTTCACTTTCCGTTTCCAGGGCAAAACCGACTAACTTCTGATTTGATTTTTTTTGTTGTCCCAATGAAGCCAAAATGTCTTTTGTTTGTACAAGATTGATATTTAACGTATCATCTGATTTTTTTATTTTATTGGCAGAAAATTCTTTGGGTGAAAAATCGGCTACGGCCGCCGATAATATAGCCGCATCGGAAGAAGGAAAGTATTTCTCGCAAAGTTCATACATTTGTTGAGCCGATTCTATGTTTAAACGAACAACATTTGGATGGGAGATTGTTAAATGTGTGGGACCTGCTATCAGAGTGACTTTTGCACCCCGGTTTGCCAACGTTTCGGCAATAGAAAAGCCCATCAAACCAGTAGAAAAATTCCCGATATAACGAACAGCGTCAATCTTTTCGTAGGTAGGACCTGCTGTTACCAAAATGCTTTTTCCTGTCAAAGAAGTTGTTTTTTGAAAAAAGTTTTCAATAAAACGAACAATATTTTCGGGTTCTTCCATTCGTCCTTTGCCTTCGTAGCCGCAAGCCAAATCGCCAATTGCCGGCTCAATCAGATGAATGTCGTTCGATTTTAATGTAGATAAGTTCTTTTGTACGCTGAAATGTTCATACATCTTACAGTTCATACTTGGACAAATAAACAAAGGTTTTGAAAAAGCCAACAAAGTAGTTGACAATGCGTCGTCGGCAATTCCATTTGCTAATTTTCCGATAATATTGGCGGTTGCAGGGGCTAAGATCATCAAGTCTGCCCAATCGGTCAATGCAATATGTTCTGTTGAATACTCATTGTCCGAAGAAAACATATCGAAATAAATATTATTTTGCGTAAGCGTTTCTAATGTTTTTTGAGTTACAAATTCCAATCCGCTCTGGGTAATAACAACTTTGACTTCCGCCCCTGTTTTTTTTAGCAAACGAATAAGCGAAGGGATTTTATAAGCGGCAATTCCGCCGCTGATGCCAATAAGTATTCTGTTCATAAATATTCCGTCCTTCTTTTATTTTTTATTGAACTCTTTTTCGGACAATTTCATTTTTTGCCTTCGAGAAAATAACGGATTTTGGTTTGTAATCTTTTATTGAACAAAGGTACAATTTAATTTTTGCTTAAGAAGCTGTCTAAATTTTTCGAGAAAAGATTTTGAGAAATAAAAACAGCGAGTTTGAAGACGGAATTTTTCAAGAATAGTAGAGCTATTTAGTAAAGATTCTGACAAAAAAGAGCGTTTTTAGGATTAAAATACTTCGTAGAAAAATTCTAATATCCGATATTTTTATTCAGCTCGCATATAATTGATAGGATGTTTTAAACTACCGGATCTCTAAAACTGGTATTTATACCAATTGGAATTTGTAATTAGTCCGCAAAATAATCATTGTTCTAATCGCAATCAATTATATTCCAAATATTTTGGAAACATTTGAAGTCTGAAAGGTTGGACTATCTTCAATATGCAAATGGTATAACGAGGAGCGGCAAATGCCGCTTATTTCACTTTTTTTGATTTGGGAGTTGGTCTCGGCACAGCCATAGGCGGATTAATCATAGAAAAATTGAGTTTCCAATACCTGTATGCTGTTTGCGCCAGTTTTGCTCATTTAGGGATTGATTTATTTTTTACGGTATCGGCAGGCTATTTTAAGAGAAATAAATTAAAATAATACAGAATAAAAAATGGACTCGTCCTAAATAAACCCACTCCGTTTATTTAGGACGAGTCCATTTTTCTTATACCAAGAACTGCTTTAAGAAGCTTATTTTTCTTTTTCAGTAACCTTCTTTTCCGGTTTTAGCGTTACCCTAACATACTCTTCGACGCTTAAGTATTTTTTAGCAAAAGCTTTGATATCGTCGTTAGTAATTGCATTTACATCTTCGGAATATTTTTCGAAACTCCTCAAAGAAATATTTTCCCAATAATAAACGTAGAGCATACCCACCCATGTATTATTCTGTTTCATAGCGGTCTCCCGTTTACTGATAAGTTGTTTCTTTACTTTCTCAAGCGTTTCTTTGTCGGTTCCTTTCTTTTGATATTTCTTCAACAAATTCAAAACGGCTTTGGTTATCTTATCCACGCGATCGGGTTTGCATTGGATGATCATAGATAAACTAATTTCAGAATTCGGATATTTTTCAATATCAAGTTCTATGTGAGGAGAATAAGCGCTGCCCATTTTCTCTCTTATTTCTTCCGTTATAGAAATTTGGAGCGCTTCGGAAAGAACAGAAACTATTGTCCGTTCTTTTGTGTTATCGTAATCGTCAAACATTTTGCATTCGATTATCGCCAGCGTTGCTTTATCCTCAGTTCCTTTAATTACTTCTTTGTTTACAATGCCTTTTGCAAATGGAGAGGATCTGTTTATCCAAACTTCTTTTTTATTTGAAGAGGGCAAACTTCCAAGATATTTTTCTATCATTCTCAAAGTAGAATCAGAGTCGATATTGCCGACAAATAAAAAGGTGAAATTTCCTGAGTTAGGACCAAAACGCTCTGTATAGATTCTGTAAGCTTGCTCTAAATTCAAACTGTTCAAGTCTTCTTCCGAAGGGATGACAATCATACGCTTTGAATCGGGGTAGGTAGCTTTTTGCAATTCTTTATAAAAAGCGGCTTCCGGACTAGCATTGATGAATCTTAATTGATTTTTTAACTGAGAAACATATTTATCAAAAGCTTCCTGATCTTTCCTCGGTTCCTTAAAAAATAAATAAATCAACTGTAAAGCTGTTTCAAAATCTTTTGGAGAACAACTTCCTGAAAATCCTTGCGTTAATTCTCCAATATTGGGAGAAAGAGCAATATTTTTACCTTTTAGTTTTTTCGTTAATTGAGTTTTGTCGAAGTCTCCGATTCCGCTTCCGCCAATAATATTGGCAGCCATGCTTGCATTAAAATATAAATTATCGTCATATAAAGAACTTCCTCCGGGGCTAAAAGCATTGATCAGGATTTCATCGTTTTTAAAATCAGTAGCTTTAACAATTACGCGTATTCCGTTATTCAAAGTATATTCGGTATATCCGAATTCTGCATTTGATTTTGTATTAATAATTTTTCCGCCGGTAAGCGTTTCTTTAATTAACGGCTCTTCTTTGAAGTTATCGACATAAGCGCTCAACGTTTCTTTTTTAGCTGCGTCTAATATAGATATGATAGTCTTTTCGGTGGGAATCAATAGATCCTCTTTTTTAGGAGCAGTCAGCGCCAGAACAAAATTTTCGTCGGTTATCCATTTTGTTACTAATGCATTTACCTCTTCCAATTGAATATCTCCCAAAAATTCTGTAACATACTTTAGTTCTGTTTCTATGCCAGGGATAGGTTCCTGTTTCAAATAATTATTTACATATTCTCCGGCCAAAGTTGTAGACTGAGTCTTATCGGCTTCTTTGGCCGCTTTTTCGTAAGAACTCAAAATATCTTCTTTCTGGCGTTCAAATTCCGTATTGAGGAATCCATGTTGTTTTACCCTATAGATTTCTCTCAAAATCATTTGCAGAGATTCGTCTATCTGATTTTCTTTAGGATAACAATCCGCGCTAAAAACGTCTGAGGAGTGACTCAAGAAATTACCATAGGATGTTTGAGCGAAAATAAAAGGGCAATCGGGTTTTTGTCCCAACTCGTTTAACCGGCTGTTCAGCATTCCGGTAAATAACCTGTAGGTTAAACCTGTTTTGTAATCACCTATGGTTGATTCTTTTACATGAGGATGCTTCCAGAAAAAGGACAAGGATATGCCCGTCGCTTCTTTATCGGTAGCAATGGCAATAAGCGGTTCCTTATTGTTGGGAATATCATAATATTTACGTTCCCTTGGATTCTCATGCTTGGGATAATTTCCAAAATATTGTTTTATTTTGGCCTCCATTTTATCAGCATCAAAATCGCCGACTAAAATAATCGCCGTTAAATCAGGACGGTACCAATCTTTATAAAATCTGCGGATAGTCTCATATTTAAAACTTTGCAATACTTCCAATGTTCCTATAGGCAAACGTTTTGCATAACGCGAGTCTTTCAGCATAATAGGAAGAATCGCATTTGATAAACGTTCGCTGGCGCCAAGTCCCGTACGGCGTTCTTCTATAATAACCCCGCGTTCCTTATCTATTTCTTTTACATCCATTAACATACCAAAAGCCCATCCATCCAAAACTTTGAATCCTAACTCGATAGATTCTTCATTGTTGGTCGGAACATCCACGTTATAAACCGTTTCATCAAAGAAGGTATATGCGTTTACATGGCTTCCGAAAGTAATTCCATTTTTTTGTAAAATATTAATCATTTCGTTGCCTTTGAAATACTTGGTTCCATTGAAAGCCATGTGTTCCGTAAAATGGGCCAGTCCTAATTGATCATCGTCTTCCAAAATAGAACCTGCATTAACAGCCAGTTGAAACTGCGCTCTCTTTTCCGGTTTTTTATTTACGCGGATATAATAGGTCAATCCATTATCGAGTTTTCCAACACGGACCTTCTTATCCACAGATATTGGAGCATTTAAGTCCGAAGATTTTTTCGATTTAGGTTGAAATTGGGCGAAAGTTATTAATGGGAATAAACAGAGCCCCAGGATTAAAAATTTGATATTTTTCATATATTTATTATTTATTGATTTGGTTATTTTTCCTGACTTTTTATAATGTTCAACAGAAACGTTTTGCTAAGTAATCCACTCTCCTGCTTCTGTTTTTTTACCAGCGTCAAAAAAATCGTCGCTTTTATGACATTGGCATAAATATCGCTCTATTATTTAAATAGAGACTATAAAAGAACAAACGTTTTTGCTGTATTAAGCAAGTAATACACTGCAAAAATACAATAAATTCTGAATTCTATAGCACTTCACTATATTAAATGTTTCTAAAGATTTTTTCATTGACAATTGCGCTACGTATATTTTTTTCATAATCAAACGTTTATATAGGAAGCAAATAAATGGATAAACCAATATTTTATATCTTGTTTTATTTTGTAAATTTGTAGTAAATCTTCAATGTTTAATTTTATTATTTATCTATGTGTGGAATTGTTGGATATATGGGAGTTCAGGATGCATATCCTATTTTAATAAAGGGATTACATCGTTTGGAATATAGAGGCTACGATAGCGCGGGAATAGCATTGTTAAATAAGGAAAAGGAACTAATCATTTATAAAACAAAAGGAAAGGTTTCCGATCTGGAGGAATTTACAAAAACGAAAGATATTAGCGGAAACGTAGGAATTGCGCATACGCGTTGGGCGACTCATGGCGAGCCTAATAATGTCAATGCGCACCCTCATTATTCACAATCAGAAAATCTGGCGCTTATTCATAATGGGATTATAGAAAATTACAAGCCATTGAAAGAAAGCTTGATAGAACTCGGATATAAATTCCAAAGCGAAACGGATACCGAAGTCCTGATACAACTTATTGAATATATGAAGACGGCCAACGGCGTGGACTTGTGTACAGCCGTGCAAATGGCCTTGAAAAATGTGGTCGGAGCTTATGCTATTGCCGTTATAGAGAAAGGAAATCCCAATATAATGATCGCCGCGCGAAAAGGCAGCCCTTTAATAGTGGGAATCGGTAAAAACGAATTTTTCATAGGCTCCGATGCTTCCCCTATTATTGAATATACCAATAAAGTCGTGTATCTGGAAGAAGAACAAATTGCTATACTGGAACGGGGCAAGGAGCTGAAGATTAAAACCATTTCGAACGTGGAAACGACGCCTGTCGTTAAAGAACTGGAAATGAATCTCGACCAATTGGAAAAAGGAGAGTATCCGCATTATATGCTGAAAGAGATTTTTGAACAACCCAGAACTTTATCGGCAAGCATGTCGGGAAG
Organism: Bacteroidales bacterium; assembly: GCA_031553195.1. Taxonomy (GTDB): domain Bacteria; phylum Bacteroidota; class Bacteroidia; order Bacteroidales; family P3; genus JAVBLV01. The sequence continues at coordinate 119,815 of JAVBLV010000001.1, forward strand.
AATTAATTTGGAAGGCACAAAAATTCATTTATCCAGTATTATTGATAACAAAGAAAAATTTATTAATGCCCGCCGGATTATTATAACGGCATGCGGCACGTCATGGCATGCAGGTTTGATCGGCAAATATATTTTAGAAGACCTGGCTCGGATACCCGTCGAATTGGAATATTCTTCCGAATTCCGCTACAGGAATCCGGTTATTTACGACAACGATATTGTTATCGCCATTTCCCAATCGGGAGAAACTGCCGATACATTAGCGGCTTTAGAATTAGCCAAATCGAAAAAAGCTTTTTTATATGGAATTTGCAATGTTGTCGGCGCGTCTATTCCCCGAATCACCAACACAGGATGTTATACCCATGCCGGACCCGAAATAGGCGTGGCTTCAACAAAAGCGTTTACGGCCCAGGTTACGGCTCTCGTTCTTTTGGCGTTGTCTATTGCGACGGAAAAAGGTGTTTTATCTCCCAAAGAACTGCAAAAAATTATAAAAGAACTTAAGACGATCCCTTCAAAGGTCGAAGAAATATTAAAGCTGAACAAAAAAATAGAAGATTACGCAAAAATCTTCACTTACGCTAAAAATTTTATCTACATGGGGAGAGGATATAATTATCCTGTCGCGTTGGAAGGCGCTTTAAAGTTGAAAGAAATATCATACATACATGCCGAAGGATATCCTGCCGCGGAAATGAAACATGGCCCAATTGCCCTCATCGATGAGGAAATGCCGGTAATTGTGATTGCCCCTAAAAAAGGGATGTACGATAAAATTGTAAGTAATATTCAAGAAATTAAAGCCCGAAAAGGTAAAATAATTTCTATTGTTACAAAAGGCGACAAAACAGTGAAGGAACTTTCCGATTATTCTTTTGAAATTCCTGATACTGAGGAATGCTTAGTGCCGTTATTATCGGTAATTCCCTTACAATTAATGGCTTATCATATTGCAATTGTAAAAGGACGGAATGTAGACCAGCCGCGCAATTTAGCAAAATCGGTAACTGTAGAATAAACGAAGATGTAAAATAAACAAGGCATAAAATAAATGATAATCCGCAATGTTGCCCCTAACCTTTGAAAAGACAGGCTTTATTAACCCCTAAATCCCCTAAAGGGAATTTTTGGGCAGCCGTTTTTCTTAAATTAGCCCCCTTTAGGGAGTTGGGGGTATTATTGAGGATAGTTCATTAAAACAAATACAAACTTTTTATGAATAGAAAAGAGCTCATCGAATTAATTTACAGAAAAAAATCATTCCTTTGCATAGGGCTTGATACCGATTTATCTAAAATTCCACCTCATTTACTCAGGAAGGAAGATCCTATTTTTGAATTTAATAAATCAATTATTGACGCGACAATAGATTTGACTGCGGCTTATAAGCCTAACCTTGCTTTTTATGAGGCGCAGGGCGTTGAAGGAATGATTTCTTTGAAAAAAACGTTAGATTATTTGAATTCCTATAAATCTGAAGTTTTTACCATTGCAGACGCCAAACGAGGCGATATTGGAAATACTTCGCAGCAATATGCAAAAGCATTTCTGGACCCGAAAGGGGCGTTCAACTTCGACGCTATGACCATAGCTCCGTATATGGGCGAAGATTCCGTAACTCCTTTTGCCGTTTATGAAAACAAATGGCTTATCTTACTCGCCTTAACATCGAATAAAGGCGCTTTTGATTTCCAATTTTTAGAAGACAAAAATACAGGCAGAAAATTTTATGAAATTGTATTGGAAACGTCTAAAGAGTGGGGAACTCCGGAAAATATGATGTATGTAGTCGGCGCCACTCAAGCCGAGATGCTGTCAAATATCCGGAAAATCGTTCCTGAAAGTTTTCTTTTGGTTCCCGGCGTAGGCGCCCAGGGCGGAAGTCTTCAGGACGTTTGTAAATATGGAATGACTTCCGGATGCGGACTTCTCGTTAATTCTTCGCGCGCTATTATTTATGCTTCAAATGGTGAAGATTTCTCTGATGCGGCTCGCGTCGAAGCGTTAAAAATACAACAAGAAATGGAGAAGGAACTTCGGTTATAAAATTCGATTGATAAAAACGAAGAAACGTTTTTCATTTAAGTTATGAGTTTTCTCAGAAAATGAAAGAGAGTATCTCAAAAAAAACCTTGAAACATTATTTGATTTTTCCGGTTTTTGAATTTTGGATACTCTCTTTAAGTATATTTTTTTCTATAAAAATGAATCAGTTCTTATAATCGTTTAATTGCGACATTAATTTTTTGCGACAGAAAAAGATTCTGCTTTTTACGGTGCCTATGGATAAATCCATTTGTTCTGCAATTTCTTTATATTTATATCCTGCATTCTGCATTTCAAAAGGAATTCTTTGATCTTCGCCGATAGTGGAAATTATTTTTGAAATTTCTTTAATGGAAATTTCAGATTCGGGCATACCATATCTGCTTTTTCCCATAAAATTCATATAATACAAATCCTCCGTATTATCCATTACGGTTCCCGTTTTTTGAGCGCGCCGGTATTTATTGATAAACGTATTCCTCAGAATAGTATACGCCCAGGCTTTTAAGTTTGTATTTTCTTGGAATTTATCTCGATTCGTCAATGCTTTTAAAAATGTATCTTGAACTAAATCTTTTGCATCTTCTTTATTACTAGTTAATGAATATGCAAAGTATTCCAATCCTTCTTTTAAACCTATTAAACTATTATTGAATTCGATAGCCGTCATGATATTATCTTTGTTTTCAGTTTTACTATTTTTTTAATTATGTTACTTGGAGTTTATCCAAAACCGTGCCAAAAAATAAAAAACGCTTCAATCGCAATTGAAAGTTATTGATTTCGTGTAGATAATTATTTTGAAAGATGCTTGTATGCCAATTTGAGTTATTCGTAAATTCCGGAATAAAATATAATTTTGTACTTTAATTAGAAGTTGTTTAAAATTTTCAGGGAAAGATTTGAGGGGGTAAAAACAGTGAGTTCTTAGTAACTGTTTAAATTTTTATGGAAAAGATATTGAGAGATAAAACAGCGAGTTTGCAGGCGGGATTTTTCGAGAATAGTAGCGCTATTTGGTAAAAATTCCGGCAAAAAAGAACGTTTTTAGATCCAGAATACTTCATGGAATAATTTTTAAACAGTTACTTAGACGGGATTCTTCACGAATAGTAGCGCTATTGGGTAAAATTCCGGCAAAAGAACGTTTTCAGATCCAAAATACTTCACAGAAAAATTTTCTATAGTTTCTCAATATTTATTTGTAATTATGCTTATTCCAAACTTCTTGAAATCCGGCGATACGATAGCGATTGTTTCCACTGCCCGTAAAATTGCAAAGAATGATGTTCTCCGAGCAATAGAATTATTCAAGGGCTGGGAATTACAAGTAAGAACCGGAAAGCACCTTTTTTGCGAGCATAATCAATTTGCCGGAAACGATCGTGAACGAGCCGAGGATTTTCAAAATATGCTTGATGATTCCGATGTTAAAGCAATCATCTGCGCCCGGGGCGGCTATGGAACCATTAAAATAATGGACTTTTTAAATTTTGAAAAATTCAAGAAAAGTCCGAAATGGATTATTGGTTACAGCGACGTTACCGTACTGCATTCCTCTCTTCATCAACTATTTAAAATAAAATCTCTCCATGCGACTATGCCGTTGGATTTTCCAAAAAATGATACCTCTTCTCATCCATCTATCGAAACTTTAAAAAAAGCATTATTCGGCGAAAAACTTCTCTATCGTTTTAGTAATCATCCATTAAATAAAAATGGAAAAGTCGAAGGAATTTTAACCGGAGGTAATTTATCAATATTATATAGCTTGAGAGGAACTCCTTTCGATATTAATACCGATGGGAAAATATTATTTTTAGAAGACATTGACGAATATTTGTACCATATTGACCGGATGATGATGAATTTGAAATTGGGAGGGAAATTATCCCGCCTGAAGGGACTGCTAATCGGCGGAATGACAGACATGAGGGATAATCAGATTCCTTTTGGGAAAACAGCGGAAGAAATTATATACGAAGCGGTTAAAGATTACGATTATCCTGTATGCTTTGGCGTTCCCGCAGGTCATTTGCAAACGAATAATCAAGCGCTTATATTAGGCGGGAAAATAGAAATAACAGTTGCCGATAAATATTCGCAATTAGAATTTTAAAGCCAGTCCATTTTTTATTAATCGTTTTCATATTATTTCAATTATGAATCTCACGACGCCAATCCATATTCCGGAAATAGAATGCAAATTCACGCATGAAAACCCATTTATGCTGATTGGTTCTTGTTTTACGGAGAATATTGGGAACAAGTTAATTTATCATGGCTTCCGCGCCAATATAAATCCCTTTGGAATTCTTTATAACCCCGTTTCTATTGCCCATTGCATAACATCGATCATAGAAAATAGAAAAATCAAAGAAAATGATATTTTTTTCTACAATGAACTATGGCATTCCTATTACCATCATGGCATTTTCTCCAGGAGAGAGAGGGAAGCCTGTATTTCGCAATGCAATCAAAGAATAGAAGAAGCGCATTTATTCTTGAAAAAATCAAATATCTTAATTCTTACATTTGGTTCTGCATGGATTTATACTTTAAAAGATACAGGTATCGTTGTGGGAAATTGTCATAAACTTCCCGGAAACCAATTCGAAAAAAGACTGTTAGTCGTAGACGAAATCGTGCAATTATATACTTCTTGCTTTCAGGAAATAAAAAAATTAAATCCTTCCGTCAAAATAATATTAACTATCAGTCCGGTAAGGCATTGGAAAGATGGTTTCCGTCAAAATCAAATCAGCAAATCGGTTTTACACTTGAGCGTCCATCAGATGCAACAAATATTTGAAGATTTATTGTATTTCCCTTCTTACGAAATTATGATGGACGAATTACGCGATTACCGGTTTTATGATTCTGATTTTTTGCATCCTAATGAATTATCCATAAAATATATTTGGAATGCATTTTCCGAATTATTGTTTTCAAAAGAAACATTAACGGCAACCAAACAGGTAGAGAAATTAAGAAAAATGATTGAACACAAACCGTTCCAACCCGAGGCGAAAGCATGGGAACAACATATTCTCAAAGCCAAACAATTTCTTATGGATATGGAAGCGACATATCCTTACGTAAACTTTGGTCAAATGAATCTTGAATTAGATAATCTTTCATTTCAAAAATAAAAGTTTTAAGTTTTTCGGAAAAGGAGACGACCTCTTAGTAACTCTTTATTTCTGAAATTATCGATTCTTTTTTATTGAACTTTTGTACTTTTGAAATTCTATTTTAAGTTCTCTACTCCCAACTATCAATGACGTCTAATTTATATCTCAAATATTTATCATATTCTAAATGATTCTTTCAAAAATAAAAATTAAGGAAATTGCCGGTTTAAAACATGGCAAACAAAGAATAGAACAACAGGCATTCCTGGTTGAAGGAATTAAAATGGTGGATGAACTTCTGAAAAGTTCAATTACAATTATTTGTATTTGCGCGACCCAGGAATGGATTATTCAAAATGAGAAGAAAATTGTCAATGTTCCCATTTATCAGATTTCTGAACAAGAGTTGAAAAAAATAAGCAATTTAAACACTCCAAATCAAGTGGTTGCCGTAGCCGGAATGCCGGAAATGAAAATAAATCAGAAAACAATTTATGAAAAACTCACGCTTGTATTAGATGAAATCAAAGACCCCGGCAATATGGGCGCTATTATCCGGACAGCCGATTGGTTCGGAATAGAAAATATTGTTTGTTCTCCAACATCTGTCGATATCTATAATCCAAAAGTGATACAGTCAACAATGGGTTCTCTTTTTCGCGTCAAGATATTTTATTCGGATATTGTAGAATTCCTGAAACAAAAACCTTTGCAATTAGAAACTTATGGAACGCTTTTGTCCGGCAATTCGATTTATGAAAAGGAACTCAATGAAAAAGGATTGATTGTCATTGGAAACGAATCCCAAGGCATTTCGCCTGAAGTACAAAATTTAATTACTCAACCTTTGCATATTCCCCGATTTTCTTCGAAATCCGGAGCAGAATCATTGAATGCCGCAATGGCGACGGCTATTGTTTGTTCGGAATTCAGAAGAAGGACGCAAACACAGAAAAACCAGAAATAGACTATGTAATATAAATAGATAGAAATGGAATTTATCGATACGCATACTCATATTTATTTAGATGATTTTTCTCCGGATATAGAGACCGTAATACAATCGGCAAAAGAGCGGCATGTAAAAAAGATGCTTCTTCCTAATATAGATTCTTCTACAATAGAAAAATTGAAAGAACTTTGCCGGAAACATCCCGATTGTTGTTTCCCTATGATGGGACTGCATCCGACATCGGTTAATAAAGACTTTGAGAAAGAGTTATTATTTGTAGAAGCAGAACTTTCGAAAGGCCGTTACATTGCTGTCGGCGAAATCGGGATTGATTTGTATTGGGACAAAACTTTTAAAGACGAGCAAGTAGAAGCTTTTTTGTTTCAAATAAAACTAGCTGAAAAACACAAACTTCCTATCGTAATTCATACTCGGGACTCTTTTTCCGAAACAATTGAAGTTCTTCAAAAAAGTGGCCTTTCTTCATTGAACGGAATTTTCCATTGTTTCAGCGGAACCCTTCGCGACGCTTTTGCTGCAACCGAAATGGGGTATAAATTAGGAATAGGAGGAGTAATTACTTTCAAAAGAAATGGATTGACCGAAATAGTAGAAAATATAAATTTGGAACACTTGGTTTTGGAAACCGACGCGCCTTTTTTAGCTCCGTATCCTTATAGAGGAAAAAGAAACGAACCGGCCTATCTAACTCTAATTGCAGAGAAGATCGCTGAAATCAAAAATGTCACTCTGGAAGAAGTCGCTCGAATTACGACTCAGAATGCAATGAATATTTTTCGTCTGTAAGTATATCATATGGTTCTGAAATACATGTATTTGTATTCCGCGCTTACATTTTTATCTTGAATAAATTCTTTTTGTACAAAAAATCTTGTAAGTTTGCGATGCAAAAACAGAGATCAGCAAATAATTTCTTCATTTATTATAAACACATTAGTAGTTTTATGCACCATATTCTCAAACGCTTTTTATTTTTTGCTTGCGTTATAGTATTATTGCCTGCAAGTTCTTTTGCCAATGAAGAAAAAGAATCTTTTAGCGTTGGCGAGATGATAATGGAACACATTACAGACGCTCATGACTGGCATATTCTTTCTTATGCGGGAAAAGACGTTTCTCTTCCCTTGCCCATTATTTTGCTTCATGAAAATAAACTGCATGTTTTCATGTCTTCAAAATTCCACCACGGAAAAGAAGCATACAAAGGATTTAAACTAGAAACAACAGGCGACCAAAAAGGCAAAATTATCTGCATTGATGAAAACGGCGTTCCTACAGGCCTTTCTCCATGGGATTTATCTATCACGAAAAATGTATTGGCATTATTTTTTAGCGCGGCTTTAATTGTTTTCATTTTAGCCAGGGCGACCAAATCCTACTCAAGACGAAAAGGAAAGGCTCCCAGAGGGTTACAATCGCTGATAGAAATGTTGGTTATTTTTATCAGAGACGATGTCGCCCGTTCCGCCATTGGGGAAAAGAAATACGAAAAATACATGCCGTTTTTACTCACTTTGTTTTTCTTTATATTAATTAATAATCTTTTAGGATTAGTCCCTATTTTGCCTGGAGGAGCAAATGTCACAGGCAATATTGCCGTTACCGGCGTATTGGCTCTTTTTACGTTCTTTTTTACTCTTTTTAGCGGAAACAGACATTATTGGGTCGATCTGGTAAATGCCGAAGGCGTTCCCTGGTGGCTTAAATTCCCTATTCCGCTTATGCCAATTGTAGAGATATTGAGCGTATTTACCAAGCCTTTTGTTTTGATGGTGCGGCTTTTTGCCAATATCACGGCAGGACATATTATTATTTTAGGTTTTATCAGCATTATTTTTATTTTCGGCGAAATATCTGCCGGTAGCGGGCTTTCTATTTCGGTTGTTTCAATTCTTTTTTCGGTGTTTATGAGTTTATTGGAACTCTTAGTGGCATTTATCCAGGCATATGTATTTGTATTGCTGTCTGCGCTATACATTGGAATGGCCGTACATGAACCGGAAAAGAAACATTCTCACTAAAATAAAAAGCGAAAATTTTATCATTGTAACAATAAAATAGATAAATATTCGTTTTTACAAGTCTAATATATTCAAATATAAATAATTGAATTCAGTAACTTATAAATCAAGAAGAAAATGAAAAAAATCATCGTTGTTGCAGCAGTTGCTGCATTTAGTCTTATGAGTTGGAGCGTTGTAGCCCAAACTCCTCAAAAGAAAACCGCTCCCGCCAAAGAACAAATTGCCGCTCCTGCCGCTAAAGAATGCTCTAAAGATAAAAAAGAAGCTTGCAATAAAGACCAAAAAGCTTGTTCTAAAGACAAAAAAGAAGCTTGCAGTAAAGATAGTCAAAAAGCTTGTTGCAAAAAAGGAACTTCTACAACCGGTAAAAAAGAAGATTCTTCAAAATAATAATGGCTCGTTTTAAGTTTAACGACCGTTATAAGGCGTTGTCAATTTAAATTGACAACGCTTTTTTTAATGATTTCCGATCATTGCAATATCATTTTCATTTGGATAACGTGATCCGAATAGAGAAAAAATTCTTTTATAATACTTGTTTAGAATTCGCAAAGACGCAAAACCTGCAAAATTTTTTAATGTCTTTGAAGTTTTTGACCTAATAGTTTGTTTTCTATACGAACAAAAAAAGATACCTCAGCCAAGAGGTATCTTTTTCTATTATTTCTCAAAAGAAATTCAAAAATCCATCTATATTTTACTTAACTATAATCCCAATTCCTTCTTCCCTTGGTTGAAACGAATATCGCGAGGAATGTTGGCATCTTTGACTTTTTGCAAATCAGCAGCCAATTTTTCTCCGATTACAGTGTGTTCTTTATTGTATTTTTCTGCAAAAGCAAAGTCGCCGTCTCCTTCTACTTTTAATACAAAGGCGCTCCATTTTTCTATAGCCGATTTGGTTTTTTCAATATCAATTACGTATTTCCCTGCTTGATTGCGCGTAAAAGCGTTTTCAGTTTCAAAGAAATTATAACACATCATGTTTGCTTGCCCGTGAGCGCTTGCGGCGCCAAAACGGATGGAGCGCAATAACCCGGCTACAAACGTGATATAAGCGTCTTCAACCGTGCAATCGGTTACTTCGCCTTTTTCAATTAATTTTTGCACCATGAACAAACCTAAAATATCGGCCTTGGCTTCTTCCCAAGCGCTGTATTGGTTCTGTAAAGCTTGACGAACATTTCCCTTTCCGGTGATGGTATTTTTTATACCCAAGCCGTGCGCTACTTCGTGGAACATAACATTAGAGAAGAAAGCGTCGAATTTTACATGCTTTATTTGACTTTCATCCAACATAAGTTGAGAAATAGGCATTACAATTTTGTCGAATTTTGCTTTCATTGCATTTTTCAATTGCAAACGACGGGTTCCTTTTTTCAAATGGACGCGTTCGTCGTTAGGCAAATTGATGGCAATGGTTTTACTTCCCGCATTGCAATCTCCGGCGTAATATACTACATCATAAGCGTTCAAATCAGAATCGGTTCCGGGTACTTCTTTTTTATACTTAGGATCGCAAGGTAATTGTTTTTGAAGTTCGGGCAACATAGCCGTGAATTTTTCCAAACGTTTGCTCCATTCGTTATCTTTTATCAAAACAAAAGATTCATAAGCAGCTTTCGAGCCGAATAATTTATCTTCATAATTTTCAATTGGACCTACCACAAAATCCAAATTGCTTTGTTTCATATCCATCCAAGCCATATCGCTGGCCAAATAATCGTCGGTTTCAAATGCTTTTATACGCAATTCCAAATATTTTTTCAAACCCGGATCTTCTGCCAGGTCAACAGCTTTTTTCATCAAGTCAATGGCTTTGGAAAGTTTCTCTTTATAAGCGTCTTTATACCAAACAACTTCCAGTTTACCTTCTGCATTCCGTTTAATAAGCGTATATAAATTGGATTTATTGGAATTTTTCAGCGCCTCAAATTCTTCTTTGGTCATATCTGCAGGATAGAAACAAGCGCCCAAAGGTTTCTCGCCATATCCGCTTACAAAAGGCGCTAAATCGCTCAAACGATCCCATGGGCCGTAATTAATCATGGCAAATTCTTTCGTAGCCGGATCTGAAATAGTATCCAATTTAGATTTATCTCCAAAAGCTTGCATCCAAAAAAGATCGTCCATTATTTGCGCAATATCGATAAAAGTTGCTACTAATTGGCGTTCTTTATCGGTTAAATGGCTCAAATCAGAGGTGAGCGTAACAGGTGCGAATTCTTCTACTTTTAGTTCCATTTCGGATTTTGTTTTAGATTCTTCCGAGGGATTTTCTTGCTTGTTTTTGTTTTTACAACCGGCAAAGCAAAGTAAAGCCAAAGACATAAATGTAATTGCTGCTTTTTTCATAGGTATTAATAGATTTTTCTACAAAGTTACGATTTCCTTTCAAAACCGGAATAATTTGAATGTATAAGAGGTTGTTTAAATTTTTATGGAAAAGATTTTGAGAGATAAAAATAGCGAGTTTGCAGACGGGGTTTTTCAAGAATAGTAGCGCTATTTGGTAAAAACTCCGACAAAAAAGAGCATTTTTTAGACTCAAAATACTTCATAGAAAAATTTTCAAACAATCTCTAAAGACAAAAAAATAATAATTCTCATAAATTTACGATATCTCAATGTACAATAATCCGGGAATTTTGTCCGGAATTTTGTAAAACATTTGAAATCCATTATTATAATATCCGTTCGATTAAATAATTGATGTAATCATACAGGTTTTGAATATTTCATTTACTTTGCTTACCTTCGCAGAAAAATGAAACGCTCAACGATTTTTTGAAATCATTTAAAATGTGTATGATACATCGGTTAGCCCGAATTGAGAAAATTTTATTCTGACTTCTGAAAAATCATGATTTTGAAACTTAATTTATATAAAACCTTTAAATATGGCAAAAGAGATCAAATTTAGCCTTATTTATCGCGACATGTGGCAATCGTCCGGTAAATATGTTCCCAAAGTTGACCAATTAAAACAAATAGCTCCCGTAATTATTGACATGGGATGTTTTGCTCGCGTAGAAACAAATGGAGGCGCCTTTGAACAGGTAAATTTATTGTTCGGAGAAAATCCGAATAAGGCGGTGCGCGAATGGACTTCGCCTTTTAACAAAGCCGGGATTCAGACGCACATGTTGGAAAGAGCATTGAACGGATTGAGGATGAATCCTGTTCCGGCAGACGTTCGACAATTGATGTATAAAGTAAAAAAAGCCCAGGGAACCAATATTTCCCGTTCCTTTTGCGGATTAAACGACACCCGAAATCTGCAACCTTCTATACAGTACGCCAAAGAAGCCGGAATGATTTCCCAAGCCGCTATGAGTATTACTTACTCCCCTGTCCATACGGCTGAATATTATATTAATTTAGCCGACAAGTTAGTGGAATTCGGAGCCGACGAAATTTGTCTTAAAGACATGGCGGGAATAGGACGCCCTGCATTCTTAGGAAAGATAGTAAAAGGAATTAAAGACCGGCATCCTCAAATAGCCGTTCAATATCACGGGCATTCCGGTCCGGGATTTTCGGTGGCCTCTATGTTGGAAGTTGCCCGCGCCGGCGCCGACTATTTAGACGTGGCGATGGAACCTCTTTCTTGGGGAATGGTGCATCCTGATGTAATCACTATTCAAGCAATGTTGAAAGATGCAGGATTCCAGGTGGCTGATATTAATATGAAGGCTTATATGGAAGCCCGGCAATTAACGCAAAACTTTATCGACGACTTTTTAGGATATTTTATTGATCCGTCAAACAAACAAATGACTTCTTTATTGGTTGGCTGCGGACTTCCCGGCGGGATGATGGGCTCTATGATGGCCGATTTGAAAGGAATGCACGGCGCAATTAATGCAGCTCTCCGGCAGAACAATAAAAAGGAAGTATCTCTCAATGATTTGGTTGTTCAGTTGTTCCAGGAAGTGGAATACATATGGCCAAAGTTGGGCTATCCTCCTTTGGTAACGCCATTCAGCCAATATGTAAAAAATATTGCCTTGATGAATATTCTGGGAATGGCGAAAGGAGAGCCTCGTTTTTCTACTATTGATAAGGATAGTTGGAATATGATTTTAGGTAAGATGGGAAAACTTCCCGGCGATTTAGCGCCTGAAATTATCGAACTGGCCAAGAAAAACAATTTGGAATTCTATACGGGTAATCCTCAGGATGCTTATCCGAATGCGTTGGATGAATTTCGTAAGGAAATGAAAGAAAACAACTGGAATTTCGGGCAAGATGACGAAGAACTGTTTGAGTTAGCTATGCACGACCGCCAATATCGCGACTATAAGTCGGGCGTTGCCAAACAGCGTTTCGACAAAGAACTGGAACAAGCGAAAGAAAAAGCGGGCGCGCCTATAATTGTAACCCGCGCAGTGGTAGAAATGCCTAAATTCGACGTAAATAAAATTACCGAAAAGTATCCCAATGCCCAGCCGGTTCAAGCGCCTTGCAGAGGAAAGATTCTTTGGCAATATGATGTGGAAGACCAATCTACAGCCCCTGTTGTCGGAACTGAATTTAAAAAAGGCCAACCGATTTGTTTTGTTCAGGCTTATTATGGGATAGAACCCGTTATTGCTTTGAAAGATGGAAAGTTAGTGCAGGTGGAAGTACAACACGGAGCCGATGTGGTAAAAAATCAAATCATTGCATTCATAGACTAATCATTTGACGTGTAATTAAAAAAGAGTCGGGTCAGAAAGTATTTTGCCTTCTGCCCCGACTCTTATAATTTTGAAAGCATTAAAACTTAAACGAGATTCCTGCCATTAAGCCAATACTGCTTGAAGATAAGGAAATAGAAGCAACTTGTGGAATTTGAGCCAATGCTTCCCCTACAGACATTTTGTTCAGCATTTGGCCCATCAGAATCATGCCGCTGAATGAGGTATTTTTACAAGCAATTTTCACCTCTCATTTATCCCCAATATTGCACGTTTTCTGAGCTGAACTTACCCGACACTGTCCATACTTATGTGTAAATAGAAAACTACGGGCAAGATTCTCGTAGTTTTTTTATTTATTTATAACTTTGAAAAAGAAAGGACACAAAGCATGGAGATTCCCAAAGAATTATTAAGCAAAGAATTTTTGTCTC
>JAVBLV010000016.1:0-60581 GCA_031553195.1 Bacteroidales bacterium
CAAAGAAAAAATATACTTAACGATACTTAGTGAAAACCCTTAGTGTTACTTTGTGGTAAAATAATTAACCTCAAAGGCGCTCAAAGGATATTCACAAAGAGGCACAAAGAAAAATAAAACTTAGTGTTACTTCGTGGTAAATAAACATACAAATGAAAATAGCTTTAGTATCAGCAAATAATTACCAAATACCCTATCCGGTTTATCCGATAGGCATGTCGTATTTGCATACGTACCTGAGCAATCATTTGCCCGAAGCCGAAATTCATTTATTCGATTTCAATTTGGGTTCTTACTACGAATTTGCCGTTTTTCTTCGCTCTCACAATTTCGATTTTATCGGCATCTCGCTTCGTAACATCGACGACACGAACATTTTTGACAAAAACAACTTTATTGCCCATTACAAAAAAGTAATGTCGGTTGCACGCGAAAATACCTCAGTCCCCATTATCCTGGGCGGACCGGGCTTTTCTGTTTTCCCCGAATTGGTTTTTGAAGAATTAAATCCCGATTATGCCATTCACGGCGAAGGCGAAGAAACCCTCAAGCAACTTATTCTTGCCCTTGCTTCAAATAAAAACCCTAATAAAATTGAAGGATTAGTATACCGAAATGAAGTAGAGAAGATTGTTCTCAATGAACGGAAATCATATATTTCGGCGCCTATGCTGCATGTGGACGATACAATGGCGGCTTATTATTGGGAAAAAAGCGGCATGCTCAATATTCAAACCAAACGCGGATGCCCTTGCAAATGTATCTATTGCAGTTATCCTATTATTGATGGCCGAAAAGTTCGCACGTTGGATGCCAAAACTGTTGTTGCCAATATAGAAGAGCTTTACCACAGCAAAGGAATCAGCTATTTGTTTTTTACCGACTCGATTTTCAATATCGACAAAGAATATAATCGCGAGTTAGCTAACAGACTTATCGAAAGTAAGGTAAAAGTCCGTTGGGGCGCTTATTTTTCTCCGCGCAACATGACTTATGCCGATTTGGAACTTTACCAACAATCGGGACTTACCCATATTGAATTTGGAACCGATTCATTTTCTGATAAACAGTTGGAAAATTACAATAAGAATTTCAACTATCGGGATATTTTGGAGCATAGCCGTAATTGCGAAAAGTTAGGCATTTTCTATGCCCATTTTTTGATTTTAGGCGGATATGGCGAAACCGAAAACACTTTGAACGAGACCTTTGAACGCTCGAAAGAATTGGGTTCAACAGTAATTTTCCCTTACGTGGGAATGCGCATTTATCCGAATACAAAACTTTTTGAAATAGCTGTACAAGAGGGAATTATAAAAAGCAGTAATGAGTTGATTAATCCGGTTTATTATGTTTCGAAAGACATTGATATCGATACATTAGAAACCCGCGCGGCTGCCACCGGACAAAAATGGATTTTCCCAAACGAAGAACAGTCGCCGCTGATAGAACGTTTTAGAGCAAAAAAAAGAAGAGGACCACTTTGGGAATATTTACGATTTAATTGAAAATTGAGAATGAACAAAAAAACTTTGTGTCCTTTGTGCCTTCGTGGGATAAAATAAAAAGATTGTGGGATAAATGACAGAATTTAAAGATATACAAATAGAAACCCTTATTCCTCAACATGCGCCTTTCATTATGATTGGCGCGTTGACTCATTTTGACAAAACGATTACCTGCACAGGTTACACTATTGCACCCGATAACATTTTTGTCGAAGAGGGACTATTTACCGAATCCGGAATTATCGAAAATATTGCGCAAACCTGTGCTGCACGTATGGGTTACATCAACGCCTACATCATTTCCGATACGGTAAAATTAGGTTTCATCGGCGCCATCAAAAACTTGGTTATTGAAGAATTACCGAAAGTCGGCGAAACGCTTTCGACCACTATAGAAGTTGTAAATGAAGTATTTGCTCTGACATTAGTGAATGCAAAAGTAGAAATCGGCGACAAATTAATCGCCTCATGCGAAATGAAAATTTCCATAACAGATATTGAAAGTCAAACGAATGAATAAAATAAAAGAACAACGGACAAGCCTCGCGGCATCCAAAGAAGTGGAAATACGCTTTAGCGAAGTCGACTCGATGAATATCGTTTGGCATGGCTCGTATGCCCTCTATTTCGAAGATGCCCGCGAAGAGTTTGGGAAAAAATACGGTTTGGGTTATTTAGACATTTTCGGCAATGAACTTTATGCGCCCTTGGTCGATTTGCAATTCAGCTACAAACGTCCGCTCGTTTATCGAGACAAGGCCCGCATAGATATTTTTTATTTAAATACCGATGCCGCCAAAATTGTTTTTGAGTATGAAATTCGTTCTACTAAAGACAATAGCCTAATGGCTACAGGAAAGTCCATTCAAGTGTTTTTAGACAAACAATACCAATTAGTCTGGACAAATCCTGAATTTTACGAAAACTGGAAAAAGAAAAACGGTTTGTTATGATTTGTCAAATAGGAAATAACATCATATCGTCGCTAGGCTTTACAACTGAAGAAAACTATCAAAATGTAAAAGCCGGAAAAATCGGTATTCGCCGGTATGAAAACACCTTTGGAGTTCCCACACCTTTCATGGCCTCGTTGATTGATTCGATTTTATTAAACGAAAAATTCTCTCAACTCAAACAAACCGATACAAATTACACACAATTAGAAAAAGCAGCCATCCTTTCGGTGAACGAAGCGTTAAAAACAGCTAATATCAACGCTGCCGACAAGCGGGTATTATTTGTATTGTCAACCACCAAAGGCAATGTCCATTTATTAGATACTGCCGAGGCTGCAAAATACGAACCGGAACGAGTGTATTTATGGCGGCCGGCACAGTTAATTGCCGAATACTTTGGAAATCCAAATACACCTATAACCGTTTCCAATGCTTGTATTTCCGGCGCATCAGCTTTATTGGTTGCCAAACAGGAATTAGAATCAAAAAGATACGATTACGCCATTGTAACCGGCGCCGATATGTTGTCGAAATTTATCGTTTCAGGCTTTCAATCTTTTTTGGCATTGTCCGAAAACCCTTGCCGCCCTTTCGACGCAAACCGGACAGGACTTAATTTGGGCGAAGCGGCTGCCACTATTATTTTAGCTAGAAAAGAAGAAAAAGAAATTACCAACAACGATATAGTTTTACTAAATGGCGCTGTTCGCAATGATGCCAACCATATATCAGGCCCCTCGCGAACTGGCGAAGGTTCTTATTTGGCGTTACGCAAAACATTGAACGGTATTCAGTCAAACGAAATTGCTTTTATAAATGCACACGGAACAGCAACGCCCTACAATGACGAAATGGAATCTATTGCTTTAACGCGTGCAGGATTGGAAAGTGTACCGGTAAACAGTCTGAAAGGCCACTTCGGACATACTTTGGGGGTGGCAGGCGTATTGGAAAGTATTATTTCAACATGTGCATTGAAAGAAGAAATTGCTTTAAAAACAAGTGGATATGAGGAATTAGGCGTTACGCATCCGTTGAATGTAACCACTGAAAATACAACTGTACAACAAAAATACTGTATCAAAATGCTGTCGGGCTTTGGTGGATGTAATGCAGTGTTATTATTTGAAAAGTCATCATAACTACAAAGAACGCAAAAAAACTTAATGATATTTCGTGAGAAACCCTTAGTGTTACTTCGTGGTAAAATAATTAACCTCAAAGGCGCTCAAAGGATATTCACAAAGAGGCACAAAGAAAAAATAAACGTAGTGATACTTAGTGAAAACCCTTAGTGTTACTTCGTGGTAAAATAAAAGAAACATGAATTTGAATATTAAAACATATAGTACCATTCGTAAAAACAAAGCCTTTCTAAATGGCTCTGAACTTTTTTCCGGCGAACCCGGACAAGAAGCCGGCGTTTTTTTATCATCTTTATATCGCTCATATGAAATTAATTACAGTAAATTTTTCAAAATGGATAAGCTGTCGAAGTTAGGGTTCTTAGCTTCGGAGCTACTATTAAAAGACCACATGAGCCATGAAATCCCAAAAGAAGACATCGCCATTATTTTGTGGAACAGTAATTCATCGCTCGATGCCGATATTGTTTATCAGAAAACCATCGAATCGTCCGAAAACTACTTTCCAAGCCCTGCAGATTTCGTCTATACCCTACCCAATATCGTAATCGGCGAAATAGCCATCCGTAATAAAATACATGGCGAAACGTCATTCTATATTAGTGAGAAATTCAATGCCAAAGAAATATACAACAGAATTTTAACAGCATTTTCCGACAACGATGTCCGACAAATCATCTGCGGATGGATAGACTATTTGCAAGGCGAATATGAAGCTGTTTTATTTTTGATAGACCGGAACGAAAATCAAAATATAAACTTCACAAAAGAAAACATTCATCAACTTTACAATAAATAACAAATTATGGAAGAACTGATTTTAAAACTAAAGCAAGAAATTATCGAAACGCTGAACCTGGAAGATGTAAGGCCTGAAGATATTGCTGAAGATGCTCCCTTATTTGGCGAAGGTTTAGGACTTGATTCGATCGATGCCTTGGAACTCATCGTTTTAATGGAAAAGAATTACGGTATCAAGTTGAAAGACCCCAACCAAGGAAAAGAAATTTTCAAATCAATAAAAGTAATGGCAGAATACATCACTGCCAACAGAACGAAATAATATTCGATTAACCACAAAGGATACACAAAGAAAAATCTTTCGTGATACTTCGTGAAAACCCTTGGTGTTACTTCGTGGTAAAATATATAGAACAAATGAAAAAAGAAATCCTTGTAACAGGAATGGGAATTATTTCCGCTTTGGGCGCCGGAAAAGAAAAAACTTTATTGGCTCTTCAAGATGGCGTTTCTGGTATTGGGCAAATACAATATTTGCAAACCATGCATAAAGAATTTCCTGTAGGCGAAGTAAAATACAGCGAAGAAGAACTACGCCGGATATTGGAAATTCCTGACAAAGAAATTTCTACCCGTACTTCTTTATTAGGAATGATGGCGCTGAAAGAAGCTTTAAAAGATGCCCAATTGCAAGACCGGAAAAACCTGCGAGTGGCTTTCATTTCTGGAACCACCGTTGGCGGCATGGAAAAGAGCGAACAATACTATATGGATTTTCTAGAAAATGATACCAAGAATCAGTACATTGCAGCACACGATTGCGGCGCCTGCACCGAAATGATTGCCGATCATTTTGGCGATTTTTCATTTGTAACCACCATTTCCACAGCCTGTTCGTCGGCAGCCAACGCTGTTGTTTTAGGCGCAGACTTAATCAAACAAGGTCGAGTCGATATTGCCATTGCCGGCGGTAGCGAATGCTTGACCAAGTTTCACCTCAACGGCTTCAATACCTTGATGATTTTGGATAAGGAACCCTGTCGGCCTTTCGACCGCGACCGCGCCGGATTGAATTTGGGCGAAGGCGCAGCTTATGTTGTATTGGAATCGGCAGAATCTGTTGCCAAACGCAATGTACATCCTCATTGTCGCTTATCAGGCTATAGCAATACTTGCGATGCTTTTCACCAAACGGCTTCATCCCCTGACGGAATCGGCGCGTACCTGGCTATGCAAAAAGCTTTGGAAGGCGCAGAATTACAGCCCAATGAAATCGACTATATTAATGCGCATGGAACGGGAACGGGTAATAACGACCTCAGCGAAGGCACAGCCATTATGCGTACATTCGGTAATTCTATTCCGCCCGTTTCATCCACCAAACCCTTTACCGGACATACCACAAGCGCAGCCGGCAGCGTAGAATCAGTCATTTCCATTTTGGCTTTACTGAACAATTTTACGCCTGCAAACCTGAACTTCAAAAATCAAATAGAGGAACTGTCGTTCAAACCCACAGGTAAAATATCGAAACCATTGCAACATGTATTAAACAATTCATTCGGTTTTGGCGGAAACGATACCGCGCTTATTTTTTCAAAAATGTAAAAGTTATGGCAGTATATATCGAATCGGCAGAACACATTTCCATTCAGCAACCTTTGTCCGACACATGGTTTGATGATCCTATTTTGTACAACAGCATTTATGTGAGAGCCGTAGAACCCAATTATAAAGAACATTTAGAACCCAGCCAAGCACGCCGGATGGGCAAAATTCTGAAACGCGCCATTGTCACCTCTCGCGCCGCCGTCAAAAATTCAAGCATCTCTATGCCCGATGCGATTATCAGCGGAACAGGTTTGGGATGTATTGAAAATACAGAAATCTTTTTGGAGGCTATGGTTCGCAATGGCGAAGAATTATTACAACCTACTCATTTCATGCAATCTACACACAACACTATTAGTTCGTTGATTGGAATAGACATGAAATGCCATGGCTATAACAACACCTATGTCCACAAAGGCGTGTCGTTCGAAAGCGCTCTATTAGACGCTTATCTGCAATTTTCCGAAGGAAGGATAAAATCCGCATTGATTGGCGGTTACGATGAAATGACGCCAAGTTATTTTCTGTTGCTAAGCCGTATCGGCTATTGGCGCCCCAACACCGAAGGAACTATGTTAAAACGTGGTGAAGAAGCCTTCGCAGGCGAAACCTCAGTCAGTTTTATGCTGAATGCCGAAAAAACCGTCCAATCCATTTGCCGGATTGGCGGAATCAATATTTTGTATAAACCTTCTGCCAAAACATTACAAAACGCCTTGACCAAATTATTACAACAAAATGATTGCACGCTCAACGACATTGACGCCATAATGGTCGGCATAAACGGAAACAAGAATAATGATAGAGTTTATGAAGAAAGCGCCTCTACCCTATTTCCTGACAAACCTTTAATTGGGTACAAGCATATTTTTGGCGAATCGTACACCGCTTCAGGCTTGGGCATTTATACAGCAACTACTTGTTTGAAAAAACAACACATCCCCAAACACCTATTGTTAAATACTGAAAAAGAAATAGTAAACCCAAAACGAATTTTATTTTATAATCAAATTGAAGAGAAGAACCATTCATTCATATTATTAGAAAAGAATTAACCACAAAGGCGCGCAAAAGATGTTCACAAAGGAACGCAAAGAAAAAACTTAGTGATACTTTGTGAAAACCCTTAGTGGTAAAAAAAACACAAAGGCGCGCAAAGGATATTCACAAAGAAACTCAAAGAAAAATTATTAAACCCTTGGTGATACTTCGCGGTAAAAAAGAAAAATATAACATTATAAATATGTATAGAGAAGAAATTTTCAAAAAGATATTAGATGCTGCATTTTGTGTACATTCAAATTTAGGCCCTGGACTACTCGAAAGCAGTTATGAAGAATGTTTGTTTTATGAGCTTCAGCAATCAGGGTTGAAAGTAGAGCGACAAAAGGCGTTGCCTCTAATATACAAAGAAGTAAAATTGGACGCAGGATATAGAGTTGACCTATTTATTGAAAATTGTATTATTATAGAATTGAAATCTGTAGAATGTTTGGCAGATATTCATCTTGCGCAAATACTTACATATTTAAAATTGTCGAATTGTAAATTAGGACTATTAGTAAATTTCAACGTAAAACATTTAAAAGACGGAATAAAACGTGTAATCCTTTAAATGCTTAACCACAAAGGATATTCACAAAGAAACTTAAAGGAAAATAAAAACTTAGTGATACTTTGTGAAAACCCTTAGTGTTACTTCGTGGTGAAAAAAAACTCAAAGGCGCTCAAAGAAATAAAACTTAGCTTTATGCAATAAAAACCAAAATATGCTGAAATTAATCTGCCTCTCAACCATTCAATGCTTTCTCTTGGCTTTGTGCCAAGTATTTTTAAAATTTGCCATGATACGCATGGATAAATTCAGTTTTACATGGGCTTATTTTAAAGAATTATTTATAAATTGGCAATTGGCTTTATCCGGTATCAGCATTGCAGGAGCCAGTATTTTATGGATGTATATCCTCAAACATTATGACTTGTCGGTAGCCTATCCGCTTGTCAGCATTAGTTATGTCTTCGGCATGTTAGCATCGGTATTCATTTTCCATGAAATGGTTCCGCTAACCCGCTGGATTGGCGTTGGATTTATTATTGTTGGCGTTGTTTTTTTGGTAAAATAATATACTTATCGTTTTAATAATACTGAATACCGTAACATTAAAATAAATCCTTTGCCCCTCGTGTTTTTGTGGGAAAAATAAAAAAATAACAAAATGAAAAAATTTGCATTCATAATACTCTGCATCTTTTGCTTCAACAGCCTTTTGTCGGCTCAAACCAAATACAGTCGGGCAACCGATGCACAACGAAAAGAACTGATACAAAAAATCACTATCGCGTCAGAACAGATGAAAACCCTTTGTTGCGATTTTGTGCAGAAAAAGACCCTTTCCATTTTGGCAGATGAAATGATCTCTGAAGGCCATATGTCGTACAAACAAAAAGATAAGCTACATTGGGAATACACTAAACCCTATCAATACCAGTTTACCATGAACGGCGATAAGGTGATGATTAATTCAGGAAAAAACAAAAATATTATCGACGTCAATTCAAGCAAAATATTCAAGGAAATCAGCAAAATAATTGTATCGGGAATCAACGGTTCCGGCATTTTTGAACAAGACAAATTTACGTCTAAGTTCTTTGTTGGAAATACAGATTATCAAGTTTTGCTAATCCCAAAACAAAAAGAATTAAAGCAACTGTTCAGCAATATCAAACTCTATTTCAACAAAACCGACTATACGGTAAACACAGTAGAAATTGAAGAACTAAACGGCGATAAGACTATCATTCAAATGAAAAACAAACAAATCAACAGAGAACTGAGCGATGAAATATTTACTATCCGTTAGTCTGTTTTTGTGTTTGCTTTGCGCTTGCTCTTCGTCGACGAAAGTTTTGCAGCAAGAATCAGCGACAGTTCCTTTTTGGAACGAACAATTAAGAGACAGCGTTCAAAGAAACAGCTACCGGATAACCATCAATGTTGCCAAAACCAATATCAGCGGGATTTTAATTGCAAAACGAATGGATGGAATGTGGAAAGGCGCTTTGATAAATGAATTTGGATTGAAAATGTTTGATTTTACCTGCACTGCCGACAAATGCCAACTTATCAACGTAGTGGCAATGATTGACAAATGGTATATCAAAAAAACAATTGCCGGCGATGTGCAATTTATGTTGGAAATTGATAATCCGGCATACAAAATCGGCAAAAAATTAAATAGGTATTGGAACAACGACACATTAACAGTTGCTTATAAAAAAGACAAAGAATTTTGTCGCCTGCCGACAAACGAACTGATAATGAACAATAAAAAACGAAATATTACCTATTCTCTAAAACGAATGGAAGAATAGAAACCTAAAAAGAAAACCTAGCGTTCTTCGTGAAAACCCTTCGTGATACTTTGTGGTAAAGTCATCAAACACAAAGGCGTCCAAAAGATATTCGCAAAAGAACTCAAGGAGAAAAATAAAACTTAGTAGTACTTAGTGGTAAAAAAACAAAACTATGAGACTGAAAGACAATTTTTACAAAATAAAAGAAGTTCACAATACCAATGAAGGCGTGGATTATGTCATTCAACTTAATCCTGAACATTTCATTTATGTAGCACATTTTCCGAATAATCCCATTACGCCCGGCGTTTGTATTATTCAAATTGTCAAAGAATTAACCGAGGAGATTTTGAGCGAAACACTCTTTTTGAAAATCGTGAAAACTGTAAAATTCACACAAATAATCAACCCATTACAAAACAGTGAAATTACATTTTCCATATCTGTCGCACCAACTGAAACCAACGGATACAAAGCCAATGTAAACGTTTTCAACGAAAAAGAAACATTTGCCAAACTGAGCTTACAATTTACAAAACTAACCGCTAAAGCGCATTGAGAATATTACATAAAGGCACGCGAAGAAAAACTCGGCATTACTTCATGAAAACCCTTCGTGTTACTTTGTGTAAAAAACAGTAGTAAAATAAAAAGATGAATCAATCGAATATTTGCGTGGTAATACCCACCTACAACAACGACAAAACATTAACACAAGTCATCGACGCCGTGTTAGAATATATTTTGCCCGTTATTGTAGTAAACGATGGTTCAACCGACAATACAAACAACATATTGACCGCTTATGAAGGAAAAATAACAACTGTTTCTTATGAAAAAAACAAAGGAAAAGGCTATGCGCTAAGTCGCGGTTTCGACAGCGCCGTACAAAAAGGATTTCACTATGCAATTACATTGGACTCTGATGGACAACATTTTGCAAACGACATTCCTAAATTTATAGCGTTATCGAAAAAACACCCAGATGCACTGATTGTTGGAAATCGAAACCTGACACAGGATAACATGCCCAAGAAAAACACCTTTGCCAACAAATTTTCTAACTTTTGGTTTATGGTGCAAACAGGAAAAAAACTGCCCGATACACAAACCGGATTTCGTCTGTATCCATTGGCAAAAATGAAAAAACTTCGGCCTCTCACTTCACGCTATGAAGCTGAATTGGAAATGTTGGTATGTTGCGCTTGGCGCGGAATAAAAATTATCTCTTTACCTGTCCAAGTCTATTATGCGCCCGAAGGCGAACGGGTAAGCCATTTTCGCCCCGGCGTTGACTTTGGAAGAATTAGTTTATTAAACACTATATTTACAATATTAGCAATTATTTATGGTTATCCGTCAATGTTTATTCGAGGTTTAACCGCAAAAGCGTTCAAAAAGAATAAAACGTAGTGTTCTTCGTGGTAAAACTTAGAACCACGAAGGCGCTCAAAGGATGTTCTCAAAGGAAAAACTTAGCGATACTTCGTGAAAACCCTTAGTGTTACTTTGTGGTAAAACTTAGAACCACGAAGGCGCTCAAAGGATGTTCACAAAGGCACACAAAGGAAAAACTTAGCGATACTTCGTGAAAACCCTTAGTGTTACTTTGTGGTAAAATTTAGAACCACGAAGGCGCTCAAAGGATGTTCACAAAGGTACACAAAGGAAAAACTTAGCGATACTTCGTGAAAACCCTTAGTGTTACTTTGTGGTAAAACTTAGAATCATGAAGGTGCTCACAGGATGTTCACAAAGGCACTCAAAGGAAAAACTTAGCGATACTTCGTGAAAACCCTTAGTGTTACTTTGTGGTAAAATTTAGAACCACGAAGGCGCTCAAAGGATGTTCACAAAGGCACTCAAAGGAAAAACTTAGCGATACTTCGTGAAAACCCTTAGTGTTACTTTGTGGTAAAACTTAGAACCACGAAGGCGCTCAAAGGATGTTCACAAAGGCACTCAAAGGAAAAACTTAGCGATACTTCGTGAAAACCCTTAGTGTTACTTTGTGGTAAAATTTAGAATCATGAAGGCGCTCAAAGGATGTTCACAAAGGCACACAAAGGAAAAACTTAGCGATACTTCGTGAAAACCCTTAGTGTTACTTTGTGGTAAAACTTAGAACCACGAAGGCGCTCAAAGGATGTTCACAAAGGTACACAAAGGAAAAACTTAGCGATACTTCGTGAAAACCCTTAGTGTTACTTTGTGGTAAAATTTAGAATCATGAAGGCGCATTAAGGATATTAACAAAGAAACTCAAAGAAAAACTTAGTGTTACTTTGTGATAAAAAAAGGTAAAGTCAAATTATGATAAAACTGATACTCTCTTTATATAACTACTTTGCTCAACGCAAGAAATTGCTGTTCGGGATATTGATTGTAATGGCGAGCTTACTTGCTTTTGCAGCATCCCGAATCAATTTTAAGGAAGATATTTCCGCTTTTCTTCCTAAAGGCAAAGACAGCGACCGCATCAACTATGCTTATCAACATGTTGGCGCAACCAATAAACTGATAGTCAGCGTAAGCATGAAAGATACGATCGCCCAAACGGATGAAGAGAAAATTATCGAAGCCATCAGCTATTTTGCCGAAAAAATACAGCAAGCAGATTCATTTTCAGCATACATAAAAAAAATAGACTACCAAATAAACCAACAACAAATTTTGGAACTCTCTCAGTTTCTGGTTGCCAACATGCCCTATTTTTTGACCGAAGCCGACTACCAACGTATGGATACCCTGTTGACCGAAGAAAATATTCGTCGTCAACTAAACGAAGACAAAAACATGCTCATGTCGCCGATGGGCATGGTAATGAAACAAAATATCGCGGCAGACCCGCTATTTTTATCCGCCCCTGTTCTAAAAGGCCTGCAAGCCTTTCAAGCCAGCGACCAATACCAACTTTACAACGATTTCATCTTTTCCAAAGACAGAAAAGAGGGAATCATCACCATCGAATCGAATTTTTCGGCAAGCGAATCCCGAAAAAATGCTGAACTACTTGAATTAATCAACCAAACGATTGACAAAACACAAAAACATTTCGAGAACCAAATCAAACTACATTATTTTGGCTCCGTCGATATTGCTGTAACCAACGCCAACCGCATCAAACAAGACAGCCTATTTTCTATGGTTTTGTCGCTCGTATTGATTATCAGTTTACTGATTTATTCTTTCCGCAGCGCGAAAAACCTTTTGCTGATGATTGTTTCGTTGCTATTCGGGTGGCTGTTTGCCATTGGATTATTGTCTGTCTTGAAAAGCGAAGTTTCGTTAATAGCTGTTGGAATCAGTTCCATTATTATCGGCATTGCCATCAACTATCCATTACATTTTCTGTTGCATTACAAACACGAACGGAATGTTCCTAATGTTATTAAAGACATTGTCGCCCCGCTTACCATCGGTAATATTACCACGGTCGGCGCCTTCCTTAGTTTGTTGTTCATCAATTCCGACGCCATGCGCGATTTAGGGCTTTTTGCCTCATTGTTGCTGGCAGGAACCATCTGCTTTGTGCTTCTCTTTTTGCCCCATTTATTAAGAAAAAATTCGAAAACCAAACAGTCTCATGCTGTTCATGATGAACGAGAATTGGGGAAAATGCTTTCTTTTTCGCCCGAAAAAAACAAATGGGTCGTTTGGATTTGCATCCTTTTGTCGGTTGTATTTTTCTTTTTGAGTTTCGATACCCGCTTCGAAACCAACATGCAAAAGATTAATTACATGACCAAAGAGCAACAAGCGGATTTCAAAAAGATGATTGCTTCCTTAGACCAACAAGGGCAGCAAACGGTTTACTATGTTTCGGAAGGAAAAACGCTGGACGAAGCGCTAACTTCTTACGAAGCATCCAAAACCGGACTGGACAGCCTAAGACAAATGGGAACGCTTTCTAAAATAAGCGGAATCGGAAATTATCTCCCCTCGAAAAAAGAGCAACAACAACGCATTGACCGTTGGAAATATTTTTGCGAAGAGAAAAAAGAAATCCTTGCCAAAATAGATCCTATTGGCGTTGAAGCCGGTTTTAAATCCGGCGCTTTCAGCCGGTTTTATAATGTTATTAATGAAGAATATACTGTACAAGGATTAAACTTCTTTGAACCTGTTATCCAAACCCTTGCCGATAACTATATTGTAAATCATGACGGACGTTGTATGGTAGTCAGCATTTTGCATACGTCCGAAAAAGATCTAGGCGCATTAGAAGAACAATTAGGGCAAATTGATGAACAATCCTTTGCTTTCGATGCGGGAAGTATCGGACGCACCATGATTCAGTCGCTTTCGGGCGATTTCAATACCGTGCTTTTCATCTGCGGATTTTTGGTTTTTGTTTTTCTGATTTTCACGCTGGGAAGAATTGAATTAACACTGATTGCGTTTCTGCCGCTTACTATTGGTTGGTTTTGGATTTTAGGCATGATGAATATTTTCGACATCCGTTTCAACATCGTAAATATCATCCTTGCCACGCTTATCTTCGGACAAGGCGACGATTACACCATTTTCATGACCGAAGGTTTGATGTATGAATACGCCTACAAACGCAAACTGCTGGCTTCATATAAAAACAGCATTATTCTTTCGGCCTTGATTATGTTTATCGGTATCGGCTCGCTGATTATTGCCAAACATCCCGCCCTGCACTCTTTAGCCGAAGTTACTATTATCGGCATGGGATCAGTAGTACTGATGACATTTCTTTTTCCCCCGCTCATTTTTAAATGGCTAACCATGAACAAAGGTAAAAAAAGGCTGATGCCCGTTACTTGGATAAATTTCTTCAACTCAGTTTATGCATTTACATTTTTCCTTCTGGGAAGTTTGATAATTACAACCGCCGGATTTTTTCTGTTTACTATTGGTAAAACAACCGATAAGAAAAAGTTACGCTACCATAAACTCATTCATTGGTTTGCCGATTTCGTCATTATGCATATTCCCCATGTAAAAACTACTTATAACAATTTAGCCAACGAAACCTTCGACAAACCGGGCGTGATCATTTGCAACCATCAGTCGCACATCGATTTAATGTGCATTATGATGCTGACGCCTAAACTCGTCATTCTCACAAACGATTGGGTTTGGAAGTCGCCATTTTATGGGCAGCTTATTAAATATGCCGATTTTTATCCTGTTTCCAATGGCATGGAAAATACGATGAACAAATTACAAACTATCGTCGAAAAAGGTTATTCCATCATGGTTTTCCCCGAAGGAACCCGTTCCGAAGATTGTTCTATCCTTCGCTTCCACCGCGGAGCTTTCTATATGGCGGAACAATTGAAATTGGATATTATTCCGGTAATAATCCACGGCGTAGGACATTTGTTGCCTAAAAAAGAAATGATGCTTCGCCGCGGTGAAATACACATCCAAGTAATGCCGCGCATGGCTTATAATGCTTTGGGCGAAACCTATGCCGAACAAGCCAGAAATATGCGTAAATTGTACAAAGAAGAATACAATAAACTTTCCGCAACAGTAGAAACCGCCGACTATTACAGCGATTTGGTAAAACATAATTACATTTACAAAGGACCTTCGGTGGAACGTATTGTACGTGCGAATCTGAAAAAGCACGGCAATTACCAAGAAATTATCAATCAGTTAAACTGTTACAAAAATATTTTAGTTATCAACAGCGGCTATGGCGAATTTCCATTGTTACTTTCATTGGTTTACAAAACTTCAAAAATTGTCGCCATTGAAAACGATAAAGACAAATTGGATTTAGCCGCCAATTGCGCATGGGTAAAAGAAAATTTGCAATATGCAGAAGAAATCAACGGAAATGAAACATTCGACGCAATTGTCTTAATAAACCCAACCAACGAACAACGAACCAAATGGGAAAATTTAAGCCCGCAAAGACACAAAGAAAATATTTTTTATATAAGGTAAAAAACCTTAGCGCTCTCTGCTCCCTCGTGAGATAAAAATAAAAAAATGCAAAATAAATACGATATAATTATCATTGGTAGCGGATTAGGCGGGTTGACCTGCGGATATATCCTCTCAAAAAACGGATACAGGGTATGCGTATTAGAACAAAGCGCCCAATTAGGCGGTTGTCTGCAAACCTTTACCCGCAAAGGCGTAAAATTTGAAACCGGCATGCATTATATCGGCAGTATGCAAGAAGGGCAAACCCTTAACCGTTTTTTTAAATACTTATCCCTGTTCCCCAATGTAAAAGTTTCTCAACTCGATCCTAATGGATTTGATATTATATCCTTGGGCGGAGAAAAATATAAATTTGCCTCCGGATACGATAATTTTATAGAAACGTTGTCCCAATCATTTCCTTCGGAACGAGAGAATTTGAAACACTATACGAAAGAGTTGTCCAAAATTGCCGGCAGTTCGTCTTTTTTCTCATTGAAAGATTCCGACAGGATCGACTTGCTAACTCCGGAAGATGTAAAAAGCAGCGTTAATGATTTTATCTCGAACATCACTCAAAACAAAAAGTTACAAAACGTATTAGCTGGAAATCTACCTCTATACGCTGGTTTAAAAGACAAAACGCCGCTTTATATCCATGCGTTTATCAATGATTTTTATATCAATGGAGCCTATCGTATTATAGGCGGAAGCGATAAAATAGCAGATTCGCTCGTTCATTCCATACAATCGTTTGGCAGCGAAGTATTCGCTTCGAGCAAAGTTGTAAAAATCAATTGCGATAAATCAAAAGCCATTAGCGTAACGCTCGAAAACGGAACTTTAATAGAATCAGATTATATCATTTCTAACGCCCATCCCGAAATTACCATCAATATGATCGATTCGCCCCTTATTAGGCCTATTTATCGCGACCGGATTTCACGCATGGAACACACTATTTCTAATTTTACCGTGTATTTGAAATTTAAAAAAGATACGATTCCTTACATGAACCATAATTATTTCTTCTATGCAGGAAAAGAAGTATGGGGCGGAGAAAATTACACGCCGGAAAATTGGCCTAAGAATTTTCTTTATGTACACCTTTGTCATGAAGAATCGACTCAATATGCACAAGCGGCGGAGATTATTTCATACATGCATTTCGAAGAAGTAGAAAAATGGTTGGGAAGTTCAAGGGGAAAACGGGGCGAAGACTATGAGGAATTTAAGCGGTATCGCGCCGAAATATTATTATCCGCTTTAGAAAAAGAATTCCCTGGAACATTGGCAAATATTGAATCGTATTACACCTCCTCCCCGCTTACCTATTTAGATTATACGGGAACCATCAGGGGCTCGATGTACGGCATTGTGCGCGATAAAAGCGCTTCGGTAAGTTCGCGTATTTCGCACCGGACCAAAATCCCTAACCTTTTTATGACAGGACAAAATACCAATGCGCATGGAATTATGGGAGTCGTTATTGGAGCCGTTATTACTTGCTCGGATTTATTAGGAAGAGAATTTTTGTTAAAACAAATAACAGAAGCTTAATTGTATGAAAGAATCTATTCTCATTATTGGCGGCGGTATTGGCGGTTTGGTCTGTGGAGCCATACTGGCAAAAGAAGGTTACCATGTGCGTGTAATTGAAAAACATACCGTTGCCGGCGGCGGATTACATATGTTTAAACGTTATGGCGTTGGATTCGAAACCGGAATGCATATTGTAAGTGGATTTGAAGAAACAGGCGTTCTAAGAAAACTTTTCACCTACCTTGGCGTAATGGATAAGTTACATATTAAGCCGGCTGACCCAGACGGATTTGAACGTCTTCTCTTTAAAAGCGAAAATAAAACTTACCGGCTGCCTATTGGGCGTCAGAATTTTGTAAATACATTAGGCGAATATTTTCCTGAAGAAAAAGAAAACATTCATAGATACATCGATAAAGTGTATGATATATGCGAAAATATTCCGCTCTTTAATTTGAAAGTATCTCAAAACGGATATCTGCAAACAGAAGCGATATCTACAAATATTGGCGATTTTATTGAATCTTTTACAAAGAATGAAAAACTCCAATCCATATTAGCATGGAACAATGCGTTATACGGCGGCGAAAAAGAGAAAACCCCAGCTTACATCGGAGCCTTGATTACCAAATTTTATATTGAGGGCGCCAGTCGTTTTGTTGATGGAAGTCAACAACTAGCCGACGCTTTAGCGAACATCATTATTGAGAATGACGGAGAAGTCGTTACTGGAAATGGCGTAAAATTCATCGATATTCAAGATAAAAGAATTCAAAAAATTTTGACCGAAGACGGACAAGAATACACAGCCGATTGGTATATTTCCGCCATTCATACTTCTTCCATGTTCAAGCTGATGGATATTTCCAAAATCCAAAAATCATATTACAACCGGATAGATAATATACCAAACTCTTACTCTTCGTTTACCATATTTATAATTTTTAAACCCAATAGTTTTCCTTATTTGAATCACACTTGTTATACGATTCCAGATTATAACAGCATATGGAAATTTGCTTCTTATACCGATAAAGAATGGCCGAACGGTTTCATGTACATTACGCCACCGGTTACCGACAACGACCAATTTGCAAAAAAAATGATTGTAAACGCTATTATGCGATATGATACAGTTAAACAATGGGAAAATTCTTCAGTTGGGAAAAGAGGCGATGACTATAAAGATTTTAAAAAGCAGTGTCAGGAAAAAATATTGGATGCCTTAGAAGAAATTTATCCCGGATTCCGGTCAAAAATAGACAAAGTATTCAGCGCTACGCCGCTTACCATTCGCGATTATTTTAATGTGAAAGAAGGCGCTATCTATGGAACCGTACAGGATTGCCGTAATATGGCGGCTTCTCACGTAGCCATAAGAACAAAGTTTGATAATTTATTGCTCACAGGACAAAATATTAATTTGCATGGAATATTGGGAGTTCCTTTAACATCTATTTCAACTTGCGGCGAATTAATCGGACTAGAAAATCTTCTAAACAAAATCAATAAATAAGAAAATTAATGATGAGCAAATTTTTAATGACTATCCTCGATAATACCCCCAACCCCCTAAAGGAGGCTAATTTAAGAAAAACGACTGCCCAAAAGTCCCCTTTAGGGAATTTAGGGGTAATAAAACCTATCTTTTCAAAAGTTAGGGGCAACATTATAGATTATCATAATTTTTACTGTCCCGCATTTTTAATTACAAAAGCCTTTGTGCTCTTTGGTCTTTTGGGGATAGGATATTAAATAAGATTAACGAATTAATAAAGTTTATTGTCCTTCGTGGGATAAAACCAAAACAGAAAAGTATATGAAACTAAAACTAATTTACCCAAGATGGGAAAAGTTGCGCGGACAAACCACCTTTAATTTACCGCCTCATGGGCCGGTTGCTTTTGCAGCTACCCTTCCCGAATATGTCGACGTATCTTTTATCGATGAAAACGTAGAAGATATTAATTTCGATGAAAATTGCGACTTTGTGGCCATTTCGATGATGTTGAGTACGCAAGTAAAACGCGGCTGGGAAATCGCCGGCGAGTTTCGCAAACGTGGTAAAAAAGTCATGTTCGGCGGCATTTCCACCATGTTGCATGCTGAAGAAACTATGGAACATGCCGACGCCGTTTTCCTGGGCGAAGCCGAAGGTCGCATGGAAGAAGTTCTCAACGATTTTCGCCAAAACAAACTAAAAAAAGTTTACAATTTCATGGGTAACCATCCGCCTATCGAATCCGTCGGTCCTGCGCGCCGCGATTTGTATAAGCGCGATTTATACAACCACAAAGGCGTACAAATGGTAGATTTGTTCCATGCTTCGCGCGGATGCCGTTTTAGTTGCTATCCTTGCGCCGTTTCTTATTTGGGCGGGCGGGTTTTTCGTCCCCGGCCGATGGATAAGGTAGTTGAAGAATTGGCTTCTATCGAAAACAATCGTATGTTCGTAGTTGATAACTCATTGGCGCAAAATAAGGAATGGGAATTGGACCTTTTTAAAGAAATGATTCCTTTCAAGAAAAAATGGATCAGCCACACGATTGAAGACGATCCAGAAATTCTCGACCTTGCCGCTCAAGCAGGCGCCTGGTACGTGTATCAAGCTGTATATGACACTTCTAATTATATTAAAGAGCGAGTCAAACGCTACCATGACTATGGGATTGGCGTAGAGGGAACTATTTTATTGGGACTCGACAACCAATCGGAAGATGAAATAAAACGCTTGATTGACTTTTTGTTGGAAATAGATTTGGATTTAGCCGAATTTACCGTTATGACGCCTTTCCCTCATACCAAAGGATATGACGATCTGTTGCGCCAAAACCGTATTTTCGACTTTGATTGGAATCATTACAACGCCGGACAAGTGGTTTTTCACCCTAAACAAATGTCGGCCGAAAAATTACAGGAACTATACGACTATGCCTGGACATCGTTTTATGCCGATGAATCGCAGGAATCGAAAATGATGCGCTTGTTTACCAATGTCGTTATGCGCGAAATGGAAGATGGAACCTACCGTCCGCGCGACCGTAAATTAGTCAATAAATCATTCGGAAAAGACGTTGTTCGCAATATTGCTAAATAATAATTTAAAATGACTATCCTCGATAATACCCCCAACCCCCTAAAGGGGTTAATTTAAGAAAAACGATTGCCCAAAAGTCCCCCTTAGGGGATTTAGGGGTAATAAAACCTGTTTTTTCAAAGATTAGGGGAACATTGTGGATTATCATTTAATTTAATCACATAAAGACACAAAGAAAAAACTTAATACGCACTATGTGCTTTTATTGGATAAAATAAATAATTCAAAAATGAAAGTTCCTGAAAAATATTACGACGAAGTGTTTGATTTCCTTGGGCAATGGGATCAACCTTCGCAATGCGGATTGAAAATTATCGATAAAGGAAATAAAAAAATAGTGATTGTAACGGAATTATACCAGGATAATCCCGGGACTTCGGTAACAGCCGCGGCAGGCAATTTAGCCATGCAAATTTGTAAAGCAAAAAAATTAAACATCTCCGATATTATTTATCTGGAATGTAATCCCGACACAGACTCCAAACTCTCGTTTTACGATGAAGAATATTTCGAAGCAACCTTTACGGAAACGGACGGCAAACTAGTTGATCCAAAGTATCGTCAACTCTCGACAGATGAAATAAAATTTTTATTTGCATAATCCCAACGCCAATCCAAAGTTATGCTTTATGACAAGAAATATTTTTGGGGTACCTTTGCCAATAAAATAGAAAACTATTCGTTTGACAACAACGCAAATAATCGACAAAAAAGAGTTAAATTTATACGTCGTCAAATAATTTAAAAAACTTCGACGATGCTAAAAACCAAATTATTAACAATAAAAAAAATGATTATGAAAAAAGTATTTTTACTAGCGACATGCGCTTTTTTAAGCATTTCTGCATTAAAAGCCCAGAAATTGGTAGAGGGGTCTCTTGCTTTTCTTAAAAATGAGAAACAAATTCATTTCGTATTTGACTATACCGATATGAAAGTCGATGGCGACCCAGAAGAAAAATATGTAGCCAAAGAAGTCAAAGATAAAAATAAAGACAAGAAAGGAAGCGGCGACGAGTGGAAGAAAAAATGGGAAACTACTTACAGAACCAAGTATTTTCAAGAACGCTTCATCAGCGATTTTAACAAAGAAACCAAAGGCGCTCTTGAAGGCGGATATTTCGAAAATGCGAAATATCAAGCTATTATTAAAACGATTGATATGGACCCCGGGTTTTATGGCGGCGTAATACAAGCAGAAGCATGGGTAAAGCTTGTAGTTACCATTACCGAAAAAGGTTCATCGGATGTTTTAGCAAAAATTGAAATTAAAAAAGCGGAAGGAAGTAAATACGATATGGTATCTATGCCGGTATTTGAACTTCGCATCGCAAGCGCTTATGGAGAAGGCGGCGAAGATTTGGCAGAATTTCTTATAAAACAAATAAAAAAAGCAAAATAAATTTCTTGATAACTTTATACAAATGGGAATAGAAATTTGTACGGATTTTTATTTCCATTTGTCTTATTTTTAATGTAATGAGAATAATTACAATTCTTTTTCCACTTCTGCTTTCAATTACATTACAAGCCCAAACTATTAAGATTTGGGGCGAAAATCCCGCGTCTTCAAAAATGAAGCGTCCGGAATTGACTGTTTTCAAAGCAACGGAAAACCCAACCGGAATTTCGGTTATTATCTGTCCGGGCGGGAGCTACCGGTATATGGGTATCAAGCATGAAGGTTACGAGGTGGCGGAATGGTTGAATAAACAAGGGATTACAGCCTTTGTGCTTCGTTACCGGACCGGATTCTATGGCAACCATCATCCGGCCATGATTCAGGATCTGCAACGCGCTATCCAATTCGTAAAGGAAAATAGCTTGGAGTATAACATTGATACTGCAAGAGTCGGATTGATCGGTTTCTCGGCCGGCGGACATTTAGTGGGAACTGCCGCTACCTATTTTGACGCCAATTTCATGGCCCCTTTGGGCATTCACCCAAAAGTATCGTTGCGTCCCGCATTTGTCGCTATGATCTACCCTGTAATATCCATGACCGATAGCATCGCGCATAAGCGTTCGCGTAAGAATTTACTTACGAAACATTACACGCCCGAAATGGCGCATATGATGTCGTTGGAACAAAATGTACGCGCCGATATGCCCCCTGTTTTCCTTATCCAATGCAAAGGCGACAAAACCGTCGATTACCGCAACGCCGTTTGTTATGATGCCGCGCTAACAAGCAAAAATGTACTACATTATTTCAAACTCTACGACGAAGAAGGACATGGCTTTGGAATCAACCCCAAAAGAGGGAATGGTAAAGCGCCTTTATGGAATTTGGACTTTATCCCGTGGTTGGAAAAAATCGAACAAGTACAAATACCATTAAAATAAGATGAATCAAACACAAAATATAGAATTTCAATCGCGTGAAACCATCAAACAGTTTCAGGAAGAGAAATTGACCGAAGCGTTGAACTATCTTAACAAACGTTCTCCCTTCTACCAAAGCCTTTTTAAAACGCATTGTATCGATATCAATTCCATTAAAACGACAGATGATTTGCAGCAAATCCCATTTACCGATAAGAGTGATTTGCAATTACATAACGACGATTTCCTATGTGTCCCCAGGGAAGAAATTATTGATTATATCACGACTTCCGGCACCCTGGGCGACCCTGTTACTTTTGCCATGACCGACGCCGATTTGGAACGTTTAGCTTACAATGAACAAATTTCATTCGAATGTGCAGATGCAAAAAAAGGCGACATTTTCCAGTTGATGACCACCATTGATAAACGTTTCATGGCCGGACTCGCTTACTTTTTAGGCGTGAGAAAATTAGGAGCAAGCATCATTCGCGTGGGCAACGGAATTGCAGAACTTCAATGGGATACTATTGAACGGATTAAACCTAACATTGCTATTGTGGTCCCTTCGTTTATTCTCCGTCTAATAAAATATGCCGAAGAGCATGGTATTGATTATAAAAATTCCAGCATCAGAAAACTGGTTTGTATCGGCGAAAATATTCGAGAACAAGATTTTTCATTAAACCTTTTAGGACAAAGTATTAAAGAAAAGTGGGATGTTGAACTCTATTCTACCTATGCTTCTACCGAAATGGCTACTACATTTACCGAATGCAAACATGGTTGCGGCGGGCATCATCATCCTGAATTAATTATTTGCGAATTGGTCGGCGAAGACGGCTGCGTCGTTCCCGAAGGGGAAATAGGCGAATTAGTTATCACTACCTTAGGCGTAGAAGGAATGCCCCTTCTTCGTTTCCGCACCGGCGATTTAGCATGTTTTCATACCGAGCCTTGCGCATGCGGACGAACTACCATGCGTATAAGTCCCATTGTAGGACGTTTAAATCACATGGTAAAATACAAAGGAACAACGCTTTACCCACCATCCATCTTTGATGTGCTAGATAATGTGCCATACGTGGAAAATTACATATTGGAAGTAATTGATGACGAATGCGGCAACGACAATGTAATTATTAAAATCGGTATCAATGAACATCCTGGATATGACATTGTTAAAGATTTAAAAGACCGTTTCAGGGCGCGTATCCGCGTTGCCCCCGATATAGAAATTTGTCCGGCGGAAGAAATCCGTAAAGTATCAACGCCTGATATCACCCGTAAACCTATTAAATTTATTGACAATCGCAAAAAATAATATAATGGAGATAAGATTTGACGATATTCGCCCCTACAACCAAGACGAAATAGCCCCCGCCATGCAACGCATTGCCAATAGCGAGTACTTGCCAGCCATGACGGAATTTGTTTTTCCCGGAAAAGATATAGAGGAAATCAGGAAAATGCTGTTAAGTTTTAAAACCACTCACGATTTCCAAATTGGCGTAATGTATCATTTTAATAACCAAGTAATCAAAAATACAACAACCGGTCTTTCTTTCAGCGGTCTGGAATATTTAGATCCGCAAAAAAACTATCTTTTTGTATCCAACCATCGCGATATAGTAATGGATTCTTCGCTTTTACAACAAATTTTGTACAAAAACGGTTTCCGTACCACCGAAATTACTTTCGGCAGTAATTTGATGAGTTCTCAACTTGTAGTGGACATCGGCAAATCGAATAAGATGTTTAAGGTGGCAAGGGGCGAGAATCCAAGAGATTTTTATAAAACGTCATTGCACCTTTCGGAATATATACGTTACACGCTTACGACAAAAGGCGAATCGGTCTGGATTGCCCAACGTAACGGACGTACTAAAGATGGCAACGACCTCACCGATCAGGGGATAATTAAAATGTTCGCCATGAGCGGGGGCAAAGATTTAGCGGATAATCTCGATGAACTCAAAATAGTCCCCATCGCCATCTCCTACCAATGGGAACCCTGCGACCGGTTCAAAGTACGCGAATTATACCAAACGCGAAACGGCAAAAAATATATCAAACAAAAAGACGAAGACCTCATCAGCGTCCTTACCGGAATTATGCAACCCAAAGGCAAAGTAAATATTAATATATGTCAACCCTTGCAAAAAGAAGAATTACAACAAATCGCAAAAGAAAGTCCTTCTAACGAATTTTACAAAAATGTGGCAACTTTAATTGATAATCGCATTTATCAAAATTATAAACTATTTAGTACAAACTATATTGCACATGATTTACGTTCCGGAGTCAATCATTTTATTGATAAATACTCGCAACAGGAAAAAGAAGAATTTATACAACGATTTCAAGAAATATCAGCTTCCATTAATGACGATAAAGAAACAGTAAGCAAAATATTTTTAGGAATTTATGCCAATCCTATAGACAAAGGAACAACACTTGTAAATAATTAAAGATCAACATGAAACAAAATATTAAGCAAGCCATATAATATTTTCATATTGGTAAGTTAAGCTTTTTGTGCATTCAAATTCTATTCAAAATTTGCCATAAATATTTTTTTTTGTATCTTTGCAACGCTTTTAGAGCAATAAAAGTTCTTGAAAATACTTGCCCAGGTGGCGGAATTGGTAGACGCGTCGGTCTCAAAAACCGATGAGGTAACACTCATGCCGGTTCGATCCCGGCCCCGGGTACGGAGAAAACAAAAGCCTAGCTGATAATAAATCGGTTAGGCTTTTTTCTTTGAGGAGTTGTTCTCAAATTATTTTAGCATTTTATATATTCTGTCATTGGTAATAACACAATAACGAAACCAATAATAATACAAACTATTCCTTGGCACATACTTACTGTAAAAGGTTGTAACGTTATTCTTAATGTTAAACGTATTCAAAAAGACTAGTCAACATCATTCCAAAATCGAAGTCACTAATCTCGTAACTGGCTTCTTAACAACTCTTCCAATTCTATTTCCGATTTAATCTTCACTTCCCTGGCTTTGCTGCCTTCAAAAGGGCCTACAATTCCTGCGGCTTCGAGTTGGTCGATTAAGCGTCCGGCACGATTATAACCTAATTGTAATTTCCTCTGCAACAAAGAGGTGGAACCATGTTGATGCGCAACAACAATACGAGCGGCTTCTTCGAATTTATCGTCGCGTTGATTGGGATCAAATTCTTTGCTGGGCTCGCTATTTTCATCCAAATATTCCGGCAATAAGAAGGTTTCCGGATAGCCTCTTTGCGATCCTATAAAGGTAGCGACTTGTTCTATTTCTTCCGTATCAATCAAGGCGCATTGTAAGCGAATCAGTTCGCTGCCTAAGGAAAGCAACATATCGCCGCGGCCGATTAATTGTTCGGCTCCGCTTGCATCCAAAATAGTGCGGGAATCTATTTTAGAGGTAACCCTAAACGCAATCCGGGCGGGAAAATTTGCTTTAATTGTTCCTGTTATAATATTGACCGAGGGTCTTTGCGTGGCGATAATCAAATGGATGCCAATGGCGCGGGCTAATTGAGCCAAACGGGCAATCGGCAATTCAACCTCTTTTCCGGCCGTCATAATCAGATCGGCAAATTCATCAACAACTAAAACAATATAAGGTAAATAACGATGGCCGTCGTTCGGATTTAGGCGGCGAGCTATGAATTTTGCATTATATTCTTTGATATTACGGACTTGTGCATCTTTCAGAAGATCGTAACGTTGATCCATTTCTATACATAAAGAATTCAGCGTCCGCACTACTTTACGCGTATCAGTAATAATTGCTTCTTCGGAATCGGGAAGCTTTGCCAGGTAGTGGCGTTCTATTTTTGCATACAATGATAGTTCAACCTTCTTAGGGTCTACCATCACAAACTTGAGCTCTGAGGGATGTTTTTTGTATAACAAAGAGGAAATAATGGCATTTAAACCGACAGACTTTCCTTGTCCTGTGGCCCCGGCCATAAGCAAGTGGGGCATTTTGGCCAAATCGGCGACAAAAGGTTCATTCGAAATGGTTTTCCCTATGGCAACCGGCAATTCAAACTTCGAGTTTGCAAACTTATCGGAAGACAACATTGTCTTCATAGATACGATTTGGGGTTTCAGGTTTGGAACCTCAATCCCAATAGTGCCTTTCCCCGGAATAGGCGCTATGATACGAATACCCAAAGCAGAAAGACTTAAGGCAATATCGTCTTCTAAGTTTTTAATTTTTGAAATACGTATTCCCGGAGCTGGCACAATCTCATACAACGTAACTGTTGGCCCCGGAGAAGCTACAATTTTTACAATTTCTATGGAATAATTTTTAAGCGTTTCGACGATCTTATCCTTATTGGAATGCAGCTCATCGGCAGTAACCTCCTGATTTCTTTCCTCATAATAAATCAGCGAATCCAAAGAAGGGTATTCGTAATTTCCCAAATCCAAATGAGGATCATAGGGTTCGTCAACAGAATAATGAACTATCTCCTGTTCATTTATTTTTTCTTGTTCTCCCCTATCCCCTATCCCATTTTCAGATTCTGGATTCTCCTCTATAGAAAAATCTATTTCCGCATCTTTCGATAGATTGGTTTCTTTTTGGGGTTCCGCATATGAATTAATACTAAATTCCAATTTTTTGTTTTCGCTATCATTTTGTTGTTTAGGCTGGGATATAACTTGAAAATCCAGAGAAGCCTCTTCCTCTTCTTCGCTCAATACTTCTTCCTCGCGAGCTATTATCGAATGAGGACGATCCTCATTAACCAAAAAGTTTTTTCTTTCATTCTCGGTTCCAATCGTTAATTCCTCTCCTTCTTCCTCAATACCTTTCTTTGTCGATGAGCCATCAGATGGTCTATATCCGCCGATTTTCAAAAGAAATTTCAATTTCAACTTATAGTTATACGCCAAAATTAAAAATGTCAACAAACTGAAAAACAAAAAGAATCCTGTTCCTATACGACCAATAAATCCGCTGATCCAATTGCTGGTCTCAAATCCAAAAATACCGGCAGGAATATTATATTGATTAGACACAAAAAAAGACGAGACATATCCCAGGCAAACAGAAAGCCACATCATCCATATTATGGTATGAACAAACACTTTCTTAAAAGGCAATAATTCTATCTTTAATAAATGGAATCCGAAGACAAAAAAGATCAGCACAAATCCAAAAGAGGCAATACCAAAAAGTTTCTCGATGAAAAAATAAGATAAAAGAGCCCCTAAACGTCCGCCCCAATTCCCAACGGAAATATGAGTATTAAATATCAGTTCTCCCACATTTGCATTCGACATTTTATCGAAATCAACCCACCAGGCAAAGAAAAAAGAAACAAAAGCAACTAACAAGAAAACAGAGAAAAGAATACAGAATATACCCGAAATTCTGATAAATTTTTCATTATGGATAAACTGCATCCAGTCTACATTTCCGTTTTTTTTCTTTTTCGAAGGTTTGACGGCAATCTCAGACTGGTATTCGTTCTCTTTTTCTTTTGCTTTGGATTTTATCTTGTTCTTGGCCATATTAATGGGAGTCTATATAAATATGGGTATAGATTCCGTAAAGAAATTCAATGACGTATTTAATTCTGCAAAGGTACAATTTTTGAAGTTGCGATACAAAATGGAAAAATCAGAATTTTTGAGGGATACATGCGAAACACGTTCAGAAACAAAATACGTTTATGGATTGCTACGTAACAAAAAACATAATTATTTAGTAGAAATAAAATTGAAGCAATTATCTCATATCAATAATCTCTACAGATGGATTGGCTGATGTATTAAATACAAAATCAGAGGGAGTAATGGTTAAATTAGGCTTGTAATTATCGACTTTATATGTTATTCTATTTCCTTCCTTAAAGAAGAACTCCATTTGGATTATTTGGGAAGAAGTTTTATTGATCAGTAAACGGATTTTATAATAATCCATATTTTTATTCGGCGTCAGATCAATTATTTGTTGAACAAGGGTTCCTTTTTTTTCTTCTCTGATAAGCGTTGGACGATAGTTTTTTTCGTAATCGGCTAAAAGCTTGGTAAAATTTAATGTTTGAGTATTGGAAGAATCATAATTGTATATCTGCACTTCTTTTTCTTCAACCAAATAACTCCAAATATTTTTTCCGTCGCAGTAAATAATTTGCTTATCAAGTTTTATACGATACTTATTTCCCTGGGCAAGAAGAGTTCCTTTTGTCGTGCCGGATGTTTTATTTGCTTTATCCTCATTATTTATAGTGAATTCTATTTGCAAAGACTTATATTCATTCATTTTTTGAACGACTTTCTTTAGGATGTCTTTTGCATTTTTGTCTTCAATGGTTTGTTTCACCTGAGGAGCCTGCGCATGCATAAGCAATGGAAACAATAAAAAAATAGTTGCTATATAAAGGATCGATTTCATATTTTCGAACTGGATTTAGGAATTGTTTTTTCTTATGGAATAGAATTTTATCGACTTTTATTCATTACAATAAATTTTCATTCCCCTCTTTTATTAACAAAACGACAGTATAAGCAGAAACGCCTTCCTCTCTGCCGACAAAACCCAGTTTTTCGGTAGTTGTCGCTTTGATGGAAACATCGTCAGAAGTTATTTCCAGAATTCCGGCAATGCATGTTTTCATGAGCGATATGTATTCCGATATTTTAGGTTTTTGCAAGCAAACTGTAGAATCGATATTTTGAATGCGGAATCCCTTTTCTTTGATTTTATTATAAGTATCTTTCAATAAAAACTTACTATCTATGCCTTTGAATTCGGGGTTAGAATCAGGGTAATTATATCCGATATCGCGCAAATTGGCCGCCCCCAGCAAAGCATCGCAAATAGCATGCAAAAGGACGTCGGCATCGGAATGTCCCAACGCGCCTTTATAATGAGCTAATTGAATACCTCCCAGAAAAAAGGGGAGATCATTTTCAAGTTTGTGTACGTCGTATCCAAAACCAATCCTGAATTGCATAAATACCAACAGGGTTTCTTAAAACGGTTTTTAATTCTTTTTAAGGTCGACCATCAAAGTAAAACGAAGCGTATTTTGAAGCGAGTTATTCTGAGTTAATGGAATCAGGTAAGAAATGTCCAATCCGAATAAATTGTAACGCAATCCGGCCCCAAGAGTGATAAACTGTCTGTCGCCTTTCGATACGTTTTCGTAAAAATACCCTGCGCGTACGGCGAATTTTTTATCATACCAATATTCTATACCCAAACTAGTCGATATTTCTTTCATTTCTTCCGAGAATCCGCCGGGCGCGTCATAGAACGATTGTATAAGTCCCTGCATAATACCGACATTACGATCCATTCCCGCAACAATTTCTCTATTGTCATCATATATAGGAGAAGTCGGGACAAGCAATTTATTCAAATCCAACATAAACGAAATCTCGTTATACATATCCATGTTCATGGTGTAACGTCCTCCAATACGAAGATTGGTAGGCAAAAAATCTTTATCAGTATTTTCATCGGAATAAGATATTTTTGAGCCTAAGTTCGTAATCGCCAAACCCAAAGCATATTCATCCGAGTTTTTACGCTTTCCTATCTGATCTACCCAATATAAACCAATGTCGGCGGCTACGCCCGTTGCCGCATGAGTGGCCATTCCGCCCACAGTTTGTCCCGACGTAAGATCGGAAAGGATAAAACGGCCGGATACGCCTCCCGACAACTTGTCGGAAAGTTTCATGGAATAAGTTGCGTCAACAGCCATTTCATAGGGGTTGAAATCGCCCATTGAAGTCGCTTGGTCATTAAAAAATTCGATGGAACCCAAATCAAAATAAAAAAGCGAGAAAGCCAATGCGCTTCTTGTATTTATTCTTTTATAGGCCGCCAAATAAGCAAGGTTAATATCTGAGGATAAAGATCTCATCCACGGACTGTATGAAAGAGACAATCCGAAATCTTCTTCAATAAAAGCGAACTTGGCATTATTCCAATGCGTTGAATTTGCATCTGGAGTGGTAGCCGCGCCCACATCGCCCAACCCTCCCGAACGAGAGTCCGGCGAAATTAATAAAATAGGCACCGCCGTACGTATCATGTTTATATTAAAATTATAATCAGGCTGATTTCTACTATTTTGCGCATTGGCAACAAAAACGTTAGATAATAACAACAGGGTTAAGGAGAATAAGGCTTTCTTTTTGTCGAATTTCATATATGATTTATTCTTTTTATTACAATTATGATTTGAAAATTCAATGTTAGAAAACGAATGAATAAATTAATTATTGTATTTTGTTTATGGAAGTATTACTAATTTTTGGCTTTCAGATTTAACTTCTCCCGAATGAGTCGTAACAATGATGCGGGAAAAATAAATTCCGGCAGACATGCGTTGTCCTGCGCCAGGATTCCATTCCACAGGCCCCAACATATAAGATCCTTGATTTACAGGTACATTAATAATTTTTACTAATTGTCCGGACATATTGAATATCTGTATTTCAGCGCTCTTTATTCCATCGGGCAAGTT
The DNA here is from genome assembly GCA_031553195.1 of Bacteroidales bacterium. GTDB lineage: Bacteria > Bacteroidota > Bacteroidia > Bacteroidales > P3 > JAVBLV01. Next base: position 30,694 of record JAVBLV010000016.1, read on the forward strand.
GTGTTCAATACTGAAATAGGTAGAACCTCTGAACGGATTAGGAGCATTGATTAATTTCCCCAATTCAAGTTGCTTAGAATCCTGCACAATAAAATCAAGGGTTGCCGTATTGGAATAATTAAATATATTCCATGCCTTTAGGGTCAACGTATGAGTTCCGGGTTTCAATTTATCCAGCGGATAACGTATGACGACTCTCCCAAAACTATCTATATCGTAGAAATCATTTAAAATAATTTCTTCATTCACCTTGTCATCTATAACGGCTGTAATATCATGTCCTATGCCGCTGCCTACGGTATTTATTCCAAAATCGTCCGAAAGAATCGCCAATAAAACCGGCTTTTCATCTGTTATTCCTCCCGATCTGAAATTAGTATCATTCAGGTAAAGGCGGATCTTAGGATATACGCCAATGTTCGGATCGACAGTTTCGTCAATCCCGCCGAATACGGCCTCCATATAATTGCCTGCGGCGTCAACCGCATTATCGGCTTGCGCATAATAGCTAATCTTCCCATAATCGTACCGGTACGACATATCCCTTGGGATGATAAAAGAAAGGGAGAATTTCCCGTCTTTCACTTTTGCTCTTCCTTTATAAAGAATATTCTTTTGTTGAAGGAATGTTGTAATTGTTCCGATACCTTCATTTCCAACAGTCTGTATTTTCTCCGGTTTATCGTAAACAGTCGGGTAAATCTCCCCGTTAAAATCGGATAACAGATTACCTCCTTCATCCATGATCTCACCCTCAATGGTAACACGGGATAAGGCTTTCAAGGTATCCGACGTCTCCGATGATACTTCTTTATCGTTAATTTTGGTGGTGCGGATTGAGTTTTTCGGCAATGAAATCTTTAACGCAGGATCGCCTATCAGCACATAGGGCCTCCCCGAACCGGAAAGACTATTTTTGGTCAACCGTACAATATCTCCAAAAGCGGCCGGCGTTCCCTCGTTTAAGGTAAGCGCATTTATAAAGAAACTGTTATTAAGATCATGGTTAACCGAAACCGTTCTTGTCGGAGCAATAGACGCAATAAATCCTCCTTTTCCCGTTAACACAATCCTCTCTCCTGCAGAGGACAAATCCGTCAGGTCATATCTGGAAAAACTACACGTATTGGCAATAAATATGGGAAGGGCATATTGGTTATCCCACGAATTTATATCCGATTCTACAATATAACGCTCATGCCCAAGATATTGTTCCGATCCGTGTCCAATGTAATTAACTATTAAACAACCTTTCTTAATGCGGTTATTAATGGCTTTAGTGGCTTCCGGATAGAAAAGTCCCAATGATGAGGAAGTTTGCTTATACGCATCGGCATATATTTTTTCCACGCATATATTTTTAAAAGACTTGAGTTCGGTAGCCAACCTCTCGGCGGCATTTAAAAAAGAAGGCGGATTATCTGAGGAGCCTTCGTCCGGATCATCCGAAATAAGGCAAACTACATTACGCCAATTCCCTTTTAATTTTTGTTTGGAAATATCTTTTCTAAGCATGTAGTTTTCGCTTTTTCCCACCAAAACATTTGCCTCTTCTTCCGTAGTGGCCGGAAACCGCCCTATTCCGACATTTATCTTATTGGTTTCCGCGCTTAGATAGCCAAAAATATCATCGGTCGCCAACGAGTTATCCGAAAATCCATTTATAGGACTTTCCGTTTCATAGACAACAACAAAACTCCGTTTGCCTTTCTCGATATTTTTATTGTCATAACTTCCGCTGCCGAATAATAACAAGTATTTCGGCGCTTTTCCTTTGCCTTCTTCCGCCCTGTCGTAAAACATTTTCAAAAAACACCGTATGCCTATAGGATCTTGCGCGCCGGAGGAAAACTCGTTATACACCTCGGTAGTTGTCGCTACAGCCACATCCAATCCGTTGTGGGCCCGATGCAAAGTCGCCAAACGTTCGGCCTGGCTTTTAAAGGCCGGATGAGTTACAATAACATAGTCTACTTGCGGAAGACCGTGCAAGTTCTGGTTAGTTGCCTTTTGTATGAATGTAGGAGAACGGAAACTGCTTCCGTTAAATGCAATAAATTCTTTTAAAGAACCGGTTTCGGCAATAAACGATAATTCATTGCCATTTAAAGTCGCGCGCATCCTTGCCGGAGCAACCGGATCGCTTACATTCCACACAACAACCCTGCTATCGGCATTGCTTATCTTAAATAAACTCCGTTTGCCTTCCCCGACAGATTGTATAGACCTAAAATTCATTTGTCCTTCCGAAATAGCCAGGTTTTGCAAGGCATTTATTGTTATGCTGTTCAGGTAGCCGTTCCCAACGCCCGTCGCATCGGAATAGGATATGTTTATATTGAAGCTCGGAGAACCGGCCGAAAGCTTTTTCAAATCCGAATGAGTAGCAAAATAATTAGTATGATCTGCCGATGCAGCCATTCCGATATTAAATTCGTCGAATTGTTGATCGTTCATCTTCAGCACATATCTTGCCGAAGTGGATTGAGTGGTTAAAACGTAGGAAACATAGAGATCGCTTCCTTGTACTAAATTGGGAAATCCGAAAGGGAATGAATAGCTGGACATTGTATTGTTGTCAAACTTTTCTCCTAACCAGGTTCTTCCCGCCTTGGGAATATTAATCAGTTCTTTTTTATGAATTTTATAACCGTTAAACGTCGTAATGGTATCGGTGGCGTTCTCGACTATAGGCGCTTGTTCTATCCGCTTCTGAGAGCCAATTCCTTCATCTACGGTTAAAAAATAATATGTCTGAGCGCTGTAGAGGTGTATATTACAATAGAATAGCTTATTAGATGTATTCAGACTCCATGCATTGGGAGACTGGGCATAAAACAAAATGTAATCGTTTTCATCGAACTTTCCATCGCCGCCGTCCTCTACATATATTGCATTTTCGACCAGATCGTTATAACGATCTATCCGATTGTCTTCCGGAAGCATTCCGCCTCCATTTCCAAAAATGGAAATATTTTTCGAACTTAAATTCGAAACATTCACGCCTGCCTTCTTAAAATCGGCGTATGTTAGTTTGTAAATGCCGGTTTCGCCGACGCCGAATTTATACCAGTTGCCTGTAGATAATACAGAAATTTCAGGATATTGATAAGAAGCCTGTCCTATCAGAAAATGACCGGACAACATTATAATCAGTAAAATTATGAGATTTTTTTTCAGCATATTTTGTAATAAAATAAGTAACGCTTTTAGTATAATCAGTAAATGGAATAAAAACAGCGTCTAAAAACATAGATTTTTCTCTAGATTCTAAAAACGGAAAAACAATTTTTTTGTTGTCCGGATGCTTTGAAATGATTCTTTAATAAACGTCCTGCTTTCTTAAAAATGGGTAGTAATGATGCTCAAATATAAAACACGTTTTGATTATAATTTGGAGACACGTTTCTCTATTAGACAATAAAAAAATGAATTTCTGAGACTCTATTTACAATTTTCATAAAAAAGAATCCCAGAAAGAAGATAATAATTTCAATATGAATAACTTAAAATGGAGCGACTCGGAATAAAAGAGAGGTTTTAGATCATACTTATTTAAGCGCCGGATTGATTTTTAACAAGTATAATCCGGACTCACGTAGTTTATTTCAATTGAAATACTTTCAAAAATTCTTCTTTATAATTGGGCGAAATTTCCACTTCAGCTTTGCTCGACATAATAACATATCCTCCTAAGCCTTTATGATATGAAACAACATAATTAATATTGATAATGTGAGATTTATGTACTCGAATAAACGGTAAAGGCAATATTTCGGTAAAATGTTTCAAAAAGCGACAAACCATTTTCTTACTGCCGTCGAACAGGTAAATATCGGTAAAATTACCGTTTCCCTGCAAACGGATAATATCTTCCATCCGGACCAATTCAAATCCGTCAAGCGTAGGAAGAACCACTTGTCGCCGCTCAACCTGTTGCGTCCGGAAGTTTTCCAAAACTACCGTATTCCGGTTAAATAACGCCTGTTTCATTAATTGTTGTCCGACTTTATTTACCGCTAAAATAAGTTCTTCTATGCTGATAGGTTTAAGCAAATAATACGCAGCGCTTTGATTCAACGCTTTCAAAGAATATTCGGAAAAAGCGGTAACAAATATGGTTTCAAATTCCAGATCGGAACAAGCTTCCAACACGTCGAAGGCATTTCCGAAGGGCATTTCCACGTCCAAAAAAACCAGATGAGGTTTTAATTCATGTAGCAGCCGGATCGCTTCCTTACAGTCTTGCGCTTCGCCGATCCATTCTATTTGCGGACAGTATTTGGCTATATAATTCCGTAGTACTTCCCGCGCCGCCGGTTCGTCTTCTACCACAACGCTTCGTATTTTGGGTTCCATTATCTATAAATTTTAAGGGATTGAAGGATTGAATAATTATAATTGAAGGATTGACTCCTTTTTCTCATTTTAAATGCTTAAAACAAATTATCTATTCCATTTTTATGTGTATGTCGCTTTAATCTTTGAACTAACTATAAATTTGTTTTCAACGGCAATTTCAACATTACCAATACGCCAGAATCAGGCGTTTGCTTTTCTTTTATTTCGAGGTACATGTTCAAGCGGTAAATTTGATTCAATAATTTAATCCGTTCCTTTACATTGGTAAGTCCCCGGGAATGGTAAACCCGTTGGTTTTTTGTTTTCATCAACTGACTTTGTTGAATTCCAATGCCGTCGTCTTCAATGGAAACAACAATTGTTTTATTTTTCAAAGTAATTGATAATAAAAGCTTTCCCTTCCCTTCCTTATAACGTAATCCATGCCAGACAGCATTTTCCAAATGAGGTTGTATCAGCATGTTGGGAATACAAATTTGTTCGGCATCCAGATTTTCATCTACAAATATCTGATAATCGAATACGCCGTTAAAACGCAATTGTTCTAATTCCAGATACTCTTTTAACAATTCTATTTCCGCGCTTAATTTAATAAAGTCTTTATTGGAATTTTCCATGCTATTACGCATCAACTTAGAATAGGAAGTCAGATACTTATTAGCGGCTCTTTCATCGTTTTGGGCGATAAATTGATTTACGCTATTAAGGCTATTGAAAATAAAATGCGGATTCATTTCCCGCCTCAACGATTGTAAGGCTATCTTTTTATTTTTGATTTTAATAGAATAAAGCGCTTTAATAAGAAGGATAAAAAACACAAGCATCAAAGCGATAAACGCAAGCAGGGTGTAATTGAACTTATTTTGCCGGGCAATCAACTCGTCTTTAAGCGCGCGTTCTTTCTCCAGTTGCGTAATCCGTTTTTCAATTGTTTGGAGTAATTGGGCGTCGACCAATGAATTATCGGATTTTATCAAACTATCAAAATCATTAAAAAACCGTTGGTATGAAAGAATTACATTTTTATTATCACGTTTCTTTTTAAATTGTTCTACTAATAATTCGGCGCTTTTCTTAGCTTCGATCGTACGGCCGTTTTCAACAGCTAAATTATATGCTTGCGTCAACACATCAATTCCATTATCCGCTTTATTGGCAGTATCTTTCGAATAAATTGCAGATAACGATTGAAGCTGCGTTATGGCAGTCGTAAAATCGCCTTCTTCCTTTGCCTGCTGAACCAGTTGGGCATTAATATCAATAGCTTTCTCATACTGTTCGTTATCGACATAAACTTCGGCCATTTTTTTGTAATTCTCCGTTACTTCTTTTTTTTGTCCCGAATTTTTAAGAATGGTTATATTGCTGTTTATATATTTTGATTGTTCTTCGGGAGAACCCGCATTTCGCAGTCGATTGGCGTCGTTTATATTGAGTTGTTTTTGAATTTTGTCGGACGAGATGTTGGCCGCTTTATTAAAACTTTTTTCCGCTTCTTTAATCTTGTTTTGCGACTCCTGAACTTTGGCTAATTCGCGGTTTATCAACACCACTTTTTCTATTTGCTTAAGTCTGGTATAAATTTGTAGCGCTTTCAGAAAATATTCTTCGGCTCTTGCATAAAATGCCTGTTCGGCAAGGCTTTTTGCCAATCTTTCATATTCAAACGCAATTACGCTGTCCGGCTTGTTCAATTCCAAGGCTGTGGACAACTCTTTAGCTGCCGAAACAGAATTGCTTTGCGCCGAAACATTGTAACAGCAAGGCGATAATGCTATAAAAAATAAAAAGCCGATTTTTCTATATATCATAGAGATTGGAATTCATTTGTTTATGCAAAAATAGTTGAATTTTGCAAATGTCTGATTTTTATTTCGATTAATAACTTCCTCGTTTTGTAAGTCCTTGCTTATTAATTATTGATGGAGAAAATAGTATCTTTAAATTCTGCATCAACAAGATGAGTGTTTTGGGCTTTCAGTGCTGAAATACAAACAATTGAAAATAATAATATTATGGTTGTTGGAGTTGTTTTCATTGCAAAACATTTTATTCGGATTGATTTCTTTTTATGATTTCTAACATTTTTTCCGCATCCATTCTTCTATCTTTATAATCGGGATTATTGTCTTTCCATTTTTTGTACCATTCTTTATCAGCTTCGGGATAAACAGAGAATAAATTTTCTTTTCTTAATTCATTAAAATCAACTTCAACGGTTTTTGAAAAAAAATCCGAATACAGATCATTTCTTGGCTGACTGCCTGTGTAATATTCCTGCCAGGAAAAAGAAATCATACAACTTGATTGTCCATATTTTTCAAAATCATCTGTTAAAAACAAAGCTTCACGATAACGCATCAAGAGTGGAAATACATGGGTCGAGTCCGTTTCGATTCTCACAGAGATCGACTCCGTTTCGTGTATAGGCGAACGATCTGATCTAAGTGTATGGTAAAAGTTTTCAATTTGGCCTTTAACAAACAGATACGTTTTTCCATCAATCCAAGTTGCAGTATCTTTATATACTTTAAATCTAACGTTGTCGTATCTTGATGTACCATCTGATATCCTCATATCATTGATGCGTATTTTTTTTGTACTGCTACAAGCAATGCAAACACTTACTATTATGAGAAACCCTATTTTTTTCATCTGTTTATTGGCCATCAATATTCACGTAAAACGAGGTTGATAGCAATACGCCTGAACCAACCTCGTTTTATTTAATTAAACACTAGATTTAGAATGCTTTTACGGCTCTTACACAAAAATAAGCGCCCATATATTTGTCGCCTTCTTCTGCTCTTTTGTTATTCATATCTATATAAAATGCAATGTATTCGTCTATTTCGGTAGAAGACCATACTAGATTTGAATGGAAAATATTTCCTCCATTTTCTTGCAATGCCAATTGTAGTTTTAGATAGGATGCGGAGATATCAAGGGTTTCGTTTTTAGACGGAAGATACCATCCTGTAATGGAACCGGTATTTTTATTTTTACACCATTTAAACACAGGATAACTATCCATCTCCGCTTCAAGGTTTTTGATGGTAGTCATATTGTTGGCGCCGTTTGTAGCATGGGTTGCTCCCGTTGCCGAATTAACAGAAGACCATGCTAAATTCGCGCCCTGGTCCATCGAAATAATCATACCGTGTTTTCCTCCGTCTGTTATCTTATAAACAATCCCTTGAACTCCATCAACATTGTAATAGTCTCCAACTGCATAGGTCTTTCCTGTTTCGGGCTCTGTCGGATCAGGGGTGTTAGAACCCGGCGTTTCGGGTTCTTCTTTATCCTTGTTGCAACCTATGGTAAATAGGAGCATAGAACAAATTAAAATACTCATTAGTTTTTTCATAATACATTATTTTAGGTTAATAAATAGTTTTTTATTTGTGTAATGAATATTTAAATAACGAAAAAACAAACTTTTTCATATGTAAACATTTTTAATTCATCATAACTTTCACGGATTGTTATTCATTCTTGATGCCGATAATTCATTTTTGCCATATAATCAGAAAGTTAAGATAAATTATCCGGTATTAGGATTTTCTTTCGTAAACTTGAAGCAAAGTAACAACTTTTTATTCATTTGACAATCATATTTCACCAAGTCAAAACAGGTTTTTACCATTTTGTTCTCAGGCAATTCTTTTTTTACAAGTTTTCGGAATCTGCATGTTCTCCGGTTTATTCAATTTCAAATTCAGGATTGAATACCGACAATATTTTTTTTACAGCTTCCGGTTTGGTTAGTTCTTTGTTTCGGTAATAGTATTCCACTTTTTCAAGCGAGATAGCGTCATTGCTTATTTTATTTATGGCAATTCCTTTGTTGGTTACTGTACAGCCATTAAAATATTCTGAAATATCTTTTCCGTTTTTACGCTTTTTATACACATACGAATTGGTATCAAAAATATTGATTAAATAGGTACCATTTTGAAATTCAGTAAATTCATAATTCACTCCACCACTACAGAAATCAATACATTCAGATTTAGGATCGTTATTCCATGTACATAGGTATATATACTGTTCTTCATTATCTTTCTGAATTTTTGTTACGTAACATGATGTAGCGCCCCAAAAACATCCATGACCATTTATCATATCATAAATTACATATGCTGTATCCATTGCCAATGAATTAAAAGAAATTCCATATCCATAGTCATTAGCGCTATATTTAAAAAATGGTTTATTATCATAAAGTTCAAAGGAGCCATAATCAGGAATAATAGACAAGCCTGCTTCTTTTGACAGGAATCGATTAACAAAATCGTTCCTGCGGCTGCTTGCGAGCGGGTTTGCGGGCGACTTCACTATCCACCGAGACAAAAGCTGGCGCGGGCGACAAAAGTTCAATTACCGATTTCAGCCCGCTTGCAGGCAGGACGCAAGTTAGCGGCTGGCTATTCTTGGATTTCTTTGAAAAAAACTGACATATTTTTATAATTCTTCACTCTCCTTTTTCTCATATTTTCTCCATTAAGTTTTTGTAGTTCTTGCTCGTTTGGATTAGGAAATTTACGAAGTAATTGATACTTTACACTGTAAATAAAAGGGCTAGCTTTATATTGATTTAATGCTTTATTGATTTCAAAGAGTCCAAGTTCATAGTTCTTTTCTAAATGAAGATAAACGGCAGCTTTAGCAAAAGGTAATCTATAATCTTTAAGTTTTAATATTTCGGCTCTGTTGAGTAAGTTTAATATTTCGGCTGTTGATACCGAATAAGATGAACTCATACTATTTTTATAATGCCAAATACCTAATGCTAAATACAATCGTGGTTCATTTGGATTTTCTTGCAAACGTTCGTTTAGATATTTGCCGATTTCTGAGACATTGTAGTTTATCCCGTGTGTAGAACCTCCAAGCAATTCAATTAGGTTGTTCATTTCTTTGTCAAAATTTTTGAACTCCTCAGTTTGATAAATTTTATTTAAAAGTAAATAATGTATCCCAACGTCATATCTATCAATAATATAACCAGAACTATTTGTTGGAAAATAATTTATCGTTTGTTCTGCTAACCACTTTGCTTTCTTATAGTTTTTTCTTTCGTAATAAAAATATGCCAACTCATTGGCGTATCTTAAAACGTTAAGATAACTTGAATTTGTTGAATACCTGTATCCATTTTTTTCAACCTCATCCTTTTCCCATTCATCATCGTGAGCTTTTTGTCTTTTAAAAATCTCATATTGATTACGCATTAGTTTTTGGTAATAATTCTCTAATCGGACATCTTCTTTTAAATACGTTAACAGATTTATTTTTTCTCGTTCATAAGAATCTTGTATAGTTTCGTAGTAATTGTATGAATTTTCATCATTGAAGTTTTCAGTAAACTCAAGTGGTGAAATCATATCAATATACTTCAATGCTTGACGTAAATTTTCCTCGCTTGTACTTGTTTTGTAATAATCTACGTTGTCTTCTCTTTTGTTGTAATAGTATGCGGCTATAGAAATGCAAATATCGTTCTTTTTATAATAATTATTTTGCTTTGCTTCACTTTCACTAATGTTATCAAGAGCAAAAAGATAATCTACCAATGCTTTATCATACTCGCCTAAAAGGTAATAAATTTTTCCTCTGTAAAAAGTGAAATCAGCAATATTGGATATTCTTCCATATTCATTGATTTCCGCTTTGTTTTCAATTAGTTTGTTAATGTCAGCTATTTTTTCTGCATAAGTCCAGTTTGACAAAGAAACTTCTTTATTTTCCTTAATCAGCGTATCTTTTGCAATACCACCTCTTGCATAAATATTAAAATGTGAGTTAGAAATATTCAAACGTTGCCAAATCAATTCATAATTATCGGGGTCATCTTTTAGTTGTTCTGTTATACGTTTAAAATCTTCTTCCTGCATAAAGGGTAAATAACCTGGTTGTGCAAAAAGGTTTGTAGAAATTGATAAAAAAAATATAAAAATCAGGTTTTTCATTCAGTCGTTTTTTTAGACGTACAGTTTTTCATAGCTTGCCGCTAACTTCATGATTGATGCCATAACGATACAGGGAATCAATAAAAGAATCAATATTGATACCGTTTCTTTTTAAGAAAGGCGTAATGTCTACATATATATATCCCACAGGAATTTGTTGAGCAAATCCCCAAAAAAAACAAAAGGTAAAAAACAAGATTAAAAATATTTTTTTCATAATTATTTCATTTCAAATATTTTATAACATTATATATTCCCTTGAAGTCGTTGTATAATAATTCTATTGCAATAGCTGGATTTTCATAGCAGCACGAAGGGTTAAGCAGCTCATTGTTTTTATAATATATTTTATTTTTTATATCTACAATTCGACCACGAACTTGAGTTTTTTCTACAATACAAATCAACTTTCCATTATCAAAAAAATAGTCCACAATGGATAGCCCATATACTGGAAATGAAAGTTCAAAATAAAGGACTGATAAATTAGAATATCTAGAAATTTGCACAACGTTTTCATTTTGAATAAAAGCGCTAATACTAAATGCTTTAGACATATCATTTTCATCTCGAAAATTCATTCCGGTAATTCTGATTGTTTTAAGATTAGTATCATTTTGTATTTGCATTACCATAGAATCTATCTTTTGTATTTCTATAGAATCTACTATAGTATTTGTTTGTCCATATATTTTGAATAGACTCAAAAATGCTATTATAATAAAGATTACACTTTTTTTCATGACCGGGAAATTGGGTATTTGTTGTTGTTTAATTCCGTTTTTCATCACTGCCCATTTAATAATTTTCAAAAGACTATTCTTTCCTGTTAATCTTTATCATTTTATTACTGATAGATATGTTTGAAGGCGGGAAAATTTCAAGAAAGTTATAAACATTATAAACTAATTTTTCTTCAATATACCCAGCGCTAACAACTATACTGGGATAACTTAACGAAAACTCCAACTCTTTGTTAAAATCATTGTAGTATGAATCCATTTTAGTAATTAAGTAAAATAGGTCTTGGATTTCAGCTTTTTCATTTGTGGGTTTATAAACTTCTTCCTTTTTGTTTGAGAATACAATTAGTGGAAAACTCGCTCCAATAATACAATGATTACGCCCAAATAATTCAATTTCATTATTTTTTGTGTTTATACGATAATTAATTTCCCGAAAAGAGTTCCCTGGTTTTTCGTAATAATAAATTTCAATTTTTTGAACAGGAATATCGTGTTCAAATTTGACTTTAAATGAAAAATCATAAGTAGTAGTTGCCTGTCCAAAGGCAAAATTTGAAATAATGGCGAAGAGTAAAATTATGTAGGTTTTTATTTCAATGTTTTTTAATAATTTCATGGCTGCAAAGTTATAAGATAATACTTACCAGCGAAGTATGCTTCACCAAGTCAAAACGGGCTTTCACCATTTTGTATCCGGATGCCGTTTCTTTTTGACGTTATTTTGCTTTCAAAATCTTCCATAAAACGAAGTTCCGAAGATTAACAATCAGTACAACCTAAAACTTTTAGCAATGAAAACACGCCATTTTTTCTTTTTAACCCTCATGCTGTCGATAGCAACAGCCCATGCCCAACCCAAAGTTTCTGAAATAGCGTACGCTTATAAAAACTTAACGGTTTTTCTGTTACAAGGCGGAGATCAGGTAAAACGTTCCTACATTACCTTGGAAGAAGCCATGAAAAACAAAGAAATCACTTTGCACGAAACCAGTAATGTAGGAGAATTGCGCATCGATAACAACTCGGATAAATATGTATTTATCATGTCGGGAGACATTGTAAAAGGAGGAAAGCAAGACCGCACTATTTCGGAAGACATGGTTTTGAAACCCAAAAGCAAAAATATTCCCCTGACTTCATTTTGCGTGGAGCACGGCAGATGGCAAACGCGGGGTTCGGAGAAATCATCCGAATTTTCGTCCTCTTCTAAAACGCTTAGCAATAAAAACTTAAAAATTGCCGCGCGTTCCAGCAAAAGCCAAAGCGAAGTATGGAAAGAAGTAGATAATTACCAGAATGAAGCCGGAAAAAATGTGAATGCCAACATCAAGAGCAACGCATCGGCAAGCAGCCTGCAACTTAGCTTGGAAAGTAAAGAGTTGCAAACTACCGCCGCCGATTATATAAAAGCCCTGACAACCGCTTTTCAGAATGAAAAAAACGTTGTAGGTTTTGCTTTTTGTATTAATGGAAAGATTTCGACCATCGAATATTTTGGAAATGCCGGTTTGGCCGCAAAACTGCAAAAGAAATTAATAGAATCTGCTGTGAATGAAGCTATCTTCGAATATTCGAAAGAACTAAAATTTACGCCTTGTGCTTCTGACGATGTTAACCGCTTTATGCAAGAAGCCGCCAATGGAAAAGAAACGGTAAGCAATATCGGCGACGATGTGGTGTTGCGCCAAAAGAAGACCGGAAAAAGTATGATGTTCCGGATATTTAATACCAGCGCCAGCGAATATCCCATCCATGTCAGTATTTATTCTACAGAGGGAATGACGGAAAAAATAACGCCGGTTAATTTGCGGAGAAACAGGTAGTCATATACTAATCAATATATTTATTAATCAAACGCTTAAAACAATGAAAAAGTTAACGTCATTTATTATTCTTATTATCTTTCTTGGGTTCCAGTCATTATTCGGTCAGTCGGCCGGAAACGTCATTTATAATAATCCGGATCTGGCCTATCCGCAAAGGGTCGGCACAAATGTAAATTTGTCTTACGACAACAACTTAGTCCTGCAAGCCGAAGTGATGATAAACGTCAAAGCGACAAGTTATACCGTCATCTTTAGCATAACGCAAAACGGCAAAACCGCTTCCCAAACCGATTCGTTGATGAATTTGCGTTTAACGACAGTCAAACAAGCGCTACGCCAAATGAATATAAAAGAGAGTAATTTTCACGTGGATGTAATTTCGCTGGTTCCCATTTATTCTTTAAAATTGGAAGAAAAAAAATTCAGCAAAACAGCCAACGAGGTTCCTACGGGATTTCAATTAAAGAAAAATGTACATATTTTATTTTATGATCATGATCAACTTTCCGAAATAGTTGCATTAATGGCAAAAGCGGAAATTTATGATATCGTAAAAGTCGATTATAATTTGGACGATATTCAATCTGCCTATGACACCTTGAGAAAAACAGCGGCGCAGATCATTAAAATGAAAGAGAAAGAATATCCTAAAATGGGATTACATCTCGAAATCCAAAATATGTCCGACGGATATAATGTTGCATATCCGTTGGAAAGATATGCAAGCTACACTGCTTATTATACAGGGAGTTCGGTGGAAGAAGTCCGCGTTGCCAAAAAGAAAAAAGAACAAGCTAAAAATGTGTATATCAGCGGTAGAAATCAAACGATTAATATCCAAACACCAAATAAAGGCGATGATGATTCGGAATTTATTATCAAACAGGCGGATAAATCCAAAACCATTTATTATAACAAGATTCCTTATAATCAGTTTGACAAAGTTATAAACGCCGATTGCGCGGAACCGAGAATACAATTTTTTTATACGTTAAAGGTCAGATATGCTGTGGTAAACCAAGAAAAATATAATGAAATAAAAAAAGATCAAAAAGAGAAAAAAAGCGCCGGGTGGTTCAAAAAACGGCAAAAGAACGCCTGATATTTGTTTAAGAATTATTCCCATCAATGTTTAGGATCTAAACATTGATGGGAATCCCTGTAATTATTTATCTACTGGTAATTATCACTTTCGTTTCGGAGCGTTTAGTTTTCCCAACACATGGTATAGAGAATATAGTTTATCAACGATAGTATCCGGCATTTTCTCACGCACAACCTGCATCAAATACTCTTTTCTGGTAAATAAAGTTTGTCGCAAAATTTTTCTACGCCGTAAAACTTCCATACTATTAAAATCGGGAGTCGTTATCCAAATTTTATTTGCCGTCGAAAATTTGCTTATTTTGGACACATCGGAATACAAATCGGCAGGAAGGTATCCCTCTTCAACACAGCGATTAAATAATCGGGTATTGGGATATGGCTGCGCTATAAAAAATTTAAAAATAACGTTAGGCGCAATTTCCTTTATTTTTGAATAGAAGTTTAAAGCATTTTGAAACCGTTCCTTGGTTTCGCCGGGATAACCATATATGGTAAACACATGAGACGGAATTTCATATTTTTTTAATAGTTCGACAACTATCAATACTTTTTTCAGGTTTAATTTTTTTTCTATAATGCTGAGCATTTCCTCGTCTCCATGCTCCAATGCAATATTTAAATGACGACAATTCGATTCTTTGAATAACTTTATCAGATCTTCATTTAACGTATCGATACGCAACCCGTTTAATGCCTGCCAAGACAAGTATTGTTTATCTCTGTTGATTTTTATTATTCCATTTAATATTTCTTCCACCCTGCGTTGATTTATTGTGAAATTATCATCCTCTATCTCAATATTATTAACGCCATAATTATCAACTAAATAATTAATTTCATCTATTACTTTTTGAGCTGAAAACGGACGCCATTTGTATCCGCATACCGGATGAACCGCACAAAACTCACAATCGAACGGGCATCCTTTTGACGTTATAATGCTGGCGCTTTTCCATCCCCTGACGTTTCTGGGCGAGCGGTCAAGATACTTGTTAAAATCAACCAAATCTCTTGCCGGTAAAGGAAATTGATTAATATCCTTTGCAAAATAGCTCTCCGTATTTTTTAAATCCGTTTCATTTCGTAAAATACAATTAGGTAATTTATCTATCTTTTTCGATAAATAATTTACTATATCCAACAGAGGTTCTTCACCTTCGCCCAATACCACAAAATCTGCTTTTGATTTGATTGCAAGTTCCGGTTGAGAACTAGGATACACGCCTCCTATTACAACAGGAATACCTGGATATCTACTCTTTATCTTTTCAATTAAATCATGCGCTAATTTCGATAAATGGGAAAAGGGTATGGAAATACCTATCAAATCGGTATCAGGAGATATTCTTGTAATTATTTCCTCATCGCTTAAACCAATTCTATAATAGCGATCTCGACGCTTTTCAACCTTTTTAAATCCTTCCTGCAAGGCATCTATTATGGATACGCTACAACTATTTGCTCTCAAAAAAGACGCTATTTGAAAAATTCCTAAACAATGCGATAAAACAGCATCGCTTTTCTTTTCAAAAATAAATGGCAAGTTCAATAACAGTATTTTCATTTTATAGTATTTTAGTTAGTATATTTTTCTATTATTTCATTATAAAATAGATAAATATTATAATTATCGGATAAGAAAAACCATGACAGGCATCATAAATGATCCCGTAATCATGAAAAAAAATTCTATTTTTATTGGATTGTTTGGTAATGCTTTGACTTTATAAAGACACATATTGCCTAAAAATCCTACCTCCGGATCAGATATTTCTTTTAATAATGCAAAATCCGACAAATTTTGCGGGAAAGTATAAGCTTACCGCTAAAATGCTATAACATTCCTGTAATGTAGAGAATTGAACTTGTGTTTACCGGTATGGATAAGGACGTAAATTGGTAATGTACCCAATTTATTTGGTACATTTGCATCTTAAAAATATCATAAGAACAAGATGATTACGATTATCGAACAACTTTTCAGATCTTGGGCGGGCGAAGATTGCCACAGTATTCAAAATTTGTCTGCGCATGGCTCTAACAGGGCGTACTATCGTTTGCAGGGAAAACAAAGAAGTTGCTTAGCCGCATTTAATGAAAATGTGAACGAAAACAGGGCGTTTATTAATTTTACCCAAAGTTTTAAAGAACATCATTTACCGGCGCCCGAAATTTATGCCGTGGATAAATCGGAGAAGGCTTATTTATTGGAAGATCTTGGCGACTTGACTTTGTATGAATTCTTGGTTTCCCACAGAAAAGAAAAAGGATTCGATAATGATTTGCTGAATGTCTATTCAAAAGTTTTAGATTCGCTTATCTTGTTTCAGCTTAAAGGCAAAGATATTATTGACTTCTCTTATTGTTATCCCCGCAGCGCTTTCGACGAGCAGTCTATGTTGTGGGATCTGAATTATTTCAAATATTATTTTCTTAAATTGGCGGATATTCCGTTTGACGAACAATCTTTAGAAAACGATTTCCACGAATTTATCCGATTCTTAAAACAAGCCGATTCAAATTACTTTTTATACCGCGACTTTCAATCTCGAAATATTATGTTAGTCGACGGCGATCCTTATTTTATAGATTACCAGGGTGGTAGAAAAGGCGCTTTGCAATATGATCTGGCTTCGTTGTTGTACGACGCTAAGGCAGAAATACCTCAATCTATTCGCCAGCAATTATTAGATGAATACATGCAAAAACTATCCGCCCATATCCACATTGATAAAACTCAATTTACGCAATTATTTTATGGTTTTGTGTTTATACGGATTATGCAGGCCATGGGAACCTATGGATTCCGGGGATTCTACGAACGAAAAACTCATTTTCTGAAAAGCATTCCTCCTGCTATCAATAATTTAAAATGGTTGTTGGAAAATATCAAACTTCCCGTCGCATTGCCGGCTTTGCAAAAAATATGGGAGCAGCTTTGCTCTTCGCAAAAGCTTTTAGACTTAAGTTTTACCGAATCGCCATCAAATGTATTAACCGTTAGTATCAATAGTTTCGCCTACAAAAATGGGATTCCCCTTGATAATACGGGCAACGAAGGAGGATATGTTTTCGATTGCAGGGCGCTTCCCAACCCCGGACGTTTTCCGGAGTACAAATCCTTAACCGGAAAAGACAATCCTGTAATTGAATTTCTGGAAAAAGAGCCGGAAGTCGCCGTTTTTTTAGAAAATGTTTCTGCGCTAGTCAGTCAATCGATAGAAACTTATCAAAAAAGAAACTTCACCCATTTAATGATTAACTTTGGTTGTACAGGGGGGCAACACAGGTCTGTCTATTGCGCCGAATATTTAACCCGTTTTATTCTGAAAAAATATGACTGCTTAGTCAATCTGAAGCATCAAAACATATAAAAAAGAAAGGCTTTCATATCGATACGACTTCTCGACATGAAAGTGGATCAAAAGATTTCCGCATATTCCACAACTCGTTTATGCAAAGCTTTCAGGCAATCATTCCGTCAATAGACCTGCCAATGATTCAATTGGAATATGTACCTTTGTAACCTGGCATTTCTATTGACGCTTCGAATTCAGAAAAGCTTTTCAATAGAAAATCTTAGAAATTGAATAACAATACTTCAGTTTATGCAACAAAAATCAATTATAATAACCGGCGCGGCAGGATTTATCGGAAGTTGTTTGACCGGCTTTTTGAATAAGGAAGGCCACGAGAACTTGATCTTGGTGGATGATTTTTCCCGGAAAGACAAATTAAAAAATCTTGTTGGGAAAAAATACCTAGCTCAGATTGATCGCAAAAATTTCTTTTCATGGCTTGAAAAAAACGGCGATTCGATAGCAATTATCCTACACATGGGGGCAAGAACAGATACGACGGAATTTTCCTGGGATATTTTTAAAGAACTGAATCTTGATTTTTCTCAAAAAGTATGGGAATTTTGCACGCATAGAGAAATACCGTTAATTTACGCTTCATCCGGCGCTACATATGGAAACGGAGAATCAGGATATAGCGACGACGAATTACCGGAAAAACTTCATCCGTTGAATCCTTATGGAAAATCGAAAAATGAATTTGATAAATGGGCGTTAAAACAAAATGAAGTACCTGTTTTTTGGGCGGGACTTAAATTCTTCAATGTCTATGGTCCGAACGAATATCATAAATCCCGTATGGCGTCTGTAGTATTTCATATATTCCAACAGGTAAATTCGACAGGAAAGGCAAAGTTGTTCCGTTCTCATCGTCCGGATTTTGCAGACGGCATGCAATTGAGGGATTTTATATATGTAAAAGATATTATTTCCGTCATTTATTTCTTAATGAAAAACAAACCCCGCTCCGGTATTTATAATCTGGGGACAGGAAAAGCGCAATCTTTTTTAGAATTGGCAAAATGCGCTTTCAAGGCTATGGGGAAACCCGAAAATATTGAGTTTATAGATATTCCCGAAGATATTCGGGATAAATACCAATATTTTACCGAAGCCGATATGAAAAAATTAAGACAAGCAGGTTATCAGAATCCGTTTCAAACTTTGGAACAAGGAGTAACCGACTATGTTTCGAATTATTTAATACCCAACAAGTATTATTAAGAGGTTGTCTAAATTTTTATGGAAAAGATTTTGAGAGATAAAAATAGTGATTTTGCAGGCGGAATTTTTCAAGAATAGTAGCGCTATTTGGTAAAAATTCCGACAAAAAAGTGCATTTTTAGACTCAAAATACTTCATAGAAAATTTTTAGACAACCTCTAAGATTCGAAGAAACAGATTTTAGTGGGATGACGGCAAATGCGAAACGACGGAAAAGAGGATATTTAACCCTTTTGTCTGACTAGAAATTTAATCTTTCAATGATTCATAATTCAATAATTCAACTTCTATGAATTACAAAGAAAAATTGCATACAATCAAAGCTTTTATATTCGACTTTGACGGCGTAATCAGCGATGGAGGCGTTTGGATCGTTAACGAAGATCTGCAACTCAGAAAGGGAAATGTAAAAGATGGCTATGCATTACAATATGCAATAAAAAAAGGATACAAAATAGCTGTTATCTCGGGAGGTCGCTGCCAATCGATAACAGCAAGAATGAAATTGTTAGGCGTTCATGATGTTTTTTTGCAATCTTCTTCCAAAATAGAGGTGTTTCAAAAATATATAACTGACAATCAACTTAAAAAGGAAGAAATTTTATATATGGGAGATGATATTCCCGATTATCCTGTCATGCTGGAATCAGGCGTGGCAACTTGCCCGGCTGATGCGGCAGAAGAAATTAAAGCCGTTGCGGACTATATTTCTTTTGCAAAAGGCGGAGAAGGTTGCGTGCGCGACATAATAGAACAAGTCTTACGCTTGCACGGCAATTGGTTTCATCCCGACGCGGTGCATTGGTAAAATTGGGGAAGATTTTCAAAAATTGGAATAACCGGATTCGTATGAAAAACTATTTTCTTTTCTTATTCTTGGTTTCAGTTTCTTTGACCGGTTGTTTGGGTCAAAAACAAATCGGACAAGAACAGCATTTGCGCAATGAAATTGCTCAGATGCTAATGGTCGGTTTCAGAGGAACCGAAATGAACGATCATATTTTGAATGATATTCTTCAATATAATGTGGGGGGCGTTATTCTCTTTGAATATGATGCGCCAAGCAAATCCCGCCCCCGAAATATAACCTCGCCCCGGCAACTCAAAAAACTAATCGAAGATATAAAATCAAATTCATCTGTTAAATTATTTATTTCCATTGATCAAGAAGGGGGAAAAGTAAACCGGTTGAAATCCAATTATGGATTTCCCGAATTTGTTTCCGCTCAGTACTTAGGCAATTTGAATAATGCCGACTCTACCCGCTATTGGGCGCAAAAAACAGCCCAAACGCTTGCTGAATTGGGATTTAATTTAAATTTTGCGCCTTGCGTGGATATTAATACAAACCCTAACTGTCCTGTAATAGGAAAAATAGAACGCAGCTTTTCGAATAATCCAGATATAGTGGCCAAACATGCGACTATCTGGATCGACGAACAAAAGAAAGAACACATTTTTTCTGCGCTTAAACATTTTCCCGGGCACGGCAGCTCAACCACCGACACGCACCTGCAATTTACCGATATTACCGGAACCTGGTCTTCAATAGAGTTAGAACCTTATAAAATACTGATCAAACAAAATGAGTGCGATTTCATTATGACTTCCCATGTTATGAATAAAAATTTGGATGCCGAAAATCCGGCAACCCTTTCAAAATCGATACTTACAGGTATTCTTCGCGATCAGCTCAAATTTGAAGGTATTATTATTTCCGACGACATGGAAATGGGCGCTATAAAAAATAATTACACCCTCTCCGATGCTTTGGAAAAAGGAATTAACGCCGGCGTTGATATATTCATTTTTTCTAATAACGGCGCTAAATACGATCCGGAGATTGTTCCCAAATTTATCGATACGGTTATGGATTTGGTAAAAACAAATAAAGTCACTGAAAAAAGAATTCATGAATCGTTTACGCGGATTATAAAAATAAAAGAATTGCTTCCTTCCGATTAAGGTTCAGTAAGTCAGGGCGCGGCTCTAAGTCTCGCCCTGTGATTATAAGTCAGGACGTGACCTGGAGTCACACCCTGACTAGAACTATCAAGTAAAAAAACAAACATATGAAAATAAGGCTAATACAATCCGATCCGTTTGCAGGAAAATTGCAAGCCAATTTTGAACAAATCTCAGAACATCTAAGCGATTCTAATTTAGACAGCGAAGATATTATGTTTTTCCCTGCCAATAGTTTGGAAGGAGCCTATTTGTATAAAGACATTATATCCGGCTGGTATCAAACGGAAGTCCGGCAATATCTGAAAAAAATCCTGACCCATCCTAGCCGGAATGCCTTCATTTTAGGCGCTATTTTACCGACAGATGGCATAGGTTTGCAGAATACGCTTATCTTCATTTCTGAAAATAAAATAAAAGCTTGCATTACAAAACGGAATTTATCTTTCGAAGAACAAAAATACTGTCGGAAAGGCGATGGAGTCCAATTGGTTACCCACAATAATAAAAATTGGGCCATTGGGTTTTATGATGATTTCGAAGATTTTCTTAAAAAAGAAAATTCCGGTCATATCGACCATGTAGTTTGTTTTGGTTCCGAATTTTTTACAGGAAAAGAATCATTAGACCAACGAAATCTCTTTTTACGGGAAATATCTATCCGTTTATCTGCGTACACAATATTTATCAACCGCGCAGGCAGCGCAATCCCTTTTCTATACACCGGAGGATCGTCGGTTTTAAACCGGAACGGATCTTTATGCTGCCAATCTCTTTTGTTTCAAAATTCTTATGATACAATCGACCTGGACAATCTTTCCGTTCAAGAACCGGAGGTCTATCCCTCTATTGCTCTCTCCTATACGGCGTTAACCATGGGGATTCAAAGCTATTTTCGGAAAAATAAATTTAAGAAAGCTGTTTTAGGATTATCGGGCGGAATAGATTCGGCTTTAGTTGCAACTTTGGCTGTTGCGGCTTTAGGCAACGAGAATGTAACCGGAATTTTAATGCCTTCGGATTTTTCTTCCGAACACTCTATAACAGATGCGGTTGAATTAGCTGAAAATTTAAAAATCAAATATGAAGTTGTTCCTATCAAACCTTTGTTTGCCCTTTTAAATGAAACATTATCCCCCGTTTTTAAAGACGTTTCTTTTGGTTTGACGGAAGAGAATATGCAAGCTCGTTTAAGAGGAATTATCCTGATGTCGGTTTCCAATAAAACAGGAGCGCTTCTGCTGAATACAAGTAACAAAAGCGAGGTTGCCGTTGGTTACGGCACTTTGTATGGGGATATGTGCGGTTCTCTTGCCATCTTGGGCGATTTGTATAAAACCGACGTTTTTGAAATGTCGAGATGGATAAACCGTTGCGGTATAATTATTCCGCAAAACACCATCGAGAAAGCGCCTTCCGCCGAACTCCGGCCTAATCAGAAAGACTCCGATTCATTACCGGAATATTCCATTTTAGATAAAATTTTACATGCTTTTATCGAAGAAGAAAAATCTTGCGAAGATATTTGTCAAATCTATGGGTTCGATCCGGAAATGGTAAACAAAACAATCAAACTGGTTAAAGCGAATGAATACAAACGTCGTCAAGCAGCGCCCATTTTAAAGTTATCACCTACGACTTTCGGATTGGAAATGCGTTTTTCACTGGAATAGCGCTAAAATAATTACCGGAAGAAAGTAAAGAACAATACAAATTTTGTTCTGAACTTCTTCCGGCAACTACCCTGATGTTATTTAAGTTGTTCTGAGAAACTGAGGTTTCTTACAAGCAGAACTTTATTTCAAGCGCAAAACTTTCTAAGCATCCTTTTCCGACAAATAAGAAGAAATTCCATCTTGCGTGGGTTTAAGGGCTTTTTCGCCGGCTTTCCAATTGGCAGGACAAACTTCTCCGTATTTTTCTGTAAACTGAAGAGCGTCAACCAATCTTAATACCTCGTCTACATTTCTTCCCAAAGGTAAGTCATTTACTAGTTGATGACGCACAATACCCTCTTTGTCAATCAGAAACAGACCCCGGTAAGCAACAGGAGTCCCTTTAAATGAAGCATTTCCTTCTTCATCATAGCCGTATTCGCCTGCCAATACATCGTAATTTTCGGCAATCGTTTTACTCAAATCGGCAACAATCGGGTATTTAACTCCATTTATTCCGCCCTCTTTAACGGGAGTCTGCAACCATTTCCAATGAGAGTGATGAGAATCGACGGAACAACCGACGACAACCGTATCTCTTTTCTCAAATTCACTTAGTTTTTCTTGAAACGCCAATAATTCCGTAGGGCAAACAAAGGTAAAATCCGAAGGATAAAAGAAGAATACTACGTACTTCTTTTTCAGAAATTGCGCAATAGAGAAATTTTCCACAATTTCATTTCCTTCGACAACTGCGTATGCCTCAAATACGGGGGCTTTTTTTCCTACCAATACTGACATAATAATTTTATTTTAAAGGATTAATATTTCACTTATTTATCTTTTTAGTCAGGGGATGACTTAGAGTCGCTCCCTGACTCATAATCGCAACTCTTGATTAAAGTAACAATTTTATGACTATACGACTGCAAATTACTTGCCAAAACATATCACTACAGTTCAGGGAAACGACACGACTTTTACCACCGATGCCAAACATTACAAGAAAATCATTGATAATTGCGTAAAATAGCCGAGAGATACGGTATTTATATCCATCAGAATTACAGACAGATAAACAAACAATTATTGCGGGAGACTTACAACGGCCAACATCCTAAGCGCAAAAAGCAAGCGGTAAAGGCACGGAAAAAACTTCGTACCATAGCCGGCCGGATGCTCAGGGAAATGGATCTCGTTCTTTCGTCCTTTGAACTGATGATTTATGAATAAGTACCCAGCGGAAATTAGTTTATACTATTCTGAAATGCAAAACTGTTCAAAATAATTAAAAATCAAACACTTGAAATACTTTTATATTACAAACTAAATTTCGCCACATATTTACCTTACTTTATTTCATCAAATCCGGTATAAGCCTGTAATACCTTAGGAATCTTTATTCCATTTTCAGTTTGATAGTTTTCCAAGATAGAAGCCACAATGCGAGGCAAAGCCAAAGCGCTGCCATTCAAAGTATGTGCTAATTGGGTCTTCCCATCAGCTGCTTTAAAACGTAGTTTCATGCGGTTGGCCTGGAATGTTTCGAAATTAGACACAGAACTGACTTCCAACCAACGTTGTTGCGCAGTAGAAAAAACTTCAAAATCGAAAGTCAAGGCAGAAGTAAAACTCATATCTCCACCGCAAAGTCTAAGAATGCGGAATGGCAATTCCAATTTTCTCAATAAACCTGCCACATGTTCTTTCATTTTTTCCAGCTGTTCGTAAGATCTGTCCGGATGTTCAATGACTACAATTTCGACTTTATCAAATTGATGCAAACGATTCAATCCACGGACATCTTTTCCGTAAGATCCGGCTTCCCTGCGAAAACACGCCGAATAGGCGACATTACGGATAGGAAATTCTTTTTCTGTCAAAATCACATCACGGTAAAGATTAGTCACCGGTACTTCGGCAGTAGGAATCATATAAAATTTATCCAATGGAATTTCATACATTTGTCCTTCTTTATCAGGTAGTTGCCCTGTACCCAAACCGGATGCTTCGTTAATCATCAAGGGAGGCTGAATCTCTTCAAAACCTTCGGCAATGGCCGTATTCAAAAAGAACTGAATCAACGCCCGTTGTAAAGCCGCTCCTTTGTTGCGATAAACAGGAAATCCCGCTCCGGTAATTTTATTTCCCAATTCAAAATCAACAATATTATACTTGGCACAAAGATCCCAATGAGGGACAGCCTTTTCATGCAATTGAGGAATAACGCCTTCTTGATGTATAATTTCATTATCTTCGGCCGACTTTCCCTTGGGAACAGAATGATGAGGTAAATTCGGAATACCAATCAACAAGTCGTTTTGCATTTTTTCAACCTTTGCAAATTCTTCCGAAAGCTCTTTTTCCAATACTTTTAAGTGGGAAGTCTTTTCTTTCATTTCATTAGCTTCAGCCTGTTTGCCTTCTTTAAATAAAGTTCCTATTTGTTTTGCCAATAAATTGGCTTCGGCCTTGCAATCGTCAAGTTTCTTTTGGACATTTCTCCGTTCATTATCTAACGAAAGTATTTCCTGGATACGTTCCTGAGCATTTTGTACATTTTTTATCAAAAGCCTGTTGATGACTTCCTGCGTATGTTCGCGAATATATGAAAGTTGTAACATGTTTATTTTTAATGTTGATTTGTTGAACTGTTTAGTTGTTTAAATTTTTAACGTTACGATTTCAAACCTCGTTGAGTCAATTAACTTCAAACTTATTGTATCAGTGATTTTGAGGAATCAAAAACGCTTACTTCCGGTTCTTCAAAATAAACGTTTGCTTTAAAATAGCGAAGTAAGAAATCAAAATCATCCCAAACAAAATCGAATTGTTCTGAAATCAATGTTTTTCTGTCTATCAGATTATTGTCCAATATATAATTGATGAAGCTTACACTAATTCCGTCTTCACACAATAGTTCCATTAAATCCAATTCTCCTTCATCATTGCCATTAAATACTTCTGCCATATCAGGATAGAGTTCAAGTCCCGAATTAGCATTAAAAAAAAGGACAATATTTTCCATTTTTTCTTTTGAATCTAAGTTCTCAAAATAATTGGACAAGGTTGTCTTTTGCAAAAACGTTTCAGCATCTTTTTCTGTCCTGCAAAAAAGAATATGTTTTCCGTTATTGGTTTTTAAAAAAGATTTTTCTTGTTTTTTAAGGACTTTCCTTTTTTCTTCCACCGAATTGAAAAGACCATATTCTTGTGGCAAAATTTGTTTTTTGAGTTCTTGGGGATTATACTCAAATACAGATGCCATGCCTGTTTGCCAATATTCATTGTCCCATTTTACAAAACCGAATGAAGTTGCCATCTTGCTGGAAAAATGTTTTTTGTCGGAAATATCCATGCTTTCTTTTATTATATCTATTTCGGTTCCTGTTACGATATGAGTAAACCGAATGTGGGTTGCAGTTTCACCTTTGTACAAAAAGTATCCATATTTTTTTTCCGAAACAGACAACATACTATTATAAAATGGATGTTCGGCGCCTAATATTTTGGCAAGTAGTTCATTATTTCTTAAAGCCAATAGCGGACTTCGTTGGTTAAAAACTCGATTTAACGACAAATCATACATTAACAAATCTAAATTGGGTAAAAGTTTTTTTTCTTCGATACCCATTTCTGGCATTTGTTCAAGCGCTTCTATCATGGAAGCGTCAAAAAGAATTTTATTCAAATATGATTTCATTCCTAAAAACATCAGTATGTTTCGCTGTTTCAATACAGGCATATCCATTTGGATATTAAACAAATTTTGTAATTCTTCATTTTCAAGGGCTGTTTCATATTCTTCATCAAATACGTCCATAACAGTCCTTAATATTTCGGTGACATCCATTGAAAAATACGGGCTATACAAAGATTCCCTATCTTTAGATGATATATAATGCCATAATAGAAACCCAATATCTTGTAAATTGTATAACCCTGGTTTGTAGTCGTCGTCTCCGGTTTTATAAAACGGTAAATATTTTCCGTATAATCTGTAATGCTCCCCAGTGAACGCTTGCCAAATGCCTATTTCACTCACTATATCCTCAAAATAAGAAACTAATACACAAACCAACTCCTTCCGGTTTTCGACGTCGTTCAAGACGTCAAGGCTATATTTGGTAGGAATATTTTTAAAAATCCTATTACATAAACGGACATAGTATAAGTCCGATTCAGAACATTTAGAATTGAGATGGAATTCCATCCAATCATTGTTAAAAATTTGATTCTTAGGAATAAATAATTTTTTCATTTTAAATTTCGGTTGTTGAATTGTGAGGTTCTACCTCGGCTCTTTCATCCAGGCAAGTTGAACTTGTTATTATAAAACAGACAAGTCAAAGCCATCGTCTGAACAAATTATATCTATTTCTTTAATTCTTCTATTTCCGTTTCAGTCAATCCTGTTAATTGAACAATGACATCTGTGGAAAGTCCCATTTTTAAACTATTCCTGGCAATTTCAATTTTGCCTTCTTTTCTTCCCTTTTCCAAGCTTTCTTTAATAGCTTCCTCCCTTATTTTCTTTTCTTCGTTGCGAATACGTTGTATCAATTCGAACTGGGGAACCCATTTGGCGCTTTGTTCCAATTCCTTCAATAAATGGGTATTGGCAAAGCTCATATAAGATTCGGGAGAAATAACCAAATGATCAATTACCTTGATATTTAAGATAATACCGACTTGTATCAAACGGTCGGTTAAGTCTTTGTCTTGTTCGGAAGGATTCAATTCCCCACTGGGATGATTATGTACCAGAATAACTTTCACCGCGCCTTTCATTACCGCAATCCTGAATACATTCATCGGCTCCACATTAGCAGCATTTACACTGCCGAGGCTCGCCAACTCAATATTCTGAACCCTGTTATTTTGCGCCAAACTGATCAGCCAAAAATGTTCCTTTTCCTGATCTATCTTTTCTTCACGCAACAAAATATCTTGCATAATTTGAAAAATATCCTCAGAATTCAGGATTTTTATTTTTTGGTTGTCGTTCAGCTCTATGGTCATAATGTTATAAAAAAGAATTTCTTACCGTTTCAACTTCTTTAGTAATCTCTTATAGAAGAGGGAATTCCCGTTTCATTTTGACGAAATTTAGCAAGCAAATCCGATAAATTCAATTGCAGCTTAATATTGATTTATTTCAATCCGCCAAATCTTTAAGCAACTTTTCTGATTTTGGATTCAATATTTCAATATAAATAGTTTGCATGTTGTCTTTTTGAATAGTTTATATTTTCACGCCTTACTAAACGAGTTGAACTTCTATCATAAGGCAGATGAGGCAAAACCATCGCCTCAACAAATTTATTTCTTAAAACAATTCATTTATCAGATTATCATTTACCATATTTGGTAAAGTTACTTTCAATTTGGGTTCTGCCTGCATGGCGCGTTTAATGGCAAAAACAGCTCCTTCGTTACGCGCCCACGAGCGACGGGAAATACCATTGTTTACATCCCAAAAGAGCATGGATTTCAATCGCCTGTCAGCTTCGTCCGAACCGTCAAGTAACATCCCAAATCCGCCATTAATGACTTCTCCCCAACCCACGCCGCCGCCATTATGAATACTTACCCACGTAGCGCCGCGGAAAGAATCGCCAATCACATTTTGAATCGCCATATCGGTAGTAAATGAAGAACCATCATAGATATTGGAAGTTTCCCTGAAAGGAGAAT
The DNA here is from genome assembly GCA_031553195.1 of Bacteroidales bacterium. Lineage (GTDB taxonomy): Bacteria > Bacteroidota > Bacteroidia > Bacteroidales > P3 > JAVBLV01. Next base: position 58,607 of record JAVBLV010000016.1, read on the forward strand.
CCGTTCCCGAAACATCATGATGATCTCTACCCAATACAATCGGCGCTGAAATCTTTTTCTCGCGTATGGCTTTATTAAATGCTTCGGCAATACGAATACGACCTTCTGCATCGGCATATAAAATACGGGCTTGTGAACCTACTACTAATTTATTCTTTTTAGCGCCGTCTATCCATTGAATATTGTCTTTCATCTGTTGTTGGATTTCGGCAGGCGAATTTTTTATCATTTCTTCCAATACCTGCATAGCCAGTTGATCGGAAAGATCCAAATCTTCCGGTTTTCCTGAGGTACAAACCCAACGGAAAGGCCCAAATCCGTAGTCGAAACACATAGGCCCCATAATATCTTGCACATAAGACGGATATTTAAACTTTCCGTCATCTTTCATAACATCAGCTCCAGCTCTACTTGATTCCAATAAAAAGGCATTTCCATAATCGAAGAAATACATGCCCTTTGCAGCCAATTTATTGATAGCCGCCACATGGCGCCTTAATGTTTTTTGAACTTCTTCTTTGAATTTTCCGGGATTTTCTGCCATCATCCTGTTCGATTCTTCCAAAGAAATCCCCACAGGATAATAACCGCCTGCCCACGGATTATGCAAAGAAGTTTGGTCGGAACCCAAATCCACATGAATATTCTTTTCTGCCAAATACTCCCACAAATCCACCACATTTCCCTGATAAGCAAAAGAAACCACTTCTTTATCCGCTTGGGCACGTCTAACCCTTTCCAACAATAAATCCAAATTATCATATACTTCGTCTACCCATCCTTGCGAATGACGGGTATGAGTTGCTTTCGGATTAATCTCGGCCGTAATCGATACGCATCCTGCAATATTTCCGGCTTTCGGCTGAGCGCCTGACATACCGCCCAATCCGGCCGTTACAAAAAGTTTACCGGCCAATCCGCCTCCTTCAAGTTTACGTCCGGCATTCAATACGGTAATGGTCGTTCCATGCACAATTCCTTGCGGCCCAATGTACATATACGAACCCGCCGTCATTTGGCCATATTGGGTTACCCCTAATGCATTGAAACGTTCCCAGTCATCGGGTTTGGAATAATTGGGGATCATCATACCATTAGTCACCACCACCCTTGGCGCTTCCTTATGAGAAGGAAACAAACCCATTGGATGTCCGGAATACATTACCAATGTTTGCTCGTCGGTCATTTCCGACAAATATTTCATACACAAACGGTACTGCGCCCAATTTTGGAATACAGCTCCATTTCCACCGTAAGTAATCAATTCATGAGGATGTTGCGCTACCGCATAATCCAAATTATTCTGTATCATCAACATAATCGCTGCCGCTTGGCTTGACTTGGCTGGATATTCTTCTATTGAACGGGCATACATTTTATAAGTCGGACGAAAACGATACATATAAATACGTCCGTATTTTTCCAATTCTTCGGCAAACTCAGGAGCCAATACTGCATGATGCTTAGAATCGAAATACCGTAACGCATTGCGGACAGCTAATTGCTTTTCTGTTTTACTTAAAATATCTTTCCTCTTAGGCGCATGGTTAACGCTCGGATCATACGCTTGAGGTTGAGGAAGGGTATCGGGAATACCATTGATTATATCTTTCTGAAAATCTGCCGGTGACATATCTCTTATTATTTTATTGATAAAGAAGACAAAGGTACAAAAAATATGGGTTTGTATCAATTCTCAGCCTGAGTTCCCAACGCCAGACTATATTTACTTAGCGAACACAAAAGTTACTATATTTGCAAGAAAAGGTTTTGTCGTGTTTTAATTATAAATCAGGCGGAGCAAGTGAAATTTTGAGACTTCTTCTTGTTAGATGGTTGTTCAAATTTTTCTATGAACTATTTTGAGTCTAAAAATGCGTTTTTTTGTCGGAATTTTTACCAAATAGCTCCACTATTCTTGAAAAATCCCGCCTGCAAAATGACTATTTTTATCTCTCAAAATCTTTTCCACAAA
>JAVBLV010000052.1:0-55346 GCA_031553195.1 Bacteroidales bacterium
CAGATATGCTAAAAAATCATTTGTTGCGACTAAACAAAATAACTCGCCCGTCGACGCTGTTATTCCAACCCTTAAATAACAAACGCTGTCATGTTATTTTTCGGAAGGAGGCTTCGAACAGAATTTTGTTTTTAACGCCTCTGCTAATGATTTTTCTTAACGCCATCTGTCGTAGGCCGTTACTCCCTTGCTTATCCTCTTTTGACCTTTGATATTTTCACTTAAATATTTTAGTTCTCCACCGGAATTTTACATTGATCCATGATTTTAAAATTCAAAGGTTTAATAATTCAGAAACAACCATTTTAGCATCAGTCCCAATAAAATTGTTATCGTACAGGCTTTCTTGCAGGAACAATCTGGTAATCTTGTAATTTGTAGAAAATATTTCTACTATTCTCAAATCCGTTGTTGGGCTCTTTTCTCTTGAAATAGAAGGGATTTAAAAGTAAACCCGGCGGAATATTCGGATCCTCCCAAAAAAATTTTCCTTTTGATTTAAGCCCTGTTACAAAATGAAACACAATATCATAACCCAAACTTGCATATTGCGGATTAGGATCTGTTTTGTATGTTTCTTTAAACAAATCAATAAACTCTTTATGGGCAGGATTTTGAGCATCCAGATAGAAGTTATTTACGAAATGGAAATTAGTCCGTTGCAAATAGGTGAAATCGATATTTTCATATTCCAACCAATAATTGGGGCCAAAAAGAACGGGAATATTGTTTTTAAATGACAATAATCTATTTAGCAAATTGATAACATAGACTTGATTTTTCTGACCTTTTTCGTCATAAATAGAGATGATAATATTCTCTTTATCTTTCTTCAAATGAGTTCCCAGAGATGAACTTGCCGCCCAATTAAATAAAGTATACGGAGATTTCTGATTTTCTAAGGCGGTTTTAAATGCCTTGAATGGAATTGTTTCCGTTGCTTTGTCCGAGTGGATCAAAAATATATTCGGATCTTTGAAGTTATTGTTAATCAACGCAACCGTACTGTTTGCATAAGATTCTACGCTTGGAATCAGTTTGAAAACATAAGGATTATTTTCTATGATAGAGACTCGGTCTGACAAGGGATTAATAATAAATGTATTTATTTTCATCGCCGACGATGCGGCAGTTTCAAATGCTTTTGGGCGGAGAAGCGTAATAATTAGGTCAACTTCTTTTAATTCCGGTTTTTCAAAAATTCTTTTCACTCCCTCGCTATCATCTTCCGAAATATCATATATATAGAGTTTGATTTGATATCCCTGTTTTTCCAATTTCTCAAGAGCTAATAACATTCCTTCATAGAACTGAATGTACTGAAAAGATTTATAACTGCGCTTTCTTTTCTGTTCGATATCTAATTTAGAAACAGAGATTTCCGAAGCGTCGTTTAAATAAAACGGCATAATTAAAGCCAGACAAATGGTCGACTTATCGTGCAGATCGTTGATTATTAATTTGGTCTTTACAGGAGTTTCATGGATAACGGAATCGACATTCTTTATAACAGAGACCTCCGGCTCTCTCTTTGTTGGGGTTGCAAAAACTGTGTCCTTCTGAATCTGAGGTATTTTTATAATCTGTCCTGCTTTTAGTGAAGACGTCTCTAATTCCGGATTTAACGCAATTACGTCCGTTTCCTTCAACTGAAAATTTCTGGAGATTCCATAAAGAGTTTCTCCCGCTTTAACTTCGTAATATTTATAATAGGAATCGTCGGGGTCTCTACCAGCTTGTTGTTCGGGACATGGAATCCAAACCGTATCTCCGATGGATAGTTTGTCTATATCTGTTTTAATAACTGATTCCTGATAACGGGACCCGTAAGCTCTTGCAATAGAAAACAAAGTCTGTCCTTGCTGTACAACATGCACATAGTATTTTTTGCCGTCTATTGTTTGCAGAACCGTGGATATTGTTATCGCCGGTTTTTGTTCTTGTGCCTTTATTTCTAATGAAAAAAGAAACACAAATGATAAAAACAAACAAAGAATAGGTAGTCTTTTTATAGAAAAATTCATAATCAGTATTTAAGGACAAAATTTCTCGAATTCATTATAAATATAGTACGCAGTTTAGAATTTATCTCAAAATAAAAGAGCCTATAAATTATCTGAATCCAATATCTTATATAAAATCGACCAAAACGATTTTATTCCCATTCTATAGTTGCCGGAGGCTTGGAACTAATGTCGTAAGCCACTCTATTAACGCCCCTTACTTTATTAATAATTTTATTCGATATTTCAGCTAAGAAGGAATACGGAAGATGCGCCCAATCGGCGGTCATACCATCGCTGGATTCCACTGCGCGTAATACAATGGCGCGTTCATAAGTCCGCTCGTCGCCCATTACGCCGACAGAAAATACAGGCAACAGAATAGCGCCCGCTTGCCATACTTTTTCATACAAACCATGTTCCTTCAAACCATTTGTAAAAATATAATCGGCCTCTTGAACGATTCTTATTTTCTCGGGCGTAATGTCTCCAATAATACGAATAGCTAAGCCCGGACCCGGGAAAGGATGACGGTTCAATAATTCGCTTTTCAGACCCAGTTCCTTGCCGATTAACCGGACTTCATCTTTGAATAACGCGCGCAGAGGTTCTACGATTTTAAGTTTCATGTAATCCGGCAATCCGCCTACATTGTGGTGTGATTTGATGGTAACGGCGGGACCTTTGACGGATGCAGATTCTATTACATCCGGATAAATAGTCCCTTGGGCTAACCATTTTACATCTTTTATTTTATGCGCTTCGTTATCAAAAACGTCGATAAATGTTTTACCTATGATTTTCCGTTTTTTTTCAGGATCCGATACGCCTTCGAGTTCTTTGTAGAAAAGATTTTTTGCATCCACCCCCAATACGTTTAGTCCCATGCCTTTGTACGATTCCAAAACCGATTCAAACTCGTTTTTTCGTAAAAGGCCATTGTCGACGAAAATACAATGTAGGTTTTCTCCGATGGCTTTATGTAGAAGAACTGCCGCTACCGACGAATCTACGCCGCCGGACAATCCTAAAACTACTTTGTCGTTTCCCAATTTCTCTTGAAGATCCTTAGTCGTTTTTTCTATAAAAGAAGAAGGCGTCCATGAATCGCGGCAGTGGCAAATATCAAAGACAAAGTTTTTCAAAAGGATAATTCCATCTATAGAGTGAGATACTTCAGGATGAAATTGCAAGGCATAGATTTTTTTCGCCTCGCATTCATACCCTGCGTATTTTACATCTTTAGTACTGCAAATGAGTTTGTAACACTCAGAAATTTTTTCGATCGTGTCTCCATGCGACATCCATACCTGGCTATCTTGAGGAATCCCTTTCATTAAAGGACTTTCTGGCGAAACAAATTGCAAATGAGCTCTTCCATATTCCCTGGTTTCGGAACGGGAAACGACTCCCCCCTCAAACTTTGCCAAATACTGCGCGCCATAACAAATAGCGAGGATTGGAATGTGGCCTTTTATTTTTCCCAAATCAGGATCGGGCGCATTGGGATCGTTCACGGAAAAGGGACTACCCGACAAAATAACGCCTTTAATCTCTTCTGTAATTTCCGGGATTTTATTATACGGGTGAATTTCACAATATACGTTAAGCTCTCTTATTTTTCTGGCAATTAATTGAGTGTACTGAGAGCCAAAATCAAGAATCAAGATACTATCCATCGAAATCAAATTTTAATCAAAATTACTCAAAAAATCAGAATCGAGAAGCTTTTTTGCGATAATATTGGCCTGAGTTTCTTACCGGATAGAAAATTCGGTAAAAGAAAGATTATCTATGAAGCCGTTACGAGAATTCAACAAATTGGATTTTGAAAAGCCGTACCTTTGCAAAAACATCTTTAAATCTTTTGCAAATCTTTGCCTGAGGAAATTAGCGGTTTAAAATGAAACAAACGAATAAAATAGAAGTGATGTCGCCGGTAGGTTCCTATGAATCGTTGATGGCGGCTATTCAAGGAGGAGCCGATTCCGTGTATTTTGGCGTAGAACAATTAAATATGCGTTCCCGGTCGGCCAATAACTTTACTTTATCGGACCTTAAAACCATTACGGATATTTGTAAGGAGTATTCCGTAAAAAGTTATTTGACTTTAAATACAATCATTTATGACGAGGAACTCTCGCAAATGATGGACATTGTCGATGCGGCTAAAACATCCGGCATATCGGCGATAATTGCATCTGATATGTCGGTATTGAATTATGCGCACTCCATTAATATGCCGCTTCATCTGTCGACGCAGTGTAATGTCAGCAATTCCGAGGCGGTTCGTTATTACTCTCAATTTGCCGACGTAATTGTATTAGCCCGGGAATTGAATTTAAAACAAATTTCCGGAATTGTAAAATTCGTACAGTCAAATCAAATCAAAGGGCCTTCGGGGAATTTGATAGAAATAGAAGTTTTTGTTCATGGAGCCCTATGTATGGCTGTTTCGGGAAAATGTTATATCAGTTTGGATAATGCCAACGCTTCGGCTAATCGAGGTTCATGCCTTCAGTTTTGCCGCCGGCAATATAAAGTGTCGGATTTTGACGATGAAGTTGAGCTAAAAGTGGACAACAGTTATATTATGTCGCCAAAAGACCTGAAAACAATAGATTTTCTGGACAAAATCATAGGAGCCGGCGTTCGCGTTTTAAAAATTGAAGGCAGGGGACGGTCTCCCGAATACGTAAAAACAGTTACCGCTTGCTATAAAGAAGCTGTAGAATCTTATTATAAAGGAGAATTTACAGAAGAGGCGGTTGCAGGATGGAATGAACGTTTAAAAAGCGTTTATAACAGAGGATTCTGGGAGGGTTATTATTTAGGAAGAAAAATCGGAGAATGGACGGAACGTTACGGCTCGCAATCGACGCAAACAAAAATATACGTGGGAAAAGTAACCAATTATTTTTCTCGTTTACAAGTAGCTGAAATAAAAATGGAGACCCATGATCTTAAGACCGGAGATTCCATTTTAATTCTAGGTCCTACAACGGGAGTATACGAAGACGTCGTCAATGAAATCCGGGTAGATCTACAGACTGTTCAACAAACAATAAAAGGCGAAACCTGTTCTATCTCAACCCGCGAAGTTATTCGTAGAAACGATAAAGTGTATAAACTCGTTTCGAGTAATAACCTTGATGAGTAATGTTTGTAAACGGCAATTTATATTTTTTGTAAGTTTATTTATAGATCCTTTCGCATACTCGTCCATTAAGAAAAAATATAACAGAGCCCTCTTTGGAGAATACAAACCTGAATTGTGACTTCTCTGCGGAAAAATACGAAGCAGGGGGCAATCTGCTTTATTTAGGTAGACGCGTTTCACAATTCTAAATAGTCATTCATTAATGAGGGGTTACAATAAACAGGTTGCTAATATAAAATTTTGATGAACTAATATCTTCGTTCATTGTTGTAAAATACGATTGGGAATGCATATGGCAAACCTATAATAAGATCTGATTTATCTTTCCTATGGGGGAAAGGCAAATTATCCCTATATTTGTTTTGTATAAAAATATTTCAACTTGTTAAAGAGAAGCCTCATTTTCATCTTTTTGCTACTCTCTTGCATGGGAATGCGAGCCCAATACTATAATACCGGACAAGACAGAGGAAGTTTCAGATGGAGACAAATAGAAACCAAGGCTTTTCAGATTGTTTTTCCCGATTATTACGAACCTCAAGCACAAAGAATAGCTCAAATGCTGGATTCCGTGCCTAATGCCGTGGCCTATTCTCTGCCAGGTAAAATCAAACGGTTTCCATTAATAATACATCCTCAAAGCGTAATGTCGAACGGAATGGTGATATGGGCGCCCAAACGGATGGAATGGTGGACTTCTTCGCCCCAGGATTCTTATTCGCAACCCTGGCTTGAGCAATTGGGTATTCATGAATACAGGCACGTGCTGCAAATGGAGAATTTAACCGAGGGAATTTCAGGAGTATTAGCATTTATTTTCGGAGAACATATAACCGGAGCCATCGTTGGATTATTTGTGCCTAATTGGTTTCTGGAAGGCGACGCTACAGCCGCCGAAACCGCTCTTTCCGAAACAGGACGAGGACGCGAAGGAGATTTTCAAATGAGAATAAAAGCCATTGTTGAGGACGGAAAATCGTTTTCTTACGACAAGGCTGTGTTTGGGTCCTATAAAGATTATGTTCCGAATCGTTATTACTGGGGGTATCATTTGGTGAGTTTCGGAAGGGAAAAATATGGCGCGGAACTTTGGGAATCGGTTTTGCAAAACGTGGCTAAAAAACCGTGGCAACTAAATCCTTTTGAAAGAGGCATTAAAAAGCATACATCTTTCAACATGAACAAATTCTATGCGCAAACCCTGAAATATTACGATTCTATCTGGAATAAAGATACAAACGCCAGAATAAATCATACGGACGTAATCGCTTTGACTCCCCCCGTCAAGGTCTATACGCAATACCTTTCCCCTAAAATAATAAATGCCGACAGTATCCTTGTTTTGAAAAACAGCTTTGAAGAGACAACAACATTTACTATCGTTTCCTTAAAAGGAGGCGAAACGGAAATTCGAAAAACAGGAAGCATTTACAACAATTATTTCGATTTACATGATTCTACATTGGTTTGGTGTGAAATAAAAAAACATCCCCGATGGGAAAATGTAACTTATTCGAACTTGATATTATATGATATAAAAACAAATAAAAGAAAACGATTAAGCAAGGGAACCCGTTATTTTTCACCTCAGTTTTCGCCTTCGGGAAAGGAGATTGTATTGGTTGAAGATGATAAACAGAATCGAAGCAGGATTCTTATATTTGATATTGAAACAGGGAAAGAAAGACAGATTGCCAACGGAGAATACAAAACAACTTTTTCTTACCCCGTTTTCTCGGATGACGGACAATATATTTATGTGATTGCATTACAATCAGATGGAAAATCAATTTGCCGGATTCAAATTCGTTCCCAGGTTATTGAAACTTTGGAAGGTCCTTCGTACCGGAATTTGCAACAATTAAAACAACAGGGAGAATATTTATTTTATGTCGCCGATTATGCAGGTATTTCGCAAGTGTTTGCGCTTCATTTAACAAGCAGGAAACTTCATCAACTGACAAATGCTGTATATGGAGTTTCTTCTTTCGATATATCGGATGATATGGAAACCATTGTCTACAGTTGTTATTCAAGAAATGGATACGGCATCGAAAAAGAGAAGCTATCCCTCTCAACCGAACCGGTTTTCGACATCCCAAAAATTTCTCCTTATCCTGTGGCTGAGAAAATATCTCTGCAAGAAAAGTATAAAATTGATTTCGAAATAAAAAAAGATTCCGTTTACGCCGTTAGTAGGTATCCTGAATGGAAGCATCTGTTTTATTTCCATAGCTGGTCGCCGGTAGCGATTGATCCGGCCGAACAAACCATTCACTCAGGGATTTCAATTATGTCTCAAAACATTTTAAATACTTCTTTTTTTCAAGCCGGATTCATATGGAACGATCAGGAAGACAAAGGGAGCATCTACGCAAATTATTCATATAGAAAATTTTATCCTATATTTTCAACTTCTCTAAATTATACGGGCAGGCAGGTCGAACGAAATGACGTATACTATCGCTGGAATGAGTTAATTTGGTCGGGACAGATACGCATTCCCTTCAATTACAACCAGGAGAATTGGCTGTACGGATTTTCCCCATCTGTTTATTATGAATATAAAAAAATGTATCCCCTTGATAATTATCCGTATACCATTACCAATAATCAAACTGTCAGAGCTAGATTCTCGTACTACGCAGAACAACAAAGGGCGCATAAACAAATCAATCCCCGTTGGGGGCATAACAGCGTCGTCAATATCAACAAAAGTTTTAATGCAGGATCCAATGCATGGTTGTTTAGCATATACGGAACGCTTTTTACGCCGGCATTAATGAAAACGCATAGTTTTAACCTATATTCCGGATTCCAGTATAATCAAAAAGGTTCCGTTGTTTATTCAAACCAGGTTTCACTGGCTCGCGGATATCAAGGTATTATTCCTCAAACGCTTTTCAGTAATAAGTTAAATTATACCTTTCCCATTATATACCCTGACTTTTCTTTTGGAAGGTTTCTTTATGTCAAAAGAATTTATACCAATCCTTTCTACGATTTTATGTGGTATCGGGATGTGGGGAATCCAAATACATTCAATTACTCCATCGGAAATGAGTTATATATTGATTTGAATATAGTACGGTTTGATATTCCTATCAATGCCGGAATCCAAATTTCTTATTTGGGTAATGACCATAGCATCGCTTATGGATTTCTTTTTTCGCTCAGTCTTTGATTTAATCGGGGAATAATAACTCTCTTTTAAAGATAGTTCCTAATCATCCTCATTTAACAATTTTCAATTTTGCAAAACGAAGTATCAGTTGTTTTTGTCCGAAACCATCGAAAAAAACGGTCGCTTTTTTATTATCTCCTTCGCCTTCCACGACAAGCACTTTCCCCAATCCGAACTTTTCGTGAGAAACTTGCATACCGGTTTGAATTTCGCTAATATTTGCCAATACCTCGTCCAACGCGGGAGAAGGCGTCGACAAATTGGCAACCTTTGTTAATTTTTCCGGAAGATAGGGTTTGGGCATAAAGGAGGGAATATTTCCGGGAACCGCATTCCTTTTTTTGAAGAATGGAATTTCGATACAGGCCGGATTAATTTCCTCTAAAAACCGGCTAGGCTCTTGAAACGAAGGGGTTCCATACTGGAAGCGGGTTTCGGAATAAGATAAAAATAATTGCTTTTGCGCCCGGGTCACGGCTACGTAAAACAATCGGCGCTCCTCTTCCAATTCTTCTCTATTGTTGACAGACATGGCAGAGGGGAATAAGTTTTCTTCCATTCCCGCCACATATACATACGAAAATTCCAACCCTTTTGCAGAATGTATCGTCATCAACGAGACATTGTCTTCATTTTCTTTATCTTTTTCATCACTGCCTGTTAACAGAAGCGCCTGTTGCAAGAATACGTCCAACGTTTTTTCTTCTGCTATTTCGCCTGTCGATTCGTCGTACACAAGGTCTTCCCTTTGACAGAATTCCTGAATTGCATTCAGGAGTTCCTCAATATTTTGAATTCTATTGGCATTCTCAGGGTCTTCGCTTTCTTGCAAATGCCTTATTAAACCCGAACGGGACAAAACCTGACTAGATAATTCAAATGCATTTAGCTGGTTCAACTGCGACGTAAAGGCTCTTACCATATTTACAAAGTCGAGCATTTTATTTACTGTCGACACGCTAATACCGGCTGAAAACCGTTCAATTCTTTCCATGACGGCAAACAAGCTACAATTATTTTCGCCGGCAATGATCCGTAATTTGTCTATTGTACTATCGCCGATACCCCTTGTCGGATAATTGATTATACGTAACAACGCTTCTTCGTCATTATTATTAACAACTAAACGCAAATATGCCAGCACGTCCCTGATTTCCTTCCGTCTATAAAAAGACAAGCCTCCGTATATTTTGTAAGGAATATTATTTCTGCGCAAAGCTTCTTCTATGGCGCGCGACTGTATGTTGGTACGGTATAAGACCGCAAAATCTTTATTCCGGAGCTGATGGGTCATCTTATTTTCGAAAATGGAGTTGGCAATCATCATGCCTTCTTCTTTTTCGTTCTGGGCTCTGAGCAAGCGGACAGGATTACCTTTTTCATTATCTGTCCAGACGGCTTTAAATATCTGATCTTTATTTTTCTCTATAATACTGTTAGCCGCATTAACAATTTGTTGAGTCGACCGATAATTTTGTTCCAGTTTGAACATATTGACCGATGGATAATCGCGTTTAAAATTCAATATATTTTGAATGCTGGCGCCGCGGAAAGCATAGATACTTTGAGCATCGTCGCCTACAACGCAAATATTTTCATAACGCGCAGCCAATTTTTTTACAATCAAATATTGCGCAAAATTTGTGTCCTGATACTCGTCGACCAATATATAACGGAACTTATTTTGATATTTAAGCAGTACTTCGGGAAAATCTCTCAATAAAACGTTTGTATTGTACAAAAGATCGTCAAAATCCATTGCCATGGCATTTCGCAAACGTTGATTATATGTTTTGAATATCTCGCCGATCAACGGTTTTTTAGAATATCTGTCGGATTGTTGAATTTCGGGATTGTTGCAATACTCTTCGGCAGACAATAAACTGCTTTTAGCCATGGAAATGCGGTTCAGAACATATCCCGGATTATACGCCTTCGGATCCAGATTCATTCCTTTAATAACTTGTTTGATGGCATTTTTGCTGTCATCGGTATCGTAGATGGTAAACGAAGATATGTAACCTATTTTTTCCGCCTCGAAACGTAATATCTTTGCAAAAACAGAGTGGAATGTTCCCATCCAAAGGTTACGCGCCTGATTTCCTGCCAAAGACATGATACGTTCCTTCATTTCAGAAGCCGCCTTATTGGTAAAAGTCAGGGCCAGAATGTGGAAAGGATCTATTCCCTGCCTAATTAAATGAGCAATCCGGTAAGTCAGCACTCTTGTTTTTCCGGATCCTGCGCCGGCAATAATCATTACAGGACCTTCTATTTGTTCTACCGCTTTCTTCTGTTCTCCATTCAAGTCATTAAAAACATCCTTCAATTGATAATCTCCCTTTCTTTAGTAAACTATAAAAAATAATAATGTACTCTTGTAATACAAAGGTACATTATTATGAGGAATTATGCGAAAATATTAATAATCAGGGAAATAAAACCAACTCTGTATTTACTGCAAAACAGATACTTTAGTGAGATATCATTCCTTTATCAAGCAAAGAATTGTACCCATTTTATGCTGGATGTTCCACAAATTTCGAGCCTTTTTTAGATCCTGAATACATATCATACCTCATGAAACGACATTCAAGCTGGCCATTATATAAAACGATTTTTTTAGAGGTTTTTAATCCAATATGTTTCAAGGCGGTAAAATCGGAACTAATAACCCAAACGGTTTTACCCTCTCCATAATTATGTTTAAAGGTATTGCCCATTTTTGTATATAAAGCATTCAAATCTTCAGGGTTAATACGTTCTCCATAAGGGGGATTCATAATAACCATACACTCTCCTTCAGGAGGCATTTGATTTTCTATCGAAGCATGAAACAATTCTACTTCTTTATGTAATTTAGCAAATGCCAAATTCTTTCGAGCAATTTCCAATGCCTTCTTATCAATATCCGATCCCCATATTAAAAAATCAAATTCTTGCATTTGGCTATCTGCAGCTTCTTTTATTCGTTTCCATTCTGCAACATTATATTCTTTCCATTTTTTGAATCCAAAACTTTTACGATAATACTGAGCGGGAATGGAATTAGCAAACATCGCGGCTTCTATTAAAATTGTTCCTGCGCCGCACATCGGATCAATAAAATTTGTATCCCGGCGCCATCCGCTCAATTGTATTAATCCAGCCGCCAATACTTCGTTAATCGGCGCAATAGCCGTTTCCACGCGATAACCTCTTTTATGCAGGGAATCGCCAGAACTATTTAATGACAACGTAACCTTATCATCATAAATATGAATATTGATTCTAAAATCCGGATTTTCCATTCTAATCGTCGGGCGACGGTTAAACATTTTACGGAAACGATCGACAATTGCATCTTTTGTTTTCTGGGCAATATATAATGAATGTGAGAAGAAGCGGCTATTCAAGGTACTTTCTATTAAAAAGCTTCCATCAACATCCAGAATCTGCTCCCATTTTATTTCAGAAACTTTTTTATATAATTCCTGCTCATTTTGAGCCTGAAACTCAACAATCGGTTTCAAGATACTCAACGCCGTTCTGCAACAATAATTTGTTTTATAAACAATCTCCATCGTTCCTGTAAACATTACAGCTCGTTGAAGAATTTCTATATTTTGCCCGCCTAATTGTTCTATTTCTTTTGCTAGGACTTCTTCGAGGCCATAAACCGTTTTAGCAATTAATTTAAATTGATTATTCTCAGATCCTTTATATTCTATTCCCCCTATCGAACCCATTCGCGTCATTATTACAAGAGCTTTTTCATGAATCTTTCTATTTCAACTATATAACGAATATGTTTAGCTTCTCCCACTAAATTTTTTTCATCTTTTACTTGAATTTCAAAAGTCAAACGATTGCCTTCTATATTTATTAATTTAGATTTACACTTAAGTTTCCCGCCTATAGGGGTTGCTTTTAAATGCTTTACGTTAATTTCAACCCCAACGGTAGTATATGCGCTTGATATAAATTCTGACAAACTGGAATGCGCCGTGTTTTCCATAAAGGCAACCATTGCCGGCGTAGCATATACTTCCAACAAACCTGATCCATAACTCGACGCCGTATCCTCAGAAGCAACTATAATTTCTGCCTCTTTCTCAAGCCCTGCCTCTAGTTTAATCTCCATAAATTAGCTATAATTATATAATTATCTCCTTCCGTATTACTTCTGCTATTGAAGAAAATTCATCATCGGTAAATCTCATCTTTTCCTTTTTAAAATCCATGTCATATATACTGTTTATAGGAATTAAGTGAATATGTGCATGTGGAACTTCCAATCCAATTACGGTTACTCCGACTTTCATACAGGGGATGGCCGATTTTATAGCTTTTGCTACTTTTTTAGCAAAAAGTTGAAGATTTGAGTATAGAACATCGTCTATATCAAAAATATAATCTACCTGCATTTTGGGAATCACCAAGGTATGTCCTTTTGCCAAAGGTGAAATATCTAAAAAAGCCATGCAATTTTCATCTTCGGCAATTTTATAACACGGAATCTCCCCTTTTACTATTTTAGAAAAAATGCTTTCGTCTTCCATAATTATTCTCTTGTTACAGATAAAATTTCAAAACAAAGAATCCCAGAAGGGGTCTGCACTTCTGCTACATCTCCGGCTTTTTTCCCAAGCAAACCTTTTGCAATAGGAGAAGTAACCGAGATTTTTCCCTTTTTCAAATCTGCTTCGCTTTCGGGAACAATTTCATAAGAAACCGTCATCTTAGTTTTCACATTACGAATCTCAACCTTTGATAACAATAATATTTTGGAGGTATCTAATTTCGATTCATCAAGTAATCGAGCATTCGAAATCAAATCTTGTAACCTTACTATTTTTGCTTCCAATAATCCTTGGGCCTCCTTTGCCGCATCATATTCGGCATTTTCAGATAAATCGCCTTTATCTCGCGCATCAGCAATCATTGCAGAAATGGCCGGACGTTCAACAGAAGTCATATGGATTAATTCATCCTTCAACTTTTGCAATCCCTCTTTGCTATAATATTTTATTTCACCCATAACTTCAAACCATTTTATATCTTCATGTTATGATAATAAGGAAAAAGACCCTAACAAAAGTAGGGTCTTTCTTAAAAACTAATTTAAAAGCCCATTTACAAAGCAAGTCCAATGCCGATAGTATGTACTCCTCCCATCGGATCTGACGTTCTGTAAGAATAATCTACTCTAATAACCGGTATAATCCGTTTGTCATCATCTCCTTTCTTTTTCATTAAAGGAGCTTCTATAGAAACGCCTGCACAAAGGCCAGTCATAAAAGTTGTTCTCTCATCCGAATTGAATATATTATCTTCAAATACATATCCTGCTCTCACCTGAAACATCGATAAAAATGCATATTCTCCGCCTAATATATACTTATCTTTTCCAAATGCATTTGAAGTGAAATTTCCTGCCAATGTAAACCTTTGATTTACTTGTTTAAACAAAAAATCATAAGAAGCTCCAATATTCAATATCGTAGGTAATTCAAATGCCAAAGAACGATTTTCCAAGGTATTATTACTTCCATTCCATTGATTAATTACTTGCTGAGCCATTCCATTTCCTGCAAAAGACATCGGAGGTCCGATATTTTTTAAAGCCAAGCCAAATTTAATCTCATCGTCATCTCCCGAAACATACTGTATCCCTGCATCCACAGCCACGCCCGTCGCATTTATATTATCGGTTCCCGTACTAATTACCTTTAATGTCGCCCCTCCCCTAATACTTGAAGAAAAGCTATGAGCATAGGACACGTTTATGTTCATTGAAGAGGGCGAAAATTTTCCATTAGCGCCCCTTTCCGGAGAAAGCACCTTAGTAACATCTTCATCGGCATAGTTCATAGAAACAAAACTCAACCCTATAACGCCCGAAGCGGTAATCCGTTGAGCCAACCCTGCCGCATTAATTCCTACTCCGGCGCCATGAAACCAATCTGTATAAGCATATTGTAACTCTGTCCGTGCTGTAAACGCCAAACCTGCCGGATTGGTGAACAATGCGTCTAAACCTCTCCCATTTGCAGTGTTTACGCCTCCCCATCCTGAACTTTTCGGCCATGGATTAATCAGCAACTCATTACAACCGGCCGTACCCCTTCTTTTATCATTCCCCCCAATTAAGATTCCCGCCTGAAGGATAAAAGATGCCAGCAAAATTATGGCAGAAATTCTATATATATTTTTCATATTTATCCAGTTTTTATGTTAAGAATATTTGATATGCTTTCTTTTAGAATTGATATGAGTTTAGATCGACAGGGCGCATTGCTCCAAACCATCTTATTACAGTTTCTCCAATATCAGGCACTTTCACATGAATTAAATAAACGCCTCCCGCAATAGGAATTCCAACGTGATTCTTCAAATCCCAATCAAGAGTTGTCTGATTTGCCGGAGAAGGCCCCAAACGACGAACCATAGTTCCATCAGGCGTGTAAATCGTAATCATTGCATTAGCCGGCAAATTAGTAATTCTTATTCTCGTATCTAATTGCGCTTGTTCATATTCAGAAGCGGCATAATACGGATTCGGCACAACAGTTATTTGATCAAGCAAACTATTGGAAAAATCCTCATTATTCAAAGCAACGCCTGTCTCGGTAGCCATATCCTTACCTATTCCAAACTGATACATTGGATTATTACTATTTACAATGGGAGAGGGCTGTAAATTATCATTCCCTGTATAATTAGGTTGATATGATTTACGAACTCTAATTTTAATCGTTACATCCGAAGGGATATCAGCCGGATTTTTAAATACATATTCATCGCTAACTACTAACGGACAGCCTACCCACATGATATTGGAAAATAATTTATACGCGCTCTGCAGTAATGACGAAGAAACACTCGTAATACCAGAAGTTGCGCTTGCCGCAGTATCCAAAGACAACAACTGCCTGTAAGCCCATTCTCCTTCATCGTAAGGCGTACTTTTTACAATTTCATTGTTGGCGAATTTATTTGTATTGTTCCCTACAATATAAATGAAATGTTTTGATCCCATTAGATTATCAGCCGTCGGAGGCATAGGATTCCACATCATATCCCGCCCGTTATATTGTCCATATCGAGAATCTTCTCCAAAGAAAATATTTAGACGTTCTCCTGTTTCCACATTTATTACATATCCTGGAAACCAACCCATTCCATATTTATGATCCGGATCGTTAATCGGATTTCCTTCTTTATCTACTGATAAAGACTTCCTAAGTTGAAACTTTTTTGCTTGCCCTTGAGCTTCAAGGGGATCTGATTGCAACTCAACAACAGGACAACGAGACCATTTTGACTTATCTTTCGTAATTACAATATCCACGCTTCCCAAATTAGACATATCATTGTACACTAATCCCCTGTCTATCTGCCAATCCGTCAGTTGTCTCATCAATCTAGAATTATACGATGATGCTGCATAGTAATAAACGCCCACAAAAGCAGGGTGATCCGAAGCGCCGGAACATAATTTATATGGCGCCCACCAGCCTGAAGCAACCATTTCCATTTCTTGGTTTTTATCAAAACTTTGTGCAGTTTTAGACGAAATTGTTCCAAAATAATAATCCGATTGCATATGACCAGCCGAATCTGCCGCAGTGCAGGAAGCTTCATTATAATTACGATTTTGAGTTTCCGTTTCAAATGTATTTCCCGAACGAATCCAATTATAAAAATCAGAGCCATCATTATCTCTAAACCCTGAAAGCCATTGTTTAGTATTATCGGCAAAAATTATGCTCGATGATAACAACGCTCCAGGAATTACATTCCCTCCTGTAGCATGCGCTTCAGTTGCGCTTGAAACAGTATTCGGCGTGGCAACATCATCCGTCTTTTGTATATGAATAGAAAAACCTAAAGGCAAAAATAATCTCTCATCAGAACGACTTATTCCCGATATTGTATCAGAGTACACAACATATTCATCTTTTCCCGATTCGCTCTCGGATGCAGGAATAAGCACGCCTCCGTCTTTTCTTGTTATATACCACGAACTCGTATCGGAAACACCTGTGAAAGAAACATTATAAACGCCTTCTTTTACGCTTAAAGGATCTATAATCTTAACTCTTAAAGGACCTGCATTTCTTTTGTATACAGGATTTGGAATGTATTGGTATTGACTTGTTTTCGTAATATTCAGAATTGCATTCTTTGATTCTTCCTGCAATTCCAATATAACGCCTCCATTTCCCCTTCCTGCCAGTCTTGTAATTTCAGGAGATTCTCCATAACTAGCATGTATAATGGTTCCTCCATTTTCTGCCGAAGGATCATGAGGCATCGCCACTGCCGGTTTTATTGAGCCGCCTGTAAATCCGTCCTTTCGTCCCGCCAAATAAGGCAACTTCTGTCCATCCACATCTTCTGCATTTTCAGGACTATAAGTCTTATAGTTATTTTGCGCATACGCCACCGCAATGTAATAATATCTCATATTATTTACCAGTTTTTTATTTGTTCCTGTAGCAAACTGGTCTTCTGTTATTACGAATGAATGTTGTATTCCTTTATTTGCCCCTTTAACCATCGCTATTCCAGCCAATGCTCCCGTAGTATAATCCTTTTCATAATTAATCAACATTGCAATCGGACGTAATTTAGCCGAATCATAATAATTTTCAATATCACATTGAGCAACTAAACGGGCTCTAGTTTTATCGTATATCTCAGATACAGAAACCGTAGAATCCTTTACTTGAAAAATTTGATACCCCTCAAATGTATAAAACCTGTCATATTTCACAGCCCCGCTTGTATCTTCTCTAGGAATTCTTGGATCTAATTCTTTATATTTCTCATCATAATTATTTGATTTCGGACTATTCTCCAAATATAAAATTACCTGATTCGATAATTCTTGAACAATAACTCTAGGAGCATCTGGTCCTTCCAACAATTTAAAACAATTATCAAACAATGCCTGGCATTTATCATCCACTACGCGCAATAATTCTACAGATGCAATAGCGTCGCCTGATGAAGCTTTTGCCCATGGGATACCAACGGTTATATAATTTACCGCCCCCGGTTTTAAAGTAAAGGGACCCGCCGATTGCATAAAACGCCTATCTCCTGGGTTATTTGACTCTGCCTCTTCCGTCCAACCACTCGGCACAGCTGTATTTCTTGTATCTACCCCATTCGTCCCCCAATTCCATGGATCGCTATCGCCCGGAAACATAAAATCACACTCTACCCCCGGAGTTGTCGGATACACTCTACTCGCCGATCCTTTAACCCCTGTTCCTCCAAACACCATTCTTTGATTATTTCTCCAAATACCACATAAATAATTATAATAATCAGAAGCCTTATCAGGTTCTCCATTCACAGGATTATCTCTTGTTGTTGGATTAATATGATACACAAACCTACGCATCCCAAAACGTTCGTCGTCTACAATCCCATTTCCAAAATTCACGCCATTAATAGCACAATTCCCAACCGCGTCGTTCGGTTTAAAATACCATGCGCCTCCATTTGAGGGATCATACCAAGATTCCGCATCATCGGTAACCCGAATAATGTCATAAACATATTTCCCATTCGCATCCGTAGAATCTCCAGAGCCATCTGACTTAGGTATAATATAAGGCTTACGTTTCTCTAAACTATAATTAGCCTCCCATTTTTCAATATCTATTTTAGGATTATCCAATCCATCAGGATCCATATAAGGCCCCTGGAAAAAGTCAATTCCTATTGCCGGCGGATTTCCGGAATAAGCGCCTTCCCCCGGACCATCAATAGATTTTCCATTATAACAATATCCCAAACCTCTCTTCACATCGCATCCTACAAAATCATCCCATGCATATCCTAAATCCGGATCCACCCACTGACTAAAATAAGTATTTTTAATAGTATACGTAGACCGGTTAATAATCTCATAAGAATAAAAAGTCATGTTGTTTATTTCATCATTCGTCGAGAACGCAAAAGCCTGAGCTCTGATTTCTAATCCAATTGCATTATCTGATTTAGATTCGGTATGCGCATTCCCCGCATCATTAAATACCCAAAAAATAGTTTGGTCGCCTTTTAAAACCTGATCAGACAATATCCCGCCATGAATGGGGTTATATCCGGTACCTAGAGAATCCTCCATTGTCGGGATAGGGGTATATTTTTCTCCCAACTTCAAATTAGCTTTTAAAGTTTTAGGACATAATGAATTATCAAAATCATAATAAGGATAATCACCCTTTGTATAATCATATACTCCATCTCCATCTTTATCAAAGAAAGGGGCAATATACCGACTTTGCGTCCCCTCTCCATGGGCAGGCCAATTCTTAATTATATCTGGCACGCTACTTAAATCTCCCATGTTATAATTGGCTATAAAAGTCTCGACTTCTACCTTTGTTATCCGATAATGTTTATCCCATTTATTACATACTTGCAAATTTGTCGTAGCGGTTCCATCTGCAGTTAAAGGTCCCGGCCAGAAATCGTCTCCCACTTGTCCAAAACGTAACGCCGCTACGCGTAATTGTTCGTTCTCGTCTTTCCCGCCAATCCAAAGCGCTCCACAGAACAAAGCTGTGCTATTTCCATTCCCTGGCACATAATAAGCAGCCTTAGATCCGTCGTACCACATGTTTCCTGTGGCATTAATCCGGCAACGAACATTATTAATATTTAATTCCGCAGAACTCGACGCTCGCTTACACCTTTCTACGTCTTTTGTAAGTATTGACGATTTATTCTGTTTCTTCTCTCCTGTATATTCTCTAGCATGGACAACGCTCACCCAAAAAAGCGAAACAACAATCAAAAGCGATTTTAATACTATATTTTTCATATCTTAATAGTTTTTCTATTTCTAAAAATTATCCAATATTAAAATGAATATCTAACTCCCAATTTAAGCATTCTTGGAATAGAATAATTGCCATAAGATGTATTCAACAAAGATAATGAATACATGTCTCTATATGCTTGAGGATCTGTTTTTGCATTGATTGCCGCTTGGGTCTCAGGATCCGAAAGATAACCATTATCATCCGGATCGCCTGTTACGGCATACACGCCCACTATATTCCGAATATCAAGAAGGTTTTTTACCGAAGCATATGCCGTTAGATACGTTTTACGCTTTCCGACCTTTATTCCCCATGTTTTATTTATATCCATATCCACAAAAAACTGCCAAGGTAATGAAGCGCCATTATAGGAACCTACGATTGTTCTTTGCACATTACTATATGCTTTTGTATAAGGACGACCCGACTGGGCAATTACAACTAAATTCACGCCTGCATTCTGAAGCCATTTAATCGTCTGGCTTCTGGGATTTCCTTCTTCATCTTTTACTACTCGGGTAGTTGTAGGTCCATTATAATCTTTTCCTTCTCCATAACGGAAATCAAAATTCAACTTAAACTGATGTCTTCTATCATCGTCAATAGGGTTTAACGTTTTTAAATTGGGATAACCGGCTTTTATCAAAGAATTCATTGTTCCCAGAGGCAACCAGGTACCTTCGGCATATTGCAAAGTATAGTTCGCATTCAAACGCATATTTTTAGATCTCCTCAAATCGTAAGTAAGCGTAATCCCCTTAACTGTCTTAAAATCCAAATTATCATATGAAAAATAATTGGGATTAGGGTCTGCTCCTGCATACTGCACCAATTGAATAAGATCTCTTGTTTCTTTATAATATGCGGATATCATAATCGCAGACATTTTATTTAATGCTTGTTGAAATCCAATTTCATAATTGGTCACTTTTTCCGGTTTTAAATTAGGATTCGTTATACTTTCTATCTGCTTCATGAACATGTATCCCAAATAATTCGCTTGCCATGCCGCTTCAGGCGGCCTACGAGCAATAATATCATAACTTGCTTTGAATTGCGATTCTGTTGTTACAGGGAATGAAAATGCAATACGGGGCATGAACACATATTGAGGTTCGTATTCTTTAAATGCGTCTACAGATATAGTGGAGTCCGTTGCATTTTTTCTATAAGGAGTAGGTACGCCTGTCTCCCTACTTCTAACATCGTCAGGGTCGCTTACTTCTATCCCTTGAGCATCATACCATGTAGAACCGGAACGATATCCCGTAATTTGTATTTCATCTGTATTTCCACTGTATTTATTTACATATACAACCCAGTCGTCCTTTGCTCCTACCGGATGCGAACCGTTAGGATTCATATTTCCGCTTACTTCTTTTACTGTTTTTGAGTCATACAATAAATACGGATCTTTTAGAACCATTTGGTTTCCGTCATAACGGTCCACGCGAACCCCCACGTTGAAAATCAAATCCTGAAAATAAAATTGATCCTGAATATAAGCCGCCATATACTCTGGAGTCCATGCACCTAAAGTACGACTTGAGTTATTAAAAAAGTCATCCAAAGATTTTTTTCCACTTACCTTTTCTCCTGTATGATCATACCCAGTGTACGATATAAGACTCCTCCCAGAATTAAATAACTCATCCGGAGAAAACATATCCAACGAATAGGTACTCGGATCGTAGCTATGAATATCCAACCAATCGGTTCCGTCCACCGGCAAACCCAATTTTTGACGAAGGCTTTTATCAAAATGGGTTTGAGAAGCCGCATCATACAATTGATTAAAACTCACTATCGGATACATGCCTGAATAGTCAATAATCGGATTATCCAGATCCAATTGAGCAATATGCGCATTTGCTTCCTGATACATGATAGTCCATAGAGAATTAGCGGTCAAAGAATAAGAACGGCTCACCAATCGTTGATATTGGATTCCAAATTCAATAGAGTGCCGTTTTATATCGCCCGATACTTTTGCCTGAAAATAATATTGTTCCAATTGACTCTTAGAATATCCTGTCACTACTGTGCCGGGGGCAGAGTATAACCCATAAACCTGAGGCGCATCATTTCCATTTACCAAACCTTTTAACATTCCAATATTTGTCAAACTGGTCAAATACGGACGCATTTTAGGATCGGCGTACAATTGGGAATTATAGTTAGCCAATAAGGGATTTGTATTGGCAGGCGTAAAATCTACATTTACATCCGCCGGAGCTCCGTTTTGTTTCCATACCCATGTTTCCGCTCCATTTATGGTGTAACGATCCATCGTATAGATCTTTTGCTTTTGCGTCACAAATTTACCGATATATCCATAGTTAAAAAAATCATCATTAAAGTCCGGATCATAACTCGATGAATATGCATAATAGTAAGATCCGGATATATTATACATCAACCTTTTTATTATTGACTTGCTATCTTTCTCATCAGGAAAACTGTGCGTAAAATCCGCCGCTATTTGAAGCGATTGATTCATCCCCTGAGGAGCCTTGCCATTATTCATAACCGCCAAACCAGAAGAATTAGACATCCCTTTTGAATAAATATATTCTGCATCTACCGCCAATACTGCATTAGGGGAAAATTTAATATCCATGGCTCCATCCAAATAAGCTGTAGCGTTCCATGCGTTATCAAAACGGCTCACTTGTTCAAAATCATCCGTTCTCAGATAATCTGCCCTATAATTAACCGCCAAAGGATTCGAAGGATCTGTATGGAGTAATAAAGGCGTTTGTTCTATCTCCTCTCTCTTATCATCTTTTAATAAATAGAGGGCATCATCATCCGGTCTATACAAAGACATTCTTTGATATTGTCCGAAAGCGCTTATCCTATAGCCCATGATTGTGTTCTCCACGCCTTCAGCCGT
The DNA here is from genome assembly GCA_031553195.1 of Bacteroidales bacterium. GTDB lineage: Bacteria > Bacteroidota > Bacteroidia > Bacteroidales > P3 > JAVBLV01. The sequence goes on from JAVBLV010000052.1 coordinate 22,070, forward strand.
TTTCTTCGTCCAAATGGGACCCGTCAAATATAAGTCTAATCGATTATAGCCTCTATTATCTAAAAATTCTGTCGTTTCAAATCTAACTGTTCCCGCAAATTTTGGCGCAGGAGGTTTCAAAGTAATTACTTGAACGCCTCCTATAGCTTCTCCATATCTTGCAGGCGTTCCTCCTAAGATCACTTCAATTTCTTGAATGGAACCTGTCGGCATAATGGCCCCGCCACGCCTGAGAATCCCTCCTTGCATAACTACCATCGCTTGGTCTTGTCCACGTACGGTACTGGTTCCTCCGTCATTATACCCAACGCCCGCCATTGTGGCCACAATACCATCCACCGTATTGACAGGCATACGCTCAATTTGATCTGCCCCTCTTTTATCGCTCGTTGTAGCATTCCCTACCTCGATAACCGGCACTGTATCATAAACAATAACTTCGTTAGTAATATAAGCTGTCGACGTCATTTTAATATTCCGCACCGTAAACCCCGACGCACTAACCGTTACGCCCTGTAATTTTACATCTGCATAACCTATATACTTAACTTCAATGTCATAAGTCCCTGCCGGCAATGATTTAACCGTATATTCACCATTATCATCCGATGAAGCCCCTCCTCTTTGCTGCCCGCCTTGGGTAACAATAAGATTAACATACGGCAATGCCTCCCCATTCTCAGAGTCGGTGATCTTTCCTTTTAAAGTGCCCTGCGCCAAAAGCGCTGCATGGGTCAAAAGAAGTAGTCCTAATGTGATTAGTAATTTTCTTAACATACTCATTCTATTTATTTTATATAAAGCGTAGTTTTCCCTTTCAAATTGCTAAGTTACAAAACTATTATAAATAAACAATCCTTCTTCGGAAGAATTTCTTACAAGGAATATTTATTGCAAATTTTGTTTCATTTAAATCATTAATTATATTGACGATACAAAATTGATGAAAGTATAATTGCTTCTCTTAAATCAAATTCTTTTTGTTCATTTAGAATAGGCGAATCATCTTTTATTTCGTTTTCTGTTACCAAATCCTTGTTCAAAGAAAATTCCGGCATAACGTGATATTTCTCAAACCGATTTTTGTCTTCATTTTCTTTTTTAAAAACAGATTTTTGATTTATTTCGTGTTCGCCCTCTGTTTCATACACTCTCATTTGTTTTGGATTCGATAAATTTACTTTTTGCCTCGGGTTTTGATTTATTTCCTCAAACTCTGACAGAATAGTATCAAATATACTCTTCTTAGGTTCATTCTCCTTTGGCGTCTTGCCCCTCTGCGCCTTTTTTGACTGATTGTATAGAGAGAACCCAGCTCCCAACAACGCAAGTAAAATGATCCAAATATTATCCATATTGTATTTTTTAATAAACATCCTCCCAATGTGAAGTTCCAACCCTACATTAAGAGGATATTTATAATCTAATCTTTATCCCTAAAGATTATTTCTTTTCATGTAGTAAAGCTTTTTTCTTTTGCTGCCTGGTAATTAATTCATACGCAACCGGACAAGCAATGAATATAGATGAATATGCGCCTATACCCACTCCAAATAACAAAGCAAAAGCAAATCCTCTTATCACTTCTCCTCCGAATATAAATATCATCAATAATACAAGAAATGTACTTCCTACCGTATTTACCGTACGGCTCAAAGTAGAGTTTATAGCTTCGTTCATTACATCTTTAAAATCTCGACGGGGATACAATTTCACATATTCCCTTACACGGTCGAAAACAATTACCGTATCATTAATGGAATAACCTATAATTGTCAGAATAGCGGCAATAAACGACTGATCCGCCTCCAATGTAAACGGAAGTATTCCGTTAAACAAGGCAAACACCCCTATTGTTACTAAAGCATCATTGGCCAATGAGACCAAACCGCCTATTCCATATTGCCATTTACTGAATCTTAATCCTATATAAATAAATATCATCAACAAAGCCAAGGCTACGGCAATTACAGCAGAGCGTTTAATATCGTTGGCTATTGTCGGCCCTACTATTTCGGAACTAATAATTCCTAACGGATTTTCCAGTGTTGATTCAAATTCGCTTTGAGTCAACGGTTTTTTATAGAATTTCAGACATCCTTTATATAACTTCGTTTGTATCTCTTTTTTTACGGGATCTGAATCTTCGTTTATTTTATACTTGGTGGTTATTTTAGCTTGCGTATTAGGTCCGAAAGTTTTCACTTCGGGCGCTATTCCGTCAAATTGTTCCTCCAAAGCTTTGCGTATTTCATCTGTTCTTACATCCTGATCGAAACGAATAACATATGTTCTACCTCCCGTAAAATCAACCCCATAGTTTAATCCCTTAAAAACGAGCGACCCTACCGCAATTAAAACCAACGATATCGTAATTACATAAAACTTCTTGCGCATGCCCACAAAGTCTATATGCGTATTTGCCAAGAAATTTTTTGTCATCGGGAAATAGAAAGAGATATTTTTCTTACGCGCAAGCAAGTAGTCTATCGTTAAACGAGTAATAAAGATACTCGTAAATAAAGATGTTAAGATCCCTACGCATAAAGTAACAGCAAAACCTTGTATAGGTCCAGTCCCGAATATTATTAACACAATACCGGTAAGCAATGTGGTTACGTTTCCATCTATAATAGCTGAATATGCATGTTTATACCCATCCGATACAGCTGTTGAAAGTGTTTTTCCTGCTCTCAATTCTTCTTTAACACGTTCATTTATAATTACATTGGCATCTACCGCCATTGCCAAGGTTAATACAATCCCTGCAATACCGGGTAATGTTAAAACAGCCCCTAACGACGCTAACACGCCCATCAGAAAGAATATATTGGTAACCAACGCAATTCCTGATATCATTCCTGCATTCTTATAAAAGAATACCATATAAGCTAATATAAGAATGAATGCAATTAAAAATGAGAAGAAACCTGCGTTAATAGATTCTTTACCTAAAGACGGACCTACAACGGCTTCCTGGACAATTCTTGCCGGAGCAGGCAATTTTCCTGCTTTCAAAATATTGGCCAAATCTTTTCCTTCTTCTACCGAGAAAGTTCCGGTAATAGATGAACGACCATTAGGAATTTCTCCGTTTACCCTTGGCGCAGAGTATACATAATTATCTAACACAATAGCAATACATTTCCCAATATTAGCGCCTGTTACTTTTTTCCATTCTCTGGCGCCCTCGGCATTCATCGTCATCGAAACTTCAACGCCGCCGTCATTACCGTAGTCCTGATGGGCGTCAGTAATGACGTCTCCGCCTAACAAAGCAGATCCGTCCCTGGTGGTGACTTCTATTGCATATAATTGATAAACATCCGACCCTTTTAAAGGCTTTGCATCCCAATAAAATTTATATTTGGCAGGGATCACTCTTTTTTCAACAGCTTTAGACAACATTTCATCTATAAGCTGCCTGTCTTTAGATAATGCCATCCCCACAACAGGGCCTTCGCCAAGCGCGCCGGTTTTTCTATCTACATTTAAAGATATCCTCGAAAATAACGGATCTTTTGCTTCTTGTTCTTCTTTACTCAACGAGGCCGGATCTTGAGACGTGCTGTCTTTACTCTTTTTTAAAGAAGCTAACACTTCATTTTCTTGACTGTTAGTATCATTTGCTAATTCTTGAGAAAGAACTGCCGAATCCTTCGGATTTGCAACCGTATCCAAAGATGTCGTATGTATTGACGCCAAATATGTATTGGCTCTATCCAAATATTCATATACATCTTTAAATTCTGCGGCAAGCCAGAATTCTAATTGCGCCGTTCCTTGCAAAAGCTTCCGAACACGTTCAGGTTCTTTTATGCCCGGCAACTCGACTAATATACGTTCCGAAGCGGATAGCTTCTGAATATTGGGTTGAGAGACACCGAATTTATCGATACGTTGACGCAAAATTTGATATGTCCGATCAAATGCATCCGCGCTTTCCTTTTTTACAACCTCTATAACTTTTTCATTATTGTCGGTAAGTTTTATCTTATCTCTTAATTGCGTGGTGAAGTATCCAGCGAGTTTAACATTAGGATCTATTTCTTTTATTGATTCTGCAAAAAGGGTAACAAAATCCTTACTTGTCGAACGTTGTTTTTCTTTAGCCAGATTTACCGCCTTATTAAAAATGCTATCATTTGTATGATTTGCTAATGCCCGTACTACATCTTCCGTAGAAACTTCCATCATAACATTCATCCCGCCTTTTAAGTCGAGACCCATGTTGATTTCCCGCGCTTTACAATCTTTGTACGAAAATTTCCTTAACCATAAAAAGTTATATATGGTTTCATTTGACATTGAATCCAGGTAAGCCGTCGTTCTGGCTCCCCCTATGGAATCAAAAAGATAATTTTCTCTTAATTCATCGCCTTTTGCAAGCTCTTTAGCTTGTTTACGGATTTCATCCGAATGAGAGTATGCATATTTACTGGCCTTACCTTCTTCGCGTTTCGTAAAATACGTGAATGAAAGTTGGTAAAGGCAAACCAGTGCAAAGGCAATAGCGAATACCTTAATAGCTCCTTTGTTTTGCATTTTTTTATTTATTACTATTTATGCTTTATTTTTTTGAACATGCAAAGGTATAAATTTATTTGTAATTCTACCAATGAAAATTATTCTATTTTTATATTTTATTGATTATCAATCATCAAGCCTATTTCAAGAAGAGTGGATAGATATTTATGGAATCGGGTAATGCAAAATATGACAAAATATATCAATATAACATCTAATATATCATAATTTTTATTTTTGTAATATTGCAAATATTTATTTTAGCTAAAAAATGGGAGAAAATTCTATAAGAAATTGGTCTATTGACGATAGACCCAGGGAAAAATTAGCCTTCAAGGGTAAATCCACATTAAGTAATGCAGAGCTTTTGGCTATTTTAATCAACTCGGGAAATGCAAAAGAATCGGCAGTGGAGTTAGCAAAACGCATCTTAAACTCTGCAAATGACAATCTCATAGCGCTTTCCAAATTTTCGGTAAATGATTTCAAAAATCAATTTAAAGGAATTGGCATGGCCAAAGCCGTGACCATTGTAGCCGCCCTTGAGTTAGGCTACAGGAGAATCCAATCGCAAGTCCCCGAAAAAGTCAAAATACAAAGCAGCCATGAAACATTCAAAATCATCTACGAAAATCTGGCCGATCTATCCTATGAAGAATTTTGGGTTATTTATTTAAACGCCAGAAATACCGTTCTAAGAAAAGAATGTATTTCTACGGGAGGATTTACAGAAAGTAGTGTTGACGTACGGAAAATTTTCAAAATTGCTCTTGAAAACAATGCTACAAATATAATCCTTGCGCACAATCATCCTTCCGGAAGCATCTACCCTAGTCATCAAGATGAAACTCTGACAGAAAAAATTAAAGCCTGCGGAGAAGTGCTTAGCATTAGCGTACTCGATCATATTGTCGTCGGAGAAAATTTTTATTATAGTTTTGCCGATGAATGTAAACTCTAAATAAATTGAGGGGAAGAAACGTATCAAATATGTAGAAAATTGACAACCTTTGTATCTGCAAATACAAATTAATTTGAAAATGGAGAATTGAAAGTTGAGAGATTTGACTTTATTGAATTATCAAATAACTGAATAATTGAATAAAATGGTTTATAGCTTAAAGTTTAAGTTGATTCCTCATTACTAATTACTCGTTGCTAATTCTCAATTCTCCTTCTAACTTTAGAAATTTTATAACATAAAAACGCTCAGTCTCGAAATTTACCATTCCCCTTGATATTCATTTTCAACTCGCCATTAAATATGACTTTGGACTCCTGGCTATTTCATCGTCGCTTTTCCAATGCAATACTAACCGCCTCCAATTTGCCTCCTAAAGGAGGGTTTAATTTGGAAACCTTTACATATATATAATGTATAGGAACGAATTTTTGCAAAATCCTATTCGCTATCCGTTCAGCCACATTTTCCAGAAGTTTGGAGGTATTTTTCATTTCATGACAAATTTCCCGGTATACATCCAAATAACTAACCGTGTCGTGAATATCATCTGTTTGCTGGGCATGTTCGGTATTTAATTCCATCTCTACATTCACCAGAAATTTTGTTCCGATGGCTGTTTCTTCTGCAAAGCATCCATGGTAAGCATAAAATTCCATATTTTCCAGACAAATCCTTGACATAATAAAAAACCAGGGAAATAATTATTACTGTTTAGTAAAATTGAATTAGAAAAAATACCTTATTATACAAGCTTGTCTTATTAAAACGCCGCTTCGAATTGTTTCAAGAATCTCAAATCGTTTTCAAAATACAACCGCAGGTCGCGGATTTGATATTTTACCATCGTCATTCTTTCCAAGCCCAACCCAAAAGCAAAACCTGAGAATTTCTTACTATCTATTCCACAGCTTTCCAATACATTCGGATCTACCATTCCGCAACCCAATATTTCAACCCAACCGGTTCCCTTACAAATATTACATCCGTTTCCGCCGCAAATGTTACAAGAAATATCCATTTCGGCAGAGGGTTCGGTAAATGGGAAATACGACGGACGCAAACGTATTTTCGTATCTTCCCCGAACATTTCCTTTGCAAAATATAACAGCGTTTGCTTCATATCCGCAAACGACACATTTTCATCTATGTATAACCCTTCTACTTGATGAAATATACAATGGGCGCGGGCAGAAATGGCTTCGTTTCTGAAAACCCTTCCGGGCGCAATAATACGAATAGGCGGTTTTTGCGTTTCCATTACCCGGACTTGTACCGAAGAGGTATGAGTCCGCAAAGCAATATCCTTATTTTCATTTTCTTTTTCAATAAAAAAGGTATCTTGCATATCTCTTGCAGGATGTTCCGGAGGGAAATTCAAAGCGGAAAAATTATGCCAGTCATCTTCTATTTCGGGGCCTTCAGCCACTACGTACCCTATTTGAGAAAAAATAGATATAATCCTGTTTCTTATCGTAGACAGAATATGCCGACTTCCCGCTTCCAAAAAATCAACAGGCAAACTAAGATCCAGATTCGACAAATTAGATGTGTTTTCTTCAAAATTTTCTTTGAAAGAATCTAATTTTTGTTGCGCTTTTTGTTTGAGGTCATTCAATAATTGTCCTATTTCCTTTTTCTGTTCTACAGGCACATTTTTAAACTCTTCAAATAAAGTTGCAATCGTTCCTTTTTTACTTAAAATCCGAATGCGGAATGTTTCAACATCATCTAAAGCACAAGCCGAGAACCGCTCTATTTCTTTTATTTGTTCCAGTATTCTCTCTTTCACAATTTATACATTTAATCTACTTTTCCCAATAGTTCTTCTAATTTTACCCGTAAAGAATCTCCCCTCAAACCGGTCGCAATTACTTTTCCGTTTTTATCAATCAAAACCGTAAACGGAATTCCGCTTATCCCATATAAAGGAACCACTTCCGATTGCCACTGCTTAAGATCGCTCACATGGTTCTCCCAAATCAATCCGTCTGATTGTATTCCATTTTCCCAATTTGATTTGTTATTATCCAGCGAAACGCTGAAGATATCAAATCCTTTGGGATGATACTTATTGTAAAGCGCCACAACATTCGGATTTTCGGCTCTGCAAGGACGACACCAAGAAGCCCAAAAATCAATTAATACGTATTTCCCTCTTAAAGAAGACAATTTCATAACTTTTCCTTGGGGATTAGGCAATGCGATTTCGGGCGCTTCGGCTCCCTGACGCAATCCGCTAACGGATTTTACTTTCTTTAATTGCTTTTTAACTTCTTCGTTATTCGGATATTTTTGATTTAACGCATTTAAAACTTCTTCATAAACGGCGATCTCCTCATTAAAGTCCAGAGCAGTTAACAATATGGCGCAAGAAAGCATTGTTTTATTTTGCAATAATTTTTGTTTTACATAGGCGCGCGAAGCTGAAAATGTTTGATTGAACTCCGCTTCTATTTCGCTTTTATTCTCTGCATTGGGATAGGCCTCTTGTAGTGAAACAAGTTTTGCGTTCACAGAATCCAAATGATCTAATATCCCTTTGGAAAATTTCATTTCTTCCGAGCCTTTCACCATTTCGTATCTTATGGTTTTTTCTATTTTAAACTGTATATCTATGGTTTGTTTGGGAGACAAAACCAAATATGCATATTGATCCAAATTCGGTTCGAATTTTAAAAAATAGATATCCGGCTCTTCCATGCTCAATTTAAACTTAAAATCCCCTTTTGAATTAATAAGCGAAGAGTCCACAACCTTTAATGTTCCATTTACGTCCTTATTTAACGTTACCTTGGTATAGACGGCATCGCCTTTAACGTTTCCATTGATTGTTGTTGCATTCTTTTGTCCGCAGGCGACAAATCCAAAAAGAAAGAAAGCAAAAAACAAAACCAAATTCAGATATTTAAAATATTTATCGGTTCTCATATAATGATTGTATTTTAGAATTGATCCATTGAATGCAAAAATGGTTTTTCCTGATAAAAAACCATTTTACAAAAATACCACTCTTTCTTCAGATAATTCCGTTTTTGCCTCAACAAATTAATCCTGCAACCAAACCCCCTCCTATCGTATTTCACAAATCACTAAAAATCAGAACTAAGAATATTTCAGATTCTATGGATTTTTCTTTAAATTTTTATCAATCAATATATTCCTCTTATTCCTAATAATCTTTTTAACCTAAAAAATTCATTCTAAAATCATTTTCATTCAAAGAAACTATTCTCCACAAAAATAATATCGAATCCGGATTTTCCAAACCTTACTCTCCGTACATTTCTTCCGATAATTTTAAGATCTCTTCGTAGGAAGGAAGCATTCCCGGATTTAATTCACGGAATTTTTCCATGCGCTTGTAAAATTCTTCTATGCTCATGGCGCCTTCCAATGCAAAATGATACATATCTTGCGGAAGTTCCGCTTTTTTAATGGATAGCGTTTTATATTTATGACCGGGACTATCATACTCCAATATGAATCCGGGATAACATCCCTTATCCAGTTTAAGTTCCGGCGATACAAAAGCAAAAGAAGTATCCCATCCCTCTTTATTAAAAGGTTTTTTTTCTATAATTTTTATCTTTTGAGCTTTAAAACCTTTAATTTCCTTTCGCTCTTTCAAAAAAGTAACCTCAGGACAACCGTCAACACCCTGTTTTCTTCCTAATCGCCAGACATATTTCCCATCAAGAAGATCGTTGCCCTCAAAATGGCTTGGCAACGTATCGGGAGGATAATAAAACAAAAAATAAACCGAATCTCTTTTAAAATCGGCTAAACAGTACCTGATTGATTCTGAGTAATAAACCGGCCGAGCAACGGTGTAACAATAGTTTTCAGTTAAAAAAATACTATCGACATACTTGCTGGCTATTTTTGGAAAAATGCCTTCCCTGACAATAATATACCCTTCGCAGGTCCGGGTTTGTTGGGAATAGGAAATTCCTGCAGTAAAGAAACAGAAAGAGAGAATGATAATTTCGTAAAATAAAGTTTTCATAACTTATAAATTTTGTTGATATATTTTATCCGGCAGAGCCATCCCTGTACTCTGCCGGAAGGGGATTTACCTATTCAATAGTTTTTAGTTCAGAGGCGATAGGGCCAAATCACATAGCCTTCTATCGGCTTAGGAAATACCGCTAAAAAATCTCTATCCGCTTTTCTGGAAGCCGCGCCGCTATTTTCAAAGCAAAGTTTCCTCGCTTCGTATTCGTCATAGGCTGCATGATATTCCTCAGCCAGATCACGTATTTCCCCCATACAACCATTATACCCTCTTGCATCAGCGCCGCCTACCGTACATATATAGCCTATCATCCATAAGAGTTCATCAATAGGCGAAGTCTGTTTTGTATAGGTTGTAGACATCGTTTTGAAAAAATACCGCGTCCAGTATTCGGAACTTTTTCCATATATGCCCAGCATGCTCAATAAATCTTCTTTTTCCTCACTGGAAATCAATTCTTTTTGATAACTATTCCAAACCATCTGCATAAAATGGGTTGTGTAAGCGTAAACTTCCTGTATCAGAGGTTCCGGCCCTTCAAATCCGTTCTTTATGAATTTTTCCAGTTCCTTATAATGAACGTCCAAACGGTTGCAATATTCCAAAGCGGGCTGGGAGTAGCCGTTTTTTACGCCTAAGTCCGTAAAAGATTTAAACAAGGGCGTATCGAAAACATACCATTCGGGTAGAGTAGATCCTTCTTCTTTCGCCAGCAATTCCACCATCTCCCTTATACTTGCATTTTCGGGGATGTTCATGCTGTGCAGTTTGGCAAGCGCTTCATTATGCCCCTCGCCAAGGGAATAGTAATAATCAATATTCAAAACCTCTGCGGATTTTGGAGTTATCGATTGGGGAGTTAACGCGTTTTCTTCTTTGGAGCAAGCCCAAAAAATACAAACAAATGCCACGGCAGCAATAGCTGCAGGAAATAAAAACTTTCTCATATCCGTTGTTTTTTAGTTGATTTATGATCGCAAATGTATAATAACTTTTTTGTTTAGCAATCCAAATAATCATAAAAAACCATAATAATGCATTCAAATCAACGACGGTATGGGTTTTCTAAAATAAAACCCGTATCCTTTGAAGGGAACAAAAGTATAAATTTATAAAAATCAGTATCTTGACATTCCTATATATATCGTAAATCTTCGTTTACGGACGCTAATTTTCGACATTATATTATGCAAATCTGAAATTTCACGTACATTTGCAATCATTCGCCCGCTTACATAAATTATGGGAATTGGGTTATCTAAAATTACAATGGAAAATATTATTATTCAAGGCAAGGCATTTAAACCTTATTTAAGAAAAACGGAAATAGAAGCGGTTATAAAAACGTTAGCCAACAAAATAAACGCCGACTATAGGAATGAGAAGCTTATTTTTTTGTCTGTTTTGAACGGAAGTTTTATATTTGCCGCCGATTTGGTAAGGGAACTGCCGCCGGATGCAAACGTAGAGATTTCCTTTGTAAAACTTTCGTCTTATTCGGGAACCGAAAGCAGCGGACATGTACAAGAACTAATGGGACTGGATATCGACCCGGAAGGCAAAACGGTTATCGTGTTGGAAGACATTATCGAAACAGGCGTTACATTGGAATATGTTTTAGACCTGCTTTCTAAAATGCATCCAAAAGAAATTAAAATCAGCGCGCTTTTTTATAAGCCGGAAAAATTTGTTTCTCATTATAAGATCGATTACGTCGGCTTCTCCATTCCCAACAATTTTATTATAGGATATGGCTTGGATTATAATGGAGAAGGGCGGAATCTGAAAGATGTGTATCAAATTATCAATTAAACAATAAATTACTATTCATGTTAAATATTGCATTGTTTGGGGCTCCCGGCGCGGGAAAAGGAACCCAATCAAAAATGTTAATAGAAAAATATAGCCTGTCTTATATTGCTACAGGAGACATCCTCCGTCAGGAAATTGCCGAAAACACAGAGATAGGAAGAGAAGTAAAAGATATTATTGAAAAAGGGGGACTTGCATCGGATGAAATCATTGTTCAAATTCTGGAAAACAGGATTGCAAAAGACCAATACTCGAATGGTATTCTATTCGACGGATTTCCGCGAACGGTTGTTCAGGCTTATATCTTAGACGGTTTACTGATGAGGATGAATCGTAAATTATTGTGCATGATTAGCTTGGAAGTGCCCAGAGAAGAGTTGATCCGCCGTATGCTGGAACGCGCGGAAATAGCAGGGCGCGCCGATGACAATGAAACGGTTATTCAAACAAGATTAAGGGAATATGATGAAAAAACGATCCCTGTTGCCGATTATTACAAAGAAAAAGGGAATTATATCCCCATTAACGGAACGGGAAGCATGCAGCACGTTTTTCAGAATATTACCGGCGCCATCGAAAAATCGTTGGAAAATGTTTGGCGGAATATCATCATTTACGGTCCTCCCGGCGCGGGAAAAGGAACTCAGGCAATGCGATTGGCCGAAAAATACGGCTTAGTTTATATTTCCACAGGAGAAATGATACGAAATGAAATCGAGAAGGGAACGGAAATAGGAATGATTTCTAAAACTTATATCGAGAAGGCAAATAATGTCCCCGACGAAATCGCCATCAAACTGATTGAAAGGAAAATTCTTGAAAATAAAAAGGCTAAAGGATTTCTCTTTAAAGGATTTCCAAGTACGTTGGTTCAAGCTTACATTATGGATGGGTTGCTGCAAAAACTCCACACGTCGGTAACTTGTTGCATCGAAATCAATTCGCGCCCCACTCAATGTATGAAACGCCTACAAGCTCGTTCCAAATCTCCTTCTTGCAGGGTTTACGATAAAACGCCGGAATTAATTATTAAGCGTTTGGAAACGTATGAAGAACGCTCGCCAAAAGTAATTGATTATTATACGCGGCAAAGCAAATTTTATTCTGTTCAAGGCGACATGGATAAAGATACTGTTTTTCAAAACCTCTGCGAAACAATCAATCATGCGTTGATAAACCGATCATAAAATATTCATCGGTCTAACGGCTTGAATTTCATACCTTCGAAAAATATAATATATCCCCTTAAAATAGTGAAGCAATCTGTTTAATTTAGGCAGATTGCTTCACTATTCACATCTTGTTATCACAAGGCGCTATAAATCAAATTGATATTTCTTTCGAAAAAAATCGTATCCAATCAAAAAACTATAATAATCAATATCCTAACGAGATCTTTTGTCCCATAGATAGATATTTTTGAAATAAGTTTCAAATCTTTTGGAAGAAGGAGGATTTTCTTAAATTAAGAATCTTCAAACTTCATCCATGAAATTAATGTTTCATTTTTTCCAGATTTTTAATCTGAATACTCTGCAAATTACGATAAATATTAATAATAATGGCAATGGCAACGGCTGTTTCGGCGGCGGCAATGGCAATGGCAAAAATGGCAAAAAACATTCCCTCCATTTGTTCGGGGTATAAAAACCGATTAAAAACCACAAAATTAATATCTACTGCATTCAACATCAATTCTAAAGAAATCAATATCGCAAGCATATTGCGACGCGTCAAGAAACCGTAGATCCCTGCAAAAAACATGATCGCCCCTACTATCAAATATAATTCCATTGGTATATCCATAAATAATTAAAATTAAGAGTAATGTATCGTTTAATTGTTAATTGATTTTATTCTTCTATCTTTGCTTACCGAAAAATTACCTCTTCCTTGCAATCAAAATTCCTCCGATAATACATGCCAACAACAAAATACTAATTACTTCAAACGGAAGTAAATACTGATGTTTTCCGGTTCCCATAAGCGCCGTTCCGATCATTTTCATGTCAATTTCTCCGCCGCTCACAGTTTCAACGGCTTTTAATCCGCTTTTCAAAATTACAAACACACAAAGAGCAATTCCTGCAAGCGCAGTAAGCAAGCCTGAGAAACGTTTTTTCCAAGAAAGTTTTTCTACCTTGTCGCCCACATTGCTGGTAAGGAAAATTGAGAATATCAACAAAACCAATATCCCTCCCGCATAAACCGTAATTTGCACAGCCGCCAGAAAATGATAATCTAATAGAAAATATAAACCTGCCGTAGCAAATAATACAAACATTAAGAAAGTCGCCGCCCGCAACATGCGACGCGTAGTCGCCGTCAAAATTGAAAAAATGACAATGATAGCGGCTAATATTCCAAATATGACTTGTGAAGCTGTTATATCCATGTTTTAATTTTACTTGTTGGTTGAAGATAGACCTACAAACATTTCTTAATTTTCTTTTTCCGTTTTTACAAGAGTTGATCCTTCCCTATTGAGTTTTTTTAAAATTTTGGCATGCGTGAAAACAGCCTGCTCAAAATCAGAACCGAAAATAATAGCGTTCTGAGGGCACGATAGCACGCATAAATTACAAAATGAACATTTTCCTAAATCATATTCATGGGCCTCTAATACCTTTTTCTTTTTACCATCTTCAGTTTCTTCGGTACGACTTAGCACGCGGATTGTATTATTCGGACAATTTATCTGGCAAATCCCGCAAGCTGTGCATTTATGTTCATTGCGTTCGTTATGCGGCATAATCAACTCCGCCTTAAAACGATCAGACATTTGTAATTTCGCCCTGTTTTCGGGATAACACTCTGTAATTTTCGGACGGAAAAAATTGACTAAAGAAACTTTCATACCCGTGGTTAAGGAAATTATCCCTGTAATCCACGAACGAATGTATATAATAAAATTATTCATACTTTACGTAATAAACGATATCCTGTGAGCGGTAAATAACTCTTCTGTTCACTGATTAATTGATATTTTTTTTTGAACCTCCGAAATATGAAAAATCATCATTCATGTTTGAAATCCCAACGATTATCTCATATTTCCCTTTCAACTGTTTTTGTCGTTTGCAATGCAAAGATAGTTCAAAACATGGATATAGAAAAAAATTATTTCCCATAATATTTTAGAACACATTTATTAAATTATTTTTTTATTTAAGCATTGGAAATCAATTCATTTTAATTTCATTTATCACCAATGAAATCCATAAGCAATTGTATATCAAAAAATACATTTCAATACCCTTATTCTGCATCTTTTCTTAAAACCATAATTACTTCTGAAATTATTGGCTAAATTTGCTTCTTTAAATATACTCAAAGAGTTTATTTAATATTCGTTTAAAATATTTATTATCAAAGAAATATACATTATGAGTTCGGCATTATTTTTGGTTGCCTTTGTAACGGCAATTGTTTTAGTTTCGGCGGCTATGCTGATTGCGCTGTGGCTGGCGCCTCGTTCTTATAATCCGCAAAAAGGAGAACCTTACGAATGTGGCATTCCTACTCGCGGTACTTCCTGGATGCAATTCAAAGTAGGTTATTATTTGTTTGCTATCCTTTTTTTGATGTTCGACATCGAAGCTGTTTTCCTGTTCCCTTGGGCAGTTATTCTTAAAGACATAGGCGTAGCAGGATTAATTAATGTCTTGTTCTTTATGTTTATTTTGATATTAGGCTTGGCGTATGCTTGGCGGAAAGGAGTTTTAGTATGGGAAAAATAGGAAAAAGCGGGATCAAAGGATTAAAGACCGAGGATTTCAAAGATAACGAATCTTTAGAAAAATATATTGACGAGCTTCATGCCAACGGCGTTAACATTGCTGTTGGCAAATTGGATGAATTAGTCAACTGGGGACGTTCCAATTCCGTTTGGCCTTTGACTTTTGCAACCAGTTGTTGCGGAATTGAGTTTATGAGCGTGGGCGCTGCGCGATATGACTTTGCCCGCTTCGGATTTGAGGTAACCCGTTCCAGTCCGCGTCAGTCGGACGTAATTGTGGTAGCCGGAACCATTGTTAATAAAATGGCGCCGGTGCTGAAACGTCTTTACGACCAAATGGCAGAACCCAAATATGTGGTTGCCATGGGTAGTTGCGCTATTTCGGGCGGACCATTTTGCAATTCATATCATGTGGTAAACGGCGTTGAAAAAATTATTCCGGTAGACGTGTTTGTTCCCGGATGCCCGCCGCGTCCGGAGGCTCTGCTTTACGGTTTAATGCAATTGCAACGCAAAATGAAAGCCGAAGACTTTTTTGAAAAATCGTTTCGTTCCAAAAAAACGGTAAAGAAACAGTTGGCAGAAGAAAAAAAATAATGAAAAACTGTTTTCCGATATTATTTTTAGTTTTAATACTATATTCCTATTCGTTTGCTCAGATGGGGAGGTACTCTTATTCGTCCAGATTATCTATTGATGTTGAATCCAATAACGTAGACAAATCTGAAAAAAGGCTGAACTATTTCGTGAAAACCAATCAAATCAAGCTACAACGACAAGAGATCGTACAAAATAGGATAAAAGTGGAGTTTGAAATAGACGCCGACAAATTAGATTCAATAATTGACTTTGCAAGAAATTTAGGATATATTACTTACAAGGATTATTCTTATACCGACAACAATTTAGTTATAGGTAGAATCGTAGACGAAATAAAGAATCTCTCAACAACAAGGGATAATTATGAATCTACTGTTGCTGAAAAACAAGCGCAAATTGAAGAATTAAAGAAAAACGCCAACAAAATATTCGTGCAAATTTCAGTAAATGAACAAGACATGATTACAAGTAAAATAGCTTTTGTAAATATGCCCGGTTTCGAATATAGTTTTTTGTTTACCGAAAATCCTAAAAAAGGGTTTTCCGCGCCATATTATCAAGCATATACATTAAAATACTTATTCACAAGAGGGAAAAGCTATTTTGCATTAAGCATGATGAAGGGAACTGACTATTCCAAGCAAGACTCTACTTTGTATAATGAATATTTTATGTTGAGTTTCGGACAAGATTTTTATACGCGTCATTTGGGACGCGGGAAACGTCGCTTTTTTAATCCATATACAAGTTATCAGGTGGGATGTTTCTTAGCAAGTAATCAAGCCTCTGACAACAAATTTAATGTAAACATAAATGTTGCTGTGGGTTTGGAATTAATAAAAACCCGGATATTTTTGCTCGATACCAAAGTTTCTTACTTTCTCCCTATCAATAAGAATAATGTAAACATGAGAGGATTTCAAGCTAGTTTATCTGCTAATTTTTTGTTTTAGAATTGAAAATCAAAGATTTTCTGTTGGAAAGCAATTTTGTAGAGAAAGAGGGAGAATGGTTTTTGCCGAATTTCTAAAAGAAAAAAGAATATAAATGTTAATATACATGGAACTTATTCATAAAATAATTGAGGAAAATCAGGATATTGAACTTATCGAAGGCGGACAATTTCCGAAATTGGCGATGCCTTACGAAAAGTTGCACGGGATTGTTAATAAGCTTAAAACAGAAGCAGGTTACGATTACCTTTCCGCTTTAATCGGCATGGATTGGGAAGATAGTTTGGGCGTTTTGTATTATCTTTCGCCTTCAACAGATTTGACGAAAGTTTTGGTTTTGAAAACCTCTACTACCGACAGAACGAATCCTCAATTATATACGATTAGCGATATTTTTGAAACGGCGAACCTGAACGAGCGCGAAGTGCATGATATGTTCGGCATTCGCTTTATCAACCATCCCGACATGCGGAAACTATTCCTTAGTGAAAAGTGGGTGGGTTATCCTTTCAGAAAAGACTATGACGCAAATCCCGAACTGAATCCGCTGAAAGTGGAAAGCGAAGAAATGAGCGACAAACTGACTCAACTTACGTTTTCGACACAAAAAGGAATTCATGAAGAAGCTAAAGAACTTTTTGGCAAGGAAGAATATGTGGTAAATATTGGGCCTCAACATCCTGCCACACACGGGGTTTTACATTTCAGGGTTTCGTTGGATGGCGAGATTATCAATAAATTGGATGTAAATTTGGGATATATCCACCGTGGCATTGAAAAAATGTGCGAAGGAATGACATATCCTCAAACGCTACATCTTACCGATCGTTTGGATTATCTTTCGGCTCACATAAATCGTCATGCGGTTTGTATGGCTGTGGAAAAAGCATTGCAACTGGAAGTTCCTGAACGGGTACAGTATATTCGTACCATTATGGACGAACTTTCCCGGATCGCGTCTCACTTGTTGGGTTGGTCGGCTATGTGTATGGATATGGGCGGATTGACGGCTTTTATTTATGGAATGCGCGACCGTGAAAAAATTGTAAAGATTTTTGAAGAAAACTGCGGCGGACGTTTGATTATGAATTATAACGTCATCGGCGGTTTGATGTATGATCTTAAGCCTGATTTTCAAAAACAAATCAAAGAATTTATTCCCTACATGCGCAAAATGCTGAAGGAATATCATCAGATTTTTACGGGAAACGTAATTGCCCGCGAGCGTATGCACGGAATTGGCGCTCTAAGTAAAGAACAAGCCATTTCATTTGCTGTAACAGGACCTTCGGGAAGAGCTTCCGGATTCAGTTGCGATCTTCGTAAACATCGTCCTTATGCGGCTTATGATAAAGTGCAATTCAAAGAAATTATCCGTACCGAAGGGGATGTATTCGCGCGCTATATGGCCCGTTTGGAAGAAATAGAACAATCGTTGCATATTTTGGAACAATTGGTCGACAATATTCCCGAAGGCGATTATTGCATAAAAACAAAAGGAATTATCCGCTTGCCCGAAGGCGAATATTACGAAATGGTGGAAGCGGCGCGTGGTATCTTAGGCGTTTATATTTGCAGTAAAGGCGACAAAAATCCGTATCGTTTGAAATTCCGTTCGCCGGGATTGAGTTTGGTATCTATCGTAGACCCCATCTCACGTGGCGAAAAAATCGCCGACTTGATCGCCATTGGCGGTTCTTTGGACTACGTTGTTCCAGATATAGATAGGTAATGATGAATGTTGAACGATGAACTTGGGCTAATGCTGAATGATGAATTTTTTGATGGAAAAGATAAAACAAGAGTAAGGCAGGATGTTTTAGCAGAAAAGTCGTTTGCGTTTGCTATTCGTTGTGTGAATCTTTATAAATATTTGATTCAGAATAAAAAAGAATTTGTCATAAGTAAACAATTGTTGCGTTCCGGAACATCGGTAGGTGCAAAAATGTAAGAGAAGCGAAGAATGCACAAAGTGGAATGGATTTTATTCATAAATTAAGCGTAGCTCAGAAAGAATGTGATGAAACAATTTATTGGTTAGAATTATTGAAAGCTACAGAATTTATAGATGAAGTGATGTTCAACAGTATTTCTCAAGATGCAAATGAGATTTTGAAAATAATAAAGAGTTCGATAATAACAAAAAAAAACTTAACTAATGATAAATGTTGAATGTTGAACGATGAACGTTTTGCGTTCATCATTTTGTTCATCATTCATAGTTCATCATTCATAATTAAAGAACATGTTTGATTTTACTACTTTAACCCAATGGATTGACGAAAGCTTGAGATCGGTTTTGCCGAATTTTTGGGCATTAACTATTGAGTTTATTTTGGTTGGCGTAGCGCTTTTATTGGGCTATGCTGTTTTGGCGTTGATATTGATATATGTCGAACGTAAAATTTGCGCATGGTTTCAATGTCGTTTGGGACCGAATAGGGTTGGACCTTTCGGAGTTTTCCAAAGCATTGCCGACGCATTGAAAATGTTGTTGAAGGAAATTATTCCTATCAACAATTATGATAAATTCTTATTTTACGTCGCCCCATTTTTGATGGTGGCAGGTTCTATGTTGGCTTTCGGCGCCATTCCTTTTGCAAAAGGGCTACATGCGGTGGATTTTAACATCGGTATATTTTATATCATTGCTGTTTCCTCCATTGGAATTTTGGGGATTTTGCTAGCAGGATGGTCAAGTAATAATAAATTCTCGATGATCGGCGCTATGCGAAGCGGAGCACAAATGATTAGTTATGAGCTTTCCGTCGGATTATCATTGCTGACAATGGTAATTTTGGCCGGCACCATGCAAATTTCTTCTATTGTAGACGGTCAAGCCGATTTATGGTTTATCTTCAAAGGACATGTTCCCGCTTTGATTGCCTTTGTGGTATACGTAGTGGCCGGACATGCGGAAACCAACCGCGGCCCGTTTGACCTTCCTGAAGCGGAATCAGAATTAACAGCAGGTTACCATACCGAATATTCAGGTATCCAATTCGGATTTTTCTATTTGGCGGAATATCTGAATATGTTTATCGTTTCAGCTATTGCCACAACGGTATTTTTAGGCGGTTGGCAACCTTTCCATATTCCGGGTTGGGAATCGTTTAACCATGTAATGGATTATATTCCTCCTTTCGTTTGGTTCTTCGGAAAAGCATTCTTCGTAGTATTTCTGCAACTTTGGGTACGCTGGACTTTCCCTCGCCTCAGGGTTGACCAATTATTGAAATTGGAATGGAAATATTTATTGCCGTTGAATTTGTTCAACATTTTGTTAATGGCTTTAGTAGTGGTTTTGGGACTACACTTTTAATATTGAGACAATATACTTAAATTTATTTTCTCCTCATTTTAGGTTGTTTAAATTTTTATGGAAAAGATTTTGAGCGATAGAGATAGCGCGTTTGCAGGCGGGGTTTCTCAAGAATAGTAGCGCTATTTGATAAAAATTCCAACAAAAAGAGCATTTTTAGACACAAAATACTTCATGCGAAAATTTTTAAACAAACCTCACAGGTTAACATTGAAAATATATTCTTATAGATAAGGTTTTATAATATTGATAAGTCATATAGAACGTATTTTCAATGTTATTACCCTAAATTCAGTATTAAAAATCATTGCGCTTAAATTGAAATTTTTTACTTTTGCATTCTTACAATAGACAAATTAGAACTTTAAGCATATCCATTCAATTAAAAATGCGAGTTATTAGTTCTTTGATTTTAAGAAGATTATTTAATTTTATCT
Organism: Bacteroidales bacterium; assembly: GCA_031553195.1. Lineage (GTDB taxonomy): Bacteria > Bacteroidota > Bacteroidia > Bacteroidales > P3 > JAVBLV01. Next base: position 42,439 of record JAVBLV010000052.1, read on the forward strand.
ATGTAAGTTTAAACATGGAGAAATGTCCATAAACAAAGAGCCATGTAAAAAGATTATTACTACGAACATTTTTATCTGACTTTAATTTAAAATTCGAAAAATAAACAAATGAAAATAGCCATTGTAGGAACCGGATATGTAGGATTGGTGACCGGCGCGTGTTTTTCCGAAGTCGGTATTGACGTTACTTGTGTAGACGTAGATGTAACAAAAATAGAAAATCTAAAAAAAGGGATCATTCCTATCTACGAACTGGGTTTGGAAGATTTGGTTCATAAAAATGTAGAAGCAGGACGTTTACATTTTTCCACAGATATAACATCTTGTTTGAATGATGCGGAGGTTATTTTTTGCGCTGTAGGAACTCCTCCCGACGAGGATGGTAGCGCCGATCTGAAATACGTGTTGGAAGTAGCCAAAACAATAGGCCAAAATATGAAAAAATATGTTTTGGTCGTTACAAAAAGTACCGTCCCTGTGGGAACTGCACAAAAAGTCCGCCAAACGATACAAAAAGAACTCGATAAAAGAAAAGTTTCTATTAAGTTTGATGTGGCCTCTAATCCTGAATTTCTGAAAGAAGGCGCCGCTGTAAGAGATTTCATGTATCCGGAACGAGTTGTTATTGGGATAGAATCGGAAAAAGCAGAAGAAATCTTGAAAAAACTATATCATCCATTTCTATTAAACAATTTTCCCGTTATTTTTATGGATGTTCCTTCTGCCGAAATGACGAAATATGCCGCCAATGCCATGTTAGCTACCCGTATTAGTTTTATGAATGATATTGCCAATCTTTGCGAAATTATGGGCGCCGATGTAAATATGGTTCGTAAGGGAATTGGATCGGATAGCCGGATTGGAAATAAGTTCTTATATCCGGGTTGTGGTTATGGAGGCTCTTGTTTCCCAAAAGATGTAAAAGCGCTAATTAAAACCGCGCAAGAGAATGGCTATCGTATGCAAGTCATTGAAGCTGTAGAAGCCGTAAATAAAAGTCAAAAAACTATTTTGTTTGATAAGTTGAATAGATATTATCAGGGTAATCTGAAAGGAAAAACTATTGCTTTGTGGGGGCTTTCTTTTAAACCCGAAACGGATGATATAAGAGAAGCGCCGGCGGTATCTATTATAGAAAAATTATTAGCTGCCGGCTGTAAAGTACAAACTTACGACCCTGTTGCCATACAGGAAGCAAAACGCAAATTGGGAGATTCTGTTTACTATTTTGGGAACATGTATGATGCCGTCATCGATGCAGATGCATTGTTATTAGCCACCGAATGGAAGGAATTTCGCATCCCTAACTGGAAACAGATAAAGCAAAATATGAAAACTCCATTATTGATAGATGGTCGTAATATTTATGATCCCAGAGAAGTAGAAAAAAATGGGGTTACTTATTTTTGTATAGGAAGATAAAAATAAGAAGTTATGTCCAAAAAAAGAGTATTAGTTACAGGGGGCGCCGGTTTTTTGGGCTCTCATTTATGTGAACGTTTACTAAATGATGGTAATGAAGTAATTTGTTTAGATAATTATTTTGCCGGACAAAAACAAAACGTAATACATTTATTTCAAAACCCTTATTTTGAAATCGCGCGACATGATGTAACAGCTCCTTATTTTGCCGAAGTTGATCAAATATACAATTTGGCTTGCCCCGCTTCTCCGATTCATTATCAATATAATCCTATAAAGACTGTAAAAACTTCTGTTATGGGAGCCATTAATATGTTGGGATTGGCAAAAAGAGTAAAAGCAACTATTTTACAAGCTTCTACCAGCGAAGTGTATGGCGATCCTAATGTTCATCCTCAACCGGAATCCTATTGGGGAAATGTTAATACAATAGGAAGCCGATCATGTTATGACGAAGGGAAGCGTTGTGCCGAAACGCTGTTTATGGACTACCATAGACAAAATGGAGTAAAAATAAAGATCGTTCGCATATTCAATACTTATGGACCTCGAATGCATCCAAATGATGGCAGGGTTGTTTCTAATTTTATTGTACAAGCATTGAATAATGAAAACATTACCATTTATGGAAATGGAGCCCAAACCCGTTCTTTTCAATATGTGGATGATTTAATAGAAGGAATAGTGCGAACAATGAATACAGACGAATCGTTTATAGGGCCTGTTAACATTGGAAATCCGAATGAGTTTACGATATTGGAATTAGCAGAAAAGATAATTCATTTAACAAATAGCCGATCGAAAATAATTTTTATGCCTTTACCTTCTGACGATCCAAAACAACGGCAACCGGATATTCGTTTAGCAAAAGAAAAATTGGACTGGGAACCGACGGTAAAACTTGAGGATGGATTATTAAAAACAATCGCTTATTTTAAAGATATATAAGAATATCTCACAAACGAACAAATAAATGAAATTAGCTGTTATCGGCTTGGGTTATGTAGGACTACCCATTGCTTTGGAATTTGCAAGAAAAATGTCGGTTATTGGATTTGACATTAATGCCAAACGGGTGGAAATAATGCGTAAGCAGCAGGATCCAAGCCATGAGCTAAACAAAGAAAATTTTGAAAACGCCGATATTTTTTTTACTTCGGATCCAAATGATTTACAGAAAGCCTCTTTTTTTATTGTTGCCGTCCCAACGCCAATAGACGAATATAACCAACCCAACTTAAAACCTCTTATCAGCGCAAGTAAAATTGTTGGGAAAGCATTGAAAAAAGGCGATTATGTAGTATATGAATCAACCGTTTATCCTGGCTGCACTGAAGACGACTGTATCCCTATTCTAGAACAAGAATCGGGATTAAGATTTAAAACCGATTTTAAAGTTGGATATTCTCCTGAGAGAATCAATCCGGGAGACAAAGTTCACACGCTTACTAATACGATAAAAATCGTATCCGGTTGCGATAAAGAGTCGTTAGAAAAAATAGCCGAAATTTATGAACTAATTATTATGGCAGGAGTTCACAAGGCTCCTAACATTAAAGTGGCCGAAGCGGCAAAAATTATCGAAAACACGCAACGCGATGTAAACGTTGCTTTGATGAATGAATTGTCAATAATTTTTAATCGGCTAAAAATCAATACATATGAAGTTATTGAAGCGGCGGGAACCAAATGGAATTTTTTAAAATTTTATCCTGGCTTAGTAGGAGGCCATTGTATTGGCGTTGATCCTTATTATTTAGTGCACAAGGCGAAACAAAAAGGGTATCATACCCAGTTGATTGATGCAGGGCGTTTTATTAATGATTCAATGGGTGGGTACATTGCTAAACAAACGGTAAAAAAAATACTGGCCGAAGGTAAACATCTCAGCCAATCAAGAGTTTTGGTAATGGGTTTTACATTCAAAGAAAATGTAGCTGATATAAGAAATTCAAAAGTAGCCGATATTGTTTATGAACTACAGTCTTATCAGGTTAAGGTTGATGTAGTTGATCCTTATGCAGATCCCAAGGAAACAATGCAGGAATACAATATTTCGCTTGCATCTCAACCTAGCGGTAATAGCGGTAAATATGACGCAATTATAATTGCCGTTGCCCATCGCCAATACAGAGAAATGAGAGAACGTGATTTTCTCCCTCTTTTGCAAGAAAAGGGATTACTGGTGGATGTTAAAGGATTATATTTACGCCAAATAAAAAACATAGGTTACTGGAGTTTATGAGCTATGAAGATACAAATGGTAGACCTTGTGGGTCAATATAAAAAAGTACAACGGGAAATTGATAAAGCCATTTTGAACGTTGTTCATACAGGACAATTTATTAATGGCCCGGAAGTGATTGAATTTCAAAATTCTTTAGAAAAATATACGGGAGCAAATCATGTTATTCCATGCGCCAATGGAACCGACGCCTTACAAATTGCTTTAATGGCATTGGGACTTCGACCGGGAGACGAAATTATTGTTCCCGCATTTACCTATGTTGCCACAGCAGAGGTAATAGGGTTGCTCAACCTAGTCCCCGTAATGGTCGATGTTGATTATGATTCTTTTAATGCTACATGTAGCAATATTGAAAAGGGACTTTCGGCAAAAACCAAGGCCATTATGCCGGTACATTTGTTCGGCCAAAGTTGCGACATGTTTCCTATTATGAGTCTGGCAAAAAAATATGATTTATTCGTCATTGAAGATAATGCTCAGACTTTAGGAGCCGTTTATACTTTTCCCGACGGAACAAAAAAACAAGCAGGGACAATAGGCCAGATCGGATGTACTTCTTTTTTCCCCACTAAAAATTTGGGTTGCTATGGCGACGGTGGCGCTCTAATGACGGAAGATGAAGAATTATTTGATAAGATTCGCATGATTGCCAACCATGGTCAGGCCCAAAAATATCATCATGAAATATTAGGTTGTAATTCCCGTTTAGATAGCATGCAGGCAGCCATATTAAATGTAAAATTAAAATATCTTGACAATTATACTAATGCAAGACGTCAGGTTGCTCAATTTTATACTTCAACTCTGAATAGCATTGACGAAATTATAACGCCTCAAGAGGTTCCATATTCCACGCACGTATATCATCAATATACCCTAAAAATAAAAAACGGGAAGCGCGACAAATTTAAAAAATATTTAGCGGACGAGGGAATCCCATCTATGATCTATTATCCTTTGCCTTTGCAAAAACAAAACGCATTTAAAAAAATTACGCGATCGGCAGAATCTTTATCTGTATCTAACGAATTATCGGAATCGGTATTATCTTTGCCTATTCATACCGAACTGACAACTGGAGAGCTAGACTTTATTACAACTAAAATAAAAAACTTTTTCAATTAACCGCATGGACTATTTTGCACACGAAACCGCCGTCATCGACGATGGATGTATTATCGGAAAAGGAACCAAGATCTGGCATTTTTCGCATATTATGCAAGGATGTGTGTTGGGAGAAAATTGCAATATAGGACAAAATGTTGTGGTTTCGCCACAAGTAATATTAGGGAAAAACGTAAAAGTACAAAATAATGTTTCTATTTACACCGGCGTTTCTTGCGACGATGATGTATTTTTAGGCCCTTCCTGCGTTTTCACTAATGTAATTAATCCCCGAAGCGCTATTAATCGTAAAAGCGAATATGCCAAAACGCATGTAGGTAAAGGCGCTACCGTTGGAGCCAATGCTACTATCGTGTGCGGACACGACATAGGAGAATATGCTTTTATCGGAGCTGGCGCCGTAGTTACTAAACATATTCCGGATTATGCGCTGGTAGCAGGCAATCCGGCAAGGCAGATCGGATGGATGAGCGAATATGGACATCGTTTATGTTTTAATGGACAAGGAATTGCTGTTTGTCCGGAAAGCGGACAGGAATATAAATTAGAAGAAAATACTGTACGAAGAATATCTTAATTAAAATTGAATGAATCCAATAAAATTAGCTCTGGTTGGTTGTGGAAGAATCTCCAAACGACACATTGAAGCCGTACAAGCAGTAAAAGGTATTGATATTACCGTCGTTTGCGATATCGATGAAAAAAAAGCAAAAACAACATCAGAAGAGTTATCCGTTCCTTATACAACAGATTATAAAATGTTAAAAGATGTAGATGTAGTTTCCGTATTAACTCCCTCGGGAATGCACCCTCGTCATGTGATTGAATTGGCCGAACACACCAACATCCCTTATATCATTTGTGAAAAACCCATTTCCCTTACTTCTCGCGAAGTTTTTGAGATGTTCGAAAGAGTTGAAACAGCGAAAAAAACATTCCTTCCTGTATACCAAAACCGGTACAATCCGTTAATTGTTTTTATGAAAGATATGGTTGATTCCGGAAAATTGGGAAAAATCCATCAGTTTGTATGTAATGTCTTCTGGAACCGGAATGACGCTTATTTTGGAATCGATTGGCATGGAACCAAAGCCTATGACGGAGGAGTTCTTTATACGCAAGCCAGTCATTACGTGGATATGATTATTTATCTTTTTGGAAAAATAAAAAGCGCTCATGGAGTAGGCGGCGACTTGCGAAAACTGGAGGTACATGACTCCGTATCGGCTATTTGCGAACTGAATAATGGCGTTATTGGTTCCTTAAACGCAACTATTAGTGTCTATAAGAAAAATTTCACGACCGAATTGACAGTTATAGGAGAAAAAGGAACTATCCTGTTAAGCGGAACCAATCTCAACCGGATTGACTTCTGGGATGTAGAAGGATTGGAAAAACCGGACATGGATTTTACCCTCGACCACCAATACGGAAAAGGGCATGATAAAATGTATGAATATATTGTAAATAAACAATGGGACAAATTTCCTAGCCATGAAGACGTATTATCAGGAATTCATTTTATGGAAAAAGTCTCTTTTTGATAATTCTAATTTTATCAATAGAACAATTTTGCATTAAAAAATATTTAGAAGTATACTATACCAGAATTTTCATTATAATGGGGATCCATTCAAAAAAAGAAATCCTTCAAAAAAATAATAGAAGTATCAAATATAAGAAAAATATTGTACTCCTATTTCTGTCTCAATTTCTTTCATTAATTACAAGTTTACTGTTAGTATCTGTTACCCTCGAGTTTTTAGGTATCGAAGAGTATGGTATATGGATAACATTAACTACATTAGTTAGTTGGTTTGCTTTTTTTGATATTGGCTTGGGACACGGATTAAGAAACAAATATGCAGAAGCCAAGACCCACAATAATTTTGAGGATGTAAAAAAATATGTAAGCACCGCCTTTTTTATTTTTTTGGCTATTGGTCTTTTTATTTTTATCTGCTATGCGATTGCTTCTCCGTTTATCAATTTATCAAAGATTTTAAACGCCCCCGAATCCCTGAATCAGGATTTAAGTATATTAGCTTATTTTGTAGTAGGCATGTTCTGTATACGGTTTGTTGTAAATATTGTTTGCACGCTGTTAATTGCCGATCAAAAACCAGGTATTCCAGTCTTTATGGCTGCAATAGGAAATGTCTTCTCATTAATTGCCGTATACTGGATTACAAAAATATCCGAACCGTCCTTACTCTATATTGGAATTGCTCTAACAGCCACACAATTGTTCCCTTTGACAGTTCTATTTTTCTATTATTTTCTAACAAGCTATAAATCAATTTATCCTTCTATAAGGGATTTTTCAAAACCACATATCCGATCGGTTTTTTCTTTAGGATTTCGATTCTTTCTTATCCAAATCACCGCATTGGTTTTGTTTCAAAGTAATAATATTATTGTTGCACATATTTGTGGGCCGACAGAAGTCTCCGAATTTAATATTACATATAAATATTTGAATGTATTATTCCTTATATTCAGTTCTTTTGTAAATCCGTTGTGGTCGGCTTCTACAGAAGCATATATAAAAAACGACATTGCATGGATACATAACAGCATTAAAAAATTGAACCAAATTTGGTTCGGATTGGTTCTTTTAGGAGTTATTCTTGTTATCCTGTCTCCTCTCGCATATAAATTATGGTTGAAAAATACATTGACTCCTGATTTTATTCTATTGGGACTATTTTTATTCTATTTTATATTTCTATGCAGAAGCTTTCTTTACCGGAACTTCATGAATGGGGTTAGTAAAATATCACTCCAATTTTACGTTACCATTTTACAAGCGATTTTGCACATTCCTTTGACTATTGTGTCAGGCAAATTCGCCGGATTGTATGGTATTACAGCCGTAATGGTACTATGGGCTGTCACAAATTCTATTTGGGAACCCATTCAATTCAAAAAAATAATTACAAACACTGCCAAAGGAATTTGGAATAAATAATGACAGATAAAATATATACGCGAGTTCTCGTATTCTTAATGGGATCGTTTACAATCTGGGGGGTTCTCAATTCCTTATTCGCCACAACTGAGTATAAAATCCATGGGGCTGGTTTTATTGCTTTAGCATTTATTATTGGTTGTAGTATCTTTTTCTTTAAAACCCGGCAACTATTCTCATATATGCCTTTGTTGATTAAAATAATTCTACTTTTTGGCATTTATGTAATTTGTTCTGCGGCTTTTAAAGCGGCTGATATTCGCGAGTTTGCATACTCTGTAAGAGGTAATTTGCAATGGATATTTTCTCTTATATTGGGATTTATCATTTCTTATCAGGATAATAATGAAAATAAATCGTTCATTATAAAAGGATTTGTAATTATGACTCTTCCTATTTCTCTTATTGTTGTATTAATAAAATCAGGAATAATCCAATCATCCCACGTTGTATTGGATATTTCTTTCATGCTTATCACTCTTCTTCCTTTTGTATTCAGAGTTAAAAACATAACTATCAAAAGCATCTTGGTCTCTGTTATTGGAATTATTTCTATTCTGTCTTTTAAGCGTTCTACCATGTTAGCTTGCTTTGCCATGGTGCTTGTATATTACTTTTTTGAAATTTTCTTCTCAAAAAAGCGAATTTCATTTTTGAGTTCTTTTGTCACTGTCTGCATTGTCCTTTGTGTAAGTTATTTGTTTTTAGAACGATTATCTGGAGGATTTGTATCCGAACGAATTGGAGGATTAGGCAACCTAAGTACTGATATGACTAGTCAACACCGCCTGGTAATTTTTGAGAATGTTTGGAATACTGCTATCATTTCAAATCCTGTGGATTTCTTTTTTGGTCATGGCTATTGCGCTTCCTTTAGGGAAACCGGATTTTTCGCCCACAATGACTTGTTGGAGGTGCTTTTAGATTATGGATTCATCGGATTTCTGATTTATTTGGCATTCCTTATTTTATTAACAAAATATTTGATCGGATTTTACAAATTCCAAAATCTTATAGGAAATGAAAGCAGTATTTTCTTCGTAACATACATCGCTTATTGTTTCTTGGGGATGGCAAATTGCTTTATTGTTTCTCCATTGTACTTCACGATATTTACATTTTCTTTAGGTCTATCGATAGGCTGTTTGGAAAAAATGAAAGATAAAAATAATCTAATTGAGAAAACGAAGAAAAATAAGAACAATTAATAAATTTGTTATTCAATAAAATTTAAAATGAATGGAAAACCAATCTCTTCCAAAAGTTCTTATTGTTGGCACCTGTAATTTTGAGCATACAGATGCTACTTCCCAAACAATAAAAAATTTATTCTCTCGATGGGACAAAGATCGGGTTGCGGTTATCCATGCCGATTATTCGGGTGAAATAGAACATCTTATAACAGACAATACATTTTCATTAGGATTATATCCCCGAAATAAATTTCTGTCATTGTTCAAAAAATCAAAGTATGGGAAAAAAATACGACAATCGGCAAGCGTTGTTATTGGCGTACAAGGCGTTGGTATTTCTCAATATAATAGTCTGAAATCAAGACTATTCAATTTTATTCATACTTTTTTCTCTGCTCATATTTCAATCATTAAGCATAAATATCCTGCCTCGCTGTATTCATTTGTCGAAATATTTCAGCCGGATGTCATTTATTCTCCATTAGGAACTGTATCTGTCATGCAATTAACGTATACATTGAGTAAAAAATACAAATTGCCCGTATTCCCTCATTTTATGGATGATTGGATAAATACATTGTATAAAGGAAATCTTCTGCTATTGATTCCAAGCATGACAAAAAATAAATATCTCCACAAATTAATGAATAATGCTACAGAAGGAGGCGCAATTAGCGAATTAATGGCAAAAGAATACTCGTCACGATTTGGAATCCCTTTTTCGATACTTATGAATTGTGTTGATATACATAATTCTTCGTATCTCGTACCCGACCAAAAAAAACATTTCGTTTTCTCTTATTGTGGAGGTTTGCATCTAAATCGATGGCAATCCCTTATCCTTTTATGCCAATCTATCAAAGACATTCCTTTTGAAAAAGAAACCAAAGTGGAAATCTACACAAAAGAAACCGATTGGGTTTTATATGGTAATTATTTCAGTGAATTCTCTTTTGTTGAATATAAAGGGTTTTTATCCCCCGAAGAATTATATGAAAAACAACTGCAACATGATGTCCTTATTCATGTTGAATCATTTGATAAAACAATTATCCCTTATACTCGCCTTTCTATTTCCACTAAAATTCCCGAATATCTTGCCCTAAAAAAAATCATTATCGCCATCGGACCTCCACAAATAGCGTCTATTGAATATCTTAGAGAAAATAAATGCGCATATGTAATTGATGTCCAAAATCAAGAAGAAATACATAAGGTTCTTTTATCGTTAAAAACCAAAGCGCACAATATTCAATTGATTAATAATGCATATTTATTATTTTTAAAGAACCATACCTTAGAAAGTCAGTGTAGTTTATTAAAGGATCGATTAATTCAGGCTATAAAAGAAAATCAGATATAAAAAAGTCTTACTTTTGCTATTCCAAAAACATTTGATACAATCAATAAAATATCTAATCTTTTCAGAACATTTGTTTTCATAAGGTTAGTAATTGTTTAAATAACAATTAACATGTGTATGAAAAATATTTGTTAAGCCTTCGGGATCTTTTTGACCCCGATATTTTATTTGAAAGAATTTCAAATTTGTTATTATAGAAACCAAAATATGTGAATGAAAATTATCTTTTTAACAGGTCTATTTCCAGATAATTTGGAGAAACAAATACAAGCAGATAGTAAGAAAACTATTCAATATGCTGCTAATACTTTACAATGGAATTATGTACAAGGGTTTGATTACTACAGTTCTCTAACATTGATCAACTTACCTTATGTAGGTTCTTTCCCTTTCCTATATAAAAAATTATTTTTACCTACAATTCCATTTCAACATATCCCCGGTGCAAGTGATATTAGTTTAGGGTTTCTCAATCTACCTTTGATAAAAAATATTCATCGATACGTTAAAGCAAAAAAGCAATTAATAAAATCGCTAAAATCCGAAACAGAAAATGAAATAGTTGTAATTGGGTACGCCCTTACATCTCCTTTTGCAATGGCTATTGCACACGCAAAGAAAAAATACCCTCACATAAAAACCTGTTTAATTGTTCCCGACTTACCTCAGTATATGTCTGATAGTAAAAATATTTTTTATTTACTACTTAAAAAAACAGATTCTTTTTTTATTAAAAAATCATTGAGAAATATTGATTCACTTGTCTTACTATCAAAACATATGGCAGATCATTTTGGCTATCTTAGAAAGCCTTGGGTTGTTGTGGAAGCAATATATAATAAAAAAGATGCTCCAAATATGGACAATATTAAAAAGGAATATCATATTGTTTTTTATTCAGGGACTCTGGCTCGCCGATATGGGATTCTTAACTTACTGCAAGCTTTTCAACAAATAGGAAACGCCAATTACAAACTATGGATATGCGGCGAAGGAGACTCAAAAACAGATATTGTTAAAGCTGCGCAGATTGATAATAGAATTAAATACTGGGGACAAATTCCTCGTGAGAAAGTATTGGAACTACAATCCCAATCTGCTGTTTTAGTAAATCCCAGAACTTCGGAGGGAGAATACACAAAATATTCGTTCCCTTCAAAAACAGTAGAATATATGGCATCGGGAACACCCTGCATCTTGTATGAACTCGAAGGGATACCTAAAGATTATTTAGATTATTGCTATGCTGTTAAAGAGGAAACCGTAGATGCCCTTAGAGATAAAATTATTGAAGTTTGCAATTTAGATGAAGCAACAAGGTCATCCTTTGCTCAAAAAGCCAGAGAGTTTATTCTGCAAAATAAAAATCCTCAAGCACAATGTAAGAAAGTTATAGATATGTTAGAGAAAATATAAATTTATCATGTTCACAAATAAAACCCTTTTAATTACCGGCGGCACCGGCTCTTTTGGAAATGCCGTACTAAAACGCTTTCTCCATACAGATATTAAAGAAATACGTATTTTTAGCCGCGATGAAAAAAAACAGGATGACATGCGTCATCAATTGAATAATCCGAAAGTCAAGTTTTACATTGGAGATGTAAGAGATAAACAATCCGTCGACGGGGCAATGATCGGTGTCGATTATGTATTCCATGCAGCGGCTTTAAAACAGGTTCCTTCCTGTGAGTTTTTTCCTATACAAGCCGTGCAAACCAATATAATAGGGACAGAGAATGTGTTGAATTCAGCTATTCAACATAATGTAAAACGGGTAGTGGTTCTAAGCACCGACAAGGCTTGTTATCCTATCAATGCAATGGGAATATCCAAAGCCATGATGGAAAAAGTGGCCATTGCCAAAGCCCGTGCATTAGGTGAAGATTCGGAAACCATTATCAGTTGTACGCGTTACGGCAACGTGATGGCATCCAGGGGCTCCGTAATTCCTTTGTTTGTCGATCAACTTAAGGCAGGCAAAGATTTAACCATTACCGATCCGAATATGACGCGTTTTATGATGACATTGGACGATGCGGTGGATTTGGTTATTTATGCTTTTACACACGGCCTTAATGGCGATTTGTTTGTCCAGAAAGCGCCGGCGGCAACCATCGAAGTATTAGCCAAAGCCCTTTTGGAGTTATATAAATCCAACAACCCTGTCCGCATTATCGGGACCCGTCATGGAGAGAAATTGTATGAAACATTGGTTGCCCGCGAAGAAATGGCCAAAGCCGAAGATATGGGCGATTATTACCGTATCCCTGCCGATAATCGCGATTTAAATTATGACAAATATTTTGTAGAAGGTCAACAGGAAGTTTCTTTTATTGATGATTATCACTCTCATAATACCAAAAGACTAAATATCAGCGAAATGAAAAAACTTCTGCTGAAGCTTGATTCCATCTGTAAAGACCTGGGAGTGTGAATGGGAAGATACAATAGTCCGTTAAAAATTAAACGGCTTTAGTTCCGAAATAAATAAGTTCTTTGAGGTTTTGGTTATTTTTAATCATGTTTGGCTTTAGCCCAAACATGCGATAAATTCGCTGGATTAGTAAAGCATTGTAATTCATC
>JAVBLV010000057.1:0-5700 GCA_031553195.1 Bacteroidales bacterium
AAAATGAAACAGGATATAACCCCGAACCATTTGTTGTTACTTTAACCTTAACAACTACTAATGGTATTGTAAAAAATTACAATACAACTATCTACAGTGTTACTCCTTAACAAAACAATTGAAATATGAACGCTTTATCAAAGATGCGGGTCATGGCGCTGCTGTTTTGTAGTTTAACAAATAATAACGGTTTGGTTTAGAAAAGAAGATTTATCAGATAATAGACCTGATAAATAAAGCATTTTAGACTTTAAATATCTCATATAAAAATTAAAAAAAGATTTTTTATACAAAAGTCCGATTCTATTTTAATTAATACAACCATTCAGGTTACTTAATCTTTAGCTAAGCAAAAACAGATTTTTGTAATTTTAATCTTCCCTATTTTCGCATTCTTTTTATCCAGCGCCTCTTTAAAACCTTTAAAAAGATGTATGAAAATTAATTTACAATCTCCCGTTGAAGTAATAAAAGAGTCGATTTTAAATAAATAGAGAACAGAAAAATCGTACTACCCATTTTTTCTTGAGAAAAGTTTTATGACAAAAACCTATCTTTGCGTTTATTTTTCATAAGTCAAAAATTATGGGCGACTATAAAGATGGATTATTTAAAGTATACCGTTCTTCGGCCGGTTCGGGAAAAACTTATACTTTGGTGAAGGAGTATTTAAAATTGGTTCTGGCGGCGCCTTACAAGTATAAACGTATACTAGCCGTAACTTTTACCAACAAAGCCGCCAATGAAATGAAGGAGCGGATCATCAAGCAATTGAGCGCGCTATGTTATGGCGAAGATTTTTCCAACGACTCGCTTGCCCTCGATTTACAAAAAGAAACCCGTCTTTCTTTTGAAGAATTGCGTAAAAACGCAAAAACTGTTCTCCAAAACATTTTACATCATTATTCCGATTTTGCCGTCAGTACGATAGATAGTTTTACCTACCGTATTGTGAGCACGTTTTCTTATGATCTGAAGCTTCCGTTACAATTCGATGTGGAATTGGAAAATGAGACTTTGATTTCGGAGGCGGTAAACGCCATTATGGGAAAAATCGGCTCCGATCCGGAGCTTACTAAAACGTTGGTGCAGTTTGCCGAAGAGAACTTGATACAAGGCAAAAACTGGCAGGTGGACGCCGACCTTAAAAGGCTTTCTTCGGAGATATTTAAAGAATATGCTCCATTTTATCTGGATCAGATCAAATATTTGTCATTATCCGATTTCAGGAATATTGCCGGAGAATTAAGCAAATCAAACAAGATATTTAAAGAAAACGTAGAGAAAGTATCCCGCTTCATTTGTTCCCAAATAGAACGCCAAGGTTTATCCGAAGAGGATTTCTATAGGGGGAAACAAGGTATTTATACCTATTTCAAAAATCTTTGTAAATTCAATAAAGACAAATTGCTTCCGAACAGTTATGTCTTGTCCACTTTGCAACAAGACAAATGGTATTCGGCCAAAGCCGATATGGATGCCAAACAAAAAATCGATGATTTAAAACAAGGAATCGCCGATTCTTTCGAAGAACTTCAAACGTTGTATGAAAGCGGTTTGGAAATTTTTATATCGCAGGAATTATTGCTTGAGAACCTATACTCCCTGGCGCTTCTGAATGAAATATCGCACGTTATTCAAGAGTATTCAAAAGAAAATAGCGTATTGCATATTTCTGAATTTAATAAACATATTGCCGATTTTATATCCAAAGAACCGGTTCCGTTTATTTATGAAAGGATCGGAGAAAGGTACGACCATTATTTTATTGACGAATTTCAGGATACCTCCGTTTTACAATGGCAAAATATACTGCCGTTGATAGAAAATAGTTTGGCAAAAGGAGAATCCTCCTTATTGGTAGGCGACGCCAAACAAGCCATTTACCGTTTCCGTCAAGGAGAAGTAGAACAATTCATCGAATTGCCTAATATTTATAAACGCGGCGACGATCCTTTTTTATTGGAAAGGGAAAAAATATTACACCGGAATTTCCATCCCGAAGCTTTGAACAAGAATTTTCGTTCCCGTCGCGAAATCGTAACATTTAATAATGATTTTTTTGAATTTTCGTCCTATTGCCTGAATGAAAAATACAAACCTATCTATTTAGGCAATGAACAGAAAAATGATCCCGGTTTAAAACAACAACCGATAAAAGACGGCGGTTATGTTTGTATTGAATTCCTGGAAAAGGACGATTATAAAGCGCGCACTTGCGAAAGAACATACCACGCCATTTCAGAAACTTTGCTTGCCGGCTACCGGTATAAAGATGTGGCAATACTGGCCCGTTCTAAAAAAGAATTGAATGTCATTGCCGAATATTTGAGCGCAAAAGAAATAAACGGACAAAAAATCAGCCTTATTTCCTCCGAATCTTTCTGGCTTTGGAATTCCCCCGAAGTCAGATTTTTATATTCAATACTGCAATTTCTGGCAGACCCCAATCAAAGGGTTGCCCAACTTCAAATCCTGCAATTCCTTCAACAAAGAAAAACAATTTCCCAAGAAGAGAAGGAACAGTATTTCATTCGATTATATCAAACCAAACAAGAAAACTTAGCTCAATTTCTGCGCGCTAAAAATTTGGATATACATCCCGAAATCCTATTACAATATTCCATTTACGACATTATCGAAAGCGTAGTAAGAGTATTCGGCTTGGATAAAGAGGCAAATCCTTATATTATTGCATTCTTGAATTATGCGGCCGATTGGCTAACCAATCCGAGTCAGAATTTATCCGATTTCCTGGAAAAATTAGACGAAAAGATAAAAGGAATGTACATTAAAATCCCCGACGATCTGGATGCAATTCGTTTAATGACCATACATAAATCCAAAGGGTTGGAATTTCCGGTCGTTATTTATCCCTTCGCCGATTCGGAATTGAAGATGCAGAACAATTTATGGGTGCAAAATACGCCCGCTTCTTCTTTACCGTCCGGACTTATCAAGTTGAAGAAGGAAGCGGAAAAATCGTTATTCAAAAGCGACTATGAAGAAGAGAGACAAAAATCCACATTAGATCTTTTGAATGTGCTCTACGTTGCTTTAACAAGGGCATCGGAATGTTTGTATGCGTTTACCAAAGAACTCCCTTCGGAAAGCGAAAAGATTTCGTATGCCGCTTTATTTAAAAATTACCTGATGAAAAAGGATTTATGGAATGCGGAACAAAAGATTTACGAATTCGGAACAAAAGAAAGAACCCTTTCCGACGACGAAAACAGAAAGCCCAAAAAACAATATGTATTGGAAGAATTTATCAGCGCTCAATGGTACGATAAAATTGTAATTAATTACCGTATTCCCGCCTACTGGAATCCCGCAAAACCCGGACGACAAATTGAAAAAGGCGTTCTATTGCACCAAGCGTTGTCATACATTATCAGCGAAGAAGACATTCCGGTAGCCATTGCCAAACTCCTGAAAGAAGGCTTAATGGAACATGAACTTGCCGGCGAATTTGAAAGATATTTATCCGATTTTCTTTCCAATCCGGTTATCAAACCTTTTTTCGAAAAAGGCTTAAAAGTAAAAACCGAAGAAGAAATAATTTTGGAGAACGGGAAAAGCCTGCGTTTGGACAGAATCATTTTTAAATCCGACGCCACTATCATTATCGACTTCAAAACCGGAAAGTTTTTAGAAAGTCATCAAGACCAAATTCAAAAATATAAATCGGTAATCTCCCGGATGGGATACCCAGATATTAAAACATATTTGATTTATTTACAAGAAAATGGAGTTGAGTGCAACATTGTAAATTAATTTATACCGGATGCAACTTGAGCGTCGTCAACCAGGCGTTTTTCCTATAGTTATTTTACAAAATAAAACAGATTCCGAATAATGCATTCGAACATAAACCTCTTTTAATTACCATTTTATAATAACAATCGCCATTTAGCATAATTTTTCTTTATGCTTGTTACCTCCTTTGGTAATAAATTGATTCAAATTCCTCCATTTTATTCCGGACTTCTTCAAGCAAGACTTTATGCAATTTTATCTTATCTGCAACAACGCTTTCAATAGCTTCTATACAACAAAGCTTTATCATTACAGAATCAATTATGCCTAAAGCAAAGCGGATTTCTTCGGTTTGTTTCAATTTTTGAAGTCGTTTTTTCTTCTCCAATAAATCTTCAAATTCTTTGCTCATTCCTTCTAAATTCATTTTTCTAATATCAATACTTTAAAATTATTCTAAAAAGAAATTTTCAGTTTAATAAAAATAAATACAACTAAATAGATACAGAATTCTAAAAATCTCTCACAGCAAAATTATGAAAGGTAAATCGGGTATTCTACTTATTTTATGAGTAAATTACCCATCCGGTAAGTAATTTACTTTCCAAAATTTCTTTTCAATCGTATTTTTTCCCTACTTTTGTATTGAAATACAATACAAACCTCGATTCATGAATATAGAAAAATCATCTTTCAATAGCAGGACAATACGCCATCACGGTCGTAATGTAAAACGATTTCGCGAAATGCTAGGTATTAAACAAGAATCTTTTGCCGATCAACTCAATATGTCCCAACAAACCATCTCCCGATTGGAATCCCGCGAAGAAATAGAGGATGAATTACTAGACAGAATCGCAAAGATTTTGAATGTTCCGGTCGACGCCATCAAAAATCTTTCGGACGAGAATGCAGTGAATATCATATCCAACACTTTTCAAGACGAATCGGCCGCCAATGTCAACTCTACAAATCATTTCAGGTGTAATTTCAATCCTTTGGACAAAGTTATCGAATTGTACGAACGCATTGTCAAAGAAAAAGAAGAACAAATTATAGCGCTGGAGCAACGTTTAAAAGAAAAGAAATAAACTTGCCGGATCGTCTCTGATCAATTTCAGAAAGGTTTCAGGTAAATTACCCATAAGTGATCTATTCTCGCATATTTTATCTATTTTTGTATTGAAATGCAATACGCTCTATGAACACAGAAACATCGCCCTCAAATTGCAACGTACACCATGGCAGAAACGTAAAACGTTTCCGCGAAATGATGGGTATTAAACAAGCCGCCTTCGCCGAGAAACTTGAAATGAAACAACAAATTTTATCGCGACTGGAAGCCAAAGAAAAATTAGACGACGACATCCTGAATAAAATTGCCAAAGCGCTAAATGTTCCTGTTGATATTATTAAAAATTTTATGGAAGAAGGAACTGTAAATATCATATCCAATTGTTTTGACAACTCAATGTTGAATGCCGTAAACCACAATTGCATTTTCAATCCCTTGGATAAAGTGGTGGAATTATACGAACGCATCGTCAAAGAAAAAGAAGAACAAATCGCCATTTTTGAAAAACTCCTGAAAGAAAAAAGATAGTTTTCTCCATAATGATGATAAGTCAGAACGTGACTCTAACTGGGTTGCGCCCTGACTCATTTTCATTTGTTGATGACAATTTTACGGGTTTCTACAAATTGGTTGTCGACGGATAAACGGACAAAGTAAATGCCGTTGGGCAACTTATTTGCCGGGTAGTTTCTCTGTTCCCCGCCTTTGAAGCGGAGCGTTTCCATGCGTCTTCCCGTCAGGTCGAGGATTTCGAGGGTAGCTGCGGAGGCAGGCGCGTTTTTGAACTCAAAATGAATCTGGTCTGAGGCAGGGTTGGGGTAGATGGAAAAACGCCTGTCTTCCTCTTTGTCCGCTCCGGCAATACC
>JAVBLV010000012.1:0-7510 GCA_031553195.1 Bacteroidales bacterium
GATTTTGTTTTTTCATTATAACCAATTAGAAATCAGTTATAAAGATACGAATTTTCAAGGTCTTTTCCAAATATAAACCCACATATTTTACTGATTATCAGAAAAATATATCGACAATGATAATTTTTGTCATGTACTAAAAAAAAATAAATAATCAAAATTTTAAAATGATTTTTCGGATAAATTCACTCTCAATTTTCAATTCTCAACTCTCCATTTAATTTTATTTCATCTCCGTTTTTTCCGTTTCATTTTTAAAAAACGTCATTTCAACAAAATTTTTATTTGGTTGTTTGGTATTCGTCTTAATTTTGTGTTGTTCAAAAATTCAATCAGAAGTATGAAAAAAAGTCTTTTAATCCCTTTGTTTTGTTTGCTTTTTATTTCTTCGTGGGCGCAAGACACTACAAAACATGTTTTTACATTGGAACAATGTTTAGATTATGCATTCAGAAATAACTATAACAGACAATCTTTAAAATTATCAGAAGAAGCCAGAGAAGACTCTTGGCAACAATCAAAAATGGAAAGACTCCCTAGCGTAAGCGCTTCTTTGAGCGAAAGTTTAAGTAGTAGTAAGCACGATTCCCCTTCGTGGAATGGAAATTACCAGTTGAATGCCGGCGTTACGCTTTTTCAAGGAGGAAGCATCAGCAATACCATCGAACAGAATAAGTTAATGATGCGGCAATCCGTCTATCAAACGTCTCAATATGAGAATGAACTGACTGTACAAATTTTACAGGCTTTCTTAACTGTTTTAGGGAATCAGGAATTGCTAAAATATCAGGAAGTGGTGGTAAAAGCCAGCGAGGAGCAAGCCAAGCAAGGGCAAGAACAATTTAAAGTAGGTCAGATATTGGAAAGCGACTACTTATTGCTGGAAGCCCAATATGCAAATGACAAAAATAACATTGAAGATACTAAAATTAGTCTGGACAATAGTTTATTGTCATTAAAAAGCCTCTTATCCATGTATCCCAATGAAGAACTACAAATTATTTATCCCGATACATCGACCATTGTACAAATGGCTCTTCTTCCGAACAAAGACTATGTCCTGAACAAAGCGCTACAAACGCTTCCCGATATAAAAATAAGCCAATATAATGTAGAAATTGCAAATGTAGGTATTAAATTAGCTAAATCAAGCTATTATCCTACATTAAATTTAAATGGAAGCATTGGAACTGGACATGCAAATGATTATTCCAATTTCGGGACTCAACTTTCGGATCGTTTGAATGAACAAATCGGGTTGAATTTGAGTATTCCTATTTATAACAACAATCGTACAAAATCTAAAGTTACGCAAAGTAAAATTGCTCTGCAACAAGCGGAACTGGATCAAAAACAGACCGAATTAAATATTTTACAAAACGTAGCAACGGAATATCAAAATGTGGTTTCGGCTTATAATAAATTTCAAACAACCAATGTAAGGCAAAATGCGTATCTAAAAACATTCGAAGCCTATCGGGCGCAATTCAACGCAGGGGCCATTACAGCCGTGGATTTATTACAACAACAAAATAATTATATCAGCGCATTGAACGACTATATTCAGAGCAAATATGGGTTTATGCTGAAACGTAAAATCTTAGATGTATATATAGGCGAAAAAATAACTATGTAAAACGGGTCTGGCGTTCATAATGTTTAAACGCGATAACGTTAGAAACTTTGAAATTAAATTATTTGAATATGAAAAAGAAAAAAGTTATTATCAGCATCGTTGCTGTGCTTCTTGTAGGTGTTATCATTTTCCTTCTTGCGGGTTCAGGGAAAAAACATGTTAAGTTTGTTATGGAAGCCGTACAAGAAAAAACCATTGAAACAACAGTTACCGCTACAGGTTATGTACAACCAGTAGATAAGGTAGATGTGGGAACGCAGGTTTCGGGGGTGATTGAAAAGATTTTTGTGGATTTTAATTCCCATGTAAAAAAAGGACAACTATTGGCAGAATTAGATAAATCTACATTGAGCGAAAAATTAACGCAAGCAAATGCAAGCTTAACCAGTGCGCAAAGTGATCTTCTCTTTGCACAGCAAAGTTATGACCGGACTAAACAATTATATGATGCAAAAGCCGCAACAAAGGCTGCTTATGAAGATGCGGTTAATCGTTTGGAGCAAGCCAAAACCAATATTGCCAATGCTAAAGCAAATGTACACCAGGCGCAGGTGAATTTAGGCTATGCCGAAATATATTCTCCTATTGATGGAGTGGTGTTAAACCGTGCTGTAGAGCAAGGACAAACGGTTGCGGCATCTTTCAATACGCCGACTTTATTTACTATTGCTAATGACTTAAAAAAGATGCAGGTAGAAGCTAATGTGGATGAAGCAGACATTGGACAAGTACAACTCGGACAAAAAGTAAAGTTTACAGTAGATTCATATACTGATGATACATTTGACGGAACAGTAAGTCAAATTCGTTTACAGCCCACTGTAACAAGTAATGTAGTAACCTATACGGTTATTATTCTCGCTCCTAATCCAGAAGAAAAACTATTTCCCGGAATGACAGCCAATATTACGATTATTACGGGTGAGGAAAAAGGCTTGGCTGTTCCTGCAGAAGCATTGCATTTTAATCCTACTCAGGAAATGTTAAATAAGAAAGAGCAACGACCTGATGCATCAAATAAAGGAGACAATGCGCGTACCGGCGGAAAAACTGTTTGGATACAAGGTCCCCAAGGAATAGTCCGTAAAGAAATAAAGACAGGCATGTCGGATGGAGTGAATACAATTGTTTTGGAAGGTTTGCATGCAAATGACACGGTTATTGTTTCGGCAGTGCTTGAAGAATCCAAAAACAAAAAAGAAGAATCCGCTGTTGCTAATCCGTTAATGCCTAAGCGGCCGAGAGGAGGAAGAAGATAGAAGGAGGAAATGTTTATAACGTTCCTAAAGTTTGTAACGTTATGGACTTTAAACTTTGTAAATGAAGAATTATGAATAAAATCATCGAAATACAGGAACTCCGGAGGGTTTTTCAAGTAGGCAGCGAGGAAGTGCATGCTTTGAAAGGAATTTCTTTCTCAGTTAGCGAAGGTGAATTTGTGAGTATCATGGGGACCAGCGGAAGCGGAAAATCAACATTGTTAAATATATTGGGGTGTCTTGATCGTCCTACTTCGGGGGAATATTATATTGATGAAATAGCAGTAAGCAAACGAACCAAAGATGAATTGTCGACTTTACGAAACCGGAAAATCGGATTTGTTTTTCAATCATATAATTTATTAGCAAGAACATCGGCATTGGAGAATGTGGAGCTTCCATTGCTTTATAATAATTCTGTTTCGAGTAGAGAACGAAAGGAGCGGGCCACACATGCATTGGAACAGGTGGGTTTGCAAGACCGGATGGGGCACATGCCAAACCAGCTTTCGGGAGGACAGCAACAAAGGGTGGCCATTGCTCGTGCATTGGTAAATGATCCGGTCATCCTTTTGGCCGACGAGGCAACAGGGAACCTCGATACGCAGACTTCCTACGAAATTATGAGTTTGTTCCAGAAACTTAATTCCGAAGGTAAAACCATTGCTTTTGTAACGCATGAACCGGATATTGCTGTTTTTACTTGTCGTACTATCCAATTACGCGACGGACATATTATAAAAGATTATGCTGTGCAACCTAAATCAGCAAAAGAAGCATTGGAGGCGTTACCAAAAAGTGAGGATTATTAGATAGCCCACTAGCCCCAAAAATTGGGAACAAAGTTCTTACTTAAATGAAATCAAAAATAAAGAATAATAATTAAAACCAAATTCCTAAGCCCCTTTGGGGTTTGGGGCTAATATTATGAACCTGTTCAACCTTTTAAAAATTGCATATAAAGCGCTGTTACGAAACAAGACAAGGGCTTTACTTACCATGTTGGGTATTATCATTGGCATTTCTTCTGTTATTGCTATGGTGAGTTTGGGGCAAAGTTCTTCTAAAAGCATTAATGATCAAATTTCCACAATGGGAACAAATTTGATTATGGTTATGCGCGCCAGCCAACGACAAGGAGGAGTCAATATTGGTTCCGGAAGCGTACAAACATTAACCGAAAAAGACGTTGACGCTATCTTACAACAAGCAAAATTTATTAGCATGGCTTCGCCTGTGGTAAATGCCGGAGGACAGTTGGTAAACGGAGCCAATAACTGGCCGGGGAGTATACAGGGAGGAAATAGCGATTTCATTACCATACGAAAATATGAAATTGAGTCGGGTATAAATTTTACGGAACAAGATGTGAAAAGCGCCGCCAAAGTTTGTTTGGTAGGGGAAACCGTTGTTGAAAATTTATTCCCAAACGGAGAAAATCCTGTAGGACAAACGATTCGTTTTAATAAAATTCCTTTTAAGATTATTGGGGTTCTGAAAAGTAAAGGGCAAAACCAAATGGGACAAGATCAGGATGATGTGGTAATTGCACCTTATACAACAGTTCAAAAAAGAATTTTAGCGGTTACATTTATACACATGATTATGGCATCTGCCGCTTCGGAAGATGTGGCATCTCTTGCCACTGATGAAATAGAATCTATCCTGCGTGCACAACATAAATTAAAAGCGAATGATGATGATGATTTTCAAGTCCGTACCCAACAAGAGATGTTGCAAATGATGAATTCCATAAGTGGATTTCTAACAGTTTTATTGGCCGCAATTGCTTCTATTTCTTTGGTTGTGGGCGGTATAGGAATTATGAATATCATGTATGTAACCGTTACTGAACGTACCAAGGAAATCGGTTTAAGGATGTCTATCGGAGCGCATAACCGCGATATTATGTTGCAATTTTTGTGCGAAAGTACCATCCTTAGCTTAATAGGCGGTTTGATTGGAATTTTGCTCGGACTTGCTTTATCTTATATAGCATCGAGTTTATTGCATTGGCCATTTATTGTAAGTACTTCGGCTGTGGGTATTTCATTTTTGGTTTGCGCCGCTACAGGTATTTTCTTTGGTTGGTATCCGGCCAAGAAAGCAGCTTCGCTAGATCCGATTAATGCCTTGAGATATGAATAACAGCTCTAAGGTTCGTAACATTTTTAAGATTTATAACGTTACAAACCCTGCAACATTATAAATTTTGTAAATCAAAAGATATGCAAAAATCGCCTTTAAATTATCGTACGGCTCTTGCTTTCTCCATAGGGATTTCGCTTTTGTTGAATCTACTATTTTTAATCATGTTTTTTTATGGAAAAGATGCCGTTATGCCTTCGGAAGGAGAACGGATCCGTCCTTCGTTGAATGCTTGGAACATGTTAATGCATGTAATTGCTAATTTTTTACTCGTTTTCACACTTTATGTGTTGAATTTTAAATTATTGAAAATACGATTCAATTCAACGGTAAAATTGCTGACGATTATACTCGCTACATTTGTTTGCACATGGGTACTTAGTTATGTATTCTCCAATATTCAATTGCAATTTAAAGATTTACCTACAAACTCTAAGCATATCATAAGGGGCGGAATGGTAAGAGATTCGTTCATTGCTATTATTGTTTTGTTTTCATCTCAATTGCTTAATTTATGGTATAAACAGCAACTAACAGCGCTGGAAAATAAAAGCTTATTGGCCGAAAATATGAAAACCCGTTTTGCCGCGTTGAAAAATCAAGTAGATCCGCATTTTTTATTCAATTCTTTGAATACTCTCAACTCCCTGATTAAAATAAATACGGAAAAAGCCCAGGAATATGTTCAACAACTTTCCTATGTTTTTCGTTATACGCTACAAAACAAAGAAACCATTACATTGTCGGAAGAATTGAAATTCACGCAATCATATTGTTCTTTAATGCAAATCCGGTATGGAGAGAGTCTTCGTTTTATTCACCAGATAGACGCAAAATATTACGATTATGCGATAATTCCGTTAAGTTTACAAATTTTGGTTGAGAATGCCATTAAACACAATGTAGTAAGCAATAAGCAACCGCTTAGCATTACCATTTCCACTTCGGAAGATTTATATATCAGCGTTTCGAATCCCATTCAGTTGAAAAAAATTCCCGAAACCGGAGAACGGATCGGTTTGGATAATTTAGCTGAAAGATACCGTTTAATGTGGCAAAAAGAAATCTGTGTTTACGAAACAGAGGGGGTTTTTGAAGTTAAAATACCATTGATACGTCTGTAATAAAAAATAATGGTTCAAAATATTATAATTATTAACGATGGAAAAAATCTCCTCTCTCAGAGGAGGTTGGGAGAGATTTATTATGAAAGCAATTATTATAGAAGATGAAATTGTAGCGGCGCAGGCATTAGAATCGCTGATAAAGGAAGTACAACCTGATATGGAAATTTTGGTTGTGTTACAATCTATCGATGAAAGTGTGGAATGGTTTCAACTTCACCCTATGCCCGATTTGGTTTTTATGGATATTCACTTAGCCGACGGTTCTTCATTTGGTATTTTTAATGAGGTAGATATTTCTTGCCCCATTATTTTTACAACCGCCTATGACGAATATGCCCTGAAAGCTTTCGAGGTCAACAGTATCGATTATTTGCTTAAACCCATTAGCAAACAAGATTTGGAACGAGCCATTAATAAGTACAAAAAAATGACTCCCAGTCCGGCGGAAAATATTGAGTTGATCCAAAAACTACTCAATAATTTAAAACAGACTTCTTCAAATTATAAAAACTATTTTTTGGTTCCGGATAGAGATCGTCTAATTCCCGTATCGGTTAACGATATTGCCTTTATTTGTATTGATTCTAAAATGGTAAAGGCGGTTGGTTTCAAACAAAAAAATTATTATTTGGATCAAACTCTGGATGAAATCATGCATCAACTATCTCCTGAACATTTTTTCCGCGCCAACAGACAGTATATTGTTGCCCGTTCTGCTATTAAAGATTTGTCTGTTTGGTTCGGAGGAAAACTTTCAATAAATTTGATTATCCCCACCCCTGAACGGATTGTCGTAAGCAAAGCCAGAGTAGGCGAATGCAAAAAATGGATTGCAGAATAAATGATACAATATTGAACATTCTAATGCTTGGCATGTTATTTATTTTAAATAACAATATTGTTAATAATAAATTACCCGTACAATGAAAACATTAGATTTAGACGCAATACTGCAAAAGAAAAATATGGCTTTAAATGAAGTTTCGGACGCTTTAGACAAAGCTATTACAAAGGCTTATACAAGTGGAAAAAGTATTTCGGACGAAACCAAAGATGCATTGGAAACTTGCAGAACGGAACTTAAAGACGCTTCCAAAGAAAAAGTAGATGGCATTATTAAGCGTCTGCAAAAGATCTCCGATAAATTGGCAAAAGAAGAAGAAAAAGAAAATCCGGAAGCTCCTAAATCCGAATAGTTGAAGGACACTGTCCATACTTATGTGTAAATAGAAAACTACGGGCAAGATTCTCGTAGTTTTTTTATTTATTTATAACTTTGAAAAAGAAAGGACACAAAGCATGGAGATTCCCAAAGAATTATTAAGCAAAGAATTTTTGTC
>JAVBLV010000007.1:0-36275 GCA_031553195.1 Bacteroidales bacterium
AACGTTCCCTCGCATTTTCCATGCAAAATATCCTTAACTCCTTATCCTCTATCCTCTCAAATGCTTCCGGTTTCAAACGATAACGATTGAGGTCGAGTCTCGGCATGATCCCGAAACTTCCCGGAGAGTTATAGAATAAAATTTCTTTGAGCTCCGTGCGTTCCATTTTTGCGGATAATACATTGCTAACCGTCTGTGAATTAAGCCGGAGTTCCCCTGCGTGAATAACGCCTACCGGACGTTCCTGCTCCCCTATGGAAGCCAGATAGGCATATTTGGGCGTCAGGGCGGTTCCGCCTATAACCAATCCCCAACTTCCGTCGCCGTAACCATATCCCACAGGGCTTTCGGAAGTTGTAAAATAATCGCCGAACGAAAGTTCTTTCAGGTAACTGCTTCCGTTTACATTAAGCGTTTGGGTAAGCGTTAAATTACCGGAACTTAACGCTCCGGTAATGTTGGCATTTCCATTCACATGGAATTTATCTGCCGGCGTTTCATTGCTTCCCAATCCGATACCTACATTTCCGGCATTCGTTACTTTAATTTGCGCCCGGGTTGGATTGAGACCTAATAAACATAATACAATTACGAATGCAGAAGTAATTTTTTTCATCGGTTTTTATTTCTTTATCTGCAAACAAAGGAAAAAAATAAACATCTGCTTGCACACGTTTATAATAAAA
This sequence comes from Bacteroidales bacterium, assembly GCA_031553195.1. GTDB lineage: Bacteria > Bacteroidota > Bacteroidia > Bacteroidales > P3 > JAVBLV01. The sequence continues at coordinate 687 of JAVBLV010000007.1, forward strand.
TTATTTTACCCGCAAATATACAAAAATAATATAAAAATCGCATTAATATTCCCAACCTCTAATAAATTATATTATTTTTCAAAATAGCATAGTCTGTTCAGCTTTATCCCACACTTTTTGTAAAAATCCTCTTCGATTATTTTGTAACTTTGCGACTTGTTTCTACCAAGCATTACAGGCAAATATGAATATAAAACTTACCAACAAAGATAAAATAAACGTAACCAATCCGGATGATATTTACGAAATCATGCAGCGGATTTTACTGCGCGAAAATAAAATCGACCGCGAAAAAGAACATTTTTGGATTGTGGGCATGAACAATGCCAACACCATTTTGTATATCGAGTTGGTAAGCATGGGAACCGCCCGTACAGCCCCTGTAGATCCTATGCATGTTTTCCGGGTAGCCATTTTGAAAGGCGCGGTAAAAGTAGTGGCCGTGCATAACCACCCCAGCGGCGCCATGCGGGTTTCCGAAAAGGATAAACTCATTACCGACCGCCTGATACAAGTAGGAAAAATTATCGACATCTCGGTAGAAGACCATTTAATTATCAGCCCGGCCACCTTTTTAAGTTTTGTAAATACGGGCTTAATGAACGAACTCCACAACAGTACCCGCTTTGTGCCTACTTACAAATTGATTGAAGAAATACGCAAAGAGGAACAAGTTATTAGAGAGGAAACTAATAAAAAACATAAAGAAGAACTTTTAAAATATAAATATACTGCTATCGAAAACTTATTAGCAAAGGATATTCCTTTAAATGAAATTGCTAAAATATTGAATCTACCCTTAAAAGAAGTGCAAAAAATCGGCAAAAAAGGATCTATGTAAAAATAGGTGGAGATATTTTCTATCTATTCTTTTTGAGGCCTCAAAAAGAATCAAAAACGGCTTGAGGATTTAAACGCACTCCGCCTATCGGCTTCGTTTGAACGGAAAATCCTCACAAAGGTATGCTACGCATGGAGTATGAAAGGCTAACTCAACTAAATAATGCAGGATCGAATAACGGCCTACGACAGATAGCGTTAATGAAATCAGAAGTGGAGGCGTTGAAAACAAATAAACTCCAAAATCAAAACCATCCAATAAAACAATAACTCTTCGTTTTACCAAAGAAACCCATCTTCCTACATTAAAGCTATTGGAAGGGAAAAGAAACCTCAATAAAGTATCCCTATTTTACAAAACAGCCTTAGAACAGTTTATCCCTGATTGGGCTTTTTTAGTATCTTTGTATTTTTAGTAGTCTATAGAAGTAGATATACTCCTGATTTATCTTTCTTGAAATTTTAAAGAATTAAAATAAAAACGATATGAGAAAAAAAATGGCCGCCGCCAATTGGAAGATGAACAAAACATTTTCGGAAGCAGAAGATCTGTTAACAGAAATCGTTGACCTTCTGGAAAAGACAAAAATAGAAAAATCGGAAATGATTATTTGTCCGCCTTTCCCCTATTTGGAAATGGCATTGGATTTTGTTTCGGAAACCGATATTTGCCTGGGAGCCCAAAACGTGTCGGAATACGAAAAGGGAGCTTATACCGGCGAAGTCTCCGCCGAAATGCTGGCTTCTATGACGTTGGAATACTGTATTGTCGGCCATTCGGAACGCAGGAGCTATTTCCGCGAAAGCAATCAGCAAATTGCAAAAAAAATAGAACAATTGTTGAAGCAATCAGTTTCTCCTATTTTTTGTTGCGGCGAACCGCTGGAAGTAAGAAACGAAGGAAAGCATTTTGATTTGGTAAAAAAACAAATTGAAGAATCTTTGTTTTTCTTGAATCCGGCCGATTTCTCAAAAATAGTAATCGCTTACGAACCCGTTTGGGCAATTGGAACCGGCGTAACGGCTACTTCCGAACAAGCGCAGGAAATGCACGCTTTTATCCGTTCTTTAATTACCGGAAAATATGGAGCCGAAATAGCCGACGACACTACCATTCTTTATGGAGGAAGTTGCAATGCCAAAAACGCAAAAGAGTTGTTTGCCAATCCCGACGTAGACGGCGGTTTAATTGGCGGCGCTTCGTTGGTAGCGGCAGATTTTGTACAAATTGCAAATTCATTCTAAATGGACTATATCGAACTGGAGTTTAAAATAGAACCTCTTATGCCTTTTCAGGAAATTGTAATAGAGGAATTGGCCGAGATAGGGTTCGAAAGTTTCGTGGAAAATGAAGACGGGCTGTTGGCCTACATTCAAAAACCATTGTTCAACGAAAATGCAGTAAAAGGAATCGATTCTTTTTCCAACCCTGCATGCAAACTTTCATATGCCATTAAAGAAATCCCCGACCAAAATTGGAACGCCGTTTGGGAAAGCGCTTACGATCCTATATTGGTGGAGGATTGTTGCTTTATTCATGCGCCTTTTCATCAACCCAATCCCGACGTTAAATATAATATTCTTATAGAACCCAAAATGTCGTTCGGAACGGGACACCATGCCACTACTTACACTATGCTTTCTTATCTAAATGAAGAAGATTTAACAGGAAAAGACGTGTTGGATATGGGATGCGGAACGGCGGTGCTGGCTATTTTTTCCGTCATGAAAGGCGCGGCCAAAGCAGAAGCCATTGATAACGACGAATGGGCGTATGCCAATTCCATCGAAAATGTTGTGCGGAATAAAAAAGAAGAATTTATCCGGGTTCGTTTGGGCGATGCAAGTTTGCTGAAAGACAAAGAATTTGATGTAATTATCGCCAATATCAATAGAAATATTCTTTTGAACGACATGCATATCTACGCACAATCATTGCGGAAAAACGGCGTTTTGCTAATGAGCGGTTTTTATGAACCGGATATGGATGTCATACGGAAAGAAGCTGAAAAACACGGACTTATTTTTTCTTCATATAAAGAGAAAAACCATTGGGCAGGAACTCGTTTTATCAAAAAATCAAATGATTAACGATGCCGAAAAAGATTTCTTATTTTCTATTTCCTTATTCCCAATTTATTAAAATGCCTGAAGCAAATATTTAATACCATGCAAACAAAATCTGTAAAATTCATATTCTGTAGTATCGTACTTGTATTTTTATGCACGAATGTTCATGCGCAACGGCTTAAAACCTTCTCGAATGAAGCGGGAACTTTTGTAGAGGAGTTAAGGAAATATTATAAAGACGATAAGAATCTGGAAAAAGACCAGCAGAAAGAATATGAAGCATTGTTGATAAAATACGAAAGCATCTGGTTGCAATTCGGCAGGCAAGAGCAGGCAAAGACCATACGGATTGCCAATTTGATGTTGGGCGCCCATATTCGCCCCTATCCCGGATTTTATGATTTTATTAAAGTACAGATTGATTTTAAGAGCAGTTCCCAAACAGACGAAAGTTATGGCCAATGGTTAGAGGCATTGGAAACCCTGCTGCAAACCAAAAAAACGCGGGATTTTACCGACTTGATATCCACTTCATTATCATTAATTAACGAGAATTGCCTATATGAATCGCGTACAGCCAGATGGACCTCTTCTTCAAACAATTTTTATTTCAAGATGGAGAATAATATGCCCGTCATCGTATTCGACGAGGCAATGGATTTGACCTGCAGTTCCATAAAAGACAGCAATATTATTGTAGGAACCAAAGGCGTTTATTATCCTACCGAACAAAAATGGATAGGAAGAGGAGGGAAAGTTTTCTGGTCCCGAAACAATTTGCCCGAAAATAAATGTTGGGCAGAGTTAAATAAATATGAAGCCGCTACAAAATTTTCAAAATTCACGGCCGATTCCGCCCTGTTTATGAACACCGATTATTTTAAGAAACCGCTCCTGGGTCGTCTGGAAGAAGATTTAGGAATGCCGAAAGCGCCCGAAGCATATACCTTCCCCAAATTCAGGTCGTATCAAAAAGACTTTACCATAAAAAACATATTTCCCGACGTCGATTATAGCGGCGGATTCTCGATGAATGGCGCCAAATTTTTAGCAACGGGCATCGACAGGGAAAATGCGACAATCACTATCTACCGAAAGGGGAAACCTTTTATTGTCGTAGAGGGAAAGTCTTTCTTCTTTAACGAAGAGCGTATCAATTCCGAGTCGGTAGCAGCCGCTTTGTACTTGGATAACGACTCCATTTTCAATGCAGGTCTTCAATTCCGTTATGTCAACAGCAGTAAGGAAGTCATTCTACTAAACGATAGCAAACGAAATTATTCCAGTCCGTTCGAAAACACGTATCATAAACTGGATATGTATTGCGAGGCCATTTATTGGAAAATGGGAAAAGACGAAGTTGATTTTTCTACTACCCGCGCCTCGGGTTCCGCCTCCTTTGCTCAATTCGAATCCCAAAATTATTACTCCGAATCGCGCTACAGCTCCATTAAAGGAGTCGATAATTTAAGTCCGTTGGAACGCGTAAAAAATTACTGCCTTTCACGCAAAACAAGAAGTTTTTACATTGACGAGTTTACGGCTTATGTAAAAATGGATCCCATACAAGCGAAACAAATGATCCATAATTTAGCGCAATACGGATTCTTAAGCGTAAATAACCAGGATGAATTTGTGTATGTAAAACAAAAATTGTTCGACTTCTCCAGGTCAAATTCAAGATCAGTTGATTATGACGCCATTGTACTTTATTCTTCTATCATCGGAGAATCGAATGCAACATTGGACTTGAAAAATAATGATCTGAAATTAAGAGGAGTAGAAAAGTTTGTATTGAGCGATACGCAAAATGTAGTTATCAACCCGGCAAAACAAGAGCTTCTTGTAAAGAAAAACAGAGATTTGTCCTTCGACGGGCGTATCTTGGCCGGTCGTTTCAACATGAGCGCAAAAAAGTGTTATTTCAGCTACGACAAATTTAAGGTAGACTTACAACAAGTCGATTCATTGCGATTTTATGTTACGTCCTATACCGATAACAAAAAATTGGTTCAAGTGCGGACTCCTTTACAGAATTTAAAGGTGGAACTCTTGATTGACCGTAGCGACAATAAGGCGAGTTTGAAACACCTTGAGGAATACCCAATCCTCAACAGCCTGGATTACAGCTATGCATACTATGAAGAGCCTTATATCCAGAGAGGCGTTTACACTCAAAAAAGATTTTATTACAAGTTGAATCCATTTACGATTAAAAGGCTGTTCAAGTTCGAAACAGATAGCTTGATCTTTACGGGAGTATTGAATTCAGCTAATATTTTCCCCGATATTACGGAACCATTAAAAGTACAACCGGATTATTCATTGGGTTTTGTAATGAAGACGCCCTCGTCCGGCCTTCCGCTTTACGGGGGCAAAGGTCATTATTTCGAAACCATCGATTTAAGTTACAAAGGCTTTCTCGGAAGAGGAAAAATAGAATACCTGGCTTCCGAAACCCGTTCCAAAGACATTATTTTTATGCCCGACTCTTTGCATGCGGTAACCGATACGTTTCTTATAAGAGAACAATATGCAGGCGGCGGCAAAACCGAATTTCCCGACGCTAAAGTAGGGAAAGCCATTGAGCGTTGGTATCCTTACGAAAACAAAATGTACGTATACCAGGATCAGGATCCTTTCCAAATGTATAAAAACGAAGTCCTGCATCACGGATATTTATTGTTAACGCCCGTTGGCCTGAGCGGATCAGGAACTTCCAAAATGGGTTTGGCGGAAGTCGTAGCGGAAAAGTTCGATTTCAAACAAACGAATCTGAATTCAAACGAATCTGAATTCAAATTGCAAGCCACGGGTTACGACGGTTTGGCATTTTACAGTAAAAATGTCAAATCCAAAGTAGATTTCAAAACCCGTAAAGGGGAATTTGTATCAAACGACAGCATTGGCAGGGTCGTCCTGCCTGTATTACAGTATGCCGCTTATATCGACAAATTTACATGGGAAATGGATAAAGCCGAATTGGCATTTGCAAACAGCAAATCAGAATCATCGGCGACCATCGAAAAAATGGACAAGAAAAACTTGCTATCGGCAAAAATGCCCGGAGCCTTGTATGTTTCCACCAATCCGGCGCAGGATAGTCTCCATTTCTTTGCAACCAAAGCCAATTTCAAGTATAAAGAAAATGCGCTTAACTCCGATCAGGTATTTTTGATACGGGTTGCCGACGCCGCCATTTTCCCGGATAATAAAAAAGTGTCTGTAAAAGCTGCCGCCAAAATGGACTTGCTTGCCAAAGCGACGATTATTGCCGACACCGCCCGCAAGTATCATCAGTTTTACGATGCAAATGTCCAGGTTTACGGACGCAAATCTTATTCCGGAAACGGGTACATTGATTACATAGATGAAAACAAAGCTAAACAAAAGATATTTTTAACTAAAATTGAACCGAACTCCTCTATGATAACTACCGGCTCAGGAAATATCGGCGATTCAAGCAAATTTCAGTTGAGTCCTGCTTTTGCTTTTAAAGGCGAAATAATTGTAGACGCCCAACAACCCAATTTCACATTTAGCGGAGGCGTACAGTTAACGCATAACTGTAAAGTTCCGGATGAAGAATTGGCTTGGATGCGTTTCCGGTCGGTAATTGTGCCTGATTCTATTTACATTCCGGTTCCCGAAATTCCCACAGACTTTTCGGGAGAACGGGCTACAGCCTCTATTTTGTTTAAGATGCAAAATCTGCAACCTTATTCGGCATTTGTAACCAAGGATAAAGATGTTGATAACGAGATTATCTCCTCTTCCGGTTTCTTAACCTTTAACAAACGGAAAGCCGAGTACCAAATAGGAAGCCTGCAAAAGCTCTCCGCGCCGCAAGAAAATAAAGGCAACCTTTTAACATTAAATCAAGTTACTTGCGACGTAAAAGGAGAAGGACGTTTGCGTTTCGGGTTAAAGCAAGATCATGTTAAAACGTTAATGTTCGGATCAATCAAAGTAAATAATAAAAAAGGCGAATGCGACGGAGATATTGCCTTGGGTATCAACTTTCCATTTGCTAAGAAAGCAATTGATTTCATGGCTCAGAATATCTTTGACGACTTAGGCGTCGAAATGATGGATTTTTCGAGTCCGAAACTGAAACAGCTTTTTAAAGAATACTCAAGCGACGATTCCAAAACCGAAAAATTACTGGAAGAATTAGCAACAATGGGCGATTTGAAACGTTTTCCCGAAGAACTAAATTATACGCTGCTACTTACAGGAATCAGATTAAAATACAATCCCGAAGCAGGATATACTTATAGCGGAATGGCCGGACTCGTTAAAGCGGGAGACAAACAACAGTATAAAACGGTCAGGACAGGTATCCAGTTAAGGCATTACAGATCTTCTAATATCTTGAATATTTACATCGAATTGACTTTAGATCATTGGTATTTCTTCTCGTATGAAGAAACCGGAAAAATAACAAAAATGAAAGCCTATTCAAGTTTGGGCGAATTCAACGATATGCTGAAAGCGGCAAAACCGGAAGAAAGGAAACTCGATGCGGCAAAAAATGGTTCCTCGTACGAATATTCGTTGGCAATTTCCCGTCTGAAAGACAATTTCATTAGAGCCATACAAGGGTTGAAAGTCGAAGATGAAGTTCCGGGCGAAGAAATAGAAGAAGAGGAAATATTGAACGACACCGATGACGAATAGTAAATAAAATTTGACTGATTGAATAATTGAATGATTCAATTATTTAGTTATTCGGTTATTCAATCAGTCAACCATTGTCATGCAAAAACTATAAAAATACTACTAAATGGATATATTATTAGAAATTACCGGAGTTATTGTGGCGTATTTAATAGGGTCTATTGCCACAGCAGTATGGATAGGCAAAAAGTTTTACCATATCGACATACGCACCGTCGGGAGCAAGAATGCAGGCGCCACCAACACCATTCGCGTATTAGGATTAAAGCCCGGCTTAATTGTATTTGTTATTGATATGCTAAAAGGTTTTACGGCCGTTTCATTGGGAAATTTCTTCGGCAGAAATTTAACTCCTGATATTCTGATTTATTATAAAATTTTATTAGGCGTTTGCGCAGTTATAGGACACATTTTCCCTGTTTTTGCAGGATTCAGGGGAGGAAAAGGAATTGCCACGACAACCGGCGTATTAATTGCTCTTTTCCTTAATATTCTGCCTGTTGTATTAGGTATTTTTATCTTGGTTTTCTGTGTATGGAAATATATTTCTCTGGCATCTGTTGTTACATCAATTTGTTTCCCAATTGTTTACATTTTTTCTTTCGTGTATTGCGGAAACGCTTTTCATCTTCCGTTAATGATATTTGCTTGTTTGGTGGCTATCTTTGTCCCTATTACACATCGAAAAAATATAAAACGCTTGCTGGCCGGAACCGAAACAAAGTTCAAATTCAGAAAAACCGTTGAATAAAGAAAAATAAATTATCTCATTCAACGTATTTCTTTTCTGTTGGATATCAAATTATTCCATTTCATTAAGAAAATAAATTCGCAAAGCGAATAGAATATTTTTGAACAAAGAAAAATTTAATTCTGTTTCTTTGCATGATGAAATTGAATGCATGTATCACAAGCAAATCAAATGTAAAAATATAACAATCAATTTTTTACATTTGAAATTTCTTTTTTATAGAGAAAAATATAAAAATTGAAAGAACGGTTTTTCTCATAATCAGGTTGAGTTGCTAAATTTTCAATTTAAAAACAGGTATTTATTGAATGAGGAGCAACAAACAACCTATCAAAAATAGTCTTGTTATTTACTAATTATTTTAAACGCTAAAAGTCGTTACCGTATGTCAAAAAATCTTGTAATTGTGGAGTCTCCCGCAAAAGCAAAAACTATCGAAAAATTCTTGGGACAAGATTTCCAAGTGAAATCAAGTTATGGACATGTCCGCGATCTGGAAAAAAAAGAACTGGGAATTAAAGTTGATGAAGGATTTCTGCCTATCTATAAAATTTCGGAAGACAAAACAAAGATTGTAAATGAGTTGAAAAAACTGGCAAAAACTGCGGAAACAGTTTGGCTGGCTTCCGATGAAGACCGCGAAGGAGAAGCCATAGCCTGGCATCTCAAGGAAGCGTTGGGATTAGATGAATCAAAAATAAAACGTATCGTTTTCAACGAAATAACCAAAACGGCCATCTTGAATGCCATTGAAAATCCAAGAAAAATAGATATACAATTAGTAGACGCCCAACAAGCGCGCCGTATTCTTGATCGTTTGGTAGGCTATGAAATCTCGCCGATTTTATGGTCCAAAATCAAACCTTCTCTTTCGGCAGGGAGAGTACAGTCGGTAGCCGTTCGCCTTATTGTTGAACGCGAAAATGAAATAAAAGCTTTCGAAACCACTTCTTTCTACAGGGTTACCGCCCAGTTTTCCACTTTGGACAACCAAAAGAAATTAGCGGCTGAACTCTCCAAGCGATTCGACAACAAAGAAGAGGCTCATTCGTTCTTAACCGCATGTTTATTAGCCGCCTTTGCTGTAGAAAGCGTAGAGAAGAAACCTGCCAAAAGGTCTCCCGCTCCTCCGTTCACAACATCTACTTTGCAGCAAGAAGCCAGTCGTAAACTAGGCTTTCCGGTAGCAAAAACAATGGTCGTCGCCCAACAGTTATACGAATTAGGTTATATCACCTATATGCGTACCGATTCTGTAAATCTTTCTTCGTTGGCTTTGGATATGGCAAAAGAAGAAATCACCAAATTGTATGGCGAAAAATATTTGAAAACAAGAAAATTTTCCACCAAGACAAAAGGCGCGCAAGAAGCTCACGAGGCCATTCGTCCGACAAATTTAGGCATTTCTCAAATTGACGGAGATCCTTCGCAAAAACGATTGTATGAACTAATCTGGAAAAGAGCCATCGCTTCGCAGATGAGCGATGCGGAAATGGAAAAAACAACCATAAATATTAATATTTCAAATCGGGAAGAAAATTTTGTAGCACAAGGAGAAGTCATTCTCTTCGACGGTTTTTTAAAGGTTTATATGGAGTCTAACGACGACGAACCGGACGAAACCCAAGAAGGTTTGCTTCCTGCCCTTCATAAAGGAGAAATGCTACAACTGTTAAAATCCGAAGCAGTGCAGCGTTTTACCCAACACCCTCCGCGTTATACGGAAGCCAGTTTGGTTAAAAAACTGGAAGATTTGGGAATCGGACGGCCGTCTACTTATGCTCCTACTATTTCTACCATACAAAAAAGAGAATATATTGTAAAGGAAGATAGAGACGGGGTTATACGGCCTTATACAACCCTTGAATTGGAAGGGAGAACGATCCGCGAAATTTCCAAAACGGAAAAAACCGGATTTGAGAAAGCCAAACTTTTCCCAACAGATATCGGCGTTATTGTAAATCAGTTTTTGGTGGAACACTTCGATACCATTATCGATTATAATTTTACCGCCAACGTCGAAAAAGATTTCGACGAAGTTGCTCTGGGAAAAAAATCCTGGACAAAAGTAATAGAACAATTCTATAAACCTTTTCACAGAACGGTCGAAAACACTGCGCGGGAATCACAGAAAATGAAAGGAGAACGTTTGTTGGGCGTCGATCCTAAAACAGGGAAAAACGTATATGCAAAATTAGGCCGTTATGGAACTTTGGTGCAAATCGGCGAAACCAGCTCTCCCGAAAAACCTGCTTTTGCCTCTATGAAGAAAGGACAAAGCATAGAATCCATTACATTGGAAGAAGCGCTGTCATTATTTTTATTGCCACGAATAAGCGGGAACTTTGAAGGGAAAGAGATGCATGTCGCCATTGGCCGTTTCGGCCCTTATATCAGACACGACAATAAATTCTATTCTTTAGGAAAAACTGACGATCCATATACCGTGACCGAAGAACGATGCATCGAGATTATAAAAGCAAAACGAATTCAGGATGCGGAAAAAGAGAAATTGAAAGAACTTTTGCCTCGGGAACTAGGGAACTTTGAAGGGGAATCCGTTACGGCAAACACAGGAAGATTTGGACCCTATGTTACATACAAGAAAAAGAACTACAAACTTCCGAAAGACGCCGACGTATTAGCTGTTAGTTTGAACGAAGCTTTAGAAGTTATTAAAAAACAAGAGTCGAAAAAGAAAGCAAAATAACCAACTAAAATCATATTTACACGGGCACACTACAAATAAACTCAATCCTTCAACAAGCACGAACCAATGAGAATAGTAGCGGTTTCATATTTGAACACATTGCCGTTTATTTATGGATTGAAAAATTCAGGGAAACTAAACGATTTTGATTTACAATTGGAAGTCCCGTCGCTGTGTTCGGAGCGATTATTAAAAAATGAGGCGGATATCGTTTTAACGCCGGTTGTAAGCGCGTTGGATAATCCGTTGTTCGAAATAACCTCCGATTATTGTATTGGCGCGCAAGGGAAGGTGGACAGCGTGCTGCTGCTATCTCGCAAGCCAATATCCGAAATTGACAAAATATATCTGGATTTCGATTCAAAAACATCCGTATTGCTAGCGAAAGTGTTGGCTAAAAAATTCTGGCATATTTCTCCGCAATGGCTGCCTTATAATCCGGCCATCCCCGTCGAATCTGTCGTTTTGATTGGGGACAAAACTTTTCAGGAAAAGGAAAAATATCCTTATTCTTATGACCTTGGCGAAGAATGGTTTAAATACGTCCGGCTACCTTTCGTCTTTGCTTGTTGGGTTATTCGCAAAGACATTCCCGCCGATTACCGTATCCAACTGAATGCGGCTTTAAAATATGGCGTAGAGCACATCCGGGATATGGTAAACAACATCGAAGGGGTTACGCTATCAAAAGAAGAATTGTTGTATTATTATCAACATTCCATATCCTATGACCTTAACAACGCTAAGAGAGCGGGGATGAATTTATTCCTTGAGGAAATCCGGCAAATCTGATATTACTTGCTATTTTCCGAAGATGATTGAATTTTTCAACTGTTTGATGGAAACGCCTTTTTCATTTTTTTCAACCATCTGATTTTCTTTCAAAAAGCGGATTTATTCGCATTCTCTCATTTGAGACTTTTTTAGTACCTTTGCACTTTTATTTCAATATATTCAAATGATTAAAACTAAACAAGCAAAGTATTCCGAATCAGAAGCGCTGGCGACAATTATAGCAAAAGCCATGCAAGATAAAAAGGCAAAAGACGTTACAGTACTGGACTTGCGTGATCTTGGAAATTCGATGTTTAATTTTTTTGTAATCTGCCACGCCAATTCCCCCGCACAGGTAGACGCCATTGCCGATTGGGTGCATATATGCGTTAAAACCGAAACCGGAGCCAACCCATGGAAAACGGAAGGATACACAAACGCTGAATGGATTGTGCTTGATTATGTTGATGTCGTGGCGCATATTTTTATTGAAAAAGCGCGCGATTTTTATAAATTAGAAAGCCTTTGGGCCGATGCAAAAAAAACATCTTATGAAGATGTTGAATAATTGTTTCAATTTTTATTTCTTTCGATTTTAATTAATTATGGATACAAATAAAAATAATAATCCCCCGCCCGTAAACAATAAAAATACGGGACGCCCTTTAAAGCAGGGAAAACCTAAAATGGGAAATATCCTATATTGGGTATATCTTCTTGTTTTTTTGGGTCTTATCGCTTTTTGGTTCAATTCCGAAAACGCAAGTTCCACAAAAGAAATTCAAGCTACGCGTTTCGATCAGATTCTTTTCAACAAAGATTACGAAAAGATTATTGTGGTTAATAAAGAATACGCGGAAGTTTACATTAAGAAAGATAGAATTGTAAACGACACTACTTATCGCGACCTCATTCCAAAAAATGTCTCTCCCCAAAGAGTAAATGCAAAAAACGCCTATTATACATACAAGTTCATTAGTCTCGATGGTTTGGAAAAAGACGTAGAGCGTATCCAAAATGCAATTATTGCCAGAGACACAATCGGGAAAACCGACCCGGAAAAAGAAAAGATCATTTCTAATTCCCGGATAGAATTAATTCCCGAAACGCGCGCCGATGTTTGGAAAGATGTTCTTTCCTTTCTGCTTTGGCCTGTTTTGTTATTAGTGATTCTCTTTTTCTTCTTCTCCAGAATGATGAAATCCGGAGGGGGAGGCGGCGGGCCTGGCGGAATATTCAGTATTGGAAAATCAAAAGCCCAGATGTATGATAAAGATACGCAGGTAAAGATAAATTTTTCGGATGTTGCGGGTTTAGACGAAGCAAAAGTGGAGATCATGGAAATTGTCGACTTTCTGAAAAATCCTCAAAAATACACCAACTTAGGGGGAAAAATACCTAAGGGAGCATTGCTTGTTGGCCCTCCGGGAACAGGAAAGACCCTTTTGGCAAAAGCCGTTGCCGGCGAAGCCAAAGTGCCGTTTTTCTCTCTTTCCGGATCTGATTTTGTAGAAATGTTTGTCGGGGTAGGCGCTTCGCGCGTTCGCGATTTGTTCAAAACGGCTAAGGAAAAAGCGCCCTGTATTATCTTTATCGATGAAATCGACGCCATTGGCCGCGCAAGGGGAAAAAATATCATGTCCGGCTCCAACGACGAGAGAGAAAATACGTTAAACCAGTTGTTAACGGAAATGGACGGTTTTAGCAGCAATGCCGGCGTAATTATCTTGGCTGCCACTAATAGGGCCGATATCCTCGACAAAGCGCTTTTGCGTGCAGGACGTTTTGATCGTCAAATATATGTAGAACTCCCCGATTTGGAAGAACGAAAAGAGATCTTCAACGTACACATGCGCAACTTAAAATTGGCTCAGGATGTAGACAAAGCCTTCTTAGCTCGTCAAACGCCGGGTTTCTCAGGCGCCGATATTGCAAATGTATGTAACGAAGCGGCTCTTATTGCAGCGCGCAAAAACAAAGCAAAAATAGAAAAACAAGATTTTTTAGACGCCATCGACCGTATCGTAGGCGGACTGGAGAAACGAAGTAAAATCATTACTCCGCACGAGAAAAAAGTAATTGCTTACCACGAATCCGGACATGCTTCGGTAAGTTGGTTGTTGCGTTATGCGCATCCATTGGTAAAAGTAACTATTGTCCCTCGCGGCAAGTCGTTAGGCGCCGCATGGTATTTGCCCGAAGAAAGACAAATAACCACCTACGAACAGCTGTTCGATGAAATTACGGCAACTTTAGGAGGCCGGGCGGCGGAAGATCTTGTTTTCGGACATATTTCCACGGGAGCTCTGAACGATCTGGAAAGGGTAACCAAACAATCTTTTGCAATGGTAGCTTATTATGGACTAAATCCAAACATAGGAAATGTTAGTTTTTATGATTCTACCGGCCAGTCGGAATACGGATTTACCAAGCCTTTCAGCGAAAAGACAGCCGAAACGATAGATCAGGAAGTAAGTAAAATGATTGAAGAGGCTTATAAAAGAGCCAAAACCATTTTGTCCGAAAACAGGGAAAAATTAGATAAATTGGCGTCTCTGCTCATTGAACGCGAAGTTATTTTCAGGGAAGACCTGGAAGATATATTTGGCAAAAGGCCTTTCGAAGACGAAGGGAAAACGTTGCCAAACAGTCTATCCAATGATTTGACAGAACAAAATTCAGAAATAGAAAAGCCATCTGAACAATAATTAAGTGCTTTGAAAAAATTGCTTGATTTTAATTCGCGATTCTCCGTCAAAGAGAATTCGGGAAAGAAAAAGGTGCTGAAACGTATTAACAATGCACTTTTTTCTAACGATTTAAACATGTCGCTTATAGAAGATACGGCTGTATATAGAGACCGGAAAGACGATATTAGTATTATATTTGCCGAAAATTTTTCCAAAGCGAATGGAAAACTGATTTATTGTTCTGATGAAGAAGATTTTAAAGAAAAAATTAAAGCATTGATCGAAGATAGAAATTGGGGTGAAATTGTTTGTTATAATCAGAACCTATGCGATTACCTATTGGGAAACGATGTAAAAAGTACTTTATTTGAGCATGAAAAAAGACCTGCAATAGGCGTTAGTTTATGCGAAAATCTGGTGGCAAGAACAGGCAGTATTGTTATCAGTTCCATGCAGGGAATAGGAAAACGCCTTGCACAATTTCCCGAAACATTGGTCATTATCGCATTTACGTCGCAAGTGGTTAATGATTTGCAGTCTTCTTTCCGGAAAATGCTGATCCGGTATAAACAATCGTTACCTAAGACGATACTTACGCTTACGCCAACAGAAATTTTATTTAAAGAAATAAATGAATTCTATATTTTTTTAATCGAAGACATGGAGTTTTAATAGCCAGAGTATGCGGAATTCTAAAAACATATTAAGAAAAGAATACGGCAATAACTGAAAACGATGGAATGGGTTGAAATATATTCAAGCGCTCAGGAATACGAAGTTTTGATTTTACAGGGAATGCTCAAGCAAAATGGTATTGAAGCCATGATAATGAATAATAAAGATAGTATGTACCTTTTTGGCGAAATTTCGTTATTTGTCCCGACGGAAGAAGTCATAAAAGCCAAACGACTAATCGAAGAGCATCTGACGTAACAAAAATAAAAAACCGTCCTTCTATCATTCAGAAGAGAAAGGGAGTATAGAATAATGAAGAATTTAATAAACCTAATTCTTCAACTTTTTCAAAAACAAACAAAATAAATCAAGGAATAAAATTACAAACGCTTGCAATTGAAAACGCTTTTCATACGAACGCTTTCCGGAGCCGTTTTTGTTTCCATTGTTGTGGGGGCTGTTTTATTGTCGCAAAAAACGGCGGCGCTATTGTTTTTGATATTTACCATAATAGGATTGTATGAATTTTACTCGAATCTGAACCGGAAAGGATTTCCCGTGCAAATCATTCCGGGAATAATCGCAGGAATTCTAGCATTTTCTATTCTTGGGATCATCGGATTCTCATCCAATTACATCTTCCTTCTGGGCTTTTTTGTCCCCATTCTTTTCGCTTTGTTGGCCGTGGAACTTTATCGAAAGAAAGAAAACCCATTTACGAATATTGCCTTAACTGTTTTGGGAATTTTATATATCGCAATTCCTTTTGGCATGCTTAGCCTTTTCCCCATCTTAAGAAATAACCAGTATGAACCCATGTTGGTTTTGAGCATTTTTATCCTTACTTGGTCTAATGATACTTTTGCTTATTTAGTAGGCGTGGGAATTGGCAAACATCGATTATTCGAAAGGCATTCGCCAAAAAAAAGTTGGGAAGGATTTATCGGTGGAGTCGTATTCAGCGTGGGAACTTCTATCCTTTTATATTACTTATCTCCATGTAGTTTAAGAATAACTGACTGGATTATCATGGCCGTTATTATATCTGTTATAGGGACTTTAGGAGATCTTATCGAATCGATGTTTAAACGAAGTTTGCAAATCAAAGATTCAGGCTCAGTAATGCCTGGACATGGCGGTATTCTGGATCGCTTTGACAGCATTTTGTTTTCTACTCCATTCATTTTTTGTTATTTGCTCTTTTTAATATTCTAAAATTACTTATCTATGCACATTCACAAAGAAGGATATCCGATTAGCGCAGGAACTGCTATTATTGCTTGCGGCTTGCTGACGGCGATGTTTATCTCAATAAAACAATGGAACCTCTTTTATTATGTAATTGCAGTAGGTATCATTCTTTTCGCACTGGCTATCATTTCTTTTTTCCGCATTCCAAAACGAAAGTTCGTTTATGGAACTAAAAATATTATGTGTCCTGCCGACGGAAAAATCGTAACCATAGAAGAAGTTTACGAATCGGAATTTTTAAAAGAAAACTGCCGTCAGATTTCCGTCTTTATGTCTCCGGCCAATATACATGTGAATCGTTATTGCATTTCGGGTAAAATAATTTATGCAAAGTATCATAAAGGGAATTACTTTATTGCCTCGCACCCCAAATCATCTTTGGAAAATGAAAGGACTTCTATTTGCATACAAACGCCTACCGGCGATAAGATTTTGGAACGGCAAATAGCCGGCGCCCTTGCCAGAAGAATTGTCTTCTATGCCGAAGAAGGCATGGAAATAAAACAAAATGATGAATTAGGATTTATTAAATTCGGTTCCCGCGTAGATGTTTTTGTCCCCCTTTCGGCAAACATACATGTGAAGCTAGGCCAAAAAGTGAAATATGGAACTACGGTTTTGGCAACACTGACAAGCTAGGAAGATAAAGGCGATACCTCCTAAACTTTTAACTTCCCAACAGTCTGGCACAAAATCATTAACGCATGAAATCTTTCTTTCAAAAATATCTTCCGGAACTGGTTGTCTTTTTAATATTGACTTCCTTTGTTGTATTGGAACTGATAAATAACCGATTCTGGCTGAATGATTTCCGCGTATACTACGGAGCGGCAAACCAATTCGTTCAAGGCGCCAATGTTTATGGCGAAACATACGGACTCCTTTCGGGAGTTTATAAATACTCCCCTTTATCATTATTCCTTTTCCTTCCCTTTACATTATTCTCATTCAAAACGGCCTGTTTCCTTTTTTCTTTCCTAAATATTCTGGTTATTACATCGTTATTCAGAATTATAAAGAATTCTTTAACAACATATAGCTTCACTCTCTCATCGCGTTTAAGCCTGTGGGTTTCTTTGTTGGGACTTATAATACTGGGAAATCATTTTTTCAGAGAATTGCATTTAGGAAATATCAACGTTTTACTCCTGCTATTAGCCCTATGTTCCTTTATTTTATTGCAAAAAGAAAAGAAAATAATCTCCGGAATCTTATTAGCCATTTGCATTCTTTTTAAACCCTATTTTTTTATATTAACTCCGGTATTCGTACTCCGGAAAGAATCTAAATGGACGTTTTCTTTTGCCGCCGCATTACTTGCAGGCTTATTTCTTCCTGCTTTATTTATCGGTTTTAGGAAAAACAACCAACTGCTCGCAGATTGGATCCTGTCAATGACCATGCATAATGCTACAGACGTTGATTATGCCAATACAACCTATTATTGGATATGGCAAATTTTACAAAATTTTGGAATAGACGTTTCTTCCCAAATCCTTTTCGGGCTGATAACCGGCATTGTCGCTCTTTTATTCTTATTTATTTGGCGTAAACATAGCAAAGATGAAAAGCTAAATAAAAACCTTCGCAATCCCAACTTCCTGATGGAATATTTTTTGCTAATTGCATGCATTCCCAATGTAGCCAAAACCGATACCGAACATTTTCTCCTCTCTATGCCTATTATTCTATTCCTATTAGAATTTTTATTTAGTCAAAAGTTGCCCGGATGGGGAAAGGCGCTGGTTATTATCGGATTCATAGCATATGGCGGCAATTGGTACGACTTGGTTGGGAGTCAGATTTCTTCATTCTGGTCTCATTGGGGTATATTGGGAATCGGGAACTGGATTCTGATTATGTCTACTTTATTCTTTCATGAAAAATATTGGGTAAACTCTAAACGATAAATCTCCTTTCTATCTACATATCGTTTTATAATTCAGAGGAATTCTTCCAGAAATAAATTTCAAACCCGTTGTTACAAAAAACAAACTTAAGTTTGTTCCTCCTTGAAAATCTAATACTTTATTAAACTATATTTTCAGAATTCGCCAAGGTAAGAATTTAAAAACCGATGCAGTTTAAATTCGGGGAAAAATATTCTTGAAATTCCTTTGGAAAATTTTGAACGGCTCTCCTTTTTATTTTTTCGCTACCTCCTTTTTATGTAAATTTGCAAGAACAATAAATTATATCAAGAATAATAATACAGTAGCTATGTCACAAATTATTGGAATTAAAGCAAGGCAAATATTAGACTCTAGGGGTAATCCAACAGTAGAAGTAGACGTTTACACCGACTCCGGCGCCGTTGGACGCGCGGCTGTGCCGTCAGGGGCTTCAACAGGAGTGCATGAAGCATGCGAACTTAGAGATAACGATAAAAATACTTTTCTTGGGAAAGGCGTCCTTCAGGCCGTTCAGAATGTAAATCATGTTATTAACGAGGAACTGAGAGGGATGTTAATTACCGAACAAAATTTAATTGACGCGCGTCTTATCGAAATGGATGGAACCCCAAATAAAAGTAAATTGGGAGCCAATGCTATTTTAGGCGTTTCTTTGGCTTGCGCAAGAGCCGCCGCTTTTGAAACGGGCCAAGATTTATTCCGCTACATAGGAGGCGTAAATGCAAATACGTTGCCCATTCCGATGATGAATATATTGAATGGGGGTTCCCATGCCGATAATTCAATTGATTTTCAAGAATTTATGATTATGCCTGTAGGAGCTTCTTCTTTTAGCGACGCCCTGCGTATGGGAACAGAAGTATTTCACAACCTGAAGTCTGTGTTAAAAGAAAAAGGTCTGTCTACCAATGTTGGCGATGAAGGCGGTTTTGCCCCTGATTTGAAATCGAATGAAGAAGCTATTCAAGTTGTTTTGCAAGCTATTGAAAAAGCAGGATATAAGCCCGGACAAGATATATATATAGCATTGGATCCGGCGTCTTCCGAATACTATATTCCGGAAGAGAACGTATATCATTTCAAAAAATCTTCGGGAGAGAAGTTGACTCCTGCTCAAATGGTTGATTATTGGAAAGATTGGGTGAATAAATATCCTATTATATCCATCGAAGACGGGATGGCGGAAGATGATTGGGATGGATGGAAATTATTGACGGATATTATTGGAGAAAAATGCCAACTAGTTGGAGACGATTTGTTTGTAACCAATGTCGAAAGATTAAAAATGGGATTTGAAAAGAAAGTGGCCAATTCTATTCTTATTAAAGTAAATCAAATAGGAACGTTAACCGAAACCATCAATGCAATTAACATGGCTTATAGAAATGGTTACACTGCCATTTCAAGTCACCGTTCCGGAGAAACGGAAGATACGACAATTGCCGATTTGGCTGTGGGAATGAATACAGGTCTGATAAAAACCGGTTCCGCAAGTCGTACCGACCGGATTTGTAAATATAATCAATTGCTTAGAATTGAAGAAACCTTGGGCGAATCGGCTATTTACCCCGGAAAAAATTTCAAATATGTAAAGTAGGTCTTTCCTATTTTGAATTTTAAAATAAGAAGGGATTCTTGCAAAAAGGATCTCTTCTTTGGTTTTATTTTATCAACGTCTATTTTTTGATTTAAAGTATCAAAAATATTGTTTCCCACAAGAGAAGCGGATACGGTTCGCAATTATGAAATCATCTTGTCATAACTGTAAAAGATAGAGAAAATGAAAGTCGGTATTTTTATTTCATGTTGCATTGACCAATTTTCACCGCAAACGGGGTCAAATTTTATTTCACTTTTACAAAAATTAGGCGTGGAAACTCACTATAACTATAGCCAAACATGTTGCGGACAAATTTTATATAAAACGGGAGATGAAAAAACGGCTCGTCAATTAGGCGAACATTTCATATCTCTTTTTAGCGAATATCCATATGTAGTGGGGTGTTCAGCATCTTGCGTAAGCTATATTAAATCGTATTTTGAGAAACTTTTTGTTAACTCTGTTGATTACGCCCTAAGTAAAAAAGTGGTTGAAGGAATCCACGATATCACTGATTTTTTGGTAAATGTACTTAAAATAGAAAAAGTGCATTCTGTTTTTCCCTTCAAAGTTGTTTTTATGGATAACTGCGCCGCTTTGCGGCAATACGGAATCCGCCAGGAGCCGCGAATATTATTGAAAAATGTGAGTGATATTCAGTTATTAGAAATGTCAGAGGAGGAAGTTTGTTGCGGTTATGGGGGCATTTCATCGGAACAATTCGAACCGATCTCCTCTTGTTTGGCTAAACGAAAAATAGAAAATGCCCTTTTCGTTGGAGCAGAGTATATCGTTTCCACAGATTCATCGTGCTTGCTTCATCTCCAATCCTATATTGATAAACATCATTTCCCGGTAAAATGTATTCATCTTGTCGATATTTTATCAAGCGTTTCGCCTTATTAAAATTTTAGGGATCAATGTTTTCATAGGGACTCTCCCACCCTTCCTCCTCCGCCTTTTCAGGTCTGAGGGCAGACTTCCGTACGATCCAGATACTCATTTCATAAAGAAAATACATGGGGATTGAAACCAACAACAGAGTAAAAATATCGGCTGTAGGCGTGATGACAGCCGCTATGACCAATATAATAACAATGGCATGTTTCCGGTATCTTTTCATATAAGTATCAGTCAAAAAGCCCAGTTTCGCAAAAAGCCAACATAGTATCGGAATCTCAAATACAATTCCCATCATTAACATTAACATCATAAACGTATTAATGTATGAAGATAACGTAATAGTGTTAGGGATTTCTTCGCTTACTTGATAAGTAGCCAAAAAACGGAACGAAAGCGGGAAAATTAGGAAATAACACAACAGCATTCCCATTAAAAACAATAAAGAAGAGAAAAATATAACCCTTGCAGAATATTTCCTTTCTTTTTCACGTAAGGCGGGAGATATAAACCTGAATAGTTGGTAAATAATATATGGCGAAGTAATTACAATTCCAACATAAAACGACATGCTCATATGAATGAGGAACTGCGATGCCAACTGTATGCTGATTAAATGAGTCTGAAACGATTCCGGACATAATGACGGAAAAGAGAAAGCGCTTCCTAAATAACAAAAGAAGCGGTATAATCCAAAATCATACCGCGAAGGCGCCAATACCACATCAAACATTGTTTCTTTGAAAAGAAACGCAATGATGGTAAAAACGCTTATTACGGCCAGAATCCGGAAAAGGACCTTTCTTAACTCATCAAGATGATCCCAGAATGTAAGCTCCTTTCCTGCCACTCGATTTACTCTTTTTCCGGGTCAGATGATTTTTTCTTATTATCGGTTTCGTCCTCTCCGATACCATTCATCCCCTCTTTGAAGCTTTTCACTCCTTTTCCCAAACCTCTCATTAATTCAGGAATCTTCCTCCCTCCAAAAAACAGTAAAACAACCAAAGCAATCAGTAATAATTCCTGCCCTCCGATTCCTAAAAACAATAATCTGCTCATATTAATTCCATTTTTAAATTAATTCTGTTCATTTTTAATTATTAAAATCAACTATTTTTTGCCATTCTTCTTTTATATCTTCTTTAATCAACTCCCAATATTTACCCTTCAAACAAATGGGATCAAAATCACTATCAGCATAGTCGAAATCAATAAGTTTTCTCTTCGTCTCTTCTTTTGAACATGAATAGGGATAACGTTCCAGATATAAATCAACCATTTGCTTGAAAGTTAAAATATTCAATAATTCATGAATATCCCAGAAATCTTTTTTGCATCCACCGTTTTCAATTACCCCCAGTTTCATGGCTGCAATTTCTTCTATTGTACCCAAACGAAGATGGCCTATCTTTATTTCAGGACGTATAAAAGAATCTGTATAAAACAAATCCAGTTTTACCAAATTGTCTTTTGATTTTCCAATGTAATAGCTTTTTCCCATGCTATTATTTCCAAGATATTGCATTTCTATATATGAAAATTCTTTTTGCAATCTTTTGTCTATTTCCTTAAAATCAATACTGCCATAGTAAGAATCTGTAAACAAGTCTATATCCACAGAGATCCGATGTCCCAGTTGCAAACTTAATGCAGTACCGCCAACCAAACGAAAGGAAAAAAGTAAATCTATCCTCATCAATTGATTTAACACTTTCCAAAGAGTATCTGAAATTGTTTCCTGGTATAATTTCGTTTGCCTCATTGATTTTGCAATTCGAAGTTCAGATATTTTTTTGCATTTTCCAAAAGAATCGGCAAATATGTCTGTAATGTTTTTAACTCTTTAATAATAACATCTTTCCCATAAAATGAAATGATTTCTATTATTTCCACTTCGTTACCTCGTTCGAATATCCTTCGAATAACAGCTTTTCTTTGTTTTTCCCAATGAATTAAACTAATATCTGTATCCCAAAATACAATTTTTCTAATTTTAGATAAATCCGGCTTGGGCAATATGTCAGATAATTTCTCTTTTTCTTTTTTTATTTCGTAGTATGCTTGAAGCAGCATAAAATAATTTTCATCTATTCCCAATGCATTCCCTAGTTTTATCGATAAACCCGGCGTAACCCCCCTATGTCCATTGCTGATAGCGCTAATCGTTTGAGGATATTCACCTAAAGAAAGAGCAAATAATTTCTTTTCCAAAGCTCTTTTTTTTAGCTCTCTACTAAGAATAATGCCAGGATGTATGCCTTTTATTTTTGAAATCTCAGGTAACATAACGTTGATTTTCCGAGCAAAATTAGCAATTAATCTACAAATAAACAAATTTGTTTACTGTAGAATGATCACGCTTTCTAAAATCCAAAATCATCTATTTCCACATCTTGCTTTTTTTCTACTTTAAAAGCTTGCGCTTGTTGTTGCACGGCGTTTCCTTCCACATAAATGGCCCTGTTCGGACGTACCGGGCAAATAAACTCGCAGCCTCCGCAACCTACGCAAATATCAGGATTTATATGCGGAATAGTAAGTCCCTCTTTATAAGGAACCATAGTTACTGCCTGTGTAGGACAATGTTCGGCGCAAGCTCCGCAATTGGTTCCCTCAGTTTGTACCACACAAATACTCTGATCAAATACAACTCTGCCCACCTGAGTCAGATGTTTTTGTTCTTTTGTAAGCGGTTGGATCGCGCTGGTCGGACACACTTCGGAACAAACCGTGCAATCGTAGTTACAAAAACCTTTTTCAAAATACATCATGGGTTGCATCATTCCGCCGATTCCATATTCCATAAAGGCTGGTTTCAACACGCGCGACGGACATTTGCTCACGCAAAGATGACAAGAGGTACAATGTTGTAATAAATGTTCGGCGCTGATAGAACCTGGAGGCGTGATGGGCGTTTTGCGTTTCCGGATAACTCCGTTCAAAACGGATCCTGCATTTTTTTGCGCCCACGTTGCGGGAATGGCTATTGCCGTTGCAATGCCGGCCAACAAAAAACGCCGCTTACCCTCGTCTGTTTGTTCTTCTCCGACCTTTATTATTTTTTCTTTTCGGGCAGAAAGAGAAAAAGCAATGGCATTCCTTTTACAACTTCCCAAACAATTGAAGCAATCCACGCAACGACTGTAATCCACAGTGACAATTTCTTTATTATGAGTATCAATGCAAGAGGCTTTGCATTTGCTTTCGCATAAACCGCAGGCATTACATTTATGGGAATTTATCCGGATTTTTAACAATGAAAATTTACTCAAAAATCCAAGAATAGTTCCTACAGGACAAATAGTATTACAGTAAGTTCGTCCATATTTCCACGCCAAAAAACCAATTATAACAAAAGTCAAAAGACTTATTATTAATGCAAAAACACTATTAATAAATATTTCGGTTTTATAAAAAGTATAATTATCAAAACGGCTGAAGATAGACTCCAGCAAATTATTTCCTTCCATGTAAACCGGGCGGAAAATGTTTGAGGCCATTCTCCCGTAAGCGCTGTAAGGCTCAATCAATCCGGTTAAAACAGAGAATCCGAAAATAAAGCCTACAACAGCAACTCCTAATGCCGACCATCTTAATATTGTTTTGGCTTTGCTGAATGAGTAACGTTTTTTCTTTTTTCCGGTTCGTTTGGATATCCAGCTTACTATATCCTGAAATACGCCCATCGGACAAACTGAGGAACAATAAATCCGTCCGAAAAACAATGTCATGACCACAAGACTTGCTAAAATAATAATACTTCCTCCTAATATGGCAGGGATGAGTTGTATGTGAGCCAATACATGGAATTTATTGGGCATTAACTCAGTAAAATCGAGGAAATAAAATGTAATTAACGAGAATAATATGATCGACAGAGTGATTCTGATCTTTTTTAGCATACGAAATTCTATTTTAACAGGTCATATAGACTTACATTCCATAAAATGTATCTATGAAACAATTTTTTGAACCAAAAAGTGTAAAAGTACTGTATTTTTTTGAACCGTCAAAATATGAAATTATTTATTTTATTGTCCCTCAATAATTTATCAAGATTTTTTTGATGAAAATTCTATTCGAATGACCACAAAATTCACAAGTACGCAAAGTTATTTATAAGAAGCATAAATATCCTTTCTGTGTACTTGTGGTCTTTAGTGGTTTTGGAATAGACTTTATCCTTATTCCTTTTTAACATCCAAAAAATTCTCAAACTTTTCAATTTGTCCGGAGGTTGGCGATATTTCGCCGGTTAACGATAAAATACTACAAAACTCATTTTTCGAAGTGCCGAACATTTCGGATTGTGTGGCGGTAATCAACAAGCCAATCAAATCATCGCGCAAGCGGATGACATTTTCCAATGAATTGGTAGGGCACAGTACAATTGCTCATTTTTTTATTCTACAGAAATCCAGTATTTTACAAATAACAAAACTGTTTTCTTCGCTTTTCGGCGCGACTGTGCATCGAATATTTTCATTTACCATCGCCCAAATGCCCCAATTTCACCGCTATTTCCTCAAAATTCCCTTCCTAATAAACCATCTGCAAATTTTCGTATTTCTGTCTTTCGGACTTCTTCGATAGAAATTGTATTTAAATGTATTAAGGCTTCTTGATGATATAAGCGAATCTGTTTTAAAGTTTCGTCTTTAATATGCAATTGATGATAGATTTCTTTAATGGCGCGAATTTTTTCTGCAGAATCGAAATCTTTGCCTGAGAAGTACATTTCCAACGAATTTCTATCCTGTTCGTCGGCCATTTCCAATGCCTTTAAATATAAGAAGGTCTTCTTATTGTCCACAATATCGGTCCCTGTTTGTTTCCCTAGGGTTTCCGTATTTCCGAAAGAGTCTAAAAAGTCGTCTTGTAATTGAAACGCCATTCCCAATGCAATCCCGAAATCATAAATGTGAGAAACGTCGTTTTGCGAAGCGTTGGCTGCCAAGGCGCCAATACCTAATGAACAGGCAAGAAGAACAGCCGTTTTTAACCGGATCATTTCCAAGTACTCCGGAATACCGGTATTCGGCTTATTTTCGAAATTCATATCATATTGCTGCCCTTCCATTATTTCCAAAGTAGTCTTCGTAAATAATTTTAATATTTCCAGAGTATTGCAGGATGCGTTTTCGATAAAATATTGGTATGCCATTGCAAACATTGCGTCGCCCGAAAGAATGGCGGTATTCACGTTCCATTTTTTAAAAACAGTTGCTTTTCCCCTCCGTAAAGGAGAATTATCCATAATATCGTCATGTAAGAGCGTAAAATTATGGAATATTTCTATTCCGATAGCAGAGTGCGATGCGTTGTCAATATCTCCGCCAAACATGTCGCATGAAAGTAAGGTTAACAATGGACGTATTCGTTTCCCTCCCTGTTGCATGGCATAGTCGATGGGATTGTATAATTCCTTGGGTTCGAAGGCATATTTTGTATTTTCAAAAATAAACCGGATTTTTTCTTGAATTTGCTCAAGTGTTTGCATATGACATAAACCTATTTTATTAATTTCATTAGATAATCTCCATAACCGCTCTTTAACAACGGTTGAGCTATTTCTTCCAATCGTGCAGCCGTAATAAATCCCATCCTATAAGCAACTTCTTCTATACACCCGATTTTTAAGCCTTGCCGAGATTCGATTACTTCTACAAACTGGCTGGCTTGCAACAAACTCGTAAATGTGCCTGTATCCAACCAGGCAGTCCCTCTTCCTAACATACCGACTTTCAGTTTCTCTTTTCCCAAATAATATTTGTTTACATCGGTGATTTCATACTCCCCTCTCTGACTAGGCTTGATATTTTTTGCGACTTCTACAACCGAATTGTCATAAAAGTAAAGTCCGGGAACGGCAAAATTAGATTTCGGAATTTTGGGTTTTTCTTCTATTGAGATTGCTTTCATTTCTCTGTTAAATTCCACAACTCCATATCTTTCCGGATCCGAAACGTGATATGCAAAAACAATGCCTCCGTTGGGTTTATTATTTTCAATTAATAATTTCCCTAAGCCCGAACCATAAAAAATGTTATCGCCCAGAATGAGAGCGACGCTACTATTTTTAATGAAATTCTCTCCAATAACAAATGCTTGCGCCAAACCATTAGGGTGATGTTGTACTGCATACTCGAATCGACAACCTAGCTGGCTTCCGTCGCCCAACAGTCTTTCGAAATTAGGTAAATCGGTTGGAGTAGAGATAATTAATATTTCCCGGATTCCCGTCATCATTAGCGTTGTCAGGGGATAATAAATCATGGGTTTGTCATAAATAGGCATAAGCTGTTTGCTTACCGCCAGCGTAAGGGGATGCAAACGCGTACCGGCGCCGCCCGCTAAAATAATTCCTTTCATGGGTTTAAAATTTATAGGCTCCTCTAAATCTCCCGCCCCTTTTTAATTCTCCCCCCCCCCTCAAGGGGGGGGATTAATCGGATTTTCTTATTTATTTGGGAGACTTGGCTAACGACAACTGTGTTAATTACCATCTTGGCGTACTGAGAAGCTCATGATTATTTCTTTTGTTTATTTTTTGATTTCTGTATTTCGATCAGACTTTATTAATTGAGAATGAAAAACTGAAAGTTGAAAGTGTTTAATCTTGTTGAATTATTGAATAAGGCTTATGGTTTAACGTTTATAAAGCTAAATCTTTACTTTCATTACTAATTCCTCATTACTAGCTACTAATTGTTAAATCTCATTTCTCCTTCTAACTTTAGAATTTTTTAAACATTACAAATGTTCAATCTCAAAATTTACCATTCCCTTGATATTCAATCTCAAATTTCCATTAAATAAAACTGTTGCCTGATGGCTATTTCATATTCCTGCGGTTTTAATAAGTAAAATGATATCACAATATTAGAACGGATATCCGATTCCAAAATTAATAACAATATCGCTAAATTGGAAATTTTTAATTCTCCATCTTTCCCCATCATCCTGAGACGGATCTCTGAGAGGGACGCCTAAATCGAATCTGAATATGGCAAATGTTATATTCAATCGAAGACCAATTCCGCCTCCAACTCCTAATTCTTTATAAAATCTGTTGATAGCAAATTCTCCTCCCGGAAATTCTTCCGATTTTCTCTGTAGCCATATATTTCCTATATCTACAAATGCAGCCCCCTCTAAAATACTATATATGGGGAAACGTTGCTCAATATTTATACAAAGAGAATAGTCGCCTGTACGGTCAAAAAGGGTATTGCTTTTGTTTTGAAATGATCCGGGACCTAAGGTACGTATATCCCATGCTCTTACGCCGGTTGGGCCGCCGCCGAAAAAACTTTTTTCATAAGGCATCGACAAAGAATTGCCATATGAGAATCCGGTTCCGAAATAACCTCTGAGAACAAATACAAAAGATTTGGAGAAATAAAAATAATGCTTCAGGTCTAAATCCATGCGAATATATTGAGAATAGGGAATCCCCATCTTCTCATAAATTCCGTTGCTTCCAACGGATTTCCCACTGATTTTATCAATGGCATAGAATAAATTTCCCGCCGATTCAAACCCTATGGAGAATGCCGTAAAGTCTTTATGTTTGCCTATTTCTTGCGTAGTGAACGTAATCCCGTAGTGAGCGTCCATTATTAAATGATCCGTATATTGATACTGTATGGCTCTATCCGTTAAATTATTAATTGAGTCCTGAAAAACGGAATCTTTTATGAAGATCTTTACGCCGTTAAATTCGAAGGGAAAAAGAGAATGGTCGATTTTGGAAGAACCTCTCCACTTGTATCCGAAACCGACATTAGGGATAGAACGTTCGTAATATGACCTGTATTGATAATTGTATCCGGCATTGACGCTTGTTTTAGGACGGAGCGAACGAGACAAAAAGTCGCTTTTAACAGGGAATAAAAATTTAGGAAAATCCAAGCTCGCATTAATCCCCGTTTCAAATGTGCTGAAGTATGACAGGAAATTACTCGTCTCCATTGTCGTCAAGTTTTTAGGCAATTGAACGAATAAACGATATTTTACATTCAGGATTTCTGCGTTTCCGAATAAATTTTTATTTTTGTATCCTAAGGTCCATTCAAACCCAAGATTCCCATCGTTATTATCGGCATTCGTGGCCGCCGTATTAGTTAAGTCGAAAGAGGTAGATGCGCTGTTTCTTTTGGACTCTACCAATCTGATCCATGCATTCAACGTTGGCGTCGAATCCTGTTTGGGAAGATTGACGGTGTAGAAAATATCTAAATACTTAAAATTGCCTAAACTGGACAAGCTGTTATAGGTGCGTTCCCCACTAGTAAGATTATAACGGCTATTCTCTGAAATGAATATATTTCGCGCTATTGTTTTAGGGTTGATTTTCATTTTTCCATCGTGAAGAAAAGTATAGCTCCGGAAAGTAGTGTCTCTTCTCCGCGGCAAATTTACAATAGTCGTGTCGAATTTTGCAGAGTCATGAACTACCGCTGAATTGGGAATAATATATACGTTTTTGATTCTGTATTGTTGATGCGTTTCGCGTATGGTCGAATCTGTTTTGGATATTTGCGGATTTAAAACCTTCAATTTAACGTTAAGTTCATAATTATTCAGATTAGTGTCTATCTCAAAAACAATATTTTCTTTATTAAATCCATAATACCCCTGGTTTTGCAACATTATACCGATATTATCCCTGTCGCGAGAAAAGTTTTTTAAATCATAATAGTCGCCGGGTTTTAAAGAAGAGGCTGTTTTCCAACTATCTATGTAACGTTGAATAATTGTGTCTTCCGCCGTGTAAACAATTTCTCTTATACGATATGCGTGACTTGGATATATTTTGTAAATGATGGTTGCCTTCTTTTTTTTATATTTAGGAACCACTTCGACAGTGGAAGTAAAAGAACCTTTATCCGCCAGGTATTGCCGCATTTTTTCCGAGGACTGAAACGCTAAATCCCTGTCATATATTACAGGCTCTTGACCTATTTTACGGAAGAGTTTACTTATCCAACTCGTATCGGGTTTAGGACGCGAAAAGCAGTAAATACGCATTCCGAGTTTAACCGCGCCAAATAAACGGGTATTAGGTTCCTGGGTAATTAACGATTTTATTTCCGATTTATCGAACTTGGCAACTTTGTTGGTATCAATTACTTCGACTTTATTTTTTTGCAACAGGTATGAACCTGCCGGAATATGTTTGTTAACTCCGCATCCTGTCAGAAAAAGGAAGAGTAAACTCCATAATAAAAATCGAAATTTTATTATTTTACGAAGTAATTCGCTCACGTTATTGATATCCTATTGTCAATTTTCAATATACTCATAATTTTATTGGTGGCTCCTGATTTTTGAGCGACATAGCTTTTGCAAAGTTCGCTTGTTTTTCGATACAAATCTTGATTCTCCAATAATAATTTTATTTGAAGATAAAGCATTTTTTCATTTTCTACACAAAATCCGCCTTTCAAATTAATTAAATCGACAGCTTCCTGAAATTTTTTGTAATTAGGGCCAAAACAAACGGGAACTCCAAATACGGCGGCTTCCAGAATATTATGGATTCCTTTGCCGAATCCGCCGCCAATAAATGCCAAGGAGGCGTATGCATATAAGTTGGAAAGCATTCCGATAGAATCTATAATTAATACTTCGTAAGAAGAGATATCCCTTCCGTTAATTTCGGAGTAGCAAACACTATTTCGCGGAAACAACGCCTTTAAAAATGAAATATGAGCAGCGTTTATTTCATGAGGAGCAAAAATAATTTTGTAATTTCCGGATTGTTTTTGGAAACAGTTTTTTATTATTATTTCGTCTTCCTTCCAACTGCTTCCAGCCAGCAAAACAGGTTTATCGTCTTTAAAATTTTCAATAACAGGTATTTTTTGCGCATTTTCGGCTATAAACGATACCCTGTCAAAACGCGTGTCTCCGGTTAAATAAACATTTGTAATGCCTATTGATCGAAGCAGATTGCACGATGTCTGATTTTGAACAAAAAAACAAGAAAATGCCGCCAACTGTTTTCTGAACCAGGTCCCATAGGGCTTAAAGAAATGTTGTTGCGGACGAAATATGGCAGAAATAATATAAGTTGGAATTTTTCTGTTTTTCAATTCGTTCAACAAATTAAACCAGAATTCGTATTTGATAAAAAAGGCATATTTCGGATTAATGATTTCGACAAATCTTCGCGCATTCCCGTGCGTATCTAAAGGAAGGTAAAAGATATAATCAGCGGATGTATAATTTTTCCGGATTTCGAAACCGGAGGGGGAGAAAAACGTCAATAAGATTTTATATTGCGGATATTGCTTCCTGAAAGCTTCTATTACCGTTCTTCCTTGTTCGAACTCGCCCAGCGAAGCGGCATGAAACCATACAATTTCATCATCTTTATTTATACAGTCCGAGAGGCGTTTAAATAAATTTTTTCTTCCGTTTATCCATAACCGGGCTTTTTTATGAAAATAGCTTGAAACGAATATTCCAATTCCATAAAAATAGACTGTAAATGTGTATAAAAAACGCATTAATAAAGAGGGTTAATGTATTGCTGTAACAAAGATCCCGATGAGAAAGTTCATCAAAGTTGAATTAATAATAATAAAATTCAGTTGCTTTGCGAGATTTCAGCGGAAACATCCACACGCCCTTTATTGCATACATCCCTTCGAAATAAGTATTGTTGTCGGGCCCTTTCAAATAGAAGATATAATCGCGGGTATATTTCATCCATGCTTGCGTAATTTCGAACCCTACATAGAAGTTAAAGAACTGGCTGTTATTTCCCATAAACATATAACCAATGAATTCGCTTAATTGAAATCCTCTCATTTGCCCGTCGTAACCTCTTGCGTAATCGCCTTCCAATAGGGGAACGGTCCCCGTTTCTTTAACTCCGATATTAAAAATGGTTTGGTTTTGTAGGAATCCGCCTCCTATTGTAAAAAACAATCCCGAGTTAGGATTTTTTTTTGAAAAAGGAATCAATTTTCCTGCCTTTGCAGTTATTGAGAATCCCCGGTTATAGGCCGAGACTTCTGCATCCAAACCTCCTGTCCCAGTTATAAAACCTTGTTGGTTCATAATATCCTTTAGTATCTCATCTCGCAATTTATCAGATTTTACATTGCCGCTTCCAAACAAGAAATTACCATCTAATCCCCAGATCCAATTCTGACTTGTTTTATACATTCCCGATATACCCGCGGATAAGAAAGAGGTATAAGTTTCCGCCATATGACCGCCGGGAAATACCCATGCAAAAGAGACTCCAATTAACGGGGCGGCAAAAGGTTCTTCGGGTTCTTGATTTTTAGGTTGGTCTTGCGAAAAGACGGTAGAGGCCGATAACGCGAATATAACAAATAACAATAGAAGAACTACGGGATGTCTTTTTTTCATTTTTAAACAGCTTGTATTAGAAGAAAATTAGGCGTTCAATTCTGCTAAACCTACCGATTTTTATAGAGTCGGCAAATTTGTTTTTAACAAAACGTCATTTAAATATAGATGTTGTTCTCAAAAGTGGTTTCATGGAAAAATAATCAACAAAAATATTTGTCCATTACTAAGGGGTTGTTTAAAATTTTTTCCAGGAAGTATTTTGAGTCTAAAAATGCTCTTTTTTTGTCGGAGTTTTTACCGAATAGCGCTACTATTCTTGAAAAACCCCGTCTGCAAATTCGCTATTCTTATTTTCTCAAAATCTTTTCCATAAAAATTCAGACAACCTCTAACAACGCAATCTGATAAATGTCATTATGCTAAAAAAGTCCCTATTTAAGGGACTTTCTAGATCAAAAAAGAAGCGTATTCTATTATTATTCGGCAAAGACTTCAAACTCGATTTCTGCTTTGATATCTTTGTGAATATTTACTGTTGCTTTATATTCTCCTGCTTCTTTAACTTTGGCGCTGTCTATTACAATCTTCTTACGATCTACGTCGTAATTAAATTGACTTTTAAGCGCTTCTGCTATTTGAATATTGTTAACAGATCCGAATACATGTCCGTTGGCTCCTATTTTAGCGCCGATTCTTAATTTTACGCCTTTCAAGGCTTCGGCAAGCGTTTGCGCTTCTTTACGGATTTTTTCTTCTTTAAACGTATGTTGACGCATATTTTCCGCATGCATTTTCTTGTTCGAAGGGGTTGCCATAATAGCATAGCCTTGCGGAAGAAGAAAATTATTAGCGTAACCGTCTTTTACTTTTACTATATCGTCTTTGTATCCCAAATTGGACACGTCTTGTTTCAAAATAATTTCCATTTTCTTTATCCTCCTTTATTTTAAGCCGTCGGCAACGTAGGGCATTAAGGCCAAATGTCTTGCTCTTTTTACTGCTTGAGATACTTTTTTCTGAAATTTGTTCGAAGTTCCGGTGATTCTACGGGGTAGAATTTTGCCTTGTTCGTTTACAAATTTCAATAAGAAATCCGCATCTTTATAATCAATATACTTAATGCCGCTTTTCTTGAAACGGCAGTATTTTTTGCGTTGAGTTTCAACTGCAATTGGGGTCAAATATTTAATTTCTGTTTCGTTAGCCATACTCAAAAGTTTTTAAATTCTCGGTTAAAATTATTCGTTTGCAGCATTATTTTCCACATTCGATTTATCTGCTGTTTCTACAACCGGAGCCTGATGAACCGGCGCATTTTTCTCTTCTGCTTTTTTCCCTATTTTGTTTGCGCGTTTCTTTTCATTGTATGCAATTGCATGCTTGTCTAAACTTACGGTTAAAAAGCGTAATAATCTTTCGTCGCGCTTGTAAGCGACTTCAAGATCTGCAATTACATCCCCTTCCGATTTAAATTCAATCAGATGATAGAATCCTGTAGATTTCTTTTGAATAGGATAGGCTAATTTTCGCAAGCCCCAATTATTTTCAAAGATAATTTCGGCTCCCTTCTCTTTCAAGAGGGTTTGGTACTTTTTTACCGTTTCCTTTACCTGATCATCAGATAAAACGGGAGTCATAATGAAAACGGTTTCATATTGTTTTACCATTTTTTCTTTGTTTTTTTGATTATTTGTAATTAAAAAATTGGCTGCAAAGGTATGAATTTCTTCCGGAAAAACAAAATATCAATCAATCCGCTAAAATCCAAACAAACGGATAAAATTTCGATGCATTTGTTTTACTTGCAGATATAGCACATTTTGTCCTTTAAAATTTAATTCCGTTCTTTGCAAAATGAAATTTAAATTCATGCATTACACTTGCCGCGATACAACAATGATTAAGTAATCTTGTCTTAAAGGTTGTTTTAAAATTTTTCTATGAAGTATTTTGAGTCTAAAAATGCTCTTTTTTGTCGGAATTTTTACCAAATAGCTTTACTATTCTCGAAAAATCCCGCCTGCAAACTCGTTATTTTTACCTCTCAAAATCTTTTCCATAAAAATTTAAACAGCCTCTTAACAATCTTAAAAGCAAATCCGTGAAAACAATTCATATCTCTAGTTGCCCTGTTTGTAATAGCCCGGAAATAAAAACCTATATAGAAGGGGAAGATTATTTTGCATCGAAAGAAGCATTTAACATAGAAAAATGTCAATCATGCGGGTTTTTGTTTACGCAAAACTTTCCGGCAGAGGAATATATAGGTTCCTATTATGAATCGCCCGATTATATTTCGCATAGCGATTCGCAGAAAGGACTTATTAATTCGCTATACCATAAGGTTCGTTCTTACATGTTAAAAAGCAAGGCGCGCTTGATTGAAGAACAAACCCCCCGGAAAGGTTCATTGTTAGATATCGGAGCGGGAACGGGTTACTTTGCTAATGAGATGAAAAAAAGAGCTTGGGATGTGTCTGCTATAGAGAAAAATTCGCAGGCCAGGCAATTTATTAAGGATAAATGGGGCATTGAAGCAAAAGATGACGAAACCTTATCCAATCTGCCCGGGAATTCTTTCGACGTAATTACGTTATGGCATGTATTGGAACATTTGGAGCATTTGAACGAGGTTATGGAGAAACTATATTCAATATTGAAAGAAGATGGGATATTAATTATCGCGTTACCTAATTCAGCTTCTTACGATGCCAGAAAATACAAAATTTTTTGGGGCGGGTATGATTTGCCCCGTCATTTGTGGCACTTTAATCCTGAGACCTTTAAATTATTGGCTTCACAGCATGGTTTTGAAGTGAAGAAAACAAAAAGAATGCCTTTTGACGTTTTTTATGTATCGCTACTAAGCGAGCGATATCGTAAAAAGTTGTTCGGCGTTTTTCGCGCAGTTTTTTGGGGAAGCATCGGCTGGCTGGAAAGCGGCTTCAACATAAAAAATACAAGTTCTCTAATTTATGTATTGAAGAAGAAATAAAGATATAGGTATAGGCACTTAAGTCGCTGCATCTATCTTGTTGTTATTTAGTCTTATTGGTTTTTCATAAACCATTTTTTTGATAGTCAAATCGAAGATTGACCCCATATCATTTCTTCTATTATACCTGTAATGATATTCGTTCAGATATCCTTGTACATGTTCTTTTGAACAATGGTGATGGATACCGCGCAACCAACCTTGCATGTTCATAATATGAATGTGCAGTTGTTTAAAATTTGCACCATTATTTGAAGGTATTTGTTCTAATTTATACTCTTTTTTTAATGGCAAATAACCTTTCCATTCATCAGAAACCACCTCCGCTTCTTTGCTAATATAGGACTTGAAGAAAGGTTCAAATTCTTTCGCAGAAGATCGGTTAATAACCTGAGCATAGGCT
>JAVBLV010000067.1:0-27523 GCA_031553195.1 Bacteroidales bacterium
ACAGCATTGGTCGATACACGGAGCCAAAAATATGCTCAAACTTAGAACACTTTATATGAACCAACAGTGGTGTAAAGTAATAGATATTGTTAACTCTAAAAGTAAATTGGCTGCTTAATGCGACATTTTGAAATGCACCCAATTTTGGATCTAAAAACGCTCTTTTTTACCGGAATTTTTATCAAATAGTTCTACAATTCTTGAAAAATTCCGCCTGTAAACCCGCTATTTTTATCTCTCAAAATCCTTTCCGCAAAAATTTAAACAACCTCTCAATTCTCAATATCATTCTTTACCAATACTGTGAAACAAGTTTCCGGAAAACGGCAAAAGAGATACTCGTTACGTGCCTTTAGGATAGCATAAAAATCTCTTTGTTACCGATTTTGATAAGAAATTAGCATCCAACTGATCCGAAGCCTGACTGATTTCGAGACATTTTCCGCTTTTAAAAAGAATATTTATTTTATCGTCGTCATACAAATTATATGCGTCATTTTGAACATTTCCGGTAAAAATGAAATATTCTGTTTCGGCTTCGTTATAATGGTATTTTTCTTGAAATTGCTTTTTTAGCATGGCAATCCTTTCTTCATTGAAATCGTCATTCTGGATTTCTATTTTAGGAAGTTTTCTGTCGAGCAGATTTTTTGAAAGTAGAGAGAGTATAGGATCTTCGTGCATTGTCCATAACTTAATAGCGCCCATTATATCATAATCGTCCAACTGGGAAAATTTATCCAACAACTCCTTTTGGTTTGCAGAAGGGAGATAAACTCCATTTCGCCGTAAGAAAAATAACAACGCGGGAGAAGCCGTCACTTGCTCTCCTCTTTGAAGAAGCTCCTTTGCCCGTTGTATGATTTTTACCAACAACTGGTCGGCGGCTATTACCGTTTTATGCAAATAAACTTGCCAATACATTAACCGGCGCGAAATAATAAATTTTTCTATGGAATAAATGCCTTTTTCATCAACAACCAATTCATCATTATGTACAGCCAACATTTTCAAAATTCGCTCGGTTCCGATAACGCCTTCCGAAACGCCGGTAAAAAAACTGTCGCGGGTAAGATAATCCAATCTATCGATATCCAGTTGACTGGAAATTAATTGATGTAAAACCTTCTTATGATACTGATTCCTGAAAATCTTAAGAGCCAATTCTATTTGTCCGTCGAAAACAGAATTAAATTCCTGCATAAACCATTCCGAAAGTTGTTCATGAGGAATGCCTTCCGTAAATATGTTTTCCAGGGAATGAGAATAGGGCCCATGACCCACATCGTGTAACAAAATAGCGGTTGTCGTAGCCAAACGCTCTTCTTCGGTTATCTCGTACCCTTTTGTTTTTAAAGTTTCTAATGCTTGTTGCAATAAAAACATAGAACCTAATGCATGGCTAAAACGCGTATGGAT
Organism: Bacteroidales bacterium; assembly: GCA_031553195.1. Taxonomy (GTDB): domain Bacteria; phylum Bacteroidota; class Bacteroidia; order Bacteroidales; family P3; genus JAVBLV01. The sequence continues at coordinate 1,420 of JAVBLV010000067.1, forward strand.
AGCGCCAGGATAGACGAAGTAAGATAGACCCAGTTGTTTAATTCTTCTAAGACGTTGAAAATAAGAATGCTCTATAATATCAAATATCAAATCGTCAGTAATGGATATAAATCCATATACAGGATCGTTAATAATTTTTCGTTTATTGGCCATATAAGGTAGTTCGTAATGAGTAACTAATAATGGGAAATCAATTTTATTCCTTTTCTCGGTACATTTTACTTAGATTGAAATTATCGGGATATTTGGCGCCGACGTTCATATAAAATGCTTCCATTTTTTTCAGATCTTCTTCATAATTTCCCGTTGGATAAATAATGGGCCCCACTCCCGCTTCTTTTTTCTCATAATCGACAAAAGCCATTACAATCGGCACATTGGCTTTTAAAGCAATTTCGTAAAATCCTTTTTTCCATCTGTGCGTCAAATGACGGGTAGCTTCCGGCGTAATAACAATGGTAAGCTTTTTCGATTTCCGGAACATTTCTACAGCCGTTTCAACCAAATTGTTCCGTTTACCCCTGTCTACAGGAATGCCTCCTAATTTTTTAAGAAGTCCCCCAAACGGAAACGAAAAGAATTCTTTTTTAATCAGAAATTTGGCGTTAAGTTGTAAAACCCAAAGTCCCAAACGTCCCCAAACAAAATCCCAAACCGAGGTATGAGGAGCGACCGCCATCACACATTTTTGCATCTCCTTAGTACTTTCGCCGATAAAACGCCAACCACATATTTTGAAAACGAATAACGATATTGCCCTCATTGTAGTATTCCTTGTATACGAAAAACGGAAAGTCGAAAACCGGCAAATCAAACCTTGTTCCAACTTTCCATTCTTATTTATTATTTATGATAATTATCCATAATATTGCCCCTAGCCTTTAAAAACCAGCTCCATTACTAAATCCCCTAAAGGGAGGTTCGGGGAAACCATTTTTTTTGAATTGGCCCCCTCCCGGAATTGGGGGCAAAAAGACGGATGATTTTATTTTACTATTTGATATGTATCCGTAGCAATTACTAATTCTTCGTTAGTGGTAATAACCATAACCGCCGCTTTAGAACTGGGTTTAGAAATAACAGCGTCTTTACCTCTAAGACCGTCGTTGGCGCTTTTATCAAATTCAACGCCTAAGAATTCCAATCCATTACAAATCATTTCGCGTTGAAGTATGCCGTTTTCGCCAATACCGCCTGTAAACAGAATAATATCAACGCCGCCCATAGCGGCCGCATAAGCTCCTATATATTTTTTCACCCTGTATGCGAACACTTCTAAGGCATAAGTCGCGCGTTTATTTCCTTTTGCGTGTTCGGTTTCTATATCTCTCATATCGGCGCTAATGCCGGATATGCCTTGAAGTCCCGATTTCTTATTAATTAAATTATTCATGCCTTTATAATCGAGCGATTCTTTCTCGGCAATATAAAGCAAAGCCCCTAAATCCAAGTCGCCGCAACGGGTTCCCATTACCAAGCCTTCCACAGGCGTGAAACCCATCGAAGTGTCGACAGAATGTCCGTTTTTAATTGCAGCAATAGAAGCGCCGTTGCCTAAATGGCAACTGATAATTTTTAAATTTTTCCAGTCTTTACCTAGTATCTGAGCCGCTTTGGGAGCCACAAACTTATGACTCGTTCCATGAAATCCATAACGGCGGATTCTGTTTTTTTCATAACATTCATAAGGAATCGCATATAAATAAGCTTCCTCCGGCATCGTTTGATGAAAAGACGTATCAAAAACGGCTACCTGTTTAATTCCAGGAATTAGTTTTTCCATAGCCAGAATACCTTCCAGATTTGCAGGGTTATGTAAAGGCGCCAATTCGCATAGCTCTTTAATAGCCGTTTTTACATTCTCGGTAATCAAAGCGCTTTCTTTAAAAGTTTCGCCGCCATGCGCCACGCGATGCCCGCAAGCTGAAATTTCTTTTATGTCGGAAATAACGCCAATGTTCTTATCTGTCAAAGCGTTCAAAACCAAATCGATTCCTTTTGTATGATTGGGAATGGGCGTTTGTACATAATGTTTATCTTTGTCTTTGGGACGATGTGTGAATTCTCCCATTTCCAATCCTATACGTTCTACCAATCCTTTTGCTAAAACATCCGAGTTGTTTTGCATATCAACCAATTGATACTTAATCGATGAACTTCCGCAGTTCAAAACTAAAACTTTCATTTTTCCAGCTTGTTTTTATGTGTTAATTTTAAATTTGAATCAGATACTCTCCGCATACCTCGATTATCAGCAAATACAAGTGTATAACAAACTGATTAAAAGAAATTTGCGATTAATAATAATTAGGCAAAGTTACTACAATTAAATGGAATGGAAAAATAATTATCATCGTAAGGGGTCGTCTAAAAATTTTTCTATGAAGTATTTTGAATCTAAAAATGCTCTTTTTTGTGGAATTTTCACCAAATAGCTCTACTATTCTTGAAAAATCCCGCCTGCAAACTCGCTATTTTTATCTCTCAAAATCTGTTCCTTAAAAATTCAGACAACCTCACAGGTTTCAGGTAAAACCTCCTCAGGTTTCGGACAAAACCTCCTCAGGTTTCAGGTAAAACCTCCTCAGGTTTCGGACAAAACCTCCTCAGGTTTCAGGTAAAACCTCCTCAGGTTTTAGGTAAAACCTCCTCAGGTTTTAGGTAAAACATGAATAGGTTTTTAAGAATCAATGAATAATCCCTATGGAGCGCCAAAATATTTAAGTAAAAATATCAAAAGTCAAAAGAGGATGAGTAAGGGAATAACGGCCTACGATAGATAGCGTCAAGTTGCCTATTCTTGCTGAATTGCAAAAAAAATATATAACTTGCAGGTCATCCTCAAGCAAGTAGTCCATCTTTTGATTTGAGTGAAAGTCAACTCAGCGGCAAAAGAAAGATTACAATGCATGTCTATTACATTCTTACCATTACGATAGAGACATTAAAAATTATCTCCACTTGTTTTTTACGCTGATCCAAAAATTTACTAAATTATGCGTGTTGCTAACTCGCCCTAATTGGAAGGATTGTAAATTATTTATTACTCTTGTGGGTAAAATATTTACAGACCAATGTGTAATATATTTCCTTGGCAAGGTAGTATTTCCTTTGTATTTCGTGTCTAGTAATTGATTGATTCGTGGAAACGATAAATGCCCATTGTCTATCTGGGTATTTATGCGGAATCGAAAAAATCGTTTACAAATTTAGCGAGGTTTCTTATTCAGCAAAATAGATATAGAAAATTCACACAACACAGATAAATAAATATAAATCGTAAACAACACAAATCCTAAATGAAAACAATAAATATGATGATTATGTTTTTCATTACAATTTTAATATTTACAAACTGTAATGAGCGAGAAACAAAAAAGCAAAATGAAAAATTTACTGGAATTTGGACAGGTTATTCAATTGATCTGAAAACAGGTGAAAAAATGTGGCCTATGACAATGGAATTTACTAATGAGGGACGGGTAAATTATATTTTCAATCCGAAAACGAACATGCAGTATGGATTTAGTCAATCTTATAGAGTTGAAGGCAATTATCTGTATTTAAAAGATTTAGAAAGAGAAAAAAAGGTAAAATTCCAAATAGATGAAAATAAATTAATTATCATAATAGACAAAATAGTAAATGAATTTGTAAAGCAGGAAGTAGAAATTAGGAACAAATAAGAAAAGAACATATGTTTTAAAGAAAAGAATTAATCATGCAAACAGAATATTTATAGCGATTTATCTGTCTGTCTTTGTTCTTGATGGGAGTTGTCGGATCCAACAATCCTGTTCCTCGATAAATGATTGGGGTTATAAAATCAACTGTTTGTGTTAGAAAAAATGTGAACGACTTTTGTTTTCTTATTTTTGCAAAAAACCAATGTATAAATTTTCTTGTTTTTAGCGCGCCGTACATTACATAAAGCTACCTGTTTAAATATTTCAGACCATTTAGATTGTCTAGATTAGCGTTAAAATTTAAAACGCCTATTAGCATATAAATGTAATTATTTTGGGAATAACATGGCTGTTTTACAAGCTTAAAAGAACTTTATACTAATATGAAATTTCTATGAATTGGCCACTTTGCCAATACGAATGATTGAAAATTGTAAATCAACAAAATATAAATTTTAAACAGATGAAATAATCATGAGCCATTGGCGTTCCAATGCGAATGATTAAAGGCGCGCGTCAGCCAAGTCTCCCCTTGGGGGAGATTTAGAGGGGCTTATAAATTTTAAACAGATAAAAAGTGATTAAACTATGTTAGTTGTTTTCGATTGGAGCATTTACGCTAGCGTTCTTGTTTTCTTTTAACTTTTCTATTGCCTTTTGTTTATTAAAAGCAAAGAGATAGGTGTCGGGGTTAGGTAAATGCATAACGATATCAAATAAATCAGGATACGCTTGTATAGCAGGATATAAATACCTTACGGTTGAAGAGTAGCCTAATTGTTCGAGCACAACATAATCCGTCTTGGACTCTATAAGTTTTTCTATTAGCAAACGCGAGTCCTGCGTCCAATCATAGCTTGAAACAAAAGTTTTAGAAAAAACATAGAAAAGGGAAGGTTTCCGGGAACAAACAACTTTATTTTTAAATTCAGGTTTATTCATTTGTTCTGCAATATAAAAAAAGTTTTTATAGTTTGGCGGAAAGGGTTGTTGATTTTGTATGCGTTCCTGTTTTAGCCGAGGGAAGGCAAAAAAGCATAATACTAAAAGAAACAAAGGAGAAAATTTCCATTGAATATTTACTTTCTGTAATACCCAACAAATGATTGCATAAAGTCCGACAATAAGCCCAAGTTCAAGAAATGGTAGAAGTGTTGTTATATATCTGTTGCCGCTAGGCGCATTCCAAGAAAACAGAATAGCCAATACCGCCGCAGCGTATCCTAATAAAAACCAACGATATTTCTTGAATTGCCAAAATCCAATGCTAATAACTGCAACCAAAGCAATACCTAAAATCCAATTCGAAAGATCTGCGGGCACATCAAAATCAATTGTTCGATAAGGCGGTATAGAACTGGGTAACGCTTTTGATATCAGCATTGATAATGTCTCAAATCCTCTGGAAATAAACCCGCCAACAGTTACCATTCCTTCTTCTGGTCGCCATGGGTTTACCCAAAGGGTTTGAGCAATATAGCGGTTCCCCTCAATACCAGCCATAGAGTTTCTTATACTCCAAGGTAACGAACAAAGAATAAAACCGCCTAAAAACCCAAGGCTTTGACGCCATTTTTTATTGAAAAGGAAATAAACAATAATGCCTATAGCTAAAGTAATACCCTGTGTTCTGATGAGTGTAGCGTAAGTTGCAACAAGTATTAACAGATAGAAATATTTATCTTTATAAAAAGGCTTTTCATCTTTTATAAGAGATAATAAGTATAAAGCAATGACAGAGAAGAGAAGATAGGACATCTCGCTCATCATCATGGTGGCAAAACGTAAAACAAAGACGTTCAATAATACAATTGTAGAGACGACAAACGCCAGTAAAGGGGATTTGCCGACTCTTGTCATCCAATAAAAAATGAGCATTGAGGATAATAATAAAAATATGCCATTCAATATTTTTTGCGGAATTATGCTATCGGTAAAAAGCATAATAGGAGTCATTAATACAGGGTAGCCCGGAGGATAGATATTTGTTTTTGGCGTATCTATGCTACTTATATCTGAATAACCATGCCCCGTCACAATACTTCGAGCAAAAGTGTAATAAAAACAGTTATCCCCATTTAAGTCTAACTTTTTATTAAATGTGTATGAAAAACTAATAATAAATACAATGAGTATTCCAAGGAGGTAAAACCAATTCTTGAAAAAAAAGCGGGAAGTATCTTTTGTTGCCCCTTGTGCAGTTTTTATTTGTATAGATGCTTGTTTACCTTTGGTTTTGATTTTGTTTTGCATACTAAAGCAGGATAAGTTTTAATTAGAAAATCTATACCTTATGAGCGTCCAAATGGCTTCAACCCCATCTGTCCATTTTATTTTCTTTCCTTCACTAATAGAGCGTGGATAATATTCAATAGGGAGTTCTTTTATTTTAATCCCTTTTTTTGCAACTTTTGCCGTTACCTCTGGACAGAATTCAAATCCATTACATTTTAAAGGGATAGACTTTAAAAAATCAGTCTTAAACATTTTGTAGCAGGTGGGTTCGTCAGTTAGTTTTTGGCAAAACAAAATATTGGTGACAAACGTTACCAATCTCCCGCCTAAATAGAAAGTCTGGTAAGAATGTTTATTCTCTTTCTTTAAAAAACGCGATCCGTAAATAACTTGCAAGTCCTCTTTCAGCATTTTTTCCAATAAAGGATTGTAGTCTTCAGGATCGTATTCAAGATCTGCATCTTGTACGATCACAAAATCTCCTTTTACAAATTCAATTCCTTTTCGTAATGCAGCGCCTTTCCCTTTGTTTACAGGTTGATTTACTAATAAAATATTATCGTTGGCATGTTCCTGGATATAAGATTCTATCATTTTCTGAGTGTTATCTTTTGAACAATCATTTACAATGATAATTTCTTTGGAAATATTATTAATTAAATTCACTGCCAATATCTTATCCAAAATGAGGCGGATAGTTTTTTCTTCGTTGTATGCAGGAATAATAACAGATAAGGTTTTGTTTTTAAGTATCACATTTTAGAACTTTAAGAGTCAACACTGATTACCTTGTAAATACAAAGGTACATTATTTTTATGATTAACAATAACGGGTTAAAATTTTAAGGAAAAGATCTTGATGGATAAAAATAGCTATTTTTACAGACGGGATTCTTCAAGAATAACGCTCTATCCAGTAAAAATTCTAGTAAGAAAAAGCGTTTTAAACACAGATGCTTAATGTAAAGATTTTTGAATAGTTACTTAGAATAAATTAAAAATTTAATACATTTTGCATTTTGAACAGAATATGTTTCTTTGATAAAATATGAATGAAAAATTACTTTCATTGAATTATTATTATCTGATTTTGTTATGTTTATGATAAGAAATAGCAATCATAGTAAAATAAATTTCAAAAGAGGGGTAGGGTCTCGCAAAAGTCAGGTGTCTTATTTTATCTTCCCCTAATGGGAAGCATGATTATGTGTCGAAACTTATTTTAGAGGTTGCGAGCGAGAAACTATCTTTCTGCTATTTGATAATTATCAGGATACGGTAATAATTTTTACAGAATGTAGTTATTATGGAGATATTATTATTTATAAATTTTCTCGCATCATCTTAAATTTAGAATATAGTTTGATGGAAATACCTTACGAACTACTTATTAAATATTGTAGAAAACAAACTTCGCCCGAGGAAAACCAATGGGTCGAAGAATGGCTTAAGGGGCGCGACAATTATTCCCTGTTTCTTGAGTTAAAAAAAGAATGGATTTTTATTGACGATGCATCGGTTGCTATTCCTGATAAACAGTTGGTTTGGGAAAAAATACAAGCGAAAATAGCTTTACAGAGAAATAAAGCCAGACGTTTAAAATTCTACAAAGTAATGGCGGCCGCTTCCGTTGCATTAGTGATTGCGGCGGTTTCCTCTTTCCTTTATTTTTATTCCGAACCGGAGAAGCAAGATTTTGCAAATCAGTACACGACAATCCGGACAAAAGAAAATGAAAAGAAAAAAGTGAAATTGTCGGATGGAACTTTCATTTGGTTGAATTCAAAATCCACGTTAGCAATAAGCAAAAAATATAATATAGACAAACGGGAAGTTAATGCAAGCGGAGAACTCTTTTTTGATGTTATGCCTTCAGGTAAAAAATTCATCATCAATGCGGATAAAATAAAGATAGAGGTCTTAGGCACTTCTTTTAATTTTAGGGCAATTGCCAGTGAGAATATTGAAATATCGTTAAAAGAGGGGAAAATAGCCGTTCTTAATGTGAAAGAGAATAAACAACTTTTTATAATGGGACCCTCTCAACATGCCATTATCAATACGGAAGATCTAAATCACACATTGGAAAAGGAGAATACGTCGGTATCGAATATCTGGATAGGAAAGAGTCTACAGATGTATAACGAGCCTTTAAGTAGTATTATTGATAAATTGGAGGCTTGGTACGGAGTTGAGATCAGCTATACGGGACTTGACTCAGGTAAACGCTACACATTTTATTTGGAAAAGGAAAGTTTTCAAGAATTTTTAGAGCTTTTCTCGGCAGTAACTCCTGTTCATTACACAGTAAAGGGTAAAAAAGTACATATAGAAGCCGCCCATGCCAATTAAGAAAGGAATAAGTGTTGTGGAAGCGAAGAAGAGATCCTTATTATTGATCGCATTTTTATGTTTGGCATTTTCATCCTATACCCAAATAAGCATACAATACAGGGGTACTTTAAAAGGATTGTTTTCTACCGTTCAGAATCAATATGGATATAAATTTGTGTATAGTAATGATGAAATAAACGACGGGCAGCAGGTTACAATTAATGTTAAAAATTCGACGATAGAAACGGTACTGAACGAAATTGCAAAAGAAAAAAAAATATCATTCAGGATTATAAATAAGCAAGTAATCGTAAAACAAAATAAAAAAGAAGAAGAAAAACCCGCCGATCGGAAAACAGATATACCGGCTGCTTTACCTAAGATGCAGGATATAAAAACATCATCGAAACCGCCTCTTGCTCAATCTCAAAAATCAGTCGAGGATAGTCTTTATAAAATAAAACAAAATTCTGAAGATAAGACGAGTAATATAACTGTGAAAAAAAATATGATAGCTCAGTCTCCGATAAGCGCATCGGGTAAAGAAGAAATAAAAGAGACCGTTTTACCGCCGGATCAAGAAAAGACGGTAGAGGTTGCCGATACATTAGTTGTCGACAGTTCTCGCTTTGGGGCAGAAAAGACAGGAAAAGATACGACTTTAATTTTAGGACAGACAGAATCCAGGATAACATCAGATACTTCGATTTTCAATTCCCAACAAAACCAAATATCTGATAAAGATTTGAAATCAAAGAATTCTGTTCCAACTTCCGGACAAACAAAACTGGAAAAAAAGACAAATGAAGATCAGAAAGAAAATTTGTTCAGAATCTCGACGTCGGGTAATAATGTTTATGAGTTTACTTTACAGAATAATCTTTTGTATGATGTAATATTGACGCCGAATTTAGGCGTGGAATGCAAAATAAACGAAACGTGGGGAATAAGCGTCAGCGGACTTTGGACGCATATTAAATGGGATAATAGCAATAAAACGTACCGCATATGGTCGGTAAGTCCCGAAGGTCGTTTTTACTTCCCCGAAAATAGACGCTTTTATTTGGGCGCCATGTTTCATATAGGCCAGTTAAATCTGAAATTAAGTAATCCCGGATATCAGGGAGACTTTGTAGGCGGCGGTTTGACGGGAGGATATATGTTGCGTTTGGGTGATCGTTTTATGTTGGATTTCGGAATAGGATTAGGATATACTTATTTAAAATATGATTCTTATGACTACATAGATGGAGTAAATATAAAAAATGAATCAGGTTTTAAAAACTTTATTGGTCCCACAAAAGTGGGAATAACTTTAAATTTTAAAATAAAATAGTTGATAAAAGCATGTTCATTTTATTATAAGTCAGGGCGTGACTTAAAGTCGCGCCCTGACTAGATTATCGAATAAAAAATATACACATGAAAATATTCAAATATGTTATTATACCATTTGTCGCTTTATTTGTTATTTCTTGCGTAAAGGAAACGCTTTATGATCCTGTTCCGGTTACTCCTGTTCCGGAGGAAAATCCGCAGGTTGACGACGATTCTCTGAGGTGTAAAGTCATTATTTATATTGATTGGGAAGGATTGGAAGGAAAGAGTGATGTAGGCTCCTTTAAAGTTAGAATAGGAGACGAGAGCGCGGAGTTGGCAGTGGGAGAACAACCGGATACATTTTTTGTAAAACCTGGAGCTTATGATGTATATGTTCATAATACTCCTTCAGGCATAGTTTTTAATAATGGAATAGCGAGCATGAGCGTTGACGGGGATGGGGATATTGTAGCCAAGCAATTGAATCCTCTTTTCTCAGGCTCTATGGATGTTGCCGCAACCTTCGACATGATTAGCCAAGTAAGCGTTAAGCCGGTACTGTGTATGCGTGAATTGGATATTTTGATGTTGGATGTATTTGATTCGCCTGAATTGGTATCGGTTGAGTTGAGTAATGTGGCCAAATCATTTAACATGAAAACAGAAAAAGTAGAAAATGTGGGAACAAATTTAAAGATAGTTGATAACATAGGGGATAGTATATCTCATGTTCATAATTTGTTTGGTTTTGTTAGCGGTACCCAAATACTGTCATTTCATTTTACTTTTCCGTGGGATGCTGCAGGAAAAAAGGGACGCATTGATATTGGCCAGCATTTTTCAGATTTCAATGACAATAGGAATTACACAAAATTTGTAGAGATCAATTACAATGACCTGATTTTCGATTCTTCAAAACAAGGCAAAAAACGTCTGATGAATAAGAATATTAAAAATTCCAAGTATTGAATTTTTCCGTAGGGAAAAAAATGAATAAATTCTATGTACGGAAAATTGAGTATACGCATTGCAGGCATCTATGGAAAATAATACTACTACTGTTCTAAGTTATAAAATAGACGAGCGTAATTTTCAGGATATATTTGAATCCTATTTTGATCCGTTATGTCGCTTCTTGAATTTGTATTCCAAGGATATAAATATTATCGAAGACATTGTACAGGAAATATTTTATAATTTATGGGTAAATCGGGATTTTTTGCAAATTAAGCATTTGAAGTCTTATTTATATGCCTCGGCCCGCAACCGGATTCTGAATCACATACGTAACGAAAAATTACATACTTCTATTCTCAATACCTACATGATGGAGGAAAAAGAATTACAGGAAGCTTATGAATGCGTGGATAAAGAGGAATTCGACCGTAAATTGGGACAAGCTATTGAAGGACTTCCCGTAAAATGTAAAAAAGTGTTCTTGTTAAGCAGATATAGCAAAATGACATATAAAGAAATTGCCGAAAAAGAAGGTATTTCTGAAAAAATGGTGGGAAAACACATTGCGTCGGCATTAAAAAAAATCAAAGATAATATGAAAAATGTGTTTATTCTTTTTTAACGCCTGATTGTTTGATGAATAAGGCAAACCCCTTGATAGCTATATTATTCCTTTTAAGATATTTTCAGCAGTGTTTTTTAAGTAAAAGACCTGGCAAATGAAGGTTGTATTATTTATTTGATTTTTAAATGAATAAAATCTTTCTTCAAGACATTTTCTTTTATTGCGTAAATTTGCATTTTTCTACCCCTAAAACTATAAAGAAGCAAATTAATGGATATTGATGAAATAATAAAAAAAGCCATTGAGGAGGATCTTGGAGAAGGAGACCATACTTCGCTGGCTTGCATTCCCTGCAATGCCGTAAATAAAGCGCAATTGGTTGCGAAGCAAGACGGAATACTTTGCGGGATAGACATTGCCCGCAAGGTGTATGTAAAAATCGACAAAAATGTGTTATTTACAGCTTTAAAGTCCGATGGCGATAAGATTAAGGCAGGAGATGTTGTTTTTACTGTTGAAGGTTCTTCTATTTCAATACTCTCTGGTGAACGCACGGCTTTGAATTTTATGCAACGGATGAGCGGAATAGCTACTTATACCCATACTTTGGTTGCTTTATTGTCGGGAACGCAAGTTAAACTGTTGGATACCCGTAAGACAACGCCTAATTTACGTCGGTTGGAAAAGTATGCCGTATCGATTGGCGGCGCCGAAAATCACCGGTTTGGATTGTATGATATGATCATGATTAAAGATAATCATATCGATTTTGCAGGAGGAATTTCGCAGGCCATTGATAATGTGCATCATTATTTAGAAAAAAATAAAAATGACCTGAAAATTGAAATTGAAGTCAGGAACTTTGAAGAACTTTCGCAAGTATTGGAACATGGGGGCGTTCACAGAATCATGTTGGATAATTTTTCTCCTTCAGATTTGAAAACGGCGGTCGATATAATTGGAAAACGTTTTGAAACCGAGGCTTCGGGAGGCATTACCCAAGAATTGCTTCCTGCTTATGCTCAAACAGGGGTCGACTACATTTCTGTAGGCGCTCTGACTCATCAAATTAAAAGTTTAGATTTGAGTTTGGTCGCATGCAAATAAAAGAAACCATAGCGAAATATAGGCGAAAACTATTATATTGGAGGCCTGTTCGTAAGACATTATATGTTTCGAGAAGAATTGTCCTGCCCGGTTTTCAAGGGATTTCATTATATAATGTAATGGAATTTTTTATCAAAGGATTGATGCACGGCGCTATTACGCAACGTGCCGCGGCTTTGTCTTTTTCTTTTTTCCTGGCTTTGTTCCCTACCATACTTTTTTTCTTTACGTTAATTCCGTATTTGCCTATTGATCATCTTCAATCGCAGATTTACGAAAATCTTTCCGTTATAGTGCCCGATGCGGTATATTCTACGGTGCGCGATACTATCGACGGAATTATGTTAAAGAAACACAATAGTTTATTGTCGTTCGGTTTTTTAGCGGCTTTATTTTTTTCTACCAATGGTATGGATGCAATTATCAAAGCGTTTAATCAAACGACTCATGCCTTTGAAACGAGAAAATTCTTTAAACGCAAGTTAATATGTCTTATGTTAGTGCTGATTACCGCCTTATTGGTGATTGTGACGCTTTCATTTTTAATGGGCTATAATTCCGTATTGTCTTATTTTGTTAGAATAGGCATGTTAGCCAACAGTTTTGTATACTATCTTCTTTTAGGGGGAAAATGGTTGTTCCTTCTCCTACTTACATTTCTAACGATTTCAAGTATTTATTACTTTGCCCCTGCAAATAAAAAAAATTTCAGGTTTGTTTCCGTTGGTTCTATTCTTACTACATTCCTGTTTATGGTATTATCGATAGGATTTAATATTTATATCGATAATTTTTCCCGCTACAATGCATTATACGGATCTATAGGAACATTGCTTATTATTTTGTTATGGATTTATTTTAACGCTATTATTATGTTGATAGGATTCGAATTAAATGCCAGTATTGCAGGTTATAAATCTCAAATATCGTCAACATTAAGCCATGATAAATCCGGTAAATCTTCGGATTTAGATTTGGAAAATTAAAATAATGATTTGTAAATAATTGAATTTTATGTGTTTGTGAATAATAATACTGCTTGAAAATGTTTCCTGTGTAGAATCATTTACAGGATAAAATCAAACTTTATCCTTATCTTTGTTGGGGTTTCCTCATAAAATGATTATAAGTCAGGGCGCGACTCTAAGTTACGCCTAGACCAGACTACCAAATAAAAAAATAAACGCATGAAATGGTCATGAGCCTTCGGCGCTCCAACGTGAATGATTAAAAGCTAGCGTTAGCCAAGTCTCCCAAACAAATAAGAAAATCCGATTAATCTCCCTTGCGGGGAGAACCAAAGAGGGGTGGGAGATTTAGAGGGGCTTATAAATTTTAAACGCATGAAATAGTCATGAGCCTTTGGCGCTCCAATGCGAATGATTAAAGGCATGCGTCAGCCAAGTCTCCCCTTGGGGGGAGATTCAGAGGGGCTTATAAATCTATACATATGAAAATCTATCTGGTTGGTTATATGGGGAGCGGGAAAACGACGGTTGGGAAGAAAATAGCCGCTAAACTTTTAATGAATTTTGTCGATACGGATATTCTTTTTGAAGAAAAGTACAATATAAACATTGCAGATTTTTTTGAACGTTACGGTGAAGATGAGTTCAGGAAACGGGAACAAAACATTTTGCACGAAACGCTTGAATTGGATAATACCGTAATTGCAACAGGAGGAGGAATGCCATGTTTTTTTAATAACATGGATATTATCAGTCAAGCGGGGATATCCGTTTTTCTTGACATAAGTCCCCAGTCTGCTTTGGCAAGATTAAAAAATGCAACCATCGGGCGTCCTGTTTTACAAAGCATACCCGTCGAAAAACAATTAGAATTTATAGAAAAGCAAATCGAATATCGAAAAGCGTTTTATTCTAAGGCGCAAATTCAACGCAAGGCGGAGAGTATAGATATCGAAGAATTGGTAGAATGTTTAAAAAACAGGATATGCCGCCTATGTTAAGAGTTGTTTAAATTTTTATGGAAAAGATTTGAGAGATAAAAATAGCGAGTTTTGCAGACGGGGTTTTTCAAGAATAGTAGCGCTATTTGGTAAAAATTCCGACAAAAAAGCGCATTTTTAGACTCAAAATACTTCCTGGAAAATTTTTAGACAACTCCTAACTAGTTCATCAAAAAATTAACGACAAAACTGGAATTTAAAAGGTTCATAAAACATGAATATAATGAAAAAGATATTTCTATTAAAAACCCTATTAATGATGATGTTTCTTACGCCTGTTACAGGGCAAGACCAGAAAAATCCTTTGTTGCAAAAATGGACGACGCCATACGAAACGCCTCCGTTTGACCAGATTAAAAACGAATATTTCAAACCTGCCGTTCTGTTTGCTATAAAAGAAGCCAAGAAAGAAATAGACGGGATTGCTAAAAACAAAGAAAAGCCCGGTTTCGATAATACAATTGTAGCGTTAGACAGAAGCGGAAGCCTTTTGAGAAGAGTTACAGGCGTTTTTTTCAACCTGAACGAATGCAATACAAATGTTGAAATGCAAAAAATAGCGTTGGAAATATCCCCCGAATTGGATGATTTCAATAGTTACAGGAATACCAATGAAAAGCTTTTTGAGCGGGTAAAAACGATTTATTCCCAAAAAGAAAGTCTACCTTTAACTCCCGAACAGAAAACATTGTTGGAAAATACTTACAAATCTTTTGTACGGGGAGGGGCTTTGCTTAGCAAAGACGACAAAAAGAAATTTTTAGCAATATCGAAACAGCTTTCGGTTCTATCGCTGAAATTCAAGCAAAATGTATTGGCCGACAATAATGCTTGGCAGCTTCATATAACCGAACCGACAAAACTGAAAGGCTTGCCTAAAGCGTTGGTTGAAATGGCGGAAGAAAGGGCTAAATCAAAGGGATTGGAGGGTTGGCTGTTTACGCTCGACGCTCCTTTTTATGTTCCGTTTATGCAATACTCATTTCATAGGGATTTGCGCGAACAAATGTGGAAAGCATACAACAATCGTGGAAACCGTGAAAATGAAAATAACAATAATGAAATTGTAATAAATATCGCTAACCTTCGTCTTCAATTGGCTAACCTTTTGGGATATAAGAGATATTCCGATTATATATTAAGCGAACGCATGGCGGAAACGACGGAAAATGTAAATAAATTTTTGGATGATATTTTAAAAGTGTCTTTCCAATATGCTCAAAAAGAGCTATTTGCCGTGCAGAATTATGTGAATAACGAAGGAGCAAACTTTACATTGGAACGTTGGGATTGGTCTTATTTTTCGGAACGCCTGAAAGAAAAAAAGTTTTCAATCAGACAGCAGGAAATAAAGGAATATTTTGAAGTAGAATCGGTTAGAAAAGGGATTTTTCAATTGTTCGAAAAATTATACGGATTGTCTTTTCAGGAAAGGAAAGATATTCCGGTCTATCACCCTGATGTGAGGGCTTTTGAAGTAGTGGATGGGAAAAAACGTTTTATGGGGGTTCTGTATCTTGACTTGTTTACGCGCGAAAGCAAACGGGGAGGAGCATGGGTGGTTTCATTCCGTAAACAGAAGAAAGAAAACGGGGCCGATATTCGTCCGGTATTGCAAGTGGTCTGTAACTATGCCAAACCTTCAAAAGAAATCCCCTCTTTGCTGACTTTTGATGAATTGACGACTTTCTTGCACGAATTCGGACATGCGATTCATACATTGCTATCCGACGTAAATTATGAAAGCCTCTCTTGTACAAGCGTTTATAGAGATTTTGTGGAATTGCCTTCGCAAGTAATGGAAAATTGGGCTACTCAAAAAGAATTTCTGGATCTGTTTGCTGTTCATTACCGGAATGGGAGAAAATTACCGGAAGAATATATTCAAAAAATTATTGCCAGCCAACAATATAATGCAGGCTATTTAACCGTTCGTCAATTATCGTTTGGAATGTTAGATATGGCATGGCACAGTATTACCCAACCCGTTACCGCAACTGTTGCCGATTTTGAACGTCAGGCAATAGAAAAAACAGAGCTTTTCCCTCCGGTTAAAGGAGCAGTTTTGAGCACGTCGTTTTCTCATATTTTTTCGGGCGGATATGCCGCCGGGTATTATGGATATAAATGGGCGGAAGTATTAGATGCGGATGTTTTTTCTTTATTTTTGAAGGAAGGAGTATTCAATCGGGCGGCGGCGGAAAAATTTCGTGAATCGGTTTTATCTAAAGGAGGAACCGAACACCCGATGAAACTATATAAGGATTTCATGAATAGGGAACCCGACAATGCTCCGTTTTTCAATCGTTCGGGATTCGAGAAATAACCTGATTCCGGAAATGCGCTATTTTAATTGATAAAAAGAAATGTCGAAACAGAAGTATTACGTAGTTTGGAAAGGAAAAAGGACAGGCGTTTATCAGACTTGGGAAGAATGCAAGGAACAGATTCAGGATTTTAAGGGCGCGTTGTATAAATCATTTTCCACCTTAGCCGAAGCCGAACAAGCATTAAAAGATCCTCCGCATCATCATCTAAATAAAGGAATTTCCTCTTCTCCGGAAAAGCGCCCGTTTTTCCGGCCGGTTATGGATAGTTTATCTGTAGACGCCGCTTGTAGCGGAAATCCGGGAATAATGGAATATAGAGGAGTTTATACTGCCGATAGAAGGGAAATATTTCATTGTAAATTTGAAATGGGCACTAATAATATCGGCGAATTTTTGGCTTTGGTTCATGGACTTTCGTATTTGAAAAAACATGGATTATCCAATCCGATATACACCGATTCGGTAAATGCAATGTCTTGGGTAAAAGCAAGAAAGGCCAAAACAAAATTAGAGCGCAACGAATCAACGGAATCTCTTTTCCTGTATATTGAGCGTGCGGAGAAATGGTTGCAAGACAATAAATATGACACGTCTATATTGAAATGGAATACCGAATTATGGGGCGAAATTCCTGCTGATTTCGGCAGAAAATAAAAAATCCGGCAAGAACACTTTGCGCTTTTTGCGTCTGTGGGCTTTATATAAAATCCCGTTTTGTTTTAAACTTTTTGATTTATAATGAAAATTACATTCTTGGGAACAGGCACATCGCAAGGCGTACCTATTATTGGTTGTAAATGCGAAGTTTGTTCCTCGCCCGATACTTTTGATAAACGTTTGCGTTCCTCGATTCTGCTGGAAGACGAGGGAAAGAATATATTAATTGATGCAGGGCCCGATTTCCGTCAGCAAATGTTGCGCGCAAAAGTAGGTCGTTTGGACGCTATATTGATTACGCACGCACATTACGACCACATTGGCGGATTAGACGATATTCGTTCCTTCAATTATATACAGAAAGGGCCTATCGATATTTATGCTCAGCCTACGGTACTGGAAGCGATCAGAGAGAAATACGATTATGCATTTTCAGACAAGCCTTATCCGGGCGTTCCCGAAATGAGGTTGCATCCTGTGTTTAAAGAGGGTTCTTTTTTTGTAGGGACAATTCGTGTTATTCCTGTAGAAGTTATGCATTTAAATCTTGCCATTATGGGATACAGAATAGGTAATTTTGCTTACGTTACCGATGCAAATTTTATACAGGAAGTGGAATTGGAAAAGTTAATGAATTTAAAAGTATTAGTTTTGAATGCATTGAGGAAAGAAAAACATATCTCTCATTTTACGTTGCAAGAAGCCTTGGAAATGACGAATAAGCTAAATCCGGAAAAAGCTTATTTTACGCACATAAGTCATGATATGGGATTATACCAAAAAGTACAAAGCAAGTTGCCGCCTAATCGTTTTTTGGCTTATGACGGGCAGGAAATTATGCTTTAATTTTGATGAGAATATTTGTAAAAGCGCATTTGCAAACAACTTCTGAACTTCTTTAAAAACATTTTGATATGTTTGTGTGTGGATTAAAAACTATCATGTAATTTTGCACACAAATAAAGAAGATTATTTGTTTAGTTTAAACCTTAACAAACAGGCCTTTGCGAGAGGCCTGTTTTGTATTGTCATAAAAAATTGATCGATCGCGATAGATAAGGACGCCAATATGGATATTTCAAAATACAATCCCAAGAATTACATTCTTATTAAGGGAGCAAAAGTCAATAATTTAAAGAACATAGACGTTTCTATCCCCCGTGATAGCCTCGTGGTAATAACGGGTTTGTCGGGGTCGGGAAAATCCTCTCTGGCGTTCGATACGCTTTTTGCCGAAGGCCAACGCCGCTATGTGGAAAGCTTAAGCGCCTATGCGCGCCAGTTTTTGGGAAGAATGAGCAAACCCGAAGTAGATTATATTTTAGGTATTTCGCCTGCCGTCGCCATCGAACAAAAAGTGAATACGCGCAACCCCCGCTCTACGGTGGGCACTTCTACCGAGATTTACGAATATTTGAAACTGCTGTTTGCCAGGATAGGAAAGACATACTCTCCCATATCGGGGAAGGAAGTAAAACGAGACACTGTGACTCATGTCGTCGATTTTATACTACAACTTCCGGAAGAATCCAAAATAACGCTTTTTTCTCCAATAGCAATCGACGGTAAAAGGTCGTTGGAAGAACAGTTGGAAATCCTTTTACAAGAAGGTTTTGCCCGCATATCCATTAATGATGAAATAATTCGCATCGACGAGGCTTTGAAATCTTTTTTCCCATCGAAAAAGAAAATAAAAGATATTAAACTTTTGATAGATAGACTTGTTGTCCGGAAAAGAGACGAAGATTTTTATTCGAGGTTATCCGATTCCGTACAGACTTGTTTTTACGAAGGCAATGGAACATGCGTGCTGGAAACCGGTTTTCAGGATAAGATAGAACAACATGAATTTTCAAATCGCTTTGAACTGGATGGCATTACTTTTGAAGAACCTACCGAAAATTTTTTCAGTTTCAATAACCCTTACGGCGCTTGCAAAACCTGCGAAGGCTTCGGAAATGTTATCGGAATAGACGAGGATTTGGTTATTCCGAATAAACAATTATCCATTTACCAAGACGCGGTTGTTTGCTGGAAAGGCGAAAAAATGAGCGAATGGAAAGATCATTTGATAATGACTGCTTCCAAATTCAATTTTCCCGTACATAAACCCTATCTGGAACTTAGTAAAGAACAAAAAGACGAGTTATGGAACGGAAACAAATATTTTGAAGGTATTTATGGCTTTTTCAAGTATATAGAGTCCGAAGCGTATAAAATTCAATACAGGGTTATGCTTTCCCGTTACAGGGGAAAAACGGTTTGCCCCGAATGCAAGGGAACCCGCCTGCGTCCCGATGCCGGTTATGTGAAAATAGGAGGGAAATCTTTGATAGATTTGGCGTTACTTCCGGCAAGCGATTTAGCCGATTTTTTCAGCAAATTACAATTATCCGATTATGAGAAACAAGTTGCCAATCGCATATTGGTAGAAATACGCAGTCGCTTGGATTTTTTATTAGACGTGGGTTTAGGATATTTGACGCTGAACCGCTTATCCAACTCCCTTTCGGGGGGCGAGTCGCAACGGATTAACCTGGCGACCTCTCTGGGCAGCTCTCTGGTCGGATCTATGTATATATTGGATGAACCTAGCATTGGCTTGCATCCGCGCGATACGAACAATCTGATCAGGGTCTTGTGCCAGTTGAGAGATTTGGGTAACACGGTAATCGTTGTTGAGCATGATGAAGAAATTATTCGTTCCGCCGATTATATTATTGATATCGGCCCTTTTGCAGGCCGGTTAGGAGGAGAAGTCGTGTATTCGGGAACCTATCAGGATATGTTGAAACCGGACGTAAAAACCCTTACTGCTCAGTACCTTCGGGATGAGGAAAGAATACCGGTTCCGGAATTTCGTCGAAAATCCAAAGACTATATAGAACTGGTTCATGTATGGGAAAATAATCTGAAAAATGTAACCGTTCGTTTTCCTCTTCATTCTATTGTTGTAGTAACGGGCGTCAGCGGTTCGGGGAAGACGTCGCTGGTAAAACACGTATTATACAATTCCATAAAGAAACGTTTTGGAGGCGTAGCGGATTACACGGGAAATTGTGCGGAGATTCATTTTAATCTGGCTCGTTTTTCCGATATAGAATTGGTCGATCAGGATCCTATCGGACGTTCTTCCCGATCGAATCCTGCTACCTATTTAAAAGCGTATGACGATATTCGTCAGCTATATGCCGAACAACCTTTGGCAAAAAAACGGAATTACAAACCCGGTTATTTTTCGTTTAATATCGAAGGGGGACGATGCGAAGTCTGCGAAGGGGAAGGGAAAATCACGGTTGAAATGCAATTCATGGCCGACGTGCATCTGGTTTGCGAAGAATGCAAGGGAACCCGATTCAAAGATGAAGTGTTGGAAATTAAATACAAAGATAAAAATATCTACGAATTGTTGGAAATGACGGTTAGCGAAGCGCTGGACTTTTTTTCCAACGACAAGTCAACGACGACCCAACGGATTTACAATAAGCTTAAGTCGTTGGACGATGTGGGATTGGGATATGTGAAATTAGGTCAATCGTCAAGTTCTTTAAGCGGCGGAGAAGCGCAACGTGTTAAACTGGCATTTTTCCTTAACAGAGGCGCTTCCGAAAAACCGATGATATTTATTTTCGACGAACCTTCCACCGGATTGCATTTTCATGATATACAAAAATTGAATCAAGCTTTTACGGCTTTGGTAGAAAAAGGACATTCGGTTATTATTATAGAACACCACGCCGATATTATCAAAACAGCCGATTGGGTGATAGATTTAGGTCCGGAAGGCGGGGAGGAAGGCGGAAAAATTGTTTTTGAAGGCATTCCCGAAGATTTGGTTAAATGCGAACAATCTTACACAGGGAAATTTCTGAAAAATAAAATAGAGTGAATTCTTTTTTGATTTTTTACTTTTTGATAATAAGTTTGATAGGGGTTTTTATTTTTGCTGTCGATAAAAGAGCGGCTAAGCGCGGTCGTCGCCGCATTCCTGAAAAAATTTTACATCTATTTGAATTATTGGGCGGCGTATTCCTGATGTTGCCGGCCATGCATATTTTTCATCATAAAAATAAAAAGTTCGGTTATTATATTCTAACTTATCTGATTTTGCTGGTTTGGATTTTTGTTTTGTATGAAATTGTGATAAGAGGTACAGATTAAAATTAAATAGAATGTTTAATATTTAATTGTTCGCTTTTTAATTATCAACATTCAATTTTAAACTTTTTGCCCTCCTTTCTGTTGTTAGAAATAAAAAAATGAATATACAGGGGCAAATATAGAATAAATTTCTAGATAATACTCCCAACCCGTAAAGGGAGCTAATTTAAGGAAAACGGCTGCTCAAAAGTCCCCTTTTAAATTAAAAAATCCTATTTATCTCCCTTGAGGGGGAAATTAAAGAGGGGTAAGGCTAATAAAACCTGTCTTTTCAAAGGTTAGGGGCAACGCTGCGGATTATCTTAAAAAATTTTAAACTATTTCCGGAGTTTTAATAAATGACAAAAATGAATCCAATGACTCAAAAATTGAAAGGAAGCATAAATGCGGCAATATCCCATGTGGCATTATCTCTATGCTATTTCTTTTCTCTTTTTCCCGCTTGGGTTTTGTATTTAATATCGGATGTCTTTTCCGTATTACTACGCTCCGTAGTAAAATACAGGAGAAAAGTAGTCAGGGAAAACCTGTCTCATTCATTTCCTGAGAAAACTCCGCAGGAAATAAAATCCATCGAAAAGAAATTCTATAACCATTTAATGGACGTGTTTGTCGAATACCTGATTTTAATAAGGTCAAATGCTCGAATACTGGGAAAATACATAACATATGAGAATTTGGAGTTGTTAGACCGGCTTTACAAATCGGGAAAAGATGTAGCGCTGATAATGGGACATTATGGAAACTGGGAATTTCTTTCCCATCTGGCGCTTCAAACAAAATATTCATATTGTCCCGTATACAAGCGACAGCAAAATGCATATTTCGATCAATTTCTGATAAAACTAAGAAGTAAATACGGCGCATTACCTGTAGAAATGCAAAACGCATTCAGGCATGTATGTAGGAACAAGCAAAAAGGCATGCGCACGATTCTGTTGCTAATTGCAGACCAATGCCCGGTCAATGCTCAATATTTTATTCATTTTCTTAATCATGAGGGAACTTCTGTTTATGAAGGTCCTGAGAAAATTGCAAGCGCATTGGATATGGCTGTCGTTTTCGGAGATGTCAAAAAGAAGAGTAGAGGACGTTATTCAATGGAATTTGTGTTATTGCACGAAAATCCGAAACATTTGGAAAAAGGCGAAATCACAGAAATGCATGTGCGCTATCTGGAAAAGAAAATTCAAGAAAAACCCGAATATTGGCTCTGGTCTCACCGACGTTGGAAAAGGACAAAACCCACAGATCAAGGGTGATTAAATAATAGAATGATTGAACATTTAAGGTTTATTAAGTCGAGTCTCTTACTTTCATTACTAATTCCTCATTACTAGCTGCTAATTGTTTATCTCCATTCCTCATTCATTATCTCCTCCCCTTTTCAGGCTCTTGAAAAATGAGTACCTTTGCCAAAAAAACGACATCAATGGGATTCATTAAAAACATTGCTTTAGTGGCGCATGACGGCTGTAAACGCGACATGGTAGAGTGGGTTTCTTTCAATTATAAACGCTTGGCTGAACACCGTCTTATTTGCACGGGCACTACCGGACGATTGGTAGAGGAAGAAATTAATAGGAGAGGGGATATGCATATTTTAGTTACGCGTTTAAGATCAGGCCCGCTAGGTGGAGATCAACAGTTGGGCGCTCTTATTGCCGAAGGTAAAATCGATATGATGGTTTTTCTTTGGGATCCTATGCAGCAACAGCCTCATGATGTGGATGTTAAGGCGTTATTGCGTATTACGGCATTGTATAATGTTCCTACGGCTTGTAACCGCTCTACCGCCGATTTCCTGATTTCTTCTCCTTTATTTGAAAGCGATTATGCTCCCATTGTGAAGAATTATAATAATTATGTGAATAGGAAAGTGTAAAATTAATTATAAATCAATAAACAGATAGAAAAATGAAAAAAACGATTCTCTCTTTGATGTTGGGAATTTTTGTGCTGACTCCCGCATTGCATGCAGACGAAGGCATGTGGATGTTAATGTTTTTAGACAAAAATGCCAAAGATATGCAAAAAAAAGGCGCTAAACTTTCGGCTAAAGATATCTATGACATCAATAATGCCAGTTTAAAAGATGCCATCATTCAATTCGGCAGGGGATGTACAGGCGAAATCATTTCTAAGGAAGGCTTGGTGTTAACCAATCACCATTGCGGTTATGGTCAGATTCAGGCGCATAGTACTGTTGAACATGATTATTTGACCAATGGATTCTGGGCTTACAGCAAAGCCGAAGAATTGCCTAATCCCGGCCTTACCGCTAAATTCTTGGTGCGTATGGAAGATGTTACGGCTCGCATCAGTAAGGAATTGAACAAAAATATGACCGAATCCGACCGGAAAAAGAAGATAGAAGAAGTAAGTAAAACAATTAAAGAAGAAGCCATTAAAGGAACAAATTATACGGCCGACGTAGCTACGATGTTTGACGGCAATGAATTCTATTTGTTTATTTACGAGATTTATGAAGACGTGCGTTTGGTTGGAGCTCCGCCCTCCTCTATCGGAAAATTCGGAGCCGACTCCGACAACTGGATGTGGCCTCGTCAAACAGGCGATTTTTCATTATTCAGAATCTATATGTCGCCCGACGGCAAACCGGCTAAGTATTCGAAAGACAATGTTCCGTTCAAGCCTAAAAAATATCTTTCCGTCTCTACAAGCGGTATAAAAGAAAATGATTTTGTGATGATTATGGGCTATCCGGGAACAACCGACCGTTTTTTGACTTCTTACGGCGTTGAAATGGCGTTGGATATTAAAAATCCAAGTATTGTAAAAGCTCGCGAAGCGAAGCTGGGCGTGATGCGTAAGCATATGGACGCCGATGCCGCCGTTCGTATTCAATATGCCTCTAAATATGCGCAAACAGCCAATTATTGGAAATATTTTATTGGGCAAAGCAAAGGATTAAGGAATTTGGATGTTTACGGAAAGAAAAAAGATCTGGAAAATAGTTTTGGAACATGGGTAAATGCTGATCCCGCCCGTCAGGCAGAATATGGAACTGCATTAAAAGATATTCAGGAAGCGTATTCTAAAATCGGGAAAACCGAATATTTCAGATGGTATTTTATGGAGTGCATTGCCAGAGGACCTGAGATATTGTCTACCGCCCGCCAATTTACCTCTTTGGCTGCAGAGTTGAAAAAAGGAGGCGATAAAACGAATAGTATTATAGAATCTCTGAAAACGTCGTTAGATGCAACTTTCAAAGATTATGACATGAGTCTGGATCAGGATATGTTGGCTACTTGCATGGATGTCTTTTTCAGGAACGTTCCCATGCAATATCAGCCGGAAGCGTTTATGGACATGTCTTTTAAAAATTCGTACGATTTTAAGAAGATAGCTTCCGATGTTTTTAGCAAATCTATTTTTGGCGATCAGAAAAAAATAGACGCCTTTTTAAAGAATCCTACTGCCGATGCCATTGAAAAAGATCCCGCTTTTGAGTTGCAAAAAATATTCTTTGATAAATATTTTGCGATTAATACAGGTTTACAGGACGCCAACGACCAATTGGCCCGTGGGAACCGCGTTTTTGTTAAAGGAATAAGGGAAATGGAGAAGAGTAAGTTCTTTGCTCCCAACGCCAATTCCACTATGCGTTTGACCTATGGAAGCGTATTAAATTACAGACCTTCGGACGGCGTGTTGTATGAAAATTATACCACTTTGAAAGGCGTAATGGAAAAAGAAGATTCTACAAACTGGGAGTTTGTTGTTCCCGCCAAATTGAAGGAGTTATATAAAAATAAAGATTTCGGACCTTACGGCGTGAATGGCGTAATGCCCGTTAATTTTATTGCCAATACCGACATTACCGGAGGAAATTCGGGAAGCCCGATGTTAAATGCAAAAGGACATTTAATTGGTTGCGCTTTCGACGGCAATTGGGAGGCCATGAGCGGAGATATTGCTTTTGAGCCTGATTTACAACGCACCATTGGCGTGGATATTCGTTATGTTTTGTTTATCATCGACAAATATGCCGGAGCCAAAAATATTATTAATGAATTGACTTTAGTAAAATAGCATTTGCTCAAAATCGACTGTAAAAGGAGGCCGTCTAAAATGTAAATAGGCGGCCTCTTTTGCTATTATTGCGGCACGGCGCAATGTTTCCGAACTACAAATTGGGAAAGGTATATCCTGAATTCTCTATTAAGCGCGGCAGCTTGGAATTTTAAGAAATGGATGAAAAAGCCATTTCTTTACATTATAAAAAATGGATTTATGCAGTGCCGAGTATGGAAAGTCAGCTTCTGAGGAGGCTAAATTTGAAAATACTGCATTTAAATTTTCCATGTTTGACAGGCATATCAATTCATTGATAGTTGCGTAATCCCTGATGTTGCCTTTCAAGTCTGGGTGTGTATCTCTCCATTGTTTGGTTGTTACTCCGAACATTGCAACATTTAAAACATCAGCTTCGTTTGCATATATAATACTTGTTTGTTGTGGTGTTAGTTCGGTTGGGATAAGATTTTGTTTTGGGACTATCCAAAATATTGTGTAAACAGAAACTCTACAGGCAATCGTCTTTATAGGGGTTAACCCCTATAAAGACGATTTTCAAAGATAATCAAAAATTGGTTCAAAATTTGTCCCCAATTCCAAAGGGTGCATTTCAAAATGTCGCATTAAGCAGCCAATTTACTTTTAGAGTTAACAATATCTATTACTTTACACCACTGTTGGTTCATATAAAGTGTTCTAAGTTTGAGCATATTTTTGGCTCCGTGTATCGACCAATGCT
>JAVBLV010000030.1:0-35153 GCA_031553195.1 Bacteroidales bacterium
GCAATATCGGAGTGATCTGGTATGGCGACGCCTCCTTAACCGACAGCATTACCAACCTGTTGAGCTTCACTACGGGGGCCTTGACGAAAGACACGCTCTTCTACGCCCTGCCATATAATACGTTGACGGGTTGCAAGGCTACCGCTACCGATACGGCGCAGGTTATCATTCGAGTAAGTCCGATACCGGGTAAGTCCGATATTATTTCGGTTATGGGCGATACCATTTGTCAGGGAACGCAAGCAACGCTTACGGCTGTCGCTACGACGAATCTTACGCCGATTTGGTATAGCGACGCGTCCCTGACCGACAGCGTAGGAAGTGGAAATACTTTTATTACGCCTATATTGAATGCCAGCGTTGTTTATTATGTGGTGGCAAGGAATATGACAGGATGCCAAGCGCTGGCCGACAGCGCTACATCCGTTTCTGTGAAAATGAATGTTGCGCCTGCATTTATAACCTGTCCTGCTGATATGTTAGTATGGGTACACAATAATCGCCAGGATACGACGGTGAATTATACTGCAACGGTTTCAGGCGTTCCAATGCCGGATTTGGCTTATGTATTCAGTGGCGCAACTACCGGCGGCGGAACTGGAACCGGCAGCGGGGCAATATTTAAAGCGGGCGTTACCACGGTAAAAATATTTGCATCCAATTCATGTGGAACAGACAGTTGTATCTTTACTATTACAGTTAAAGACACGATTAATCCTTGCGACGGTATTTCTGCAACTTTGTCTGGCGACGTATCCATATGCCAAGGCACATCGGCGATGTTAACGATCAGCTTTACGGGAACAGGCCCATGGAATGTCGTTTATAATGATGGAACAAAAGAAACGGAATTAACCGATATTACTCAAAATCCATATAAATTTAATGTGCAACCCAATGCGACAACTATTTATGGCTTGTTGGAGGTAAGTTCAGGATCATGCGAAGGAACTGTTCACGGAACGGCTATGGTTACGGTTAATCCTATTCCTTCGTTGCCGTTGTTGAGAATATCGGGCGATACGTTAATTGATAAGGGAACTTCGACGACTCTAACGGTAGTTACGCAGGTAAATGGAACTATTCGTTGGTATGGTGATCCGATGTATCATACGCTTCTGCAACAAGGAAGCAGTTATACAACGCCTTTATTATATAACGATACGTCTTATTATTTAAGGTTAATTTCGGACAAAGGTTGCGAAAGCGCAACAAGTCAGAAGGTAACCGTAAAGGTGAAGAAAAATTGCGTGCTGGTTCCGGAAGCCATAACGCCTAATGGAGACGGAGTTAACGATTACTTGATTATTAACTGTATAGAAAATTATCCCGATAACCGTTTCTCTATTTATAATCGTTGGAGCGATTTGGTATTCGAAATAAAAGGATACAACAATCAAGATAAAAAATGGAGCGGATATAGTAATCAAAAATTAGTCGTTGGAGGAGGAAAGAAAGTACCTACAGGGACTTACTTCTATATCTTGGAACTTAACGATCCGGAAAAAACAATTATAAAAGGCTTTATTGAGGTAAGGTATTAAAAATAGAAATAGGAAATTTCTAGAAAAAAGGAGGCGTTCAATGTGTTTTGATCGTCTCCTTTTGATTTATAGTAAATTATGAAAATAAGAAATGACTCTGTCATAATGTATGTTGCGTTCAATGATAGTGAACAATTGTTAAATAATGCTAAAATATCATATTTTGAAAGAAATACTTTCCAATTAAGAAAATTTTTTGTACGAATTTGGTTGTTTTCTGAGAAAATGGTATTACATTTGCAAGTATACTTTCACGAAATATATTATGAGTTATTTAGATTTTTCAAAGGAGGAATTGGTTAATTTGGAATTTTCTTTAAACAGAGAATTCTTAAAAACAAATATCGGGCATGCTAATATGTGTACCTCTTTGGTATATTGTAATACCCGGAAATATCATGGATTGTTAATTGCCCCTCAACCTTCGGTTGATAATGAAAATCATGTTTTGTTATCGAGTTTGGATGAGACAATTATACAGGGTACTCAGGAATTTAACTTGGGAATTCATAAATATCCTGTAGAGATATATTATCCCAATGGTCATAAATATCTTCGGAGTTATTCGAATTATCCGACTCCGAAACATGTTTATAGAATAGGCGGCGTGCTGCTTTCTAAAGAAATTGTTTTATCCGAAAAGGAAAGTCAAATTCTGGTACGGTATAAAGTATTAGAATCCCCGTCTAAGGTTCTTATGCGTATCCGTCCGATGTTAGCGTTCCGGCAAGTACACAAATTGGGGAAAGCTAACGATAAGGCAAATAAAGAATACGCGCCTGTGGAAAACGGCATTGAGGTTAATATGTATAATGGATATGATTCTCTGTATATACAGTCGTCGGCAAAAAATGAATATATTCATTTACCATGTTGGTATTATAATGTCGAATATTGGCAGGAAAAGGAGAGAGGCTACGATTTTTTGGAGGATTTATACAATCCCGGATATTTTGAATTTACAATGGATCCGGAAAAAGAGATTTGTTTTTCCGTTGGATTAAAAAAGGTCAGTCCGTCTCAAATAAAAAGACAATTTTCTATGGAATTGGCAAAACAACCTTCTGTTAATACAATGGAAGAGTGTTTGGAAACGACGGCGAAAAGTTTTTTTATAAAAGAAGGCAAGCGGACGGAAGTGGTTGCAGGGTATCCATGGTTTGGACGTTGGGGAAGGGATACTTTCATTTCGTTGCCGGGTCTTACGTTGTTTTCCGGGAATTTTGCTTTGTGTAAATCAGTTATCGATACAATGGCGTCGGAATTGAACGGCCCGCTTTTTCCCAATATCGGTTCGGGCGATAACTCGGCTTATAATTCTGTAGACGCGCCCCTATGGTTTTTTTGGGCTTTACAGCAATATGCAGAATTATCCGGAACAAAAGATAAAATCTGGAAAGAATATAAAGATAAAATATTGTTGATTCTTGAAGGCTTTAAGATGGGCGCTCCATACAATATACACCTTACGGTCGACGGATTGGTATGGGCAGGGGAAGAGGGAAAAGCGCTGACCTGGATGGATGCGGTTGTTTATGGAAAAGCGGTTACCGGCCGCATAGGGATGCCGGTAGAAATCAACGCCCTTTGGTATAACGCTCTCATGTTTAGCTTGGAAGTTGCAAAATTGGCAAAAGATGAAAAGTTTGTATCTCAGTGGCAACCAATGGCGGATTCTTTTCCCACAGCGTTTAAAAATGTATTCTGGGAAAAGGAAAAAGGTTGGCTGGCCGACTATGTGAGCGGGGATTATAAGGATTTTTCCATTCGACCGAATATGATCTTTGCGGCTTCTCTTCCGTATTCTCCTTTGAGTTTGAAAATTAAACAATTGATAGTTGAGAAGGTGAAAAAAGAATTGGTGACGCCCAGAGGGTTAAGAACGCTTTCTCCGACTCATCCTGATTACAAAGAACATTGCAAAGGAAGTCAGGAGGAACGCGATTTGGCATATCATCAAGGGACTGTTTGGCCTTGGTTGTTGGGACATTTTGCCGAAGCGTATTTAAAAGTATACGAAAAAAGCGGCGTTGCCTATATAGAAAATCTTTATGAAGGATTTGAAAAAACGCTCTCCGAGGCGGGAATCGCAAGCATTTCAGAAATATACGACGGAAATCCTCCTCATTTGCCGAGAGGAACTATTTCTCAGGCGTGGAGCGTAGCAGAGATATTACGCATAAAATGGTTGATTGAACAATACAAAACAAAATAAGTTAAATAAAGACAGCATTTAGATATTTGAAGCGGCATATTTATTTTATGTTTTCAAATTATTGTTTTTTAAATGTTTATGCAAAGTGCAATGGAAATAAAATCATTTTTTAGTAACTGTTTAAAATTTTATGGAAAATATTTTGAGAGATAAAAACAACGAGTTTGCAGGCGGGGTTTTTCAAGAATAGTAGCGCTATTTGATAAAAATTCCGGCAAAAGAGCGTTTTTAGATCCAAAATACTTCATGGGAAAAATTTTAAACCGCTACTTGAAATAAAAGAAATGTACTAAGGCCATTTTTCAGGCCATTTATATTACATAGTCCTTTTGAGTCTAAGTGGTTTGACAGAATGTATGGATTCAAAAGGTAAATAAAGATTGAAGTCTATGAAGGTTTTAATGTTCGGATGGGAATTCCCCCCACATATTACAGGCGGTTTGGGGACGGCATGTTTCGGATTAACTAATGCCATGATGAAACAGGGCATAGAAGTTATTTTTGTTGTACCCAAAGCGTATGGCGATGAAAATCAGGAGGCGGTTCGTTTGGTGAATTGCGAAGATATATTATTGGATATCAGGCAAGAAATTTACAAGCCTTATTGGAATGCTTTATCATATGTGGAAATCAATTCCAACTTACTGCCTTATCAAAGCGAGGAAGAATATTATCAGATAATCAACGAATCAAGGAATCAAGGAACGAATTTCCAGGAACGTTTATTTTCCGAGAAATACCATTTTTCGGGAGGCTACGGAAAGACGCTATACGAAGAAGTGGAACGATATTCGTTGATTGCGGCGACAATAGCCCAACAAACAGATTTTGACATTATTCATGCGCACGATTGGCTGACTTATAAAGCGGGAATTGAAGCCAAACGGATAAGCGGAAAACCATTGGCGATACATGTGCATGCGACGGAGTTCGACCGTTCGGGCGAAAACGTGAATAGTCATGTATATGGAATTGAAAAATACGGCATGGATAATGCGGACAGGATTATTTGCGTAAGTAATTTAACCCGCGATATTGTGATCAACAAGTATGGACAACCGGCAGAGAAGGTTTTAACCGTCCATAACGGAATTGAACAACCTGCATTAAAATCGATAAAGAAACAGAAAGCAGTCAAGGAAAAGGTGGTAACTTTTTTAGGTCGCGTTACTTTTCAGAAAGGGCCTGAATATTTTGTTGAAGCGGCTTATAAGGTTTTGCAAAAAAATTCGAACGTGCGTTTTGTTTTGGCCGGTTCCGGCGATTTATTAAATAAGACCATACAACGGGTTGCCCAATTGGGAATTTCGGATAGATTTCATTTTACGGGATTTCTGAAAGGGGAGGAGGTGGATAGAATGTTTTCCGAAAGCGACGTCTATGTGATGCCTTCCGTATCAGAACCTTTTGGTATATCTCCCCTGGAAGCGGTAAGATCTGATGTTCCGGTTATTATTTCGCGACAATCGGGCGTTTCCGAAATATTGGAAAATGCCCTGAAAGTAGATTTTTGGGATATCGACGCAATGGCCGACGCTATTTATGCTATGCTACATTACGAAACGCTTCCGAAAATGTTTGTCAGGGATGGGAAAAAGGAAATTGAATACATTAGTTGGGACAAGGCCGCAAGTTTAGTGAAGAAAATATATGAAGAACTTATTTAACAGTTACAAGTATATGTGACACTTCCGGATTTATTAAAGGTCGAAATTTGAACACTTTCCGGCTTTAGATGTTAAACTATAAAACGACTGATTACTATGCATTATATTTGTTTAAACTTTCAGATACACCAACCTCTTCACTATCGCGTTTATCGTTTTTTTGATATTGGGAGAGACAACCACTATACCGATGATTTTCAGAATAGGTATATAACCGGACGTAGTTTGGAAAAATGCTACGCCCAGGCGAACAAATTGCTTTTGAGCATGATTAAGCAGTTCGGAGACTTCTTTAAAGTCAGTTTTACTGTATCCGGAATAAGCCTCGACCTTTTTGAGCAATATAATCCGGAAATTATAGAAGGTTTTAAAGCCTTGGCCAAGACGGGAAATGTAGAATTTTTGGCAACTCCGTATTATCATTCGCTGGCTTCATTGAAAAATAAAAATGAATTTGTCGAACAAACGCTTTTGCACAAAGAGCGTATTCAAGAACTATTTGGTTTGACGCCGAGTGTTTTTTCGAATACGGAGTTAATTTATAGCGATGAAATAGGAAAATCGGCGTATGAAATGGGTTTTGAAGGAATGTTGACGGAAGGGGCCAAGCATATATTGGGATGGAAAAGTCCTAATTATCTTTATAGCAATGCGCTAAAAACGGATTTCAAGGTTCTGCTTCGAAACTTCATGTTAAGCGACGATATTGCGTTTCGTTTTTCGAATACCCATTGGTCTGCTTATCCGCTAACCGCTGAAAAGTTTGTCTCGTGGATGAATATGTCTGTTGAAAATCAGGATTGTATCAACCTCTTTCTGGATTACAGGACTTTGGGCGAGTGGCAAGACAAAGAAACGGGGATTTTTGAATTCATCCGTTATTTGCCGAAGGTTGTTTTTGAAAATTCGGATTTCAAGTTCTGCACGCCTTCCGAATTAATAAATGCAATCGAGCCGGTTTCTCCGGTTTATGTTCCGTATCCGGTTTCGTGGTCGGGAGAAGAAAAAGACATGTCGTTATGGATGGGCAATGATTTGCAGAAAGATGCGTATGATAAACTGTATAAATTGGAAGAGCGTGTAATGGGTTCTCAAAATCCGCTGCTCATTTCTCAATGGCGTAATCTGCAAAGTTCCGATAACTTTTTTTGGATGAATACCAAACAGCATTATGTTCAGGGTCTGCATAATCCTTTTCATTCTCCTTACGACGCTTTTATTAACTACATGAATATCCTGAGCGACTTTTCCATTCAATTGGAAAATTCTTTGAAAGCTCAGGAAGAAGGAGTTTCTCCGTCAATTATTTTATCCGACAAAAAGAGTAAACCTCAGACAAAAACCAATAAATCAAAATCCGTCGCCAGGAAAAAGAAAGGAACCAACGAGATTAATATTGTTGACGAATTATAAATATAAAAACTTCGTTAAATTGAGAATGGAGAAATTGAACTTAGCGAAGCAATCTCATGAGGCAAAGCCGAATAAAGTTGAAAATGATTTTTTCTATAAGCTATAAACTTTAATCCTTGATTTCCACAAAATGAAAAAGCCAAGAATTTCACCGCTTGGCTTTTTCGTGTTTCAGCATAATGGAGTCTTAACAATCAACTCCATAGAAAGTTATTGATTATTGTTTTACAATTTTCTTTACTTCTTCGTTTACATTTAATATATAGATTCCATTAACAAAAGAAGATAGATCAATCATTTTTGTGTTGGTTTTTATCAACAACTTTCCTTGGGTATCATACACCTTTATATCCAACTGTTCATTGTTTGATTGAATATTTACGAATCAGTGTAAAAATAGGCGCCGATATTTTCTTTATATTCTTTTTGGAGCCTCAAAAAGGATAGAAAACGGCTTGAGAATTTAAACGCGCTCCGCCTACCGGCTGCGCTTGAACGGAAAATCCTCGAAATGGAATGCTACGCATGGAGTTATTATCGGCTAACGCGCTTGAATAAGGCAGCGCCAATAACAGCCTACGACAGATAGCGTTAAGAAAAATCATTAGTGGAGGCGTTAAAACAAAATTCTGTTCGAAGTCCTCTATTGAAAATAGGCTGATAATGAAATCAAATGCATTTATGGATTATCATTATAGATTCAACAGGAAAGTTATTTTGTTTAGCCGCAACAAATGATTTTTTAGCAATAAACAAAGAAGAAACCGATTTCCTTCTCTGTTGGAGAAGGCAGGGAGAGGTCGTCGTCAGCCTTGACTTTTTGTTTCTTTTGCGTCAAGGCAAAAAAAGATTATAATGCATGTTTATTACATTCTTACCATTACGATAGAGACATTAAAAATTTTCTCCACCTGTTTTTTACACGGATCCAAACTAAGCCTCCGGTTCTTGTTGGCTCAAACAATGAAAGCTGCCCAAACCCCAGATAATTTCGGTAGAATCGATGCCAATGACCTTGCGGTCTTTGAAACATTCCCCTAAAATATCCATTGCCATCTGATCTTGTTTGCAATTATAAAGAGGCGCAATAACTGCATGATTGGCAATATAGAAATTAGCATACGAGGCAGGTAAGCGCTGGTCTTCCCAAATCACAGGATCGGGCATAGGCAATTCGGCAATATTTAGTTGCTTGCCATTAATTAACCGCGTTTTTTTCAAAATTTCCAAGTTATGCTTTAAAGGCTGGTGATTGAAATCATTTTTATTCGGTTCTACGACCGTTACAACCGTATCTTCATTGACAAAACGGGTAATGTCGTCCACATGTCCGTCGGTGTCGTCGCCTTCAATACCGTCTTCTAGCCAAATAACTTGTTCTACGCCGTAATAATCAAAAAGCTTTTGTTCTATTTGATTTTGATTTAGTGATGGATTCCGGTTCGAATTCAGCAAACAAGCGGTGGTAGTAAGCAGGGTTCCTCTTCCGTTAAAATCCACAGAGCCGCCTTCCATAACAATTCCTCCATTATAAACAGGAAGATTCAGTTCTGCGGCAATTTTAGAAGGAATCTGATTATCCAAATCATGAGGATATTTTCCTCCCCACGCATTGTATTCCCAATTGACAATGATTTTCTTTTCCCGGGTATTTGGATTTATTAAAAATGCCGGGCCATGATCCCTGCACCATGCGTCATTGGTGGAGAAAAGATGAAAACGAACCTTGGACAGATCGGCGCTTATCAAATGTAATTCTTTCGCAACCCACTGTTTCATTTCTTCATTCAAAACATTGATATGAACGATTTCTCCTTTTGCCAGCTCTTTAACAAATTGATGATAAGCAGGAAAAATAGTATGTATTTTATCCGGCCATGAATTTTCATTATGAGGGTAGCTTAACCAGGTTGACGTATGCTTTGCCCATTCGGCAGGGAAGTAATATCCTAATTCGCGTGGAGTCATGGTATATTTAAAGTTTAAAAGTTCAACGATTACTTAATTGCAAAGTTCGTTATTTTGTCCGGATATATAAGATCTAAAAAGTCAATATGATGGATTGGCTCAATTTGAACTCTTAATTCCTAACCCCTAGTTCCTAATTCCTAATTCTTTAGGTGATATAAGAATGATACCAAAAAATACCGTTGAAGGTTGTTGGTTCTTACGTCTTCTATGTAATAGTCGGTTACATTATGCTGGATGTTGGCATTCTGATTCAAAATATCGTGAACGGAAAACCGGAATTCTATACTTTTGTCTTTCAAAAATTTATATCCTATGGACGCATTCCATAAAATATAGCTATCATTAAAATTTCCGGACAAACTGTGGTTATACTGGTGCAAAAGATCTGTGCTTACTACAATACTTTTGAATAATAAAAGGTTTAGTTTCCCGTAAGTATTTTGACGAAGATATATATTTTTTGAACTCCCCGACAATGAGCTAGATGTTTGATTCCAACCTGTATTGGAAGAAAGTATAAAATCAACAGATTCGCTAATGTCGCTGTTTAAAGAAAGTCCCAATCCAATCGATGTTTGGTTCGAGAAATAAGTATTTTCTTTATCCATGTTGGGAATGTGATAATACCGGGCATTTATATTGGCGTTAAATCCGGAAGCAATGCTTTTGAATCTTGTGTTGTAGTTGACATAACCAAATGCTTTAAAATATTCGTCTAAGTTTACGGGTCTGTTTATGTTAACAGGTATCGAATCGGAATAAAAAGTAAAATATTCCGGATAACTTTGGGTTCCGATATAATCGTTACTATACAAAGCCCCTGAATACACGTAAAAATTATCAATCCGGTTGTTCAGAATATGGGTGTAACGAATATCAAAAAGCCGGTTTAATGAAGGCTTGAGGTTAATATTGCCTTCCGAAAGATTCAAGGGATTACTCATATTAACGCCTGTTTGAAGTTGCTCGTTACTAGGCGTTTGTACATAAGTCTTGTAATTGATTTTTAGATTGATTTTATCCGAAATAGAATAGGTGAAATAAACTACGGGAAGAAGATTCTGAAACGACTTGTCTGTTTCTTGTTTGCCATAAACAAGTTCCTTGTTGTTCAAGATACTATATTGATATGAGATTCCGGGATTAATGCGCCAGTTCCTGCCCCTATATTGGAACATCAACTTAAAAGCATTACTTACAAACAAATTATCAAAACTGCTTGAAAAAAGAGAATCCAAGGCAGAGGATGAAATTGTATTAAATGAAATATTATTAGGCGTTACTTCTTTATTTACTTCCGAATAGGAATAATTAACTAAATATCCAAACAATAAACTGCTATTTAGTCCGATAGGTTCGGTATACAATATGTCGCCCGTAACGCCGGCATTACTTTTTTTATAATTTGTATAAGCGTCTAAAGTATCGAAAGAGAAGTCAAAATTATTATTGTTGTAAGTTAGATACGACAGGGTAGACCATCCGCCTTTTTTCTGAAAGTAATAGGGAGTGACATCTACCGTAAGACTTCTGAAAGGCTTGGCAAAACTTTTCAGATAATTGACGATTGCCAGCGCTTTATTGGCGGTAACATCCACGGTATTGACGCTATTGGCGGCGCTGGAAATGCCGGAAGCGTCGTTGAATATGCCTTGGGAACTAATTGTTCCTTCAGTTTTTTGCATATAAAATTTGGGCGATATTTTTAAAACGGCGCTTTTATCAATATAGTAATAAGTTTTAGCCCTGAATCGATGGTTAATATTCGTGTTTACCGACTTGCTCGTTTCTGAATAAGTTAAATTTTCGTTATCGCTGCTGAAATATTGCCGTGATGCTTCTGCCAGCGTATTATTGTCGGTTTTATTAAAGAAATAATTGCCATAATAAAACCATTTACCGGTTTGGTCAAAGTAGCTGGCGCCGAACATACTATTAGCATTAATACCATCATTTTGGTCTACAACAAAATCATTGCCGCCGCTTACAAAGTTGAGAATACTTGTCTGCATATTATTGCTGGCCCTGTCGTCAAAAGTTCCCGAAGTATTATCTCCGAGCATATCGTTTAGATTGTATGGACTATAGGTTGTTTGATTAATATTATTGATTTGCTGGACCAAACTGAATTGCCGGACGCCTTTAAAATAGTTAATATTGGCTCCCATATTATAAAGGCTATGATTGCCTATTCCTCCGTAAACCAGACCAAATAAGCTGGCGTCATATTCTCTTTTAGGCGTAATGTCGATGGCTTTTGCCGATTCGTCGTCATCGAATTTGGTTCCGGTAGCCTGATCGCTTATATCGTCGTAAATTTTGATGGAATCTACAAAATCAGCAGGAAAATTCTTTAAAACGGCATCATTGTTATCCACAAAAAAGATATTTCCTTTAATCATAATTTCTTGCAGAATTTCGCCCTGAACGTAAAGATTCCCCTCCGATTCCGTTACGGTAGGAAGTTTTAATATCAATTCTTTTAAAAAAGCGTCGGGATTTACTTTGAATGCATTTGAGTTGAAAATAAACACAAAATTCGATATTGAATTTCCAAGCGTTTTATCAGGTAAATAATCGAGTTCAATATCTCCTAAATCAATGTTCTTGTTAACAAAAGGGGAAATCAGAATTTTTTTTAAAATAGAATCCTTAGATCGTATAACAATCATGTATACAGAGTCTTTTATGTTTTTGAATTTGAATTTTCCATTCCAGCCGGAAACGAGGGTGAACTTTTTTTCTTCGTTTAAAGAAATACTTAACCCGCTTAATCCTTTTTCTGTTTTGGGGTCAATTAATTTTCCGGAAATATTTTTACTTTGAGAATAAGATATCAGAGAAGAAAGCAAAAAAGACAGGAAGATGACATTTCTTAGAAAAAATAATTTACGACAAGGAATTATGGGGTTGTTTAAATTTTTACAGCAAAGATTTTGAGGGATAAAAACAGCGAGTTTACAGACGGAATTTCTCAAGAATAGTAGCGTTATCCGGTAAAAATTCCGGCACAAAAAAGCGGTTTCAGATCCAAAATACCTCATAGAAAAATTTTTAAACACCCTTTAACCTTGCAAAAAGACAATATATTTTAAAGGCATATTTTTACAAAATTGCGTTTTGCTTTCAGTTTTTTTAATTAAACCACATAGATCTGATTTTGTTTAAAATCATTGTAAAATGCAGAGAATTGAAAGTTGAATGATTGAATAATTGAAGGGTTTATGGTTTATAGCTTAAAACTGAGGGTTTAAAGTTGAATAATTGAATGATAATTACTAATTACTAGCTACTAATGACTAATTCTCAATTCTAGCGTTATTCGCGTCGTTTCATATTTCTTCAAAGTTTGGTATATTTGCATATGGTTCTTGTAAGATTTACTCTTCTCAACCTTTCGTCAAAACATATATACCAAAGGAAAGTCTATAATTCCCTTTTTATGCAAAGCATTTTAATAAAAGAATACGGTTCACCCGAGATGATGTATTTGGGAGAGAGTCCTCTGCCTCAATTAAAAGAAAATGAAGTATTGGTAAAAGTGCATGCTTTTGCTGTGAACAGAGCAGACATTTTACAACGGAAAGGAAAATATCCTTCTCCTCCGGGAACAAGTCCTTTGATGGGACTGGAGATAGCGGGAACAATTATCGACGCGCATCGTTCTTCTTTATGGAAGGTAGGGGATCGCGTTCTGGGATTGTTACCCGGAGGCGGTTATGCGGAATACGCCGCGGCGGACGAGGGTTTATTGGCGCAGATTCCTGAAAATTTTTCATTTGAAGAAGCCGCAGCCATTCCTGAAGTGTTTTTAACAGCTTTTTTGGCATTGAAAAATCTGGGGAATTTAAAATCATCCGAAACGGTTCTCATACATGCCGCTTCGGGAGGAGTGGGGACGGCGGCTATCCAATTAGCCAAGCAAATAGGCGCAAAAGTTGCAATAACGGCATCCGAATCTAAGCATGCCATATGCAAGGAATTGGGAGCCGATATTTGCCTTAATAGAGGAAACGCTTGGCGGGACGAAATTCAAAGTTTGTTGGGCAAGCAACCAATCAATTTAATTATCGACTTTTTAGGCGCTTCTTATTTTTCGGATAATATCGATGTTTTGTCGATGGACGGCAGGCTTGTGATGCTGGCGTTAATAGGCGGCGGAGAAGCGGAAAAAGTAGATTTACGCAAAATTGTCGGGAAGCGTTTGAAAATAGAAGGTTCCACTTTGCGGAACCGGGATTTGGACTATCAACGTCGATTATGCCGCGAGTTTTTTTCTTTTGCTATGCCGTTATTTGAAAATAAGTCGATACACCCTGTTATTGATTGTATAATGGATTGGACTAAAATTGCAGAAGCCCATCAACGTATGGAGAATAATCAACATGTGGGCAAAATTGTTATGAAAATCCTTTAATTTAAAGAAATACAATACAATGTCGAAGAAACTTTTTTTGTTATTAGGAGCGGTATTTATTTGCTGTTGTTGCATTGCGCAAAATAGGACTTCACGGGTTCCTCTTGAAAGTTTTAAAAACGATGAAAGCTTGAGGAATGCAAGTTGGTCGGTAAAGGCTGTAAAGGTCAAAGACGGAAGCGTTATTCTCTCTCATAATTCGTCCATGAGCCTTATTCCGGCGTCATTAGAAAAGCTGGTTACAACCGGAGTCGGTTATCAATTGCTGGGGAAAGACTTCCGGTTTAAGACAGTCCTTATGTACGACGGCGAAATAGGAAACGACAGCATTTTAAACGGAAATATTTATATTATCGGGGGAGGAGATCCTCTGTTGGGCTCGTACCGTTACAAGCAAACCACTCCCGACGCGGTGTTTTCCAATTGGGAAGCATCTTTAAGGAAAGCGGGAATAAAAGGCGTAAACGGAAGTCTATGCTATGACGCCGGTATTTTCGATACTATTTTAATCCACGACAGTTGGATATGGGAGGATATAGGGAACTATTATGGTTGCGGAGCCTCAGGCCTGTCGTTCCATGAGAATATGTATCATGTATATTTTTTGCCCGATACGATCAATACCATTGCAGACATTGTATATATAGATCCTCCTTTGAAAGGATTGACATTGAGAAATTCTGTAAAAACCGGGAAAAAAGGTTCGGGAGATAATGTAGTGATATATGGAATTCCTTATGATAATGTGCGTTATTTAACGGGAACGGTTCCTTTGGGAGAAAAGAATTTTGCGGTTAGAGGTTCCATGCCTAATCCTCCGTTGGCTTGTGCAAGTCTTTTTTACGATTATTTAATGCAAGAAGGATTTATCATAAAAAAAGAAAAAATTGCAAATATTACAGGAAACCCCGATTATTCCCAAAAACTTCGTAAGACAATTATTGAGTATAATTCTCATTCCTATCAGGAAATTGTTGCGTTGACCAATAGCCAAAGCAACAACATGTATGCCGAATGTATTTTCAAATACCTGGGATCTTCTTATACCCAACAGGGGAGTTTTTCAACAGGGCGTAAGACGATTATAGAATATCTGAAAGACAAAAGGATCGGTATGGCAGGCGTTAATATTGTTGATGGAAGCGGTCTTTCCAGGGAAAATTTGCTGACTTCGGATTTTTTATGCGATTTCTTACGGTTTATGAGAAACTCCTCTTTAGGCGCCGACTTTGCCAATTCGCTATTGCCCGTCAATCGTTCGGTAATTTTAAACAAAACGCTGGATAGTAAAAAACAGGAAAGTTTCAGGTTCAAAACGGGAACTATGAAACAGGTGCGTTCCTATGCGGGTTATATTGCCAATTCCCAAGGAGAGTTGATTTGTTTTTCGATAATTGTAAATAACTTCAATTGTACCCAGGCCGAGATCCGGGCAAAGATAGAGAAATTGATAGCCCAAATAGCCGAAAGCCAGTAATGCGCTATAAAATGGAGAGTTGAAAGCGGGGGAATGGAGAGTGAATGTATCGTCAGCAGTATTTATTCTCCCGAAGGAATGGTTTGATTCGTCCGGATATTGGGATATAAAATTAAGTAAATTCACAAACACATTGATTAATATGCAAATATACTCATTTTAGGCAAATTATCAGATAGTTAAATTGAATTATTAAGGAGGCGACTATTTAAAAACAAATGGCGATCGTCTAAATTACTTTAAATGGTCGCCATTACTAATGAATCAACATTTCACTAATTCTCTTTCGCATTTTTTTTAAATTCTTCTCTGCTTTCTAAATTACTCATCGACAAATCTATCCTGAAATTTAAATAACTGAATTCAAAATATTAAATCGGAAATTTTTCATCATTCTGCTATCACAAGATAGTAATTCTTTTTCCCCTTCTGCAGTAAAATATATTTATTACTTAATAATTGTTCTGCAGAAACAATAGATTCTTCTGTCACTTTAACCTTGTTAATCATGATTGCCGATTCCTTTAAGGAACGTCTTGCTTCATTTTTTGAAGGGAAAACAGCGCTTTTTTCCGTCAACAAAGACAGAATCGGGATTCCTTGATTCAATTCGCCAATTGCGATTCTATATTGAGGAACGCCTTCAAAAACAGACAAAAATGTTTTTTCATCTAAAGACTTGAGCATATCGGTAGTTCCTTTCCCAAAAAGTATTTCCGAAGCTTGCAAAGCCGCTTCATAATCAGACTCAGAATGTACCCGTATAGTAATATCTTTTGCCAACGTTTTTTGCAAGATTCTGAGATGCGGTTCCAAATCGTGCTGCTTCTCTAATTCTTCGATCTCTTGCTTGGGGAGCAATGTAAATATCCTGATGTATCGTTTAGCATCTACATCCGAACAATTCAGCCAAAACTGGTAAAAAGCATAAGGAGTTGTTTTATCCGGATCTAACCATATGTTCCCCGATTCGGTTTTCCCGAATTTAGTCCCATCAGCTTTGGTGATTAATGGACAGGTTAAGGCAAACGCTTCGCCTCCCGTTTTTCTTCTGATCAATTCGGTTCCTGTTGTTATATTTCCCCATTGATCAGAACCTCCCATTTGCAACTTACAATTTTTTGTTTCATACAAATGCAAAAAATCAAAACCTTGCAACAATTGGTACGAAAATTCAGTAAAGGATAAACCCGTATCCAAGCGTTTCTTCACCGAATCTTTGGCCATCATGTAATTAATAGTAATATGTTTCCCAATATCCCGAATAAAATCCAAGAACAAATAATCTTTTATCCAATCGTAATTATTCAGAATCTCCGCCGAATTTTCGCCCGATTCAAAATCAAGAAATTTTTCAAGTTGCTTTCTTATACAAGCTACATTATGGTTAATGTCTTTTTTAGATAACAATTTACGTTCTTCTGCTTTAAAAGAAGGATCGCCTACCATTCCTGTTGCACCGCCCATTAAAGCAAGTGGTTTATGTCCGCAATATTGTAAATGCTTCAATATCATAACACTCACCAAATGGCCTATATGTAAGGAATCTGCTGTAGGATCGATACCAACATAAGCAGTCGTCATTTCTTTTTGCAACTGTTCTTCCGTCCCCGGCATCACATCATGCAACATTCCTCTCCATTTTAATTCTTCAATAAAGTTCATAAACTACTTAAATTAAGGTTTGACATCTACACAGTATACTAAAAAGGGTGTCCACAAAGAACACCCTTTTCATAAACTCTAATGACTTTTTTATTGTTCATCTTCTTTCTTATCAGAAGATTCTTCATTCATAGGCGTTTCTTCCGGTAAATCTACTTTTGCTTCTGAAGTTTCTTCAACTTGATCTGCAATTTCCTCAACATTTTCGATCGGTTTGTTTACTTTTTCTTCAACAATTTGTTTCTTGCTTTCTACATTTGCTATCACTGTTGAGTCCTCTTTTTTACCTCCGCGTCCGCGACGTGTTGTCTTGGCTTTTTTCTTGGTTCCTTCCTTCAACATATTTTCGTTATAGTCAACCAATTCCATCATACACATCTCAGCATTATCTCCCTGACGAAAACCCGTTTTCAAAATGCGAGTATATCCCCCTTCTCTATTAGCCACTTTTTGAGATACTTCTTTAAACAATTCGGTTACCGCTTCCTTATCTTGAAGATAACTGAAAACCATACGACGAGAATGAGTCGAATCTACTTTTGACTTGTTAATCAGCGGTTCAACATAGCTTCTCAACACTTTAGCTTTAGCTAAGGTCGTTTCAATTCTTTTATGCAATATTAAAGAAGACGCCATATTAGAAAGCATAGCTATCCTGTGTGCATGCGTTCTAGATAATTTATTTACTCTACAACCGTGTCTCATTTTGCTTATTATTCTTTATCTAATTTATATTTTTCAACATTCATTCCAAATTCCAAATTTTTAGAAGCAACCAAATTTTCTAATTCAGTCAATGATTTTTTTCCAAAATTACGGAATTTCAATAAATCGCTCTTATTGAATGAAACCAATTCTCCCAATGTTTCAACTTCTGCCGCTTTTAAGCAATTCAAAGCTCTTACGGAAAGGTCCATATCGACCAATTTCGTTTTTAAAAGCTGGCGAATATGCAATGTATTTTCATCAAATTCTTCTGCATTCCGTTGAGCATCCTCATCAATAGTAATTTTCTCGTCTGAAAATAACATAAAATGATGAATTAAGATGGCAGCCGCTTCTTTTAATGCATCTTTAGGATGAATCGATCCATCGGTTTGAATATCGATAATCAATTTTTCATAATCTGTCTTTTGTTCCACCCTGTAGTTTTCCACTACATATTGAACATTTTTTATAGACGTATGAATCGAGTCTATAACAATAGTCCCTAGAAGTTCATTCTGTTTTCTGTTTTCTTCGGCAGGAACATATCCCCTTCCCTTTTCTATTGTCAATTCCATTGATAATTTAACGGAAGGTTCCATGTGGCAAATTTCCAATTCAGGATTCAATACCT
This sequence comes from Bacteroidales bacterium, assembly GCA_031553195.1. Classification (GTDB taxonomy): domain Bacteria; phylum Bacteroidota; class Bacteroidia; order Bacteroidales; family P3; genus JAVBLV01. The sequence continues at coordinate 17,709 of JAVBLV010000030.1, forward strand.
GAAACTCGCTAAGGTAATTATTTAAATCGCCTGCTTTAAAAACGTCTTTCCCTTGAATAACAAAATTTATTTTTTCATTTTCACTTCCTTCTATTTGGCGTTTAAATCGTATTTGTTTCAAATTCAACACAATTTCAGAAACGTCTTCTACCACTCCCTCCATATAAGAGAATTCTTGTTCAACTCCTTCAATACGCATTGACGTAATTGCAAAACCTTCCAACGAAGACAGCAATATACGACGCAAAGAATTTCCTATGGTTGCGCCATACCCAGGTTCTAAAGGACGAAATTCAAATACTCCATGAAAATCGTCAGCTTCTAACATAACTACCTTATCAGGTTTTTGAAAAGCTAATATTGCCATTTTATAAATCCTTTATTTTTCATTGTTTCTAAATAAAAACCCTAACTCTCTCCTTAACAGCGCGATGAGGTTCCATTATTTAGAATACAACTCAACGATCAATTGTTCTTTTATATTTTCGGGAATATCCGATCTTTGCGGATAGGAAACAAATTTTCCAATCATTTGCGTTGCATCCCACTCCAACCATGGGTAACGATTAACATGCCCCGCTAAAGAATCCATAACAATCTCCAATGTTTTGGAACGTTCTCGTACAGAAACCACATCTCCTTCTTTTAAAGAATAAGAAGGAATATTTACCACTTGTCCATTTACGGTAATATGACGATGGGAAACTAACTGCCGAGCCTGTCTGCGGGTACGGGCAATTCCCAAACGATAAACAACATTATCCAAACGCGCTTCGATTAATTGAAGCAATACCTCCCCTGTAATCCCGCCTTTCCGGGCTGCGCGGTTAAAAGTATTTTTAAACTGTTTTTCCAAAATTCCATATGTATATTTTGCTTTTTGCTTTTCCTGCAATTGCAATCCATACTCCGAAGTTTTAGCGCGACGTTTATTTTGTCCATGCATTCCGGGAGGATAATTTTTTCTTTCATAAGACTTATCAGGTCCAAAAATAGGATCTCTGAATTTTCTTGCTATTTTTGTAGTAGGTCCGATATATCTGGCCATAAATTAAATCAATTATTTTGATCGTAAACTTTATTTCTTACTAACTATGGATAACTATGATTTTTATACGCGTCTACGTTTAGGAGGCCTGCATCCATTATGAGGAAGCGGCGTAACATCAACTATTTCCGTTACTTCAATTCCTGCGCCATAAATAGACCGAATGGCGGATTCGCGTCCCGAACCCGGTCCTTTTACAAAGACTTTCACTTTACGTAATCCTAAATCATGCGCAACTTTGGCGCAATCTGATGCAGCCATTTGTCCTGCATAAGGAGTATTCTTCTTTGATCCTCTAAAACCCATTTTTCCAGCAGAAGACCATGATATTACTTGCCCTGCATTATTTGTCAACGATACAATGATATTATTGAAGGATGCAGAAACGTAAGCTCTACCTATTGGTTCAACTTTTACAACTCTTTTTTTAGTTGGTTTGGTACTTTTTGCCATACTTTTTATTGATTTTTCAATTATTTATTTATCCAATTGCTCCAAAATTTATCGCATATACTCCGCAATTGGTAAAAACGCCTTCGCATTAAATTAATTATTAACCTTTCGGCGCTTTCTTTTTATTAGCAACTGTTTTCTTTCTACCCTTACGCGTGCGAGCGTTATTTTTAGTGCTCTGACCTCTTAAAGGCAAACCAATACGGTGACGAATACCTCTATAACAGCCAATATCCATCAACCGCTTAATATTCATTTGCACTTCAGAACGCAAAGCGCCTTCAACCTTAAATTGATCATTAATAATCGTACGAATCGCATTTTGCTCGTCATCAGACCATTCTTGTACTTTCTTGTTAAAGTCAATTTTTGCTTCTTTCAAAATCCGTTGAGCAGAACTTCTCCCTATTCCATAGATATAGGTCAAAGCAATCTCTCCTCTTTTGTTTTTGGGTAAATCAATCCCTGAAATTCTTGCCATAAATCAATTTTATAATGTCATTTAGATGATTATCCTTGTCTTTGTTTAAACTTTGGATTCTTCTTATTAATTACATAAATTCTCCCTTTTCTACGAACGATTTTACATTCGGGAGAACGCTTTTTTACTGATGTTCTTACTTTCATATACGAAAATCTGTATTATATTTTACAATTTCTATTTATGCCTGTAGGTAATTCTTCCTTTCGTCAGATCATATGGCGACATCTCCACTTGAACCTTATCACCCGGTAATATCTTAATATAATGCATTCTCATTTTACCGGAGATATGAGCAATAATAATATGCCCATTCGCCAATTCAACCCGAAACATTGCATTACCAAGAGATTCAATCACAGTGCCATCTAACTGAATAGAAGCTTGTTTTGCCATAAATTCTATTTCTTTCTATTTTTTATCCTGTTTTTCAATTTCCTCAAAACTCGACAAAATATCAGGAGTTATTTTTCCTACTACTAAGGTATGTTCAAAATGCGCAGACGGTTTTTTATCGGCCGTTCTTACAGTCCAACCATCTTTTTCAAAACGAACATTCCTGACGCCCATATTTACCATTGGCTCTATTGCTATGACCAATCCTTCTTTAAGTACAGTACCATTTCCCTGGCGTCCGAAATTAGGGACATCCGGCTTTTCATGCAACTTAAATCCCACCCCATGGCCACATAATTCCCTGACAACCGAATAGGAATGTTGTTCAACATAAGCCTGAATGGCATGTCCAATATCTCCTATTCTATTACCCTCTACCGCTTTTTCTATTCCTAAATACAAGGCTTCTTTCGTCACCCTTAATAAATTCTGCACTTCAGAACTTACTTCGCCCACAGTAAAGGTATAGGCCGAATCTCCAACAAAACCATTCAAAGTAACGCCACAATCAATTGATACAATATCTCCTTCTTGAACGACCTGCTTTCCCGGTATTCCATGTACCACCACATCGTTCACCGAAATACAAAGCGCTGCGGGAAAACCATTATATCCTTTAAAAGTCGGTATTGCTTTATGATCAAGAATAAATTCTTCTGCAATTTTATCCAACTTCGCAGTAGTGATTCCAGGAAGAAGATGCTTAGCTACTTCTGCCAGAGTTTTTCCAATAAGTAAAGAACTTTCTCTTATTAGTTCTATTTCTTCTTTTGACTTAAGACGAATCATCAGACCTGTCGAATTTTAACTTAAGCAGTCATTGAAGAACGCCCCTTTATCCGACCTGTTTTTGTCAATCCATCATAATGACGCATTAATAAATGGCTTTCGATCTGTTGTAATGTATCCAATACAACGCCAACCAAAATCAATAATGAAGTTCCGCCATAAAATTGAGCAAACTGCGAATTTACGCCTGTTAATCGTATAATAGCCGGTAATATTGCCACTATTGCCAAAAAAACGGATCCCGGTAAAGTTATTTTAGATAGAATCCCATCCAAATACTCAGCCGTTTTTTTACCCGGTTTTATTCCGGGTATAAAGCCTCCGTTCTTCTTCATATCTTCTGCCATTTGATTAGGATTAATCGCTATAGCTGTATAAAAGAATGTAAAAGCAATAATCATCAAACCAAAAACCAAATTATACCAAAATCCATTAAAATCAGCAAATATAGACAAAACGCCGGTTATTGTCTGAGAAGAAGAAAATCCTGCCAAAGTCACGGGAACAAACATTATTGCCTGCGCAAAAATAATAGGCATTACGCCTGCCGCATTCACTTTTAAAGGTATGTATTGACGAACGCCTCCATATTGTTTATTTCCAACTATCCTTTTTGCATATTGCACTGGAATTTTCCTTGTTCCTTGCACTAATAAAATACATAATAAAATAACAAAAATCAACGCAACTATTTCAACCAAGAACATTACCAAACCGCCCCCTTCTTCCACTCTAGAAATAAACTCTCCGAATAAAGCAAAAGGTAAACGAGCAACAATACCTACCATAATGATAAGGGATATACCATTCCCTAAACCTTTATCAGTAATTCTTTCTCCTAACCACATTACAAACAATGTCCCTGATACCAATATTATAACGCTCGACACCCAGAAAAAAGGACCTGGAGCTTGACCGTCAAACGGATATATAGCCGTAGGATTTGCGGCAACCTGATGAATCATATTTTTAATATATGCAGGGGCTTGAAAAGTTGTTATAATAACCGTCAGAAATCGTGTTATCTGGTTCATTTTTCGCCTTCCGCTCTCGCCTTCCCTCTGCATTTTTTGAAAATATGGAACAACCATTCCAAATAACTGGACTACAATTGAAGCCGTAATATAGGGCATAATTCCTAATGCAAAAATAGATGCATTCGCAAAAGCCCCTCCGGAAAACATATTCAAAAGACCTAAAACCCCGTCTTGGGTTTGACCTTTTAAACCTTGTAATTGACTTGGGTCAACGCCAGGCAATACAACGTAGGAACCAATTCTATAAATTAGCACCAAACCTAACGTATACAATATACGCTTGCGCAAATCTTCTATTGCCCAAATATTTTTTATTGTTGTGATAAATCTTTTCATTAATTTATTGAATTAAGGTTGCCGTACCGCCTTTTTCTTCTATTGCTTTTTTTGCAGATGCTGTAAAAGCATGAGCCGCAACATCCAATTTTACATTCAATACGCCTCTGCCCAATATTTTTACTTTATCGCGTCCGGACAACAACCCATTTTCTTTTAAAACCTGAATATCAATTGACGATAAATTTTTAGCCTCTGCTAAAGAATTCAATATATCAATATTAACTCCTATATATTCGACACGATTAATATTCTTAAATCCAAACTTAGGCACTCTTCTGTATAAAGGCATTTGTCCGCCTTCAAAACCTACCTTTCGGGAATAACCGGAACGCGATTTAGCCCCCTTATGTCCACGAGTAGAAGTTCCCCCTTTACCGGAACCTTGTCCTCTACCTATTCTTTTACAGCTTTTTACCGAACCATTTGCGGGTTTTAGGGTACTTAAATTCATCTTATTTTCGATATTTAAAATGTACGTAATTATTAAATTTCTTCAATGACTATTAAATGTTTTACTTTTTCAATCATACCTAATATTTGAGGCGTTCCTAACACTTCTCGCGTATGATTGATTTTACGTAGTCCTAAAGCTTCCAAAGTTCGTTTTTGTTTTAAAGGACGACCTATTCCGCTTTTCACTTGTTTTATTCTAAGTGTCTTCATCATTATTTCTTATTTATCCGTTGAAAACTTTATCTAAGCTAACTCCTCTTACTTGGGCAATAGTGTAAGGATCTCTCATTGCCAATAGTGCATTAATAGTCGCTTTTACAACGCTGTGAGGATTAGACGAACCTTTCGATTTAGCTAAGATATCTTTAATTCCAACACTTTCCAAAACCGCGCGCATAGCTCCCCCTGCAATTACTCCCGTACCAGGGGCCGCCGGTTTCAAAAAAACTTTAGCCCCGCTATACTTGCCTATTTGTTCATGAGGAACCGTTCCTTTCAGCACCGGTATTTTAACAAGATTTTTCTTGGCATCATCCGTTCCTTTAGTAACTGCCGAAGCAACTTCCTTTGCTTTTCCCAGCCCATATCCAACAACTCCATTTTCATTGCCTATAACCACTATTGCAGAAAAACTAAATGTTCTTCCCCCTTTGGTTACTTTCGTTACTCTTTGAACTCCAACAAGCCTTTCTTTAAATTCTATTTCGCTTGATTTTACTCTTTTTACGTTTGCGTCTGCCATATTAAATTTAGAATTTTAATCCATTTTCTCTGGCTGCATCAGCCAATGATTTAACTCTTCCGTGATACAAATAACCATTACGGTCAAATACAACGGAATTAATTCCGGCGCTAATAGCGCGTTCAGCTATTAATTTTCCTACGGCAATAGCTTGTTCGCTCTTAGTTCCCTTATGCTCCACTGCTTTTTCCAAAGAAGATGCAGAGGCAATTGTAACACTTTTATCGTCATCTATTAGTTGGGCATAAATCTCTTTGTTGCTTCTAAAAACAGTCAAACGCGGACGTTCTAAAGTGCCTTTTACTTTACGACGAATAACATACTTTAATTTTATTCTTCTTATATCTTTTTTCGTTGCCATCCTATTTACAATTTTTAAATTTAAAATTATTTAGAAGCAGTCTTACCGGCTTTTCTACGAACCACTTCGCCCTGAAAGCGAATCCCTTTTCCTTTATAAGGTTCCGGTTTGCGAAACGAACGAATTTTTGCCGCAACTTGCCCTAGTAATTGCTTATCAATAGAAGTCATCGTTATTAAAGGATTCTTTCCTTTTTCCGTAAGGGTTTCAACTTTTACTTCTTTAGGCAACTCAAGAAAAATATTATGCGAATAACCTAATGACAATTCTAACAATTGACCGGTTGCTTGCACTTTATAACCTACGCCTATCACCTCCTGAACGGTTTTAAATCCTTCAGAAACGCCTTTAACCATATTGGCGAGTAAAGATCTATAAAGTCCATGCATTGCTTTATGGCGTTTTTGATCGCTTTCCCTATTCAAAGTCAATACAGCATTCTCCTTATCAATATTAAGCATGATACAAGGATCTACAGCTTGCTTTAGCTCTCCTAGAGGCCCTTTTACAGTTATAAGATTTTCTTTTGAGACCGTAATTTCAACGCCTTTTGGAAGTGTAATGGGTAATTTACCTATTCTTGACATTTGTTTCTCTCCTGTTTATCTATCTATAAATATTTTTAAAAGTTTAATTTAGCTAATATAACACATTATTTCGCCGCCCACTTTCAATGTGCGCGCCTCTTTGTCGGTCATTAAACCTTTTGACGTTGAAATAATAGCAATTCCCAATCCGTTTAATACGCGCGGCAATTTATCCGCCCCTACATATTTCCGTAAACCGGGACTACTAATACGCGTTAATTTGTTAATAGCTGAAACTTTTGTCACCGGATGATATTTTAATGCTATCTTTATTGTATTCGGAAAAGTTTCTTCATCAAATTTATAATTTAAAATATACCCTTTTTCAAAAAGAATCTTTGTAATTTCTTTCTTTAAATTTGAGGCAGGAATCTCAACCACTCTATGTTTTGCCATAATGGCGTTTCTAACTCGAGTTAAATAATCTGCTACGGGATCTGTTACCATATCCTTTTGATTTTAATTGTTATGCCTTTATTTATTTTTAAACTACCAACTGGCTTTTTTCACTCCCGGAATTAATCCGGCAAGCGCCATTTCTCTGAAATTTATACGAGATACTCCAAACTGACGCATATACCCTTTAGGACGTCCTGTTAACTTACAACGATTATGTAACCGGACCGGCGACGCATTTTTAGGTAATTTTTGTAATGCTATGTAATCTCCTGCTTCCTTTAAAGCTTCGCGTTTGGCAGCATATTTAGCTACCATTCTTTCACGTTTTCTTTCTCTCGCTTTAATTGACTCTTTTGCCATATTTATGGTAATTATTTTTGATTTTTAAATGGTAATCCGAATTGTTTTAATAATGACATTGCCTCCCTATCGGTTGTGGCGGTCGTTACAAAAGTAATATCCATTCCTTGAATACGATTTATTTTGTCAATGTCAATTTCAGGAAAAATAATTTGTTCGCTAATCCCAAACGTATAATTTCCCCGACCGTCAAAACCTTTGTCATTAATACCTCTAAAATCACGGATACGAGGAATTGAAGCGGCAATCAAACGTTCCAAAAATTCGTACATTTGATTTCCACGTAACGTAACCCGTACGCCTATAGGCATTCCTTTTCTAAGTTTGAAATTTGAAATGTCTTTTTTCGATTTGGTAGCAACAGCCTTTTGTCCCGCTACTAAAGACATTTCTTCTATGCCTTGATCAATTGCTTTTTTATCGGCAATAGCTACTTTTCCTAAACCTTGATTTAAAGAAATTTTTAACAACCGCGGAGCCTGCATAATCGTCTTATATTCATACTCTTTCATTAAAGCGGGAACAATTTCTTTTTTGTATTTTGTTTTGAGCGTTGGTATATATTCCATTACTTGATAACCTCCCCTGATTTTTTGGAATAGCGAACTATTTTTTGTGTTTTCTCATCAATTTTTTTACCTATTCTGGTTGCATTTCCATTTCCGTCAACAAGCATAAGATTCGAAACATGAATAGGAGCCTCTTTTTCAATAATGCCGCCTTGAGTATTTTTTGCGTTTGGTTTTGTATGCCTTTTAATTTTATTAACCCCTTCTACAATGGCACGGCATTTTTCAGGATAAACAATTAGTATTTTACCGGTCTTTCCTCTCGAATTCCCAGCTATTACTTTAACCGTATCTCCTTTTTTTATATGTAATTTCATAATGTGTAATGTTTTAAAAGTAAAATTATAAAACTTCGGGAGCTAATGAAATTATCTTCATATATTGTTTTTCACGTAATTCACGAGCAACAGGTCCAAAAATACGCGTACCCCTCAACTCCTCATTAGCAGTTAATAACACAACAGCATTATCATCAAAACGAATATATGAACCATCTGCGCGTCTCACTTCTTTTTTAGTTCTAACTACAATTGCTTTCGAAACGGCTCCCTTTTTAATATTTCCCGAAGGAATTGCATCTTTAATGGCTACAACCACTTTATCGCCCACAGAAGCATATCTTCTTTTTGTTCCGCCCAGCACACGAATGCATAATGCATTTTTGGCGCCGCTATTATCGGCAACAATTACTCTTGATTCTTGTTGTATCATATTATTTAGCTCTTTCTATAATTTCAACTAGTCTCCAACATTTATTTTTACTTAAGGGCCTCGTCTCCATAATTCTTACGGTATCCCCTATATTACACTCATTTTTTTCATCATGAGCCATAAATTTAGAACTCTTCTTTAGAAACTTCCCGTATTTAGGATGTTTCACTTTGCGTTCAACAAGTACAACAATAGATTTTTCCATCTTATTACTTGCTACAAGCCCTATTCTTTCTTTTCTTAAATTTCTTTCCATCTTTTCAGTTTAGAGATTTCAAGGTCAATAATTATTTGGCTGTTTTAGCCGCCTCTATTTCACGCTTACGAAGCTCTGTTAACATACGAGCAATAGTTCTTCTGCTCTGTTTAATTTTATTTGGATTTTCTATCGGAGAGATAGCATGATTCAATTTCATTTTTGACAAATGCATTCTTTCCGCATCCAATCTTTCTTTTAATTCAGTAGTTGTAAACTGAGTTATTTTTTCTTTCGTTTTCATTTTAAACTTATAATAATTAAGCTTCTTCTGTATAATCTCTTCTTATTACAAACTTAGTCGTAACAGGCAATTTTTGAGCAGCCAAACGTAATGCTTCCTTTGCAATTGCCAAAGGAACGCCTTCGGCTTCAAAAAGTATTGTCCCCGGCATAACGCGCGCCACAAAATATTCTGGAGCTCCCTTTCCTTTACCCATACGAACTTCGTTTGGTTTTTTTGTTATAGACTTGTCGGGAAAAATACGGATCCAAATTTGCCCTTCACGTTTCATATGGCGTGTTACCGCTTGACGAGCAGCTTCTATTTGCCTACCTGTAACAAAACTTGTTTCCAACGATTTAATTCCAAACGAGCCAAACGCTAATTCATGACCTCTATGAGCAATCCCTTTTATCCGGCCTTTTTGCTGCTTTCTAAACTTAGTTTTTTTCGGCTGTAACATTATTTTCTTTTATTAAAAAAATTAAGACCTTACTATTGTTGTTTTCTTCTTCTTTGACGTCCTTGCGGATTATTTCCACTTCCCTGTCGGATATTTTGCATAGGTTTCATCTCGCGGGATGCCGATGAAACATTTCCTCCCACAGTTGAAGGTACAAGTTCTCTTTTCCCATAAATAAGTCCTCTACAAATCCATACTTTTACGCCAATACGTCCGTAAGTAGTATGAGCTTCTGCATGAGCATAATCAATATCAGCGCGTAATGTATGCAATGGCGTACGACCTTCTTTATAATGTTCTCTTCTTGCCATCTCCGCTCCGCCAATACGTCCTGAAATCGATACCTTAATCCCTTCGCCTCCTATTCTCATCGTCGAAGCAATCGCCATCTTTATAGCTTTGCGATATTGTACGCGTCCTTCAATTTGTCTTGCTATTGAAGCAGCCACTAAAACGGCATCCAACTCGGGTCGTTTTACTTCCGATATATTTATTTGAACTTCTTTTCCGGTAAGTTTTTTCAATTCCTCTTTCAATTTATCAACCTCTTGTCCCCCCTTACCTATAATCAGACCAGGCTTTGCCGTATTAATCGTTACCGTTAAAAGCTTTAATGTCCTCTCAATATAAATTTTTGAGATACTAGCTTTAGCCAAACGAGCATTCAGATATTTCCTGATTTTATCGTCTTCTACTAATTTGCTTTCGAATCTTCTTCCTCCATACCAGTTTGAATCCCATCCTCTGATGATTCCTAGCCTATTGCCTATTGGATTCGTTTTTTGTCCCATCCTTGTTATATTTCTGGTTAAATTTTTTATTATACTATGCTTCCGCTTGGTTGGCAGTAAGAGGACTTTCCTCTGCTTTACTTCCTAAGATTAAGGTTATATGGTTCGAACGTTTTTTAATCCGGTATCCTCTCCCCTGAGGGGCTGTACGCATTCTTTTCAATTGTCTCCCTCCGTCTACCCATATTTGTTTTACATAAAGACCGCTATCTTCAATACGCCGATTTTCATTTTTTGCTTGCCAATTAGCAATTGCCGAAAGTAATAATTTACGCATTTTCGGTGCAGATTCTCTGGCGCTATACTGTAAAATAGCCAACGCCTTTTCAACTTCCAACCCACGGATCAAATCAGCCATTAAACGAGTTTTTCTTGGCGAGGTTGGATTATCTTGCAATTTTGCCATGTAGGTAGTCTTCTTTGCTTCCTTATACGTCATGGCAGTATTATATTTTCTAGATCCCATTTTTGCAAATATTATTATTTTTTACCTTTATCCTTTTGTCCGGCGTGACCACGGAAAATTCGCGTAGGAGCAAATTCTCCCAATTTATGACCAACCATATTTTCTGTTATATACACAGGTATAAATTTGTTTCCATTATGTACCGCAATAGTTTGTCCAACAAAATCCGGTGAAATCATAGAAGCGCGCGACCATGTTTTAATGGTAATTTTCTTGTTTGATTCTTGAGCAGCCTGAACTCTTTTTTCTAATTTATGAAAAATATATGGACCTTTTTTTAATGATCTACTCATGTTTTAACTCTTGTTAGGCGTTACTATTTTTTTCTTGATTCAATAATATACTTACTCGATTGTTTTTTGGGTCTACGAGTTTTATATCCTTTTGCAGGTATACCTTTACGTGAACGAGGATGTCCTCCCGAAGCTCTACCTTCTCCCCCTCCCATTGGGTGGTCAACAGGATTCATTACCACGCCTCTAGTACGGGGACGACGTCCTAACCAACGACTTCTTCCTGCTTTACCAGAGACCTCAAGGCTATGTTCCGGATTAGAAACTACTCCTACCGTTGCCTTGCAAGCCTGAAGAATCATTCGAGTTTCTCCCGATGGCATTTTTATTATCGCATATTTGCCGTCCCTCGACATTAATTGTGCATAGGAACCCGCGCTACGCGCCATTTTTGCTCCTTGTCCCGGACGTAATTCTATGTTATGAATTATTGTCCCAAAAGGAATTTCACTCAAAAATAATGTATTGCCTATTTCCGGGGCAACTCCGATACCCGACATTATTGTCTGACCGACTTTCAAACCATGAGGGGCTATTATATAACGTTTTTCGCCGTCGGCATAAAAAACCAATGCAATACGCGCCGATCTATTCGGATCGTATTCTATTGTTTTTACGGTTGCGGGAATATTATCTTTTTCACGCTTGAAATCAATAAAACGGAATAATTGCTTGTGCCCGCCGCCTAAATAGCGCATGGTCATCTTACCCTGATTATTCCTTCCTCCACTTTTTTTATACCCAACTACTAAACTTTTTTCCGGTTCGTTAGCAGTAATTTCTTCAAACGTATTTGCGACTTTGTGTCGTTGCCCCGGTGTTGTCGGTTTTAATTTTCTTAAAGCCATCTTTTTTAAATATTGCTATAAAAATCTATTGTCTCTCCTGCGGCTAAAGTTATGATAGCCTTTTTAAATGAAGCCGTTTTTCCTACTATGAAGCCCGATTTCGTATAACGAGATTTTACTTTCCCATTATAAATCATTGTATTTACATCATCTACACGTACGCCGTACAATGCTTCGATAGCTTTTTTTATTTGAATTTTATTTGCCCTCTTATCTACAACAAAGCCATATCTATTCGGGAACTTGTCCGTAGCCTTTGTCATTTTTTCGCTAATTATAGGCTTTACAATGATATCCATCTCTTAATTACATTAATAAGGTTTGTATTTGTTCTACCGAATCCTCTGATATTACCAAATTTGAATGATTTAAAATATCATAAGTATTTACATCCGAGGCATTTACGATCTTTACATTTTGTAGATTTCGGGCTGACAAAGATACGAATTTATTTGGTTTTACAAGAATAAATAATGATTTTTTTTCAGAAACCTTTAAATTATTCAATATATCAAGCATCTTTTTTGTTTTAGGAACATCCAAAGCAAAATCTTCTATTACCGTAATCCCATTCTCTTTTGCTTTATAACTTAATGCCGACCGACGAGCCAAACGTTTTAATTTTTTATTCAGCTTGAAACTATAATTTCTCGGACGGGGACCAAACACCCTGCCTCCTCCATAAAGAAGAGGGCTATTGATATCTCCAATACGAGCTCCGCCGCCGCCTTTTTGTTTTCTCAATTTACGAGTACTACCGGAAACCTCTGAACGTTCTTTGGCTTTATGGGTTCCTTGTCGTTGGTTTGCCAAATATTGTTTTACATCCAAATAAATAGCATGATCATTAGGTTCTATCCCAAAAACAGCATCATTTAAAACAATGGTTTTTCCGGTTTCATTTCCATTTATGGTATATACTTTTAGCTCCATCTCTCAAGTTTTAAAATTGATCCTTTAGGACCTGGAACAGATCCCTTAACTAATATTAAATTCTTCTCCGGAATAACTTTCAATATAACAAGGTTTTGAACTTTTACTCGTTTTCCGCCTGTTCTCCCCGCCATTCTCAGTCCTTTAAATACTCTAGAAGGATACGAAGACGCGCCCACAGAGCCGGGCGCCCTTAAACGGTCGTGCTGGCCGTGAGTGCTATCGCCAACGCCGCCAAAACCATGACGCTTCATTACGCCTTGAAACCCCTTTCCTTTAGAAATTCCCACTACATCTAAAAATTCGCCTTCTTGAAAAACTTCAACCGTAAGAATCTCTCCAAACTTTTTCCTACTTCCTTCTTCAAAGCGAGAAAATTCAGCAATGTAACGTTTAGGAGTTGTATTCGCCTTTGCAAAGTGTCCCTTCAGCGCTTTTGTCGTATTTTTTTCTTTCTTCTCTTCAAAAGCTAATTGAATAGCAGAATACCCTTCTTTCTCTACTGTTCTTATTTGCGTTACCACGCAAGGACCAGCTTCAATAACAGTACACGGCTGTTGTTTGCCGTCTACATCAAAAATGCTGGTCATCCCAATTTTTTTACCTAATAATCCTGACATTTTTTTTGTTTTTAATTTTAAATCAGCATGTTTCTCCTAATTAAACCTCAACTGATTGAGTAATAAAAGGACGGATCAAACTTTAATCTCAACCTCTACTCCGCTCGGCAATTCTAACTTCATTAATGCATCTATAGTCTTTGCCGAAGTGCTATAGATGTCTAACAATCGTTTATAAGAACTCAATTCAAATTGTTCCCTCGACTTCTTATTCACAAACGTAGATCTATTTACTGTGAATATTTTTTTATTTGTCGGTAATGGAATAGGTCCATTTACAACAGCTCCAGTAACCTTTACTGTTTTTACGATTTTTTCAGCTGATTTATCAACCAAATTGTGATCGTACGATTTTAATTTTATTCTAATTCTTTGACTCACGTTTTTTGATTTTAAGTTAGTTAAAATCGATTTATCTTAATTCTTTTTCAAAATTGCTTCAACAACATCTTTTGGGGCTTCTGCATAATGAGAAAATTCCATGGTAGAACTTGCTCTCCCTGAAGTAAGCGTCCTTAACGCAGTAACATAACCAAACATTTGCGCTAAAGGAACCTTTGCTTTAATCACTTGAGATCCTATCTTGGCAGTAACGCTTTCCAAAATCCCTCTTCGTCTATTTAAATCGCCTGTAACATCTCCCATGTAAGCATCCGGAGTAATTACTTCCAAACTCATTATTGGTTCCAAAATAACGGGATTCGTTTTTTTGCAAGCATCTCTGAAACCTGCTTTCGCACAAAGTTCAAAAGATAATGAATCTGAGTCTACAGGGTGGAAAGAGCCATCAATTACGCGAACTTTCATACTTTCCATTGGAAAACCGGCCAATACGCCATTTTGCATAGCTTGCTTGAAGCCTTTCTCTATAGCTGGAATGTATTCCTTAGGAATATTTCCCCCTTTTACTTCATTCACGAATTGCAATCCTTTTATTCCTTCATCAGCCGGACCTATTTCAAAAATAATATCGGCAAATTTACCACGTCCGCCTGTTTGTTTTTTATAGACTTCACGATGCTGGTAAGGTCGGGTTATTGCTTCCCTATAGGCAACTTGAGGATTTCCCTGATTACATTCCACATGGAATTCCCGTTTCATACGGTCAATTAAAATATCCAAATGCAATTCGCCCATACCGCTAATAACTGTCTGTCCAGAAACTTCATCGCTTTTTACAGTAAATGTCGGATCTTCTTCCGCCAACTTCATTAGCGCGCTGTTCATTTTATCAATATCCGCTTGCGTAAGCGGTTCCACAGCCATACTAATAACCGGTTCGGGAAAAGTCATAGACTCCAGTATAATCGGATGCTTTTCATCACAAAGCGTATTTCCTGTACGAATTTCCTTAAATCCGACAGCAGCGCCTATATCTCCTACCTCTATTTTTTCCAAAGGATTTTGACGATTGGCATGCATCTGCATTATCCGAGAAATTCGTTCCTTTTTACCAGTAGATGAATTATATACATAAGAACCTGCTTCCAAAACACCGGAATAGACTCTAAAGAAACATATTCTTCCTACATAAGGATCGGTAGCTATTTTAAATGCCAATGCTGAAAAAGGAGCATCGATATCCACTTTTCGTTTCTCAGTTTCGTCCGTCTTCGGATTAATTCCTTCTACTTCCGGAACATCCATCGGACTCGGCAAATAAGAAATAATAGCGTCTAATAATGCTTGAATTCCTTTGTTTTTAAATGAAGCTCCGCAAAGCACCGGCGTAATACGCATTTCAACTGTTGATTTGCGGATTTGCGCCATCATTTCTTCTGCAGTTATGGAATCGGGGTCTTCAAAAAACTTATTCATCAGAACCTCATTTTCTTCCGCAGCTCCCTCTACTAATTTTTGACGATATTCTGCTGCAATATCCTTTAAATCTTCTGGCATCGGAATTTCATAAAACTTTGTCCCATTCGAAGCCTCATCCCAAATCAAAGCCTTATTACTTATCAAATCAATAACCCCTTTAAATAAATCTTCCTGTCCTATTGGAATTTGAAGAGGCACAGGGTTGGTTCCCAAACGTTCTTTGATTTGGTTTAATACGCCAAAAAAATCAGCCCCAGCACGATCCATTTTATTAATGAATGCAATCCGGGGCACTTTATATTTATCGGCTTGACGCCAAACTGTCTCTGACTGCGGCTCAACGCCTCCCACTGCACAAAATAACGCTACAGCTCCATCCAACACACGCAAGGATCTTTCTACTTCAACTGTAAAGTCTACGTGTCCGGGAGTATCTATAATATTGATTTTATATTGATTATTTTCATAATTCCAAAAAACAGTAGTAGCCGCAGAAGTTATAGTAATTCCTCTTTCTTGTTCCTGAGCCATCCAATCCATGGTGGCAGAACCCTCGTGAGTTTCCCCTAACTTATGATTTTTACCCGTATAAAACAATATCCGCTCGGTAGTTGTCGTCTTACCGGCGTCTATATGGGCCATAATACCAATGTTTCTTGTTAATTTTAAATTGCTCATCCTTCTCTAAAATTTCACTCTTATTCCTTCTCTTCTAACAAACCTACATTAAACTCTAAAGTGAGAGAAAGCTTTATTGGCTTCTGCCATTCTGTGCGTATCTTCTTTGCGTTTAAATGCGGCGCCTTCCTCTTTATAGGCCGACATAATTTCACCTGCTAATTTCAATGCCATTGACTTTTCATGTCTCTTTCGGGAAAAACCTATAAGATTCTTCATTCCTATAGACATTTTGCGTTCGGGACGAATTTCAGTTGGAATCTGGAAATTAGCTCCACCTATTCTTCTGCTTCGCACTTCAACAGAAGGAGTTACATTTGCCAACGCTTTTTTCCATACATCTAGTCCATTTTCATTCGTTTTTTGGCTTACCACTTCTATTGCATCATAAAAAATCTGATATGCAATATTTTTTTTACCTTCTAACATAATGTTATTAACAAATTTGGTAACCAAAGTGTCGTTAAATTTAGGATCAGGTAAAATAATCCGTTTTTTCGGTTTTGCTTTTCTCATACTAAATCAAAAGCTTAATTATCTCTTATTTATTTTTTACTTGCTGCTTTAGGTCTTTTTGCACCATATTTAGAACGTCTTTGTCTTCTTCCGTCTACGCCTGAAGTATCCAAAGCGCCACGGATAATATGGTATCTTACTCCCGGCAAATCTTTTACGCGCCCCCCTCTTATCATTACAAGAGAGTGTTCTTGCAAGTTGTGTCCTTCGCCTGGTATGTATGCATTTACCTCTTTACCGTTTGTTAACTTAACCCTTGCAACTTTGCGCATTGCAGAATTAGGTTTCTTAGGCGTGGTTGTATAAACGCGCGAACACACTCCGCGACGTTGCGGGCATGAATCCAATGCCGGCGACTTACTTTTATATTCTAATTTTTGACGCCCTTTGCGAACTAATTGTTGTATTGTAGGCATATTAAGATTTAATTGATAAGTTACATTTTCAGAAAACCCTACATTTTGGGGACTGCAAAGGTACAATTTAATTTTTAATTGACAATGAGATAATCAAAAAAACTATCAGAAAAATACGAAAACAATATAGAAAAACTCACAAAAATAACAGATTTACAATGCATTAAACATCTTCTATTTATTTTCATGATAAAAAATGACACATCCGATTCCAAAGTAATCTGTTTTAAATTTTTCTTGATATTCATTAAGTACCTAGTGTCTCGTCACTCCTCTAAAGTCGGATAAAGCCTCCTTAGTTTAACCCGTGCACTCTCCGTTGTGAACTGCCAATTGATTTTGGCGTTCTTATTATTTCTGGCTGTTTGCCATGCTTCTACTTGAGTTTTTATCTTT
>JAVBLV010000062.1:0-11823 GCA_031553195.1 Bacteroidales bacterium
AAGATAAAAACTCAAGTAGAAGCATGGCAAACAGCCAGAAATAATAAGAACGCCAAAATCAATTGGCAGTTCACAACGGAGAGTGCACGGGTTAAACTAAGGAGGCTTTATCCGACTTTAGAGGAGTGACGAGACACTAGACTTTAAGTTCATTTGTTTTTGAATTGTTGAAAATCAAAATACGATATATGACAAAAATTTCGTTCTAACAAAATTAATTGAACTTAAACTCTACAAGTTATGATTTTTATAACGACGACTAAGTTATTAATGAAAGGATGTTTAAAATATAAATTTGTTTTAGACATCCTTTTTATGACCAGACATCCATGCTAAAAATATTCATACCTCTGTTTCTTGTTTTATTTTTTATTTTTAATCAAGTATATGGACAAATAAAAGGACATGTAATAGATAGCAACAATAAGGGAATACCCTATGCAAATATAGCGTTAATTAAAAAAAATATAGGTACTTGTTCTGATGAAAATGGCTATTTTACGTTGGATATAAACAATAACATTGATGATACTATAAAAATGTCCTCAATAGGTTATGCTTCGATATTAATACCGGTAAAATCTATTGTAAGTAACAACGAATTATATACTGTTCAGCTAAAAGCTCGGAGTTATGACTTAAAAGAAATTGTTATTTATTCAAATGATAAAAAAGGGAAAAAATATAAATTAGGGCTTTCCAATTCGGAAAATGTAGGGAGATCTGTAGAGTTAGTAGGCTGTCAAACAGCGTTGTATATGGAAAATGATCTTAATAAGACGGGGTATATACAGTCTGTTATTGCTTATTTTGTTTTTTCGGATACTTTACCCGTTATTGATGTCCGTATAAGGATTTACGAATGTACAAATGAGTTATCACCAGGTAACGACCTACTACTTGATAATTTAATAATTAAACCTAAAAAAGGCAAGAATATAATTGATGTTAGTAAATATGAAATATACTATCCCTCTAAAGGCGTATTTGTAGCCGTTGACTTTATTGACAGCAAAAATGTAACAAAGGGGAAGAAACTAAATATAAATCCCAATATTGGATATACTTATAAATCTAACAAATATTTGACATGGAACAACTATCGAGATAAAGGTTGGTTGTTACAAAGACGATTTACTTCTAAAAAAGGAATAAAAGGTAACCCCATGTTAGGTATAGAGATTCTTTCTTCCGACTAATCGTATACTTCTTTTTCCCAGAAAGATAAATTATAATCTTGGTTTTTAGAATTCAGGAATTTAATATCCGCCGAACATATCTTTCATTTTATTGATAAATCCCTTATCTTTTTGATTGGGGTTAGGGGTGAAATTGGGCGAACTTTTTAGTTGTTCCAATAGCTTCTTTTCTTCTTTTGTGAGCGATTTAGGAACCCATACGTTAACGCTAACCAACAGGTCTCCTTTTGAATAACCATTAATATCGGGCAAGCCTTTTCCTTTCAGTCGGAGAATCTTCCCAGACGGCGTTCCCTGCTCAACCTTGATTTTGGCTTTGCCGGTCAGGGTTGGTATTTCTATGGTTGTGCCTATTGCCGCATCGGCAAAATTGACGTAACATTGGTGAAGCAAATCATTTCCTTGTCTTTCGAAATGTTCGTGAGGAAGTTCTTCTATCAACACAATTAAATCTCCGTTAATACCGCCGCGAGGTCCTGCATTTCCCTTTCCGTTTAAAGAAAGTTGCATTCCTTCCGCTACCCCGGCAGGGATATTCAAGGTGATGACTTCTTCTGCTTTTACAACGCCGTCTCCCAAACAATCGGGGCATTTTTCCTTGATAATTTTACCTTCTCCTCCACAGGCAGGACAAACGGTCGTGCTTTGCATTTGCCCCAGAATAGTCCTGGTTACTTGAGTAATAACGCCGGAACCCTTGCATTGTCCGCAAGTGGTAAAACCGGAACTTCCTTTGGCTCCCGTACCATTGCATGTTTTGCAAGGAACATATTTGTTCACTTTTATTTTTTTCTCGGTTCCTCTTTCTATTTCTTCCAACGATAATTTTACTTTTATCCGAAGATTAGAACCTCTGCTAACTCTTCTCCTTTGTTGGCCTCCGCCGAAACCGCCGCTACGAAATCCGCCTCCCCCGCCAAAAATATCGCCAAAAATATCGCCGAAATGGGAAAAAATATCGTCCATATTCATGCCGCCGCCGCCAAAACCGCCTTGCTCCATACCTGCATGCCCGAATTGATCATATTTGGCGCGCTTATCAGAATTGCTCAATACTTCGTAAGCCTCGGCCGCTTCTTTAAATTTTTCTTCCGCTTCTTTGTTTCCCGGATTCTTATCGGGATGAAACTGTATTGCCAGTTTACGATATGCTTTTTTCAGTTCTTCGGGGGTGGCAGTTTTGGATACTCCCAACACTTCATAATAATCTCTTTTTGCCATTCTTTAACAAAATTTTTAACAATTTCTTAAATTTTATTTTTACACTGCCACTACCACTTTTGAATAGCGTATCACTTTGTCGTTTAGTAAATAACCTCTTTCTAACTCATCTACAATCATCCCTTTTTCATTTTCGTTGGAAACTGGCATATGACTGACTGCTTCGTGCAGATTCTCGTCAAATTTCTCTCCTTTTGCGAGGATGGGTTTTACTCCCTTTTGCTCTAAAATAGATTTGAACTTGTTGTAAATAAGAAGAATTCCTTCTTTGAAAGGATCTTGCTGAACGTCTTCGCCCATTGATTTTATAGCGCGCTCAAAATCGTCGATAATAGGCAATAATAATTTGAGTACGTCTTCGCCGGCATATTTTATCAATTCTGCTTTTTCTTTTGCAGTCCGCTTACGGTAGTTATCAAATTCCGAATATAATCTCATATATTTGTCATTGATTTCTGCCAATTTTTCACCTAATTCCTCAATTTTTGCCAAATCTTTCTTATGGGAATGTTTGGAGGATTTTTCTTTATTTTCAGGATCTTTTTCCTCTTTATTGTTGTTATTTGTTTCCAAATCTTGATTCTCGGTGTTTAATTCTTTTTCTTCCATATTTTTTTTTCGTTTGAACATAAACTCTTTTCGTTATACGGATGTTTTAAAATATTATGATTATCAATGTGTTATTATAAATAGGGTATTGGATGACCCAAGAGAAATTTAATTTCCTTAAAATATGATCTCAAAAACGTTGCCGTTTTTTGACTACTGTCAAAATGACATAAGCCACGGTTTAAGTAAAGGTTTAAATTTTTATGGAAAAGACTTTGAGAGATAAAAACAACGAGTTTGCAGGCGGGACTTTCCAAGAATAATAGCGCTATTGGGTAAGATTCCGGCAAGAAAGAGCGTTTTTAAATCCAAAATACTTTTTTAAACAGTTACTAAATTTATTTCCGGTAAATATCTTCTTTTGATTGCGGCCTGACGGCTTCTTCCCATCTGAATATTTTCAGACGTTGTTTATCTTCTGTAAATTGTTCTTCCGGATAAGTAACCATCACAGGTTGTTTAAGGGCTTTTATAATCACAGGTTTTCCTTCTTCAAAAAGAATTTTCATGTCAGAGCTTACGCCTGTATTAATTCCTATTAGCGACTGCGTTTTATCGGGCGTTTCCTCTCTTATGTAATAAATAAATTCGCAATTGCCATTTACGTCCAGCGAATCTAAATTTCGATTTTCGCCGAAATACCCTATCATATTCCGGCCTTTCAATTGATCATATTGATTTTTTTCCGTGCTGTCGCTTCTGGAAATAACCAACGAATTTAAATAGAAAAAAGCTCTTTTAGCGCCGTTTTTTCCTGTTTCGACTTTTATAGTATCGGCAGAAAACTGATTTTCTCCCGTCCAAACGACAGGCTTTACATACATTTCCATTATAGAATCCCTGACGTTATGACAGATAGAATCGCAGACGCCTTGGAAATCGGTTCTGTAAAATTTAACGCTGTAGTATCCATATATATATTCAAAGTTATTGGCCGTATCGCTCTGGGCGGCAATGGTATCGGCATGAACAAACAAAGTATCCCGTTCTTCAATGATTAAAGCGGTGGCTTTTCCTGTTAAAAAGGAATAATTCGTATTGTCGTCGGTTTCGGCATACAAACCTGTTAAAGTAATTTTATTTACGCTGTCTGTGATCTCTACATTCCCATTGGCTCTTCCGGATTTAATTGCTTTCTCATAGTACACGCTGTCGGCTTTGAGCGTTTGTTCTTTGTTTTTCAGAACAGAATTTTTGACCGATTGGGTTTGTTCGGTTTTGGTATTATACCATCCTTGTTCTGTGTAAATATAGTTATCGGAGCTATAAATATGAGTAGGGCCGAAAAAATAGGCAATATCCGTAAGGGTATTGTATTGCAGCGTGTCGGAAATGACTTTGCTTGTATTATTCCATAAGATTACGCTATCTTTAAAAAAGAAATCTTTGCTTGCAGTATAATAATATCCCTTTTTGCTGTACAATTCATTTTTACTATCGGTTGTATGTCCCCAATAAGGATACGTACAAATGCCTTGTTCCCTGTCGTACTGTAAATAATTCGTAGTCAAAACCGTTGAATCGTCTACCAAACGAACTTTTCCCGTAATAACGGCTATTCTCGTATTTCCGTCATAATGCAAAACATCGCCATATATAAATATACTGTCGTTAACGTTGATCATGATATCTCTGAATGCGTCGAAATTATTGCCGGCTTCGTTATACGAAGCTGAATCGGAATACAGATACATTCCTTCATGGTGAAAAGATACGTTCTCCTTTAAAATCCAAACGTTGGGTAATTGCGGATGTAACATGCCCCAATCGGATTTAAAATCGATTTTCTTACTCTCTTCTTCCTGGGCATTCAAAATTACCGGAAAAATCAGGCAAAACAGTATAAGAAGATTCTTGGCAAAAAAATTTCCGGAAAATTTGGAAAAAGGCCTTTTATAGTTGTTTATATTTTTGTAGAAAAGATTTTGAGGGATAAAAACAGCGGGTTTGAAGACGGGATTTTTCAAGAATAGTAGCGCTATTGGGTAAAAATTCCGGCAAGAAAGAGCGTTTTTAGATCCAAAATACTTCATAGAAAAATTTTCAAACAACCTCTAAATGGAAATCACTTTTATTTCTTATAAATACACTCAATAAATATTCGACAAAGGTACGTAATTTGTTTCAACGATATTTTTGGTTGTATAATTTTGAATATAGGGATTTCAAATTTAACTTTGCTGAACTCGTTAAAAATTCAATAGTTTCAAAATGAGATTATTGGATCTATTTGCTATATAATTATTTTTTTTTGACTCGATATAATACGACTGTAACCTCAATCGTTCTTAAAGTTTTACAATACTTTTATTATGCTTTCTCGGAAAAAATGATTTATTTTGCATTTAGGTTTCAACGAAAATAAAAATGGAACATAAAATACTTTATTATCAAAATAAAAAAATTCATTATCAAGACGAAGGGAATGGCAATCATGTTCTGGTTCTGCTTCACGGATTTATGAATTCCCTGGAGGTATGGTCGTCATTTGTATATTCTTACATGAGAGAAACGAGGGTGATTGCAATAGATTTGCCCGGTCATGGAAAAAGCGATTCTTTACAGGATGTACATTCCATGGAGTTAATGGCCGATGTTGTAAAAGCCGTTCTGGATGACGCTCATGTGGAAAAATGCGTAATGATTGGCCATTCGATGGGAGGTTATGTAACGGCTGCATTTTCGGAAAAATATCCTTTGATGATAAATGGTTTCGGATTTTTGCATTCTCATGTTTTAAAAGATGACGAAGAAGCAAAGAAAAACCGTTATAGAGCTTGCGAAGTCGTAAGAAACAACCGTACGGGATATATTATCAATTTTATTCCGAATCTTTTTTCAGAAAAAGCAAAAAACTACCTTCAAAGGGAAATTGAAAATCTTCAGGATGTAGCATTGGAAATGAAAAGCGAGAGCGTTGTGGCCGCTCAAATGGGCATGGCCGAACGCGAATCGAAAGTGGATCTTCTTCTCAAAACCGATGAACCTGTTTTATTCATCTATGGAAAAAAAGATTCGCGGATTCCCTTGGAATTGGCAATGTCTCAGGCAATGCTTCCCAAACATTCGGAAATATTATTGTTAGACAATGTCGCCCATATGGGACATCTTGAGGCCAGGGAAATTGTTAAATTCCGGATAAAATCTTTTGTCGAAGGTTGTTACAAAATTAAGCCGGTCATAAATAATATTCCTTTCGAAATAAGAAGAGGCGACAATCCATTGTAGCGTTTGTTTTAACTACATAGGATGAGATAACCATAAACCAAAGTTTTAGAAATGAAAAACGAAGAATGCGTTTCAAGCGATGAATATGAATGTTTTTAAGGCTTAAAATTTATAGCTTATGGTTTAAAAATCATTCTCAATTTTCAATTCTCAACTCAACAACAGACCTCATAGTATTTTTACTTTAAAACTTTATTTGGTGAAAAAGCATACGCCCAAAACAATACTTAGGAATATAGAAATTATTGATGCCGCTTCTGAAGGGAAAGCAATTGCGAAGTCGGAGAACCTGATCATTTTCGTTCCTTTTGTCGTACCCGGCGATGTAGTGGATATAGAAATATTTTCTAAAAAGAAGAATTACGCAGAAGGGAAAGCCGTCTTTTTTCATCATTTGTCGCCGCAACGCACAGAAGCGCAATGTCCTCATTTTGGAGTTTGCGGGGGATGCAAATGGCAAAACATGAAATATGAATTTCAACTGCATTATAAGCAAAAACAGGTAATAGACGCTCTTGAACGGATAGGAAAAATAGATACTTCGCACATGCGTCCTATTTGTGGATCCGACTCAATTTATCATTACCGGAATAAATTGGAGTTCACATTTTCGAATCGAGCTTGGTTGACAGTAGAAGATATGAATAAAACCCATGCCCCCGAAACGTTAAATGCATTGGGATTCCATATTCCCCGCTTGTTTGATAAAGTTCTGGATATCAAGACATGTCTTCTTCAAAAAGATCCTTCCAACGACATTCGTTTGGCGGTAAAAGAATACGCCATTCGAAACAATTTGAGTTTTTACGATATCCGCAATCATACGGGGTTTTTACGTAATTTAATTATAAGAACTTCGAATACAGATGAATTGATGGTTATTTTGGCAGTTGCCGAAGATAATGAAGAAGAAACTTTTAAATTGTTGGATTATATCTATTCTCATTTCCCTCAAATTACTTCCCTGCAATGGGTTCTCAATACAAAATTGAATGATACCTTACAAGATTTAGAGATTCAGGTTTACAAAGGGAATTCGTTTATTTTAGAGAAGTTGAAACCTTTTAAAAAAGGGATGGATGAGCTGCAATTTAAAATCAGTCCCAAATCTTTTTACCAGACCAATTCCGAACAAGCGTATAAATTATATTCTTTTGTTGCGGAATTTGCAGATTTTACGGGAAACGAAACATTATACGATCTTTATACGGGAACGGGTACGATTGCTAATTTTGTTGCCCCCTATGTGCAGAAGGCGATCGGCGTGGAATATGTGGAAGAAGCTATCGAAGATGCCAAACAAAATGCCCGGTTGAATCATCAGACTAACACGCAATTTTTTGTAGGCGACATGGCTAAAATATTCACAAGCGATTTTATTGCTTCAAATGGAGAACCAGACACGATAATTACCGATCCTCCCCGTTCGGGAATGCATGCAAAAGTAATAGAACAATTACTGCAAGTCGAAGCGCCGAAAATTATTTATGTAAGTTGCAATCCGTCAACGCAAGCGCGGGATATAGAACTGTTGTCCGCTAAATATAAAGTAAACAGAATACAGCCTGTAGATATGTTTCCTCATACGCAACATGTTGAAAATGTAGCGGAATTAATAATTAATTAATTATTGAACTGTCAATTGACATTTGCATTTTTATAGAAAAAATATGAAAACGGAGAACGATATAAAACGTTGCGGATGGTGCGGAGCCGATCCGTTATATGTCCGGTATCACGACGAGGAGTGGGGGAGATTGGTAACCGACGATAATATAATGTTTGAATTTCTTGTATTGGAAAGCGCGCAGGCCGGACTTAGTTGGATTACTGTTTTACGGAAACGTGAAAATTATCGCAGTGCATTTGCCAATTTCGACGCTTTTAAGGTAGCTCAGTTTACCCAACAAGATGTGGAACGTCTGATGCAAGATTCAGGAATTATCAGGAACAGGAAAAAAATCGAATCTACCATCTCCAATGCGATTCACTTTATTGAAATACAAAAAGAATTCGGAAGTTTTTGCAATTATCTAACTCGTTTTTTACCCGAAGGGAAACCGGTTATTAATCAATGGAAAACGCTTGGGGAAATTCCCGCTTCAACTCCATTGTCCGACGCCATTAGCAAAGATATGAAAAAACGAGGATTCAAATTTTTTGGAACCACTGTTTGTTATGCACATCTTCAGGCAACAGGGTATATAAATGATCATTTAATGGAATGCTTTGTTAGAAATAAAATAACATAGTCTTGCGACAAATTAATAAAAATAACAAATAACGATTCGACAATTATGGAAACAAAGAACAAATTTTGTCAAAGTTGCGGAATGCCGATGAAGAAAGATCCTCAGGACGGCGGAACAAATATCGATGGCAGTAAAAATGAAAAATACTGTAGCTATTGTTACCAGAATGGGGATTTTACTTTTCATGGCACAGTTAGCGAATTTCAGAATTTTTGCAGAGAACAGATGATTAAAAGTGGAAATTCAAAACTTTTATCATGGATTTTTACGCGGAATATGAAACGCTTGGAACGATGGAAAAATTAAGTAACTGTTTTAAAATTTTTCCATGAAGTATTTAGGATATAAAAACGCTCTTTTTTGTCGGAATTTTACTAAATAGCGCTACTATTCTTGAAAAATCCCGCCTGCAAACTCGTTGTTTTTATCTCTCAAAATCTTTTCTATAAAAATTTAAACAGCTACTAAATTAGTTCTACAGCATTTTAAAATTCATATAATGTAAAAAAATATGACAGAAGAAGAAACTTTCTACCTTTCGGTAGGACAGGCAATAGAAGGTTCTGAAAAAAGCCAGATGTTCGGAAAGCCTTGTTTTAAGATTAATGGAAAGGCGTTTGTTTGTTTTTTTCAAAACGAAATGGTTTTCAAACTAGCGGGAGATATTCACAAGGAAGCGTTAACGCTTGCAGGGTCAAAACTATTTGATCCTTCCGGAAGTAACCGGCCAATGAAAGAATGGGTGCAGGTTTCGGGGAATTATAAAGATAAATGGACGAACTTTGCAGAAAACGCAATGATGTATGTAAGCGGCAAAACGCAATAGATGCTGATAAACAAAAAAAATTGAGAATGAACAGCGCTCGCCGGTTATGCTTTATATAATTGTAAAGCTAAGGAAATCAATAACTTCATTTCTGTTTCCAATTTTACTTTTCCTCAAGTAGAAATATAATTCGAAATATAATTAGGATGTGATAAAAGAATAAGTACTTTTGCAGCCAATTTTTTAGGTCGTGTCAGGTATGAAAAAAGGTCTTTCGAAAAGTTATCCGAAGAGCCCTGCGCTTAAAGTGATGGGCATTATTATTGCCATTGGAATTGTTTACGGAGATATAGGAACTTCGCCGCTTTATGTGATGAAGGCTGTTCTGAATGCGTTGCCGCACAATCACCCAGAATATATTATTGGAGCAATATCTTGCGTAATCTGGACTTTGACTTTACAGACGACCATAAAATATGTGCTAATTACATTAAGGGCGGACAATAAAGGCGAGGGGGGCATTTTATCTTTATTTGCCCTTATTAGAAAAAAATATCGTTGGGCATATGTAATAGCGGCTGTCGGAGCGGCTACGCTTTTAGCCGACGGCGTTATTACTCCCTCTATTACGGTGGTGTCTGCCATAGAGGGCATACACAATGTTTATTCTTCCATTCCCGTCATTCCTATGGCAATAGGCATCGTTATTGTTCTTTTTATGTTACAACCTTTCGGAACTGCTTCTTTAGGACGTTTCTTCGGGGTAATTATGTTGGGTTGGTTCTTTATGCTGGGAATTTTGGGATTTAGCCATTTTATTGATTATCCTGCAATCGTTCAGGCTTTTAATCCTGTTTATGCTATCCGGTTCCTGATTTCTTCTCCTAATACATTGATTATATTAGGGGCAATTTTTCTGTGTACGACCGGCGCCGAAGCTTTATATTCTGATTTAGGACATTGCGGGTTACATAATATTCGTATTTCGTGGATATTTGTGAAAACAACGTTAATATTAAATTATTTAGGCCAAGGTGCATGGGCTATTACTCATCAGGATTTACTTCTTCCTGATGTGAATCCGTTTTTTGAAATAATGCCCTCCTGGTTCTTTATTGTGGGAGTAACAATGGCTACCCTTGCCGCAATTATTGCCAGTCAGGCGTTGATAAGCGGATCGTTTACCGTAATAAAAGAAGCCATTTCTTTAGATCTTTGGCCGAATATCAAAATTAAATACCCAACCGAAATAAAAGGCCAGATGTATATTCCGGAAATCAATTATATATTGATGATTCTTTGTATATTGATGATTTTTATATTTAAATCTTCTTCCAACATGGAGGCCGCTTACGGACTCTCTATTTCCATCACCATGTTGATGACGACGTTGCTATTATTCTTATATATGAGAGTGAAAAAAATTCCTTTGTGGAAATCCATACCCGTTATGCTATGCTTTTTATCAATTGAGACCGGGTTTTTATTTGCCAACGGAATAAAATTTATGCATGGAGGATTTATAACCATTCTTTTAGCGGGAATATTATTCCTTATCATGTACGTTTGGTACAATGGCAGAAGAATCAAAAACCGTTGTATTACCTATGAGAAGATAGAACCTATAATTCCTATACTTGACAAATTGAGCGAAGATACGGAAATCCCAAAATATGCCACTCATTTGGTTTATGTAACCCGGGCAAAATACAAAACAGAAATAGAAAGTAAAATTATATATTCGCTAATAAGCCGTCGGCCCAAACGCGCAGACACTTATTGGTTCGTATATTTGCAACGTAGCGACGAGCCTTATGAGTTTTCATATAAAGTGTTGACTTTGGTTGAAAAGAAAATTTTCAGGATTGACGTTAGCGCTGGTTTCAGATTAGGTATTCATATGGATGATTACATTAAAAAGATCGCCAGCGAAATGGAAAAAAACGGAGATGTTGATCTGGTAAGCCGTTATCCGTCTTTACGGGTAAATAATATTCGCGGGGATTTTAGGTTTGTTGTGGTTGAGCGCATAATGAGAAATAATATTCTGTTGCCGTTTTTTAGAAAAACAATATTATCGCTTTATTCAATCATCAAAAAATTTACTACTTCCGATTCCCGGATTCTGGACTTGGATCCCTCCAGCGTTACTGTGGAATCTGCTCCATTAATAGGAAGGGAACAATGTAAAGATTAAACATAGTCGCGATAAAAAGAATTTATTTTTAATGATCATTAATCTATGAAAAAGTTATTAATATTTTATTTTTGCCCTTCTACTGTTTCAGTCTTGCAGTAATAAGAAAGATGGTAAAAGTCCGGTTCTGAGATTTTCAACCAATATTTTTAAAGAAATCTGGATACATGTATGGCAGCGATGCTAAAAAATGGATCAATGTAAAATTCCGGTGGAGAACTAAAATATTTAAGTGAAAATATCAAAAGTCAAAAGAGGATGAGTAAGGGAATAACGGCCTACGACAGATGGCGTTAAGAAAAATCATTAGTGGAGGCGTTAAAAACAAAATTCTGTTCGAAGCCTCCTTTC
>JAVBLV010000043.1:0-38258 GCA_031553195.1 Bacteroidales bacterium
ATAAGAAAAAAATATCTTAATTTTCATTAAAACAACATCCGTATTATTGAGGAGAGGGGAATGGCATATTTGCCGCTTTTGAGGAAAATATTCTTTACGGAAGCGACGAATATTTGTCAATCCGGTCGCAAATATTCGTGGAGGGCGGCGCTGAATATCCGGAAAGAAAGTTTTGAATATTCGGAATAGGTAGCGCTGAATATTCAGTTGGAAATGACAATGTTCATTTCTGTGTCATTTCCCGCCAAACGAATGGCATGCATCGGTTCGAGCGTGGCCGAGCAACGAAAATAATTTTTGTAAAAAAACGAGACCATCCTTCTAGATAGTCTCGTTTCTTAATTAGAATTTTCTTTTAATTTTACCTGTTAATTATCATTTTCTTGGCCAATCTTCTTCCATTATATTCTATACCATAGTAATAAACGCCCGGGGCTAGATTTTTTTGGTTAAACTTGAATATATGTTCTCCTGTGTCATAGCGTTTTTTGGTAGAGAACACTAATTTTCCATTTATATCATAGATGAATAACCGGATATTTCCTGGGGCAGGAATTCCAAATTTGATATTCGTCTCATCTCTAAATGGGTTCGGATAGTTTTGTCCCAACCAGAAAGCGTCCTCATCTACAGTTGCATCTACAGTTTCTATTCCAATAGGAAGACGATCAACAATTCTCCAACGATTTGTCGTATCGTTAGACCTGTTATTATCGCGTGCTGTAGTTGCTATTGAAAGCACATTATAAACATGGTTTGCACTTTTGGGTATCGGCGCCTCATAATTTAATCGCACCGAATCTCTGGGGCGCAAAGAACCTTTGTATTCTTGCGAATAAACCTGCCCTCCAACATGAATTTCCGTTTGTATAGCATCCGTAACAACATAACTTCCTTTGTTTGCTATCACCATTTGTACAAAACAAACATCGGAATTGGAACGTTCTTCAATCAACAAATCAACCGGCGCGACATCTACGGTTAACGGCCTGGTTGCGCAGGTCGTATCATTGCTTCTATCCGTGTCTTGTTCGTGATAAACATAACCGCAAATTTTATAAGGCGTAGCGCGTCGAGGCAGTTTTTCCCTAAAGATATAATTCCCTTGTCCGTTCGAAGGAACCCTTGCAGAATCTACTTCTGTTCTGGCAGTCGAAGGATCTCCATCTATAAAGAAACTAACTTTGACATTCTGCTGTACGGTAGCTCCCCTGTTTGTATAAGCAATCTGAATTTTGAAATAATTCGGATCGGATGCATCAATCACCAAATAATCGGCAGAAATATCTTCGCCCGATATATCTCCGACAACTTGTATACGAGCGGTATCATTTCCATGATAGTAATCATCTTCCAATCCCGTAAATATCTTTATCTTGAAAGTACCAAAACTAGCTCTAATAGGCGTTAGGAAAAAGATACGCTCTGCCGCTCCCGATTCCAGAGGATGGTCGAAAGTCCATATTTCCGTTACCGGCTCGGCATTCTCTACCATATAAGTAATAGGAATGCTAGATAAAGTTTCCGAGCCAAAATTCCTCACGTTCATATAGATATTAAAATTATTTCCTGCAATAACCCTGCTTCCGGGATAGTCTATTCCCATTATTCCCACATCTCGCAATAAAGGATTGATAATTACATTTGCATTTATAGAATCGTTAAATTCATACACATCGCCGGGAAAATCTGTTGCAGCCAGAATCTGCAAGGAGTCCATAAATATCGGCGTTACCTCAAAACATGCGTTTGTAAAAGTAAAGGCAATGCTATCGCCGGGAGCTAATCTCTCCCTTATCGTATCCTCTCTAGCAATAAAACTTTGACTTCCCCCCTTAGGAATATATGAAACAGGAATATTTTCCACCGTATCTTTTCCAAAGTTTTTAACAAGGATTGTGGGACAAATCATTTGTCCATAATTTACGTTCGTTGGTTCTATAACAGCAATCACTCCGACATCTTTCAATATTCTCTCAAGCCCCAACTCAAAGTCGTCGATAGCCACGCCGTTTCTGGTAGGCGCAGGCGCATCGGGTTGGGATATGAAAGTATATCTCAATTGCAACAAAGTTCCAAAATCGGATGATTTCAAGGCCAACGGGAAATAAAATTTCTGATACCTGGAGTTTGTACGCGTAAATCCGGTGTCGATACTATTATACCAATGGTTGCTCGTATCCCAATTGTTCAACAGAATCCATTCATTTTGATAATCCAGGAATTCCACTCGCAACAAAGTTTTATTTACCATATCTTTTCTAAGGTAGAATGATAAGGTATCCGCCTGTCTAAAGTCGACATTGAAAAATGGAGAATACAAAACGCTCTTATTTCCAATGGGATAATTATTTATCAAATCTGTTACCCATGCATTCGGCGCAGAGTAAGCAGAATCAATAGGACTTTTAAGCGGAACGCCCAACTCCCATAAATTCCTATTCTTTCCTTTCTGAGAAGGCGCCTGGAAATATTCCGTATAGCTATCAAAATTATCTTTGAACGGAACATTCACAATATGAAATCTATTGAATTCCGTCTTGATAGTATCATCCTGCGGCATGTAGTCCAGTCCTCCGTTAGGAAATTCCACCCAGGCAATAAAACGCGTCTTTCCGAAAACGAAATCATGCACATCTAATTGCACGGATTCCGATTCATATATAGCCAGATTTCCCGTCCAGGACAAAGAAACAGTATCGGTATCGTTATACACGCATTTAATCGTTGCCGACGTTAAAATTGTCTCTCCCAGGTTTCTGAGTTTTACTTTCACATCGCGCGTACGAGTAGCGTTTGTAGTTGGCGGATAAGGAGAATCTGCCGGCGGCATTTCAATAATATTATCCGGTTCTAAGATTCTTTCCAACGCGGCATTTGTCTGGTACGGGGCCCGTACCAGAATCATATACTCTTCCGTTTCTCCATTTGCATAAGTACCCGAAGCTGTAACAGCATTACGATTTCCATTATGAACCAGCACAACCCTCATTTTTGTAAATCCGGTTATGGCATTTGCAGGCACGGTTATTTGGGATTTTGACAAAATACTTTCTCTTGCCGTATCGGATAATACGCATTCTGTCGTTTCATCAAAATTTCCGTCCCTGTTCCAATCAATATATGCCTTTACCCAACCGGCTTGTTCTATGCCCGAGTTCCCCGAAGGATTTTCGCATGCAACATACAAGGTATCTTTGTAGCCTTTATAAAGAATCAAATTTGTATCCATTATCCGGTCATAGGCTTTAGTCAATATGTTTCCGATAGCAGGCGTAACGTTATCTAACAAACCCAAGGTCACCCTTGTTATATCCAGGAAATTTCTGGTAGATGCCGTCGAAGTTCCATAACGGCTTTCACTCAACGGAGTTATAACGGATACGCTATCCCTGAATACCGTATCGTTCAAATGAACAGTATCTCCCTGCAGCTCTGTCCATGCCGTAAGCCTATACGTTTGAATAGTATACGGATCTATATACATAGCCGAATCGAATTTAAACGTATACCTTGCGCCCGGAGCAATGGAGGCTGTACACGTTTCCGTAACCTTTTGCAATTGAGCAACGCCCCCGGTTGTCCGCGTGTTCAAATAGGTTACAGGGAAATTGGAAATAGCCCGCGTGCCATAATTGATAATCTCCACTTTGACCGTATCGGTATTTTTTCCCATATAGACTCTATTTACAACAGGTTCCACAATTTTTGCACAACCGGCGTCGAACTCTCCTCTCGGCATTATTATCTTAACTTGCACTTTCCCAAACGGACTTTTACAACCAGCCGAAGAAGTAACTTGCAGATAGTACATAGAGTCGGCAAACGATTGCCGGGTTTCATAGGCGGCTCCCGTACGTATCTGAACCTTATTCGTATCCGAATACCAGCGGATAGAGTTATTGCTTATTCCCGTATTGTCTTGCGTAGCAACTAATGTAACCCATGTAGCATATGGAATATTAACTATTTCGGGTTCGCCTTTTGGCGGACGGGGATTTACATACGAACTAACAAAATTTGCTAAAGTAAATACATTCCCGCTGAGATCGTATTCATTATCCATTTCTATGGTCGCCTGCATAGCATATCTAATAGGCATGTTGGCAGGCGTATTGACAGGCGGATACAAGTTTAGAGGGTTGACGCTAAAAAAGTGAGTATATGCGGCAGCCCCTGATAATGCTGTCGGCAAAGTAATAAATTCGCAAAAACGGATGGTATCAGGCAACTGGTTCTTTATCGAATCAGGATAAGAGCCTGTCCAATATATTTTCACGCAAGCTTTAACAATCGACCCTGCAGGCACTACCCTTGCTCCTCCATTTCTGATTGTTACCGACGCGACTACATGAGTCAAATTACAGTTGCCAGTGGAATCTGTAGGACTAAGGCCAGCGCCTGGTATACTCAAATTGAAAGCGGGCCTCATCGTCATAGAGGTTCTAAGCGTATCGTTGATGTTTTTGCAATCGCGTGGGAAATCAGTATAAACAACTAGCGTCTTTCCTCCGACAACCGATCCGTAAGGGATTTTCAAATACTGCGTAAAGGCAATATTTTTGGAAACCATGTAAGCGATATTTTCATTTATAGGCGTCGAAATAAGAGTGCCCGGTTCCCCTTCTATATATGCCCTCAGCATAGCGCCGTCAGCCGGAATAATAGTATTCACCCCATAATTTTTTATTGTAGCCCTAATTAGAATACTATCTCCATCGCAATAGAAACTTGCCGTGGGAGAGATTACAACGTTCATAACCGCGAGATCGTAATCGCAAAGCGGGTATTCATGAGCGCCTATGCAAGGTTTAGGCGTACTGGGCCTGGTTGTATCATAAATATCCACAGGTATATCCTGCATATATTCCGCCATGTCGGACAAATCAGGATATCTCAGTCTCAACGTTGTATCGTTTTCGAAAACAGGCATTATATTTTGTGAATTGGCATCGTCTCTATTCGCAGACCTTAAATTAGCCAAGCTATTCCTGACGCCGTTCCAATAGGCGAAATTACTTGTTGTACTATAATAATTATTATAATCGGATCTCGTAATATCCGAGCTTCCGCTGGAATAGAGGGCGTATCCTTGCCTAAAATTTGCCAACAGATTGTTTACCACATTGATGGTTCCGGAGTTTTTAGTTGCATTCAAGCACCTTGCCGAACTTCCGACATCCATCCTCACAGAATTAAAATACACGTTTACATAAGAAGAACTATCTACATTAATTCCATAACATACAGCCGACGAATTCAAAGTCAGACTACTAGATATCATATTATTAGCAATTAATGAAGGATTTCCCGGATCGGCTGTTGTATTGGATATGTAAATTCCGCTTTTCTCCCCTGAATATCTCAAGAGATAAATAAAATTCTGATCTATCTTAAATCCTTCTTTCGAATGTGCAAGCATCAGCGCTCTTTTGTTAAGAGATCCAAGGCTCGAATAAAATGTATTATTTGAAATTTGGGTCTCCCTGACATTATCCAGGTCAACGCCTCTGTAGTAGAAATGTCGCAGCGTATTACCCCTTAAGATCACATTGTCTATATAATGGGAATTTGTAACTGATTTCATATAAACAGACACATGCGAACTGTCGATAATATTCGACAAGAAAGAGATTTTAGACATATCGCCATAAGCATACACAGCGCACATATCAAGATTCAGAAGAGTCGTTACCGGTATAGAACCTGTTACTTTGATAACATTACCTACAAAAGAAATATTCGAAGCGCTGTCTAGAATTTCCACCGCTCTGGCAAATGAATTTGACTGAGCATAAATAGTCATGTTTTCAAAAGTTACATATTGCGCGCCATCCAATCGCAAAACGAAATTAGAATCGGATCTTGTCGCCGCATATTGTAACTTAACCGAACTATTGTCTCCGTTTTGAGAACGGAATGTAATCGTATTAACGGCCGACGCGCCTTGTATAGAAGGTAAAACGATTTGCTCGGTATATACGCCCGGCGCTACGTCTACGATAATACTACCACATATTCCGGATATTCTTAATTTATTTACAGCTTCCGTAAAACTCCGGAAGTCTGCCGGATTTATTGGGTTTTGATCAATTGTAAACGTCGTATTTCCTATGCAAAACGATACGCAACCCTCAATCGTATCATTCCCTTGAAAGAAATCGGTAAAAATAGAATCAGGGTAAAGGGTAAGACTATCCTGAGCCTGCACCCCAAGATTAATTGCCTTAAAACAATATTCGCCTTCGGAAACGGTAATGTGTCCAACCATCGAAATGGATGCAATCGTCGAGCGTCCCTGAGCTAAAGGAACATCAAACTGATATAAAGTGTCAAATTGCTGGTTTCCTGTTGAAATATTAAATTTAGCGGCAGAAAGAGTTGCGATTCCCCTATTGGTAACCAAAATCTTTATCGTATCTGCATAATCATACGTTACTCCTATGCCGGTAGGATGGACTATACTAACCATTTCCAAATCCAGATCGGGAATTGGAGCCACAGTCACTTGTGCCGGAACTGCCTGGCTTTCGCAAGCATATTCCTGAAATGCCAGTTTCATATTCGGACGCACCATCTGTTTGCCGACAGAGGCCATAACCATCGACTCGCAAAGAGGAGCAGAAGTTGCCCTATAAAGCGTGGAATAAAAATTCACCGAAGTATTTCTCATTTGAACGCCAAAATAATTAGACCCACTGTTGAATGTAGCCGGATTTGCGCTAAAACAAGTCTGTATAATCAAATTTTCCTGACCATCCCAATAATAAGGAACTTGAAAAACATGTTCTTTCCAACCTATCTGGGTCAACGTATCGTTTATTACAGAATATACTTCCGTCATATTTGGCGTCCAAGCAGTGGTCACCACTTCGTTCGAACTCGTCCCTCCTATTGAAATACGAAAAGTATCCATTACTATATTTGTTGCATTCTGCACAGCTTGTACATAGAAAGAAAGGGATTTTATAATACCCCGGCTATAGCCCATTTGCCTTAACTCGTCCGCCTTAATCATTAATTGGTACTTAGAATACCGCGTAAGAGCGGAATAAGGCGAAGGATAACCATTATAAGAATTCACAGTAACGCCATTCCCAACTTGAACGTAATTATTACGGGTAGACAACGATTTAACGTAAAGCAACGTATCGGCATACAAAGGCCCCAACGTATAACTGAGCGCCGTATCCAATACCTGTAGGTTGGAATCGTACCAAACCAAGGAGTCGGAAGCGGCATGTCCAGGAGTAATATGGGCATACTCCCCGTATGAAACGCGGAGTTGAGAAGTATCGATGCTGGGCGTTTGCGGCATTACGTAAGAAATTATTGTATCCGATGTAAGAATAGTATCTCTAGAAACATTCCCGCTTAAAGTTATCTTAGCAACAACAATAAATTGTTTTTCAGAAGTTCCCGAGCTAAAATCAAATTTATCGCCGAACTCAAATGATAAAATATTGCCAGGACGAAGCGTATCCCTGATTGTGTCATATACAGGCGAGCCTCCGTTTACCGCATATTGAACAGGTATATTGGCTATCGTATCCAGTCCTGAATTTCTTACGGTAATTACAATAGGCTCCTCCCCTAATCCGCAATTCCAAGTAGGCACAGAGAGAGCTGTAAGAAGAATATTTGTGTCCGGTCTGTTATCGATAATCATTTTAATGGAAGACTTATCCCCATAGCAACCATTGTCGTGGTACAAAATCATATTGTCTTCTATGCTTCCCATTGTCATAGGATTTACAGAAGAACAAGCAATCCATCCTGTTGAATCGGTCGAAGTAGGATTTATTCTTCTTAATCCGGGAGCGCCCGAGGGGATGATCCATGATTTAGGTCCCGTCCAGCATAAATTGGCTCCCTGGTTTATCCATGCAGGAGGGAAATCTAATCGGGATAAATTGTTAAGTATGGCAACATCAACTATTGTCGAATCGGTTCCTTTAATTCTAGTCAATGCGAAAAAACAACGGGGAGTGGAAGTAAGACTATTGACAAAGTTATGTAATTGAGCATTATAAGTATAATACTTCGTGATTGTAGAATCATAACTTGTCGGAAGCGTAGTAAGAAGCTGTATAACGTACGAACTTCCTTTGGGCAAAGTAACATTAGGAAGCCTTACCTTTTTTTCATTATTATTAGTATTGCTTGTAGCATCACGGAATAAATAATCTGATAAATTTATATCTACGTCGCCCAAGTTAGTAATTTCAACCGCCGATACCGCTGTAATCCAGTCTGCACCTATAGTTAAACCTCCATCGGCAGGCGTTCTGTTAGACTGTATTTCTGTTATCTTTAATATTTCGTGTTCATTTTTTTGAGAAATAAAGTAAACTGTATCTTCATAATTGGGACCGGTATGTAATGTATCCCCTCTATAAACCCAATTTTCCGGCGCAGAAAGCGAATCGGCATACCAATAAATGGAATATGGAGAAGGCGTTGTTTTTGCCGCTATATTGAAGGGATCCCCATAATTGACATACACTTCTCTATATGGCAAAGCAGGAATATTATAATACGATTGTATCTTTGTTCGCACTGTATCATTCGCCGGAGCTATATCTTGCAGATGACTCGACCAAGCGGTTATTGTAAAAACCGAATCATGCCTAAAAGACGTAACCGATAAATTCGCTCTGCCGACAAATGCATAACTAACTATGGTTCCCGGAATAATTTCAGGAGTGGTCGTTTCTGTGACAACATTGGTCCCAATCCTATAGCTCAAAGAATAAGTTCCCGCATGAATGGTATCTGTTCCTGCATTTCTGAAAGAAACGGTTACTTGTACGGTATCTGAAAACATGCATGAAAAACTTTCGGGAGCGTCGAACCGGATCATTTCAATATTTACAGGAGGACGAGGAAACTCCAGAATACCTATACAGGGTTCATCCGGACTTGTAGGTCTTGGGTCTCCGTATAAGTCGTAAGAAACTTCCGGTATGGCAATCCCTGCCTCGCACAAATCCAAATCATAGGCTCTTAAATCCGTTGAAGAAATAAAGTTGGGTAAAAATGAAAGAGAGTTGGAGTCTTGCGTAGTTGCCGATACCCAAGCCGGCAAATTACGATAAGAATTACCTAGAAATTTACCTAAATAAGTATCCGCCGAATAATACAGGTTATAATCATAACGGGTTGAATTATTATTGGCCCGTGAACGCACAATAACTGCTGTTCCTCTATTATTGCTGACAAAAATATTATTGTATACATAACTGGAATCCAAAGTAACGCTCGAGGTTCCCGCAGCGACGCCAAAAGCAGTCGACTGGGGATCGGTCGAATGAGATAAAACCGAATTATATACAACTTTTATTTTTTTACCTTGTATGATATTCAAGGCTGTAGAAGCATTGCCGCTAGCGGTAAGCATATTGTTATCGACAATCGTGTAATCATTTCCACTTCCGTTTACGTTCGACAAACTGATACATGTGGCGCCGCCTGACGAATTTATTGTATTTTTGGACACCTTAGAAGCGCCTGTGCATACTTCCAGATTTAATACCGGCTTCTCCAATGCCGTATTATCGGATACAAAAGTATTTCCGATAACCTCAAATGTTTTTTGACTCTTAAGGTAAACTGCGTTTGATTTTTGATAAGAAAAAACGTTATTCAGTATTTTATTATTGGGAGCCATAATCATAGCCCCTAAACCCTCCATTTGAATAGCCGTGGAAGCCCCTGTAAAAGATGAGTTCTTAATCGTTATATTCGAACCTTCGGACGAGAATATATAAGCGTTCAAAAGTCCATTGCCGACAGAAGAAAATGTACAACTATCGAATGTAATATATTGATTATTGGCATTCATTCGTACAAAATAATGCTCGGGGCTTGAATTATCATTCGAGACAAAATTCAATTTCCTGAATCTGATATATTTATTATTTCCTAAATTGATTCCTATAGTATCGGGACGCGCCGATTTCCATCGTAGAGTCACTGGCGCGGTACTTCCAGCCAAAGGCTCAAAAGTAATGGTACTCGTATCGGAAAGTCCCGGTATGACTGTTGGGAATTTCAAAGCAATCCCATCCCAAAGTACCGTATCTATTTGCAAAGTCAGATGGCCGCCCACTCCGCAATACCTCAACACTTCAAAAGCATATTCGAAATTCGGATAGTCGGCTCCGCTTCCGCCGATTTTCTTAGTTCCCGACAGTTTTCCGTGACAAGATACAAAACTATCGCAAACCATGTTGTTGAGAGGTTCGTAGTCATAAATCGTGCCATTTAACGTATCCAGAGTCCATGCGCAAATTTTCCTTATTCCCGAAGAAAACATAACGTTTCTGCCCACCGTTACAATCCTCTCTCCCTGGGGAGGTATTCCCGCTGCGTCGCTCCAAGCATAAACCGGTTGGACAACGCCGTCTATCGAATGTTGTATTTTAACTGCTCGTAAAGTACTATCGCCATAATTCCTAAGAACAACTTTTATGTCTTGCGGAACATTTCCTTGCGTAAAAGTACTAGGTTCGCTGATACGGGAAATTCCCGCATCATAAAATAAAGGAGGGTTTACAACCATATTGAATCTGACGTCGGGACGCGTAGACGTCAGATCCCCATCCGCAAGAGCGGCAGAGCAATCGGTAGTGGAAGGCTGGGTTCCACGAGCATATTCTATGGATTGTTTTCCCGCTGCAGTCGCAATTAGCTTTACAGTAGTGGTAGAGGTGGTGGGATTAGGCGTATAAAAACATATTTGCATTACAACATCCCCTTCCCCATTCCATTTAAACTCCCTATCAAACTGGATATAATTCCATCCCACTGCGTCAATATTAATAACGCCTGTATATACCGTCTTAAAATTAAGCGTCGTATTGTAGAGCCTCGAACTATAACTCGTATTTGACGGAGCATTGGCCATTTTTATCGTGTATCCCTGAAGTTGAATACCTGGCACAACCGTATTGATATTAAACGAGACGCCTTTAATATTTCCCGCCTTGTAACCCAAATTTTTCAATGAAGTAGAGTCATATACATACTGAAATCTTCCCACATATTTGTTATCGCTGGCAAAGGGAAATGACGAAACCCCCGCCCCAGGGAATTGATAGAAATTCGTATCTCTATTTATAGATCGAACCGATTTATAAGTCATTAGCGTATCCGTATCTGTATAAGAGACGCCCGTATGAAGGGGGAATGTAAGCCGGTTACGGTTTGCGCTTGCGTCTATCGCTTCCAGGTACCAGCTAACCAAGGTATCAAATCCGAAGAAGGGGATATCGCAATAATAGGTAAAATCCGTAGTAGAGCCGGGAACAACCCTTGCCATAGGTAATTTTGTAAATGTAGTTGCTCCCAATGTTTTATAATAAACATTCGCCTCGGCGATATTGCCATAGTTATGGTTTGCATTACTATCTTTGATAATAGCCGATATATGAGCAGGGCGCGAAGCAGGATACGAAATTGGATCGGGATAATCCAGCATTTGAATAGTAGGCAACAACATCTCCGTTGAACTTTGAACTACTGTAATATCATCTACCAGCCATCCGTAGGCCTTTCCATCTTCGTTTGATTTAATTCTCGGAAGTATAAAGCGAATACAGAGCGTGTCGTTACTCCCTTGTGTCCTGAATGTAGACAAATTAAAATATTCCTTTTTCCACCAAGAGTCCTGAGGGGTAAGGAGTGGATTTCCAGAATTCCAAATGGAGTAGGCCCTGGCATCAAAAAAAGAGGTTGAAACATCATACGAAGAACTTCCTCCGCCCCACGATCTGTCATAAATAGAAGACGATAATGTTATCCAATTGGTACTGTTTAAACCCATTTTATATTGGATAGTAAGCGCCGTTACCGTATTTGTATCGAATTGACTTCTATCAATTTTGGATATATGATTAAATGTCAAATACCATGCCACCTTGGAGCGGTCCATACGAATCGGACTTAACTCTACATATTGATAACCTACTCCGGCAGTCTTTGACGGTTTCAATCTCATAGCCATACCCGGAGAAGTATAAAGATCTGTCACTTTTCGCGCCGAATCCGAATGGATATATCCTCCCCGCGTAGAACCGGTCTCGAAATTTTCGTAGTATACAGTGTCTATCTGCGAAAAAGCGTTAATACTCAAAAAAATAACGCTTGTCAATAAAAAAATAAAACCTTTTTTCATTTTATACAGATTTTAATGGTTTCTTTTTTGTTCCTATCTTTATGCGCCGAAGCCGGCCATGTGTCTTTAAAGCTTTACAAATGTACGAATTTCTTATCTAAATCGAACCTCTGCTTTACTTGTTAGCTTATTTTACTTATTTGTAATTGCAATGAGATTCGTACGCGCTCATGTAATAAGACAAGAAATAATAATAAAAATATGATCTTATAAAAAAATACTTTCAAAAACCGAAAGGTAAATAAAACCTCATCTTCGCTTTCTTTAACAGCCCCCCTATGGATATATCAAAAGGGAATACTTACAAAACTTATTCTTGTCTGTAAATAAGAAATACCGTATTCCTTTTGTTCAATACCGGAATTTGCCTTTTCCAATCTTTTACGCTTTTTGTTACAATTGATTGATTCTCTAGCATAATATCAACGGCCACGCAAATAAGCGTTTGCTCCTGACATGTTTGAAGTAGCGCCGACATCATTTGGTCATTCCTATAAGGCGTTTCAATAAAGATTTGGGTTTGATCTTTTTTATACGCCAGGTTTTCCAACTCTTTTATTTGTTTCCGCCGCTCATCTTTGTCTATAGGTAAATAACCTGCAAACGCAAAATTTTGCCCGTTAAAACCTGACGCCATCAAAGCTAATAATAAAGACGACGGGCCTACTAAAGGAATTACCTCTATTTGCCTTTTTTGAGCAATTGCTACCACCCATGCCCCCGGATCTGCAATGCACGGCAAACCCGACTCTGATAAAATACCTATGTTTTCTCCCTCTTCAATAGAATCTAAAAAAGATGGGATTTCTCCCTCCAAAGTGTGTTTGTTTAATAGATGAAAAGTAGTTTCATCTATCGATTTGGCATAACCTGCTTCTTTAAAAAAACGCCGGGCAGTACGAATATCCTCAACTATAAAAGTCCGACAGGAATTGAGTAATAATTTATTCCCTTCGGGTAAACATACAGAGAAGTCTTTATTGCCTAAAGATACAGGAAAGAGGTATAATTTGCCGCGATTGGAGTTGTGTATTTTCATTTTTTCAGGGAGTAATTCAAATCCGAACGAATCGGCGCGGCATTTTTATCCATTAGTCGAATTTCAGTGCTATCTATTATCTGCCAATATTCCAGAATTTCCAAATCATTTGCATCATAGTTCAATTCTATATAAGAACTGTCTTTAGAAAACCGCCATCTTCCAAAATTGTCGAAAGTACTGGATTCCGACTCATCTCCTTTCTGGTAAATCTGCATTTTATGGAAGTCGCCGTTCTCTTTTATTTCTAAAGTTGTTTCTATGCCCTGACAATCGGCGCAAGGCAAATTCCCTTTATAAACGCCTGTTACCTTAAGTTCTGAATTTGTTGCCGGAACTTCTTCTTCTGGCAATTCCGTTCGCTTATCCTTGGAATTTACACATGACTCAAGGAGCAATAGAGATATTATGATTGTCAATGCCAAACAAAATATCTTTTTCATCTTCTATAATTATTTATTAACTGGTTACAAATTTCTTCGCAAGCGGCGTCGAGTAAATTAAAAACATTTTCAAAACCGCTTATTCCGCCGGTATAAGGATCCGGCACAACACGATTTTCATTTGGATAAACCGCATTCAAAATCAAATTTACCTTTTGCTTGTCCTCTTGGGTTTGCGCCATGGATATTACATCTGAATAATTATATTTATCCATCACATAAATATAATCGAATTCTTCGAAGTCGGCATAACGGAAAAGCCTTGAACGGATGGAACTGATATCTACGCCATGTTTTTTGGCGACTGCTATTGCCCTGCTATCGGGCATATCGCCGGAATGATACGCTTCAAAGCCGGCAGAGTCAACATATATATCAAGTTTTTTTTCTTTGCTTTTTTCTCGTAAAATGCCTTCCGCCATCGGAGAACGGCAGATATTCCCCAAGCAAACCATTAGTATTTTTGTCATGAAATAGATATTGCTAAATAATGAAACGGAAGATTTTATTTATTCCCGTTTATTCGACAAACCGCATTTTCTCATTAAATTATTTAATGGCAATGGTTTCTATTTCGACTAATACGCCCATCGGTAATTTTTGTACGGCATAAGCGACGCGCGCCGGCGGATTTTCGGAATAATAACGGCCATAAACTTCATTCATAGCGGCAAAGTTTTCCATATCGCTCAGCAGACATGTTGATTTAACTACATCCTTAAAGGTATATCCCGCCTCCGTCAAGATGGCTTCTATGTTTTTCATAACTTGTTCCGTTTGCGCTTGAATGCCTTCCGGTATCTTACCGGTAGCAGGGTCAACGGGAATTTGTCCTGAAACAAAAAGAATATTGCCTGCTTGTATGGCTTGACTATAGGGGCCTATTGCTTTAGGCGCTTTTTCGGTATGAATGACTTTGTTCATTTCCAGTTATTGCTTTTTAAAATAAATAATTCCTTATTGTACAACCTATTAAAACTATGGAATCGTTAAAATGCTTTATTTCTAATGCCAGAACAAAGTTACATATTTTTAAATAATTGCCTAAACAAACTTGGAAAGAAGCTTGAGAATTTACTTGAAATAGATTTTTTTAATGATAAAGTTTCTGCATTTTCAGTTTGCTTCTTGTGTATATAATTTCAAGAACTCCTCAATAAAAAAGAAGCATTCCTCTCTTTTCTAAAGGAATGCTTCTCCCGAATCTCATGTATCTAAAATAAAGTTTACTTGTTTTTCAGAATCACGAACGGCACCATCATTTCCTCCATTGAAACACCTCCATGTTGGAATGTATTCATATAATAATTTACGTATTGGTTGTAATTATTAGGGTATGCAAAGAAGTCATTGCCCCGTGCAAAAACATAGGGAGACGTTACATAAAGTTTTGGGAGAAAAACTTTGGTGGCATCTTTTACTTCAAAAACCTGTTTGCTGTTATAAGATAACAAACGCCCCACTTTATATCGCAAGTTTACGGAAACATCGCGATCGCCCATCACTTTCACCGGATTATTTATTTTTATCGAACCATGATCGGTGCTGACAACAACCGTCACTTTCTTTTCGGATAAAAACTTAATGATATCTAATAACGGGGAATGCTCAAACC
Organism: Bacteroidales bacterium; assembly: GCA_031553195.1. Classification (GTDB taxonomy): domain Bacteria; phylum Bacteroidota; class Bacteroidia; order Bacteroidales; family P3; genus JAVBLV01. Next base: position 15,276 of record JAVBLV010000043.1, read on the forward strand.
AGGATAAAGTAACCGAACGGTACGCTTTTTCGTCTTCGGCCAATTCGCGAATGATATCCAATTCCGTACGGGCGTGCGAAAGCATATCCACAAAATTATAAACGATAACATTCAGTTTGTTATGCATCAGGTTAGGTAAATTGTCTACTAATTTTTTACCGAATTGCATATTAAATACTTTATGATACGAAGTTTTAATATGGATGCCGAAACGCTTCAGATTTTCGCTTAACAGCTCATTTTCGTATTGATTTTTAAGTCCCTCTTTGTCTTCATTAATCCAGTATTGAGGATATTTTTTTTCAATTTCGGAAGGCAGCAGCCCCGAAAATAAAGAGTTTCTTGCATACTGGGTAGTTGTAGGAAGTATGCTGTAGTAAATAGACTCTTCTTCCGTTTTCAAATACGTTTCAACTGTCGACTGAATGGTCTTCCACTGATCGAATCTTAAATTGTCTATAACCAGAAAGAAAACAGGTTTATCATCGTTTAGCAATGGAAAAAGTTTTTCTTTCAAAACCGTATGCGATTGTAAAGGTTTGGAATCCGTATTTCCGTTCAACCAGTCTATATAATTATTTTCCACATATTTGCAGAACTGCGAATCAGCTTCTAACCTTTGCATTTGAAGCACTTCCCGTATGCTTGCATCATCTGTATTCTGAAGCTCCAGATCCCAAAAAACAAGCTTTTTATAAATATCGACCCAGTCCTCATAATCCATCCTGCCCATTAGTTTCATACTAATTTCCCTGAACTGTTGCTGGTAACTAAACGAAGTTTTTTCATTTATGAGACGTTTTGTCTCAAGATGTTTTTTTAGCGTTAAAATAATCTGATTGGGATTGACAGGTTTTATCAAAAAATCAGAAATTTTGTTGCCGATGGCTTCTTCCATTATATGCTCTTCTTCATTCTTCGTAATCATAATTACGGGAATGGAAGGATATTGGTTTTTTAATATACCTAACGTTTCTATACCGCTTAAACCCGGCATATTTTCATCAAGAAATACAATATCAATGTCTTTTATCTTTAAAACATCTAAGGCTTCATTCCCGCACGAAACAGGAGTAACATTATAGCCTTTTTCTTCCAAAAATAACAAATAAGGTTTGAGCAAATCTATTTCATCATCTGCCCAAAGAATGTTTATTTTATCCATTGTGTTTGTTTAAATTTTTATAGGATAGAAACGCTTAAAAAAGAAAATTGTTATACGAAAGGGTAAAATTAGAGATTGTTCAAATTTTTATGGAATGAATTTTGAGGAATAAAAATAACGTTTTGCAGACGGAATTTTTCAAAATAGCAGCATTATCGGGTAAAAATTCCGACAAAAAAGAGTGTTTCGGATACAAAATACTTCATGGAAATTTTTAAAATAATCCCTTAAAAACAGGGAATCGAAAAAAGATATTTATCTATTCTAATCCAGCACATTTACCATTCCCATCTTGGAGAATTTATTGCCCATCGAAAAAAGGCACTCTATTTTGTATGCATAAACGCCTACAGGAACATATTCGTTTTTATATTTTCCATCCCACCCAACATCTACGGAAGTGGTCTCAAAAATGAGAAGTCCCCACCGGTCATAGACAGCAAATTTATAATTGTTTTTTTCAACAAAAATGAATACCGGTTTAAAGATATTATTTGTAGAGGCTTTGGGAGTAAATGCATTGCCAAGAATTATATTTCCCTCTCCCGAATAAAAGGCCGTAGAAGAACGAGCTTTATTATTAACAACATACGGATCCTTATTTTTCTCCAACGCAATTACATAATATCCCAATTCTTCCGTAAACGGGATGTCTCCGAAGTTATCGACATAAGTGGTGTCCGAAGCGCTCAGACTCGCTAGTAAAACAGGAGGCGTACTGTTTGTTTTCCTGTAAACGGTATAGCCCTCAATTGCTTGCCATCCGATGTAAGGCGTCCAAATCAGCTTATTTTTACTATTACTCTGATTCTCCAATCGTAAATATATTGTCCGCACCGTGTTGGATCTTTTAGCGGAAGTTGCGCAAGCATTATCTACGGAAATATAATAATAATACGGCGTAGTATTCGGTTTTGCCGTATTATCGGCAAAATACAAAAGGGTATCGCCTTTGTAAGGGATTGTTCCCACTTGCCTGGGAGATTCGCCGCTTGTATAACGAAAAACTTTATACTGATTCGTTTGGAATGCCGCGTCCACCCTTGCATACAGATTTACCTGCGAATTATCTTCCGATACCGACGCTTCTTTTATATAAAGATAGCCAGCCGTATCCGGCGTCAGAAAGTTTACGCAAACCCTATTAGAAGAAGCGGTTAATGAGCGATCCGAATTTGCGGCCTTCACATAAAAACATGCGTAATTATATTCATCCGGAACCACATATTGAAACGACTCCTGCGAAGAGGGTATTTGTTGAACCAAAGCATAATCCAGATCTCCATTCTTTACATAAATTAAATAGGAATCTACCGAAGGGGATAAATTTATGTATTTATTCCATTTAAGGCTCACTTCTTTTGTACACTCTTTTGTAGTGGCGCTCAACACCATATTATTCTGTACTTCGGTAAGCAAACTGGTATTAGAACACGAATCATACGAAACGATGCGAAAAGAATGTATTTCATTAGGATCTCCATCATTCCAAATATAAGAAGTATTATTTTTCCCTTTTATCGTATCTAAAAGAATACAGGGAGAGCCCGAACAAATAATGTAACCGCTAACATCCGGTTCAACGCTGGCTTTCCATCCTAATTGAATTTTTTGTAAATTATTAATGCTTACCGTATCTGAAGTCGGCGTATCCGGCGGTTCCGTATCATTAAACAACGCGCCGCCGATATTCGAGGCAGAATAGCAGGGAATAACAAGATTTACCCCTGTTTGCACTCTGTAGTAAATAGTATCCCTGCAAACGCGAGGAGCCAAATCCTGATAAAATAAGTCGGTTGTAGAGGCTACTGACGTCCAATTTCCACTCGAAAGCTTCCGGAAAATCTCATACGTATGAATGCCATCTGTCAAAGAATTCCAATTCAAAAGGGCGTTCCGGCCATTATTAATACTGGCGACCGTTAAAAAAATTGTGTTGATGCTATCCGTCCCCGTTTGCACGCCCGATACAGTCGTTGTAAGATAATACCGGAAAGCCGATTCGTTGGCATTTACCGTTACATCGATATAAGACGTCTCAGTAGAGGCTGGAGAGGCTATGGTCGTAACGCTTCCATCCGGCAACGCTTTACGGGAAAGCGTATAATTCAGGCCCGTCGTAGTTCCCGCATATTCCCATGTAACGACAACTGTTCCATCTTCATTTACAGAAGCACATAACATCTTCGCATTCTGGGCATGAAGATGCAACCCTAAAAATGAAGCAAAAAATAATAAAAGTACTTTATTCATATAATCGTTTCGAATAAGCGAACGCTTTCTATAAAAACGTAAAAAAAACAAAATTGTTTCATTTCATCGTTGCTTTAGCCTTTATGGTTAAATACATGCCACAATCTATGCTTATCATTATTAACCCGACCGGCGCTTTTTTTGCCGGAACCGGTTAATTATTTTCCGCTCCCACGCTAAGTTTAATCATGCTTTCTTCATGTAAATACTTTTGAGCCGTAGACTGTAGTATTTCAGGCGTTGCATCTGCAATTGCTCCTATGCAATTTTGATAAAATGATTGTTTCCGAGATAATTGAAGAAGGCTTTTATAACGTTCGGAAAGTTCGAACACGCCGTCCATGCTGCGGATAAATTCTCCGATCAGATAGTTTTTCACCAGATTCAATTCTTCCTGAGAAACAGGTTCTGTACGCAAACGCTTCAATTCATACATAATTTCTTTTATAGCCAAATCAACTACGTTACAATTTACTTCGGCGGTAATAAAAAACATGCCCGACTTGCGGAATGAATGTAAAAGGGAGTAAATTCCATATGTATACCCTTTTTCTTCCCGGATATTTTTCATCAAACGCGAGCCGAAATACCCGCCCAACAATGTATTTAAGACCATCAACATGGGAAAATCCTGATGAGAACTGTCAATGCTTATTTTTCCCACCCTCACAGCCGATTGCACCGCATGGGGCATAGGAATAAATGACTGGATAGGATCATGGGACGGAATAATCCCCGTAAACGAATCTATGGGGGTAATAAAATCTCTTTTTATTCCGAAATATTGATTCAGCAAGTTTAAAAATTCATTATTCACATGTCCTGATACCACAATATGCATCGGATTTTTCTTATAGAATTTCTCGTGAAAAGATTTCAAATCACGGGTAGACAGATTCTCAAAATCATCCAGTTTTCCAAATTTCCCATAAGGATGATTCTCTCCGAAAAGCATTTCCGAAAATCGAGTTTGGGCAATAAAATTTACCTTTTGACTTTCGATTAAAAATTGTTGTTTTCGTTTTTGAGTATAGACTTCCAATTCATGTTCGGCGAAAGCCGGATCATAAATAATTTCATACAACAACGAAAGAATGTCTTCCGAATATTTTTTAAGGAAATAAGCTGTCAGGACGGCAATTTCTTTTTCTACATTTTTTTCGAGATAAGCGCCTCTTAAATCTAAAAACTCGGCAATTTCTTTTGCAGATCTTTTCGAACTGCCTTCCGTAAGTAAATAATTAGTGAAAGAGGCTTCGAAAACTTTTGTTTGCCAATAGCTTCCGGCTTCGAAAATAAAATCCAGTTTTATCAATTCCGTCGATTCGGAAAAAAACACAGTCGTTTTCAGACCGTTATCTAATGCAAACTCGGAATAAGGTTGCAATTTTTTTAAATCAATATCATTTGTATAAAGTTCCAGTTGGTTGGGGCATATACTCCTGTTTAACGATGCATGCATAAAACTAAAAATCGATAGTTAATCTCACATTAAATTGTCTTGGCGTCAGATAATTGGGAACAGCGTAATATCTATTATCATAATCGGTTACCCATAAATAAGAAACCGTATTATCATTTTGGAACAGATTAAATACTTCAAAATACAGCCAAATGTTGTTCAGATACTTGAATACATTATTCCGCGCCCATTTGGAAGAAGGGCCTTTTAAACGAAAAGAGGTAGCCCAATCCACGCGCATATATGAAGGCAAACGATGCGTTTCGGAAAAATCGGTTTGATTCGGCCTCGTAAAAGGCACGCCTGTTCCGTAAACGAAGTTCAGACTCATCCTTATCCATGGCAGCTTGGGTATGTAATCCTGTAGAAAAAGCTTGAACATAAACCGTTGATCCGTAGGCCGCGGAATATAACCTATTCCATCCCCGTCAATATTTTCCTGTGTTTGCATAAGCGTCATGCTTGCCCACGACTCGATTCCTTCCACAAATTCGCCGTTTAACCGAAAGTCAATTCCCGCCACATAGCCAACGGCAGAATTTTCTGCGGAATAACGGATTTTTAAATTATCTATTTCATAAGGGATCAGGTTGGTCATATACTTGTAATAGGCTTCGGTAATAAAAACAAATTTGCGACTCCACATGTAAAAATTCCAATCCATTCCACTAATAAAATGGTATGAATTCTGGGCTTTTATCTGATCGTTCACATTTCCGCTTTTATCCCTGTATTCGCGATACAATGGAGATTGATTATACACCCCTGTAGCAAAACGGAACAAAATATTATTTTCCCAATTAGGCTTATAAGAAATACTTGCCCTTGGACTTAATAAAAACTCATTGTTGTAGTCCCAATACTGGAAACGAATCCCTCCTGTCAAATTAAAATGGCTCGTATCCTTGGCGTCGAATTCCCAGTTCTTTTGCACAAAACTCATTATGCGGTTAGACGAAATTGTGTTTTCCGATTTTAAAACGTTTTGCAATACCGGAGGCGTTGGGGGATTGGCATCTCCAGGTATAGGCGCTATGTAAGGAATTGTATAACCGGCAGAATCGACCATCTTCCATTCGCTCATTTTATCGTTCACATATTCATGCTGATACCGAAAACCCCAATTAAGACTCCCTTTTCCCATAATTCTCAATCCCTTGTGTTCTAGATTAAACACCCGATAAGTAAGATAATCGCGCGAATGCTCCAAAAAAGTCCCAACCCCCTTATCTATTTCTGTAGATATAGCATCATCGTTTCCCTTATCGGCTGTGGGTACTGTTTCAGACAACCAATATTGGCTTTGGATATCATAAATTTCATTTTCGTTGCTATTAAAAGCCGAAACAATAAACTTCAATATCGTTTTATCAGAGGGTTTGTAAGTATACGTCCCTGCGCCCAGTAATGTCGAATACTGGTCTACTTCCTGCCCGTCGAAGTAAACTTTCAATTTCATAGGCTGAAAGGCCGACCCAAAATTCGTCGTTCTATCCTCAGGAACAAAGCGGTATACGTTGCGCGAATAAATGCCTAAAAACGAGATTTCGGATTTAAGCGAAATCGAATAGGTTAAGTAAGATTGGAGATCGGTAAAAGAAGGCCTGTAACTGCCTTTTGTTTCCATTGCATTTAGTATGTATTGATTCGATTGCTGCCGGAACCCGATATTAAATCCGATTTTTTGCTTGATAAGCCCTTCGACATAGGCGGTAGCGCCCAAAAGACTGGCGGAAACTTTGCCTCCAAATTTTTGCGGTTTCTTATAGGTAATATCCAAAACCGACGACATTTTATCTCCATAAACAGCGCTGAATCCGCCTGCAGAGAATAAAATATTCCCAACCATATCCGGATTAATAATGCTTAGTCCTTCCTGCTCGCCCGAACGAATCAGGAATGGGCGATAAACCTCTATTTCATTAATATAAACCAAATTTTCATCAAAATTACCTCCACGGACAGAATATTGGGAAGTCAATTCATTGGAAGATGAAACGGAGGGCAACATTTTAATAAGCATTTCCACGCCCGGTTTAGCGCCTACAAGGTCGTTCAACTTGATAGGGTCTATACGGGTAAGACCTGAGTTAATATACACGTTATCCTGTATCTCAATTCCTTTCAACAAAAATGATTTCGAAGCCAGCCAAAAATTCAAACGTTTCTGCTCCTCAGGTTTTAGGGAAATATATTGAACGACCGTTTTATATCCTGTAAAAGAAATTTGTATTTCCAATTCTTTTCCGGCGGGAACCGTAAGTTTGTAATTTCCTTCCCGATCGCTTGTACAACCCACCGGGGTGGAAAGATTTTTTACTACAATGTTCGCAAATTCCAACGGATTACCGCTTGCCGAATCGGCCACTCTTCCATACAACAAAGCCGTATTCTGAGAATTTGCATATTCTATGCAGAGTATAAAAGGTAGAAACAGAAGAAGTTTACTAAAGTTTTTCAATTCAATAAATTTGTGTAAAATCTTTTGCAGTATTCTAATAAAACCTGATTACAAAACAATTGAAATCAAACTATTTGAATAACAAAAAAACAATTAATTACTTTTATACTTGTATCTATATATCCCTTAATACATAACTTAAAATCTCAATTTCAAGTTATGTAGCCTATCGGGATTCAAAAACGTTTAAAATTTCCATGAACAATATTAAACTCAAAGCATTATTCATAAAACTCACTCTAAAACAATTCCTTAATGGTTAAAACTTTTCACAAAAAACAAAACGCTTTCGTAAGAAAATAATTAAATATCAATACTTTCCTCCTTCTTTTAGTAAAATTCTGCAATTCTTCCTTCATTATTTTATAGAAGAAAACGTAAATATGCAATCCATATTTTACTCGTGTAAAACAGAAAAAGCAAAAGTACTAATTTTTCCCGATTCAATTGCCTGCATTTTATTCTTTGCTAAAGCCTTTGGCGAGAACTTAGAGGTTGTCTAAAATTTTTCTATGAAGTATTTTGAATCTAAAAATGCTCTTTTTTGTCGGAATTTTTACCAAATAGCGCTACTATTCTTAAAAAATCTCGCCTGCAAAATAGTTATTTTTATCTCTCAAAATCTGTTCTATAAAAATTTAGACAACCTCTTAGATTTTTTTAGTTGAGAGTTGAAAATAATTGTCCATCCGGATAATAAGCGATACCCTATAAGCCTTAAACATTCGAAATTCATCGCTAAAACACATTTCATTCTTCATTTACAAGACAGGACATTTAGTATGTAATTATAAAGCATTTTATCGGCAAATCAATATTCAAAAGAGTAAATTATTTTCTTTAAAATGATTCCAAAATGTACCCTGAATTTCGGTATCTTTGTAAGAAATCTCGTTTTAAATATATTGAATCAGGCTTAGCTTATAGCATGTAACTATTTGATAGTTTTAGCTTTAATAAATTATCATTCAGTACCGCAAAGGCACAAAATTTGTCAAAATATAGATTCTAAAAAACATGAAATAATCATGAGCCTTTGGCGTGCCAAAGTGAATGATTAAAGGCATGCGTCAGCCAAGTCTCCCAAACAAATAAAAAAATCCGATTAATCTCCCTTGAGGGGAGAATTAAAGAGGGGGTGGGAGATTTAGAGGGGCTTATAAATTTTAAAAACATGAAATGTCTATGAAACTAAAGTCACGTCAAAGTGAATGATTATAAGTCAGGGCGTGACTTTAAATCACGCCCTGACAAGACTATAGCCACAAATTACCAAACAATTACGCATACACAAATGAACGATCCTGTTTTTGAAAAATTAAAAGTGTTGGCCGGCGCGGCAAAATATGACGTGTCTTGCGCATCGAGCGGACATTCGCGCAAAAATAACGGCAAAAACCTGGGAAATACCGCCGGTTGGGGTATTTGCCACAGTTTTACCGAAGACGGCCGTTGCGTTTCGCTTTTCAAAATCATGCTGACGAACCATTGCATGTACGATTGCGCTTATTGCATAAACCGGCGTAGCAACGACGTGCCGCGCGCCACTTTTTCGGTAACCGAGATCGTAAACCTCACCATCGAATTCTATAGAAGAAACTACATTGAAGGTTTGTTTCTGAGTTCCGGCGTTGTGCGTAATCCGGACTACACGATGGAACGCTTGGTAGGCGTTGCCAAACAACTGAGACAAGTCCACAAATTCAATGGGTATATTCACTTAAAAAGCATTCCCGGCGCATCGAGGGAATTGGTGAACGAAGCCGGATTGTATGCCGACCGTTTAAGCGTCAATATAGAAATTCCCACCGAGGAAAATTTAAAATTATTGGCGCCGGAAAAAGATTATCAAAGCGTGCTGTCTCCTATGAATTACATAGGGCAAGGAATTTTAGAGAATAAAGAGGATCGGAAAAAATATGCCAAAGTTCCTCGTTTTGCTCCGGCCGGACAAAGTACGCAACTAATCATTGGCGCTTCGCCCGAAAGCGACAAGCAAATCCTACAATTATCTTCGTTTCTGTATCATAAGCCTAATTTGAAACGCGTATATTATTCGGGTTATATTCCGGTTAACGAAAACGACAGTCGTTTACCCGCTTTGAAACAACCGCCTTTGGTGCGTGAAAACCGTTTATATCAGGCCGATTGGTTGATGCGTTTCTACCATTTCGAAGTAGACGAAATTGTCAATGATCGCTTTCCTAATCTGGATATGGAATTAGATCCTAAACTCAGCTACGCCTTGCGTCATCCCGAGTTATTTCCCATTGATATCAACAAAGCTGACTATGAAATGATTTTAAGGGTTCCCGGCATAGGCGTAAAATCGGCGCAGTTGATTGTCGCTTCGCGCAGACACGGAAAACTTAACTCCGAACATTTGAAAAAAATGGGCGTAGTAATGAAACGCGCCCAATATTTTATTACTTGTCATGAACTACCTTTTAGAAACGTTCCTGAGATAAGGCCGGACTACCTCGCAAAACTATTTACAGGCAAATTGAACTCAAAAGAAAATCCTCAACAACTAATATTATCGTTTACAATGGAATAAAATCCGTTCCCTTTGCAAAATGAAAATCTTTTCATTTTAAAAACAAAATCAATTAAACCACTCAAAATCAATAATCAGAATGTACGTTTTTATTTATGATAAAACTTTCGAGGGTTTGTTGACATTAGTATTTGAGTCTTTCCTTCAAAAAAAACAGCCAAGCATCATAATAGGGGAACAGACTCCCCTACCCTTGATTTACGACGAAATTATTTTTATTACTCCAGACGAGGAAAAGGCGTCAAGGGTTTGGAAAGGTTTGAACAAAAAACTTTCGAAAGAAGCCTGCCGCATGTTAACCATTACTTTTTTATCCGAATTGCCCGACATAGAGTTAATTATTTTCCATTATATTCGAAAAGCCTTTGAGAGTGAACTATCTATCGAAACTAATTTTGCAGACGAACACACATTAGAGTTATCGAAAATCTACCGGAAAGTTTCCCGCGAAGCCGAACGCATGAGAATGTTTATCCGGTTCCAAAAAGCGGCCGACGATTTGTTTTTTGCGCCTATCGAACCCCTTTACAATGTTATTCCACTCATCATAGAGCATTTTAAAGACCGCTTTGCCGATCAAAAATGGGTGATTTACGATCTTCGACGCAAATATGGCATTTATTATAATCTGGACAAGGTACAAGAAATACGTTTTGAAGATCCGCAATTTAATTTGGAAAACGGAAGCCTCGACGAAGAATTAATGGCTGAAGATGAAAAGAAATTTCAAGCTCTGTGGAAAAACTATTTCAATTCCATGACAATCAAAGAGCGTATTAATCCTAAATTACACGTACAAATGTTACCTAAACGTTTCTGGAAATATCTGCCCGAAAAAAGAAGTTGAACGGTTTAAAAGTTGTAAAGTGTAAACGTTTATTGTCTCTTATTCCACAAACTTTATACTTTAACCATAAGCGACTATTCCAATTCAATCCTTCAATAATTCAATAATTCGATCTTTTAACAATAAGCAAACTTTCCCTACCTTTGCAGCCAAAAAAAATCATGCCGTCAAAGCCGATTAATCCTAATAAGGCCCTGTTAACCTTGTGTATGGCCGCTTTCTTAGTGCCATTTATGGGGGCGTCTATTAATTTGGCATTACCCGACATCGGCAAACAATTTTCACTGAACGCCGTCACTTTATCTTGGATTTCAACCGCTTATCTTATTTCAACCGCCATTTTTCAGATTCCGTTTGCCCGGATTGCCGATCTAGTTGGGCGTAAACGAATTTTTATGTCTGGCGTCTTCCTCTTTTCCATTAGCTCCTTTTTATGCGGATTTTCAAACTCCGGCTTCATGTTAATTGCTTTCCGGATTTTATTGGGGTTAGGCAGCGCCATGCTATTTTGCACCAACATAGCCATTCTGACTTCTATTTTTCCGGCTAGCCAAAGAGGAAAAATTCTTGGTATCAACACAGTAGTCGTTTATTTATCTCTGGCTTCCGGACCCTTTCTGGGAGGATTATTAACGCATTATTTGGGGTGGCAAAGCATTTTTATTGTATGCGGTTTTATGGGATTATTTATTGTAGGACTTTCTTTCTTTTTCCTCAACGGGGAATGGATAGAAAGCAAAGGCGAAAAATTCGATTGGCTAGGTTCCGTTATTTACGGCATTTCTTTATTTGGTTTGATATTCGGATTTTCCCAATTGCCGAATATAAGCGGAATTATCTGTCTGGCAGGGGGAATTATCGGCTTTGCGTTATTTGGTTTACAAGAGAGTCGTTGCGCGTACCCTGTATTCAATTTAAAACTATTTAAAGGGAATAAAGTTTTTATTTTTTCTTCATTGGCCGCTCTTATCAATTATGCTTCAACTTTTGCCATTGTATTTTTGATAAGCCTTTATTTGCAATATATCAGAGGTTTGGATGCCAGCGCCGCCGGATTTATTTTGATTACGCAAGCAGCCGTTCAAGCTTTATGTTCGTATTTTTCAGGGAAATACTCCGACAAAACATCGCCTTTCAAATTAGCGACATCCGGTATGTTGGTTATTGTGTGCGGACTTATCGGACTTATTTTTCTATCGTCGACAACTCCATTGTATTTCTTGATTATCTTGTTGGTTTTATTAGGAATTGGATTCGGGCTTTTTTCTTCGCCCAATATGAACATTATTATGAGTTCCGTAGACAAAAAATTATACGGACAAGCTTCTGCAACAACGGGAACAGTGAGGCTCGTGGGGCAATCGTTTAGTATGGGCATCGCTACTATGGCCATCTACAGTCAAGTCGGAAATAAAGAAATTACGCCTGAATTATATCCTCAATTTATGGATAGCATTCATATTGCGCTTATTGTCTTTTTAGTTTTATGTATTATAGGAACTTATGCTTCAACCGTAAGCAACAAAAACAAAGTAAAAAATTAAGATAAAACACTCTGGCGCCGACATGTTGAATTTTATAAAATATATTCTTGTTTTATCTTTTTTGCTTCTGCCTTTTGGCGCAATATCTCAAGAAGAACTTTCTAATCTAAATAATAAACCTTATTCTTCGGACACCATTATGCTACCGCCCAAAAGGCCTTGGCTGGCCGCAGGAGAAGCGGCGGCAAGCAATTTGGCGTTATGGGCTTTTTGCCGGTTTGCACTTGAAGGCGATTATGCCTACATCAGCATTAATACGATGAAGAGAAATCTCCAAAAAGGATTTCATTGGGACAACGATAAATTTTCAACAAATTTATTTAGCCACCCCTATCATGGATCATTCTACTACAGCGCCGCCCGTTCCAACGGAATGAATTTCTGGAAATCGGGAATATATGCTTTTGGCGGTAGCCTGATGTGGGAATTGTTTATGGAAAACGAATTACCAGCAACCAATGATTTGTTTTCGACCTCTATAGGAGGAATGGCCATGGGCGAGTCTCTGTACCGGGTTTCCGACTTAATATTGGACAACCGGACTTGGGGATGGAATCGTTTGGTCCGGGAATGTCTGGGATTTACCTTATCGCCGGGAAGAGGACTTACAAGAGTCCTTACAGGAGAGTCCTGGAAAAGATCAGGAAATTCAGGCCGCCAATTTTCTATCCCTGAAATAGAATTTGAGCTATCGGGCGGAACAAGAGCGCTGGAAATATGGAATTTACAAGAGGATACTTTTGACGACGACGTTATCGGGTTTTGCTTAAACGCGCAAGTAAATTACGGCGATCTTTTCGATGATGAAAACTCAACTTCCTATAGTTATTTCTTTTTTTACAGCAATTTCAACATTCAAAGAAACCAACCCATTATCGGGCAACTTAACTTAATGGGCAGGTTATGGGGAAACCCTTTATATGAGACAGATAATAATCAAATTGCTTTAGGCGCTTTCCAACATTTTGATTATTACAATTCGGATACGATAGCCAACGCAATAAAAGTACCCGGCACAAAGACTCCTTATAAAATAGGGAGCCCTGCCTCCGGAGGATTAGGCCTTGTTTGCAGCGGAAATATTTTCAATAAAATGTTTTCATACAATATGCAGGCTCACGCCAACGCCATCTTGATCGGATGTAGTTTATCCGACTATTCTGCTGGGGAAGACCGCAATTATAATTGGGGAAGCGGTTATTCTGCCAAAGTAAAATTAAATTTGTCTTTTAAAGATAAAATTAGCATCGATTTCAATAATTCTGTTTATCATATTTTTACATGGAACGGCTATTCGCCCGATAATACAAATCTCAATAAGGTATTTTATGCCGCAGGCGATAAATCCAACGCTATTTATTTTGTTATGGACACAAAATTTGGATACAAATTTAATGAAAAATGGAGCATTTATTGGCAGCGTTCCGATTACTTCCGCAAAACCCGCTATGCCTATTACCCTAATTTCTACTCCACCACTTCGGATACCCGGTTTTTGTTAGCGTATCGATTCTAAGAAGTTGTTACACTATAAAGTATTTTGAATCCAAAAATGCTCTTTTTCGCCGGAATCTTTACAAATAACGATACTAGTGTCACGTCACTCGTCTAAGGTCGGATAAAGCCTTCTTAGCTTAACCCGGGCACTCTCCGTTGTGAACTGCCAATTGGAAATTCCAAACAAAACTGCAGAAAAAGTTAAGCGCTATTTTTATTGATTATCCAAAACTCATCTATAGTCAAGTTCTCAAGAGCTGAATGACGTCTTTTTTTGTTATACCAGATTTCAATATATTCAAAAATTTGCAGTTTCATTTGTTCAGCAGTTAAAGTCCGATTACCATAAATCATCTCACATTTTAGACTTCGAAAGAAACTTTCCGCTACAGCATTATCCCAACAATTATCTTTACGAGACATACTCTGTACTATTTTTCCTTTGATTTCGGTATGGAACTCTTCCGATGCGTATCGTCGGATTTACTGGAGATTCAAATATATGATTTACTCGGAAACAACGTAAAAAGCATACAAAATATAAAAAGTAAGAAAATTGAAATTCAACGAGATAATCTTCCAAAAGGAATTTACTTGTTAAAAATCATTCACAACAAGGGCCTTATCTCAACAAGGAAAATTGTTATCCAATAAAAAACAAAATACTGTAATGATATTTCGTAAATAAATTTGCTTTAATTTCTCGCATTGCTTTTCAGTTATAACCTCGCATACTTTAAAGAATATGCGAGGTTTATTCATATTAAAAATGGCATTCCCCTCGTAATTTACAATACCTTTTATAGTATTTCCACCTCCACTCCCTAACAAACTTTCTTTATTCAAGCTTGTTTAAGAAACATTGGTTTTTGTTTCTAAAAAAAATGTGTTAAATTTGAACTTTTGATTGTCAAGTCTGAAAATTATGCGCGCCAATCTTTTTAAACGGATTTTTTTATTTTATTACGAAGGATTTAAAAGCATGACTGTTGGAAAATCCTTGTGGATAATCATATTGATAAAACTTTTCATTATGTTTGTAGTATTGAAAATTTTCTTCTTTCCTAATTTTTTGAATTCCAAGTTCGACAATAAAAAAGATAAAGCCGATTATGTAATAGAAGAACTTACAAAATAGATATAAGTCAAAGCGTTATAACATTTAAACGTTATGAACGTTACAACATTACGAACTTTATAATCAAATAACCAAATCAACAATAATATGGAACACATTGATATGAATTTAGTAGATTGGTCGCGACTGCAATTTGCGCTTACGGCAATTTATCATTGGCTTTTTGTGCCGCTTACCCTGGGCTTGGGTTTTATAGTGGCATTTATGGAAACCATTTATGTCCGCACCGGAAACGAAGAGTGGAAACGCATTACCAAATTCTGGATGAAACTTTTTGCCATCAATTTTGCCATCGGCATAGCAACGGGTATTATACTTGAATTTGAGTTTGGAACCAACTGGTCTAACTATTCGTGGTTTGTAGGCGATATTTTCGGAGCCCCATTGGCCATTGAAGGGATCTTCGCCTTCTTTATCGAATCAACCTTTTTTGCCGTTATGTTTTTTGGCTGGAATAAAGTAGGCAAAAAAGCCCACCTTTTATCCACGTGGATGGTCGCTTTCGGCGCCACGCTTTCGGCAGTATGGATTTTGATTGCCAACGGCTGGATGCAAAATCCCGTAGGTATGCACTTCAATCCTGATACGGCTCGCAACGAAATGAATGATTTTTGGGCTGTGGTAACGAATCCGGCGGCAGTAGCTAAATTTTTTCATACCGCTTCATCATGCTATTTGCTGGGAAGCGTTTTTGTTATCGGAGTAAGTTCTTGGTTTTTAATAAAAAAACGAGAAACCTCTATGGCGCTCAAAAGTATCCGCGTGGCAGGTATTTTCGGATTGGTTATGTCTGTTATTACGGTTATTACCGGCGATACTTCCGCACATAACGTAGCTCAAAATCAGCCTATGAAATTAGCGGCTATGGAAGCCCTTTATGATGGGAAAACCAGCGTTGGGATAAGCGTAATAGGCGCTTTAACGCCCGGACAAGAAGTCGGGAAAAAACAGGACGATGTACATATTTTCAATTTCGAAATCCCTAAAATGCTTTCATTTTTAAGTTTCCGCGACTTCAATGCCTTTGTTCCGGGAATTAACGATTTGGCTTTAGGAAACGAAGAGCAAAATATTCTTTCGGCAACCGAAAAAATGGCAAGAGGAAAAATTGCCATTCAAACCTTGCGTGATTATAAATTGGCGAAGAAGAACGGACAACAGTACCAAATTTCGGAAATTGGCAAGAAATTTGACAGGAATACGCCTGAAGGGCAGGCCTTTTACAATAATTACTTCCGTTATTTCGGTTATGGCTATTTGAACGACGTAAATGATGTAGTTCCCAATGTTCCTTTGACGTATTACAGTTTTCGTATCATGGTGGGCTTGGGCATGTGGTTTATTTTGTTATTCGCCTTGGTTTTGTTTTTCAGTTATAAAAAGAAGCTCGAAAACATGAAAATCATGCATTGGGCTGCTTTACTTTCTATTCCATTGGTTTATATTGCTTCGCAAGCCGGCTGGATAGTGGCCGAAGTAGGCCGCCAACCATGGACGATTCAGGATACCATGCCTACCATTGCCGCCGTATCGCGATTAGATGCTTCGGCAGTGCAAATTACATTCTGGCTCTTTGCTGTACTGTTTACCATCTTACTTATCGCAGAATTAACCATCTTAACCAAACAAATTAAAGCGGGACCAAAACAGGAGGAATAAAATTGTAGGTGGGTAAACAAGAACACAGAACAACTCGAAAATTTTCAAGCACCATGAACAAAATTACAATAAAATTAGACAAATTGGTATTATTGTTTTTGTGGGCAATACCATTCATTGTGCAAGCGGAAAGCCCTGTTCGTCCCGAAATAGGACCTCGGTATATTATCAATAAAACCAATGTTGTTTATATGGAAGATACCATAAGAAGGATTTTACACCCCGATATGGAAACATTTAGGATATATACAAAAAGGGGATACAAACAACATTTGGCATTTGATAAAAACGGGGTATATTTTAGAGGACAGTTTATGGAAATAGACACCACAGGTTTAGAAATCGTAGGAACATATAGAATTGACTACAAACCTGATATTTATGTTTGGAAAAATAAAAGCCAAGTATTTTATGAATTTGAAGAAATGAGAGGAGTGGATGCCCAAACATTTTATTCACTCGGAAACAAGTATTTCAAAGATACGAACGGAGTATATTACATCAACAAAAAAATTATGGATGCCGACCCGCTTACATTTTCGGCTGATTATAGTTCTTATTACGCTTATGACAAAAACTATATTTATAAAGAGGATCAACCTGTATACATCGACGGCGAAAAAGCCCAACCGGTAAATGATGGATTGTGGAAAACAAGCAAATTGGTCTATAAATCCTATTCCTTTGGTGGTTCGGCAGACAGAATGGATGCAAGTACATTAAAAAAATTATCTGGAAAATACAGCATGGATAAAAATGCTGTGTATTATCAAGGCTATACGGTTCCTATTCCCCTAAAAAACTTTGATAAAATAAGAGTTTTTGAAAATTTCATTACCGACGGAGAAAAAATATACAATTACTCTCTTGAATACACACAAAAATTTAACGGCCAACAGTTAGATGCTAAATCATTTGGCGTGCTCCCCTATTCAAATTATCTTTATGATAAAAATGGAATTTATTTTGCAGGTACTAGAATTAACAAAAATACCAACGAATATGGATATGTGTATATTAAAATTCCTTTTACCTATACATATCCTGTAAAGGATAAAGACATAAATATCAAATGCACTCAACTCATTTACAATAATCAAGTGTATGATTATGAAACTGATAAGGTTTATAAAAATCTTTCTCCCACCACCCTCTCTCTAATTAAAAATTTAAAAGACGACCAAGATTATGACATGGTGCTTAACTTGGTAATAGATAGATACGGAGGAGCATTTGCAAAAAATAAAGACGCTGTTTATTATGTAGGGTATCGTCCGGCAACTCAAAAATTAACAGGAGTGGATGTTCAAACATTTGAAGATATAAAGTACACAACCTATTGTAAAGACAAGAATAGTATTTTTTATTTCGATGATAGAAACAAAAAGTTTTATCCCATACATCGTAACACAGGAGAAGAAATGCAGTTCTATGCCGAATTTGCTTTAATTGGAGATACTTTATTTTATCGCAATAAGGCGCTGACAAAACCTTTCGGCAACGATATAGAATTATTCGATATTATGTACAGCGGAGAAGCTGAATACCGGAAATTAGTAGTATTTCCCAACAATTATACTCCTGATATTCATGATATTTATTATGTATTCAAAGACAAACAAGGTTATTGGAGAGTAAAACCGGAAGCAGATTCTGTATCGGTTCGTTATTTGGGGGACTTAATTGTAGGTATAGACCTAAACACAGCTAATCTTTACCATTTAACACGGAAAAATATAATTTATAGCAATCCTAACTACCAAATGTCGCAAGAAGAAAAAGACGAAATAGAGGTTTCGGAACCGATTTATGATTCGTGGGATGAAGCTCCTGAATTTCCCGGAAGAGAGATTGCTTTAATGGATTTTATCAAAAATACATTACAATATCCTGATATGGCAAAACGAACGGGATTGGAAGGAACTGTATACGTGGAATTTATTGTTGAAAGAGATGGAAGTCTGACACAAATTAGGGTTCTGAGAAGAATTGGTAGCGGATGTGATGAAGAAGCTATCCGAATAGTTAAATCTATGCCCAAATGGAAACCGGCAAAAAGAGGAGGAGAAGCCGTTCGTGTTTATCACCGGCTACCCATAAAATTTCAATTACAATAACTAAAAACAAAAAGATTTAGCCAAATTATTCTTTGAACAAATCAGTTAAAATGAAAAATATTATTGCCACACTTATTATTATCTCATTTTTTACAACTTGTAAAACTGTGTATTCGCAATCAGACACAGCGGCATTTGATTATTTTGTGAGAGAATCTAATCGTAACCTCGGTTTTGACAAGGAAATAGACAGCAAGTGGAGAGAAGTAGATGATGATACTGTAATTTATACATTCTATCTTAAAGGGTCTTTTTGTGATATGCCCATTCCTGAGACAATGAGCATGAAAATCGCCAATGATACGCTGTTTTATAACTTTGCGAGATATGATCTTGATTGCATTGGCGTTGCCGGTATGATGATTGATTTTGTATTGAACAAAAAGAAATATCCTAATTACAAAGACCTTGTAATAACATGGGGAGCTACGCCTTTTATAAACAATCGGCAATCGGACTGAAAACATTAACGTAAATAAAGGGAAAACATCAACCTTAACTGTCATGATGAGTAAAAAAATTACAGGCTTGTTACTTTTACTGTTTTGTGGGTTTTACCTCCAAGCTCAACTACCGGAACTTATCCCCTATCGCAAAGGCAAATTATGGGGATACAGCGATAGTACGGGTAAAATTGTTATTCCCTGTAAGTACGCTTCTGCTGATTTTTTTAACAATGGACTTGCGAGGGTTAGCCTAAGTTCCCAAAATTCCTTTTTCGGACTGATAGATGAAACGGGAACGTTTATAACACCTTGTAAATATCATGCCATAGCAAACTTTGAAAATGGAATTGCCGCTGTACGCATCAATAAAAAATGGGGCTATATTAATAAAACCGGAAAAGAAATAATACCCTGTAAATATGATGATATAGGTTCAAAATCAGAAAATCTGATCGCATTAAGTTTGAATGGAAAACGTGGTTATTTCGATATTACAACAGGTAAGCAAATGATTGCTTGCAAATATCAAGCTGCCGGAAAATTTGAAAATGGCTTGGCTACGGTAGAACTTTTTGGGAAAAAGGGCGTAATTAATAAATCAGGGCAACAAATAATTCCTTATCAGTACGATGGAATCATGAAATTCCACAAAGGTACCGCAGCAGTTCGCATGGATGATAAATGGGGGGTGATAAATCTCAAAAATAAACAAATCATTCCCTTTGAACATGAATATATCGAAGCCTTTGGCGATTTTTATAAGACATATTGTTACAATTACAAGCGTTACGGACTGTTTAATAGAACCGGAGAAGAAATTCTTGCTTGCGAATATGACAGGATTTCTTTTAACCAAGATTCGTCTTGCATATACATAGACCGTGGTAGAAAACAGGGCTTAGTTGATAAAACCGGTACAGTATTATTCCCATGCCAATATGAGTATGTGCTGAGTTATAAAAATGGATTCTACAATATTGGATTTGGCGAAAAACGGGGAATTGTTACTGAAGCTGGTGAACAAATTATTCCATTTCAATATGATAGGATTGATTATAAAGACGGTTGGTTTATTGTTAACAATGGAGCAAAATATGGATTGTATGATACAACAGGAAAGCAAATTATACCTTGTTTATCCGGCAATATAGATGTTTCAAAAAAACTAATTCCGATAGAAAGTACTGTTAGCAGCAAATGGGGATATGTAGATAAAACCGGCAAACAAGTAATTTCGTGTATATACGATGCCTGCTACGATTTTTATAACGATTTTGCTACTGTAACGCAGAACGGGAAAATGGGAATTATCGATACCATGGGCAATGTTGTAATTCCCATCAGGTACGATTGGATACATGGGCTTTATCTTCAAACTTTTTTAAGAGTAAGTATGAATGCAAAATGTGGATTACTCGATAAAACAGGCAAAGAAATAGTTCCCTGTATATATGAAGGTATATCGCCGTTTAAGGATGGTTTGGCAGGAGTAAGCCTGAATAATAAACAGGGCTTTATGGATACAGCAGGGAAATTGATAATTCCTTGTATCTATGAATTAACAACAGATTTTGAAAATGGAAAAACATTTGTGAAACATAACGGGAAATGGGGACTTATTGACAAAGCCGGTAAAGAAATTCTTCCGTGTATTTACGAATCCAACGGACAAAGGCTGTTTAACGGAAAAGATAGGGTTATCATAGACGATACATACATCCTTATTGATACAAGCAGAAACCATTATATACTTTGCAAATACGATGAAATAGGACCGTTTTATAACGATATAGCCGCCGTAAAGAAAAATAACAAATATGGTTTTATCGATAAAAATTGTAATGAAATAATTCCTTGCCAATACGATTTTGCAGGCATGTTTGGCGAAGAAATACCCATGCTTATAATTAACTGGAAAATACGATTTGTAGATAAAACAACTAAAAAAATAAGCCCCATAGAATACGATACAGAATACTCTTCTAAATATGAAACGGATTATGACAATTTGCACAAAATAGAAATTGACTACCTGAGATATCATGGATTTACGGGCAATATATCCATGATACGCAAAAATAATAAATTCGGAATTATTGATAAAAACGCCAACGAGATTGTTCCCTGCAAATATGGTAGCTTTATGTATCAAAACAATTTAATAGAATTAAGAGATCCCAACGGTAAAATAGCCGGTTATGTAAACCATTCAGGTATGCTTTATTTTGAAGATTGAAAGGAAATAAACTCACTAAACCCCAATTAAAATAAACGATCAACACTAAATACCCTATATATTATGACAACATTAGCCATTTCTTACAGTTTTTTGCAACACTATTGGTGGGCTTTAATCGCCTTATTAGGCGCATTGCTGGTTTTTCTGCTTTTTGTTCAGGGCGGACAAACCTTAATTTATCGTCTCGGTAAAACCGATGTCGAACGAACCGTTATTGTCAATACCTTAGGACGTAAATGGGAACTTACCTTTACGACTTTGGTTACCTTTGGCGGGGCTTTTTTTGCGTCCTTCCCCTTATTCTATTCTACTAGTTTTGGCGGAGCTTACTGGGTTTGGATTGCTATTTTGCTTTGCTTTGTATTGCAAGCCGTGGCTTATGAATACAGAACCAAGCCGGGTAACTTATTGGGTAAACGCACTTACGAAACCTTTTTAGCTATTAATGGTTTTGGCGGTACTTTCTTGTTAGGTGTCGCTGTAGCTACATTCTTTACAGGTTCTGCTTTCTCAATGGAGAAGGAAAACCTGACAAATATCTTTGGTGAAAACGGCGGTGTTACCATTTCGCAATGGCAGGGAGCTGCACATGGATTAGAAGCCGTTTTAAATATTCAGAATGTATTTTTGGGCTTAGCCGTTTGCTTTTTAGCAAGAACGCTAGGATGTTTATATTTTATCAATAGCATCGATAATAAAGCTATTTACGAGCGTGCAATTAAACAACTACGCTACAATGCCATTCCTTTTGTCGCGTTCTTTATCGCTTTTGTCATTATGTTATTAATCCAATCGGGCTTTGCCGTAAATCCGCAAACCCAAGAAGTATTTATGGAACCTTATAAATATCTTCATAATCTATTGCAAATGCCTATAGTACTGATTGTATTTTTAGTGGGAGTTGTAGGTGTTTTGTCGGGAATTTTTGTAACTCTTTTTAAACACTCTACCAAAGGGATTTGGTTTTCAGGGATTGGAACCGTATTTACTGTGTTTGCCCTTTTATTGATAGCCGGCTATAATCACACCGCTTATTATCCGTCCACTTATAATTTGCAACACTCTTTGACTATTGAAAATAGTAGTTCCAGCTATTTTACTTTATCGGTAATGTCGGTAGTATCGTTATTTATTCCGGCTGTACTGGCTTACATTTGGTGGGCTTGGACAAAGATGAATAAAAAGAAAGTAACCGAAGAAGAAATCAGGAAAGATGACGCGGCGTATTAGTTTAACGATGAACTTATTGAATTAAAAATTGAGAGTTGAAAATTGAAAATAAATTTAAAGTTAGAAAATGACTAAATATATTGCGGCCTTGGCTTTTTTAATAATTTCGTATACTTCGCAATCGCAAAACGATATAAAATAAATGTTGAAAATTTGGGATCAGTGTAAAAAACAGGTGGAGATAATATTTAATGTTTCTATCATAATGGTAAGAATGTAATAGACTTCATTGTGATCTTTCTTTTGCCTTGACGCAAAAGAAACAAAAAGTCAAGGCTGACGACAGGTATGCTAAAAAATCATTTGTTGCGGCTAAACAAAATAACTCGCCCGTCGACGCTGTTATTCCAACCCCTAAATAACAAACG
>JAVBLV010000111.1:0-33342 GCA_031553195.1 Bacteroidales bacterium
TAATAAATAATTAACATCGTCAAATTACTTTCCGGCAGGAGGCTTCGAACAGAATTTTGTTTTTAACGCCTCCACTAATGATTTTTCTTAACGCCATCTGTCGTAGGCCGTTATTGGCGCTGCCTTATTCAAGCGCGTTAGCCACTAAAACGCCATGCGCAGCATTCCATTGCGAGGATTTTCCGTTCAAGCGCAGCCGGTAGGCGGAGCGCGTTTAAATCCTCAAGCCGTTTTTGATTCTTTTTGAGGCTCCAAAAAGAATAGAAAGAAAATATCGGCGCCTATTTTTAGGATCGGTGTAAAAACAGGTGGAGATAATTTTTAATGTTTCTATCGTAATGGTAAGAATGTAATAAACATGCATTGTAATCTTTTTTTGCCTTGACGAAAAGGAAACAAAAAGTCAAGGCTGACGACAGATAGGCTAAAAAATCATTTGTTGCGGCTAAACAAAATAACTCGCCCGTCGACGCTGTTATTCCAACCCATAAATAATAGCCGTTGTCATGCTATTTTTCGAAAGGAGGCTTCGAACAGAATTTTGTTTTTAACGCCTCCTCTAATGATTTTTCTTAACGCCATCTGTCGTAAGCCGTTATTCCCTTACTCATCCTCTTTTGACTTTTGATATTTTCACTTAAATATTTTAGTTCTCCACCAGAATTTTACATTGATCCTTTATAACCATTCAATCTTTAGCAAAAGTACAAAAAGTTTTTTTAGTTTTAGATCGGTCAACCATATTTATGGCAACCGCATAAGATTCAAATATTTAATCTTCAATAACTTATAAATTTTG
This sequence comes from Bacteroidales bacterium, assembly GCA_031553195.1. Taxonomy (GTDB): domain Bacteria; phylum Bacteroidota; class Bacteroidia; order Bacteroidales; family P3; genus JAVBLV01. The sequence continues at coordinate 800 of JAVBLV010000111.1, forward strand.
TTTTTCTATTTTGGATTTTTAAATACAACTGGTTATCAATATATTAGTGTATGAAATGATTTTGATGCGGTTGCCATGAACCATATTAAATAGGAAGTAGCCTTTTATATTTTTATATTATTGATTTATGTTTCTTCTCAAAGAAAGTCGATCTATACATTACATAAATAAGGTTTTATTTTTTAAATATATTAAGTTGAAGTTACATGGCCAGTTCAATATTTTAATTTCCATAAATTTAAAAATAACCCATGAAACAACGTCATAAACGCATAAGAAAATTTTATGCTTGAGGCTAATTGTACTGTTCAGGATTCAAAAGTTCAATTATCTTAAGAAGACACATATTTGTTTTTCCACTCATTCGGGCCTAACGAAATTTTTTCCTTGAAATATTTTATAAAGGTGGTATAACTGTTGAAACCACAATCTTCGGCAATAGCCTTTAGACTGAGCGCCGGCTGTAGTTGCATTATTAGTTTAGCTTCTTCTACCCGGTAGGTATTGACAAAATCGTAAAAAGACGTTTTTATTTCTTTTGTGAACAATTGTGAAATGTAGGTGCGATTGCTGTTCAATGCCCGTGCTATGTCATCCAAGCAAAGGTCTTTTTGCTTATAGGGTTTCTCCGATTCAAAATAAACGATAAGCTGATGATGCAGATTGATCATTTTTTCGGCATGACCCATAGCATAATGACTTGTATAATGGGGCAATTTTTCAAGAATTCGCTCAGGGAACAATTTGTTTAATAAAATGAGCCTTTTTTGATTGAGTAGAAAAAGTGAAAAATAAGTCTCTATGACATCAATATTTAGACTTGAACAATTCTTCAAAACAAAATAAATTATAAAACCCAATCCTGTTTCGATAATAACGAGAGCATATAATACATTTGCGCCTAAAACAGGAGCTAAATCATATATAACCACAAGTATAGCTAAAGTTAATCCCAAAACAATGGTCCAATTTATATTTAATTTACTGCTGTTGGAAAAGTAATTACGTAAAAAATTTGGAAAATTGATCATTAATATTTTTATGTAAATGATTAAATAGAATAGGGACTGAACATTAAGAATAATATCTATTGCCCATTGAAGTTGATAAATATCCGGATAAGTAGCCGGTGTTTCAGAGCGCCAGAATGACAAGGCTATGGCCTGTTGTATGTCCAAAGGATATAACCCGTAAGCAATGGCATAGATACTCCCCAAAATAACTGCCGGCAGCAGAAAAAACCAGCATTGCCTGAGAATAAGCCTGAATGGGAAAACAAATGATAATAAGGCAAAAAACAAGATAGGATCAGCAAGCAAAAGTATAAATCCACTGAATTTTTCTACATAAATCTGCAAAGGAGTTGGATAATAATAGAGCATAGATATGGAAAAATAAATCAATGCTCTAAAAATTAGAAAAACTCCAAACAGTCTTAGAGTTGACTTCCGCTTGTTCACATAATCACTAATGAGAACAATACCTAAGGTGCAAAGCACAAAGAAAGGACAGATTAATAAAAATGGGGGCAATTTCATAGATTATATTCTGCCGACAAAATTATATACGTTTTTACTTATTTCAACCTGATTTTGACCAAAAGCTATAAATATTTATTTAGATGAAGCATAATTTACTTAAATGAAATTTATAGCTTCCACAAGCTATATGTAATATTGATTTTGCAGCTATTCTATCTTTAAAATATTGATTCCTAAATCCTTTTTACTTAATTGTAGATTCTTTTACTAAAGTGAAAATCAATTGTTTGTAAAAACAAAGTCTCTCGTATTAATTTTGTGCTAAAAAATTATAATTTGAAATTTTTTGATTAAAACAATAAAATCTGCTTTTATCAAGAACTATCTAAAATAAACCTATTTTAATACTGTATAAGACTATGGGAAACAACTTTTGAAATTTTACAAATAACAGCATTTAATTTCATAGAATAGAAATAGAATGTGAATAGAAATAAAACCATTGCAATGCAGCAGTTTTACAAAGTATTAATCTAAAAAAATAAAAAATGAAAAATATCTTATTCAAAATAACGCAAGTTTCTGCAATTACCTTACTACTTGTAATCTGTTGCACTACTGTTATGCAAGCGCAAACAATAGAGGTGCGTGTTACTTCCGAAACAAACGCTGTAACGGATAAGCCTGAATTGGAAAATCTGCTTTATAACTTACAGCCAACGATGTATATCAATGTAGATAATACATCCCTTTATGGAAATGATTTTAAGATAGTAGATTGCGAGCCTTCCCGCATTTCACTGCTGTATGACGAAAATCCTTCTTATGCAACCGTTAAGCTCATACGGTTAAAAATGGATAATCCACAGGAAATCTTGCCGATAGACCTCGCTCGTTTGAACGGGTTTGGAAGTTTGGAATATATCCAATTGATATTCGAATATGACGCTTGCAGAAACAATGCCGATGCTTGCCTGTCCAATCTTGTACAAGAACAAATTATACAGGGTGATAAACCTGTTGTTGTACTCTACAAAATATCCATACCTCGCTAGAACAATTTTCCGGGAAAAATTTCAAAGAAAATTTAAGAATTTAAAATATTAGATTATGAATAAGTTATATATTTTTAAAAGCAAACAGAGAGCTTCCTTGCTGGTTATATTGTTTTCCTTGTTGATTTTGTTGGTTCCCCGTTTATCCAATGGGCAAGCAAGCAACTTGGTTCCATTCCAGCCACGTACTTCGCCCAATGCACAAAACCAAGAAATTTACCACATTAAAGGTGATTTTACCATGTTGGGGAATACGAACTTAACCTTGCAAGATTACTCCGACAACAGGAGTAATAGCAGCCAGATGAGGTATGTGAATGTAGATGCGATGAATGCCCACAGGCCATTTAACTCATCGTCTGCAGAGTTGAGGTTTTCCGACGAAGGCGGAGCTGACTCAAACTGTACGCATATTGTATTTGCCGGATTGTATTGGACTGGGCGGGCGCACAACAATGATAGTCCGCATAGTTTTGAGGTAGCTAAAACAGTACCGGGCAATACGCCCATTCCGGTTGCAAGCGAGCAAAATGTAGAACACGATGATAATGTGAACTATACAGGCTATCGTATGGCAATATCAAGGCAAGGGAATAGTGGCTCCCGTTATCCGCGTTATAGTTTTACAGGTTCCGGATTACCTACGGTCGATTTTGAATTTCGAAACGGTACGGGTTATCCTGTTCATTATCGGATTAGCGGAGGCGCATGGCAAAATGTATCGAACCAACAAAATACGACGCCAACAACGAATAGACGTCATGCTACTTTCGATCCGGTTGTGATTTATACATCACAGGGTATAACCTTAAATGTAAATGAATTGCGTAGGGATTCACGGACTGATCAGAGTACAAATACTTACCAAAATAATTCGTATGCTGTTGTAAGTGTTACAGGGGAATTTTACCCCGGTGTTGAAATCCGTAGAACATTAGATAAACGTGTCGTAAAACTGCGACACGAGTCGGAAAATGCTTACCAAGAAGTGGTTGCTTCGACAGGAAATTTTACTCAAAATATTTATTATGATGGCGAAAACGACTATGCTTCTATGTATGCCGCTTATGCCGATATTACCGAATATGTGCGTGAACATGGCGTTGGATATTATACCGTGGCGGATATTGCCTTGCGTGAAGAAGGCGACGGAGGCGACATTGGTTATTATGGCGGTTGGGGGATGGTTGTAGTTTACGAAAACTCTAAAATGAAATGGCGCGACATTACTGTGTTTGATGGCTATTCGTTTATAGAAGTTCTGGGTTGGGGAACAACCCAACACGATTTACTTGTAAGTGGCTTTAACGCTGTGCAGCAAGGCGATGTAAATGTAAAAATAGGGATGATGGCCGGCGAAGGCGACCGGGCTTATGATGGCGATTTTTTTTCCATAAAACAAAGAAATTCAAATACTTTCGATAGATTGTCGCATGCTGCCAATTCACCCGATAATTTTTTTAACAGTTCCATCAATACAGGAAGAAATGGGCGCAACCCAAACCCGTTGAATAATACGGGAATGGATATAGCCATGTTCAATATCGACAATTTGCAAAAGCAATATATCAGCAATAGCGATACAGCCACCACTTTCCGTTATGGTTCCAATCGGGATGTGTATGCCATATTTTCCATTGTAGTGGGGATAGATGCTTATATTCCCGAACCCGAAGCGGAAAACCTGATTGCCGAAATAACAGATAAAGAGGGGGGAGTGATACCGGTACAACCCGGCGGTACCTATACAGTGGAACCCGGCGCAAAAATAAAATATACTTTGAATATCCGTAATAAAGGTTCGGAAGGTATTAACGATTTGAATATTAAAATTCCTGTTCCTTACACAACCGAATATGTGAGCAGCAGGGTAACTACTGATGGTACTTTCCAAACCGGCCAGCCAATATTCGATCCTTCGGTGGGCTCCGCCGGCGAAATCAGGTGGGAAGTGGGGAATGTGCCTATGGCTACCGACCCTGACCACGTATTTGCCACTTTGGAGTTTGAATTGCAGGTAATTGATAATTGTGATGTATTGATTACTTCAGGAGGCTGTCCGGCAACGGCTTCAATCAGTGGAAGTATGAGTGGTTCGGGAACAACAACAGGGATTGAGTTTATGATAGACCGGTTTATATACGGATTCGGAACAGAGGGAGATTGTAGCGAAGAACCTATTGTAACACCGCCCAAGATATTGATTGACATACAAAATACTTGCGAAGGAATCAGCGAAATACGGAATATAAAAGTTTGCGGTTCCGCAGATGCTGTTTCTTTTGAATATATATCCACTCATTTTCAGAATGGAACACGGTTCTACGATGCTATCGTCGATTCTACGGGCAAGCCGCCTGTGGATGCCAACGAATTTACAAGCGCCACCGATTTCCCCTCAACAGAAGGAGTGGTTTATTATGGCGTGCCTAGCAGTTTGAATACCAATTGCTATTGGCAATTTACCATCGAAGCTATAGCTCCGCCTACATTCGCTACCGATAATGCAGATGTGTGTCAAGGCGATAGTATAAACCTTCGTTCGTTGGTGAAGAATCTGTTGCCGACCGATAGCCAAATTGCATTTTATAGCGACAGTAGCGCCGGCGTTCCTATCGATACTATTGCAAAACCTACATCAGACACCGTTTACTGGGCTAAGGCGTATGTAAAAGGAAGTAATTGCAGCAGCGATATATTACCTATTGAAATTACGGTAAATGAATTACCCACGCTAACAATTATTACCAAAGATACAGCCGTATGTTCTAACGAAGCAGTTATCTTTAATTTGAAAGAAATGCTAACCATGGCAGGCGGTGATTCTTTGCAATTCAGCGAAGCTAAAGATTTTTCAGTTTTGATAAATCCTTCTGATACTTATGAGGTGGATACCAACAAGACTTCCAAAGTCTATGTCCGCGCGTTGAATACCACTACCGGATGCTTTACTAGTGCTGAAGCTATAGATTCACTTACCTTGATGGTAAACGGGTTGCCCGAAGTTCATGTAACGCTTGAAGCAAAAGATACAGTCGTTTGCTCGGTCGGAGATGCAATTTTCGACCTTACAATCATGGCGGATAATACAACCGATTCGCTAGTATTTAGCGAAAATAAAATATTCTCACCTCCTATTTCGGGCATAACAACTTATCATGTGGCGCCGAATAATACGGTAAAATTATATGTAAAAGCCGTAAATCGTGTAACCGCTTGTGAAACGCCTGAAGATGGATACGACAGTTTGTATATTCAGGTGAACCGTTATGCGACACCGGCAGATATCACAGCCGCAAATGATACGGTATGTTACAATACGCCGGCCACTTTGGTAGCAACCTCTACGCTGGGAGACAGCATTCGCTGGTATACCCATGCCGACCGTACAGGTTTCCTTGTTTCGAATGATACTTTGATTACCGGCAACTTAGACCGCGATACGACTTTTTATGTAAGCGTTCAAAGCGATACGATTTGCGAAAACCAAGCCGGCAGCTTGAAAGCAGTACATGTAAAGGTGAATTCCCATGCGGATACGCTTCAAATCAATGCATCCAATCAGGTCATTTGTACAGGAACCGGAGCTACTTTGCGGGTATCTGCCACAGGAGTTGTATCTCCGGTATATCGTTGGTACGCATCTCAAGATGCCACAACGCCTGTTTTGGAAAATATCGATAGTTTAAAAACCGGTATTTTAACAACAATCACTACACGCGATACTGTTTTCTATGTGTCGGTAGAAGGTGAAAATTATTACGAAAATTTAACCGGTAAACGCAAAGCCATACATTTGACCATTTATCAAACGCCGGTATTATCTATTAGGGCTGACGAAGATAGCGTTTGTATAGGCGCAATTAACCCATCTACCGGATTAGGCAGAAATTCGTTTATCCTTACACTTACGCTTACGGGGGCAGAAAATCCTTCATGGTACGGCTGGTTTCATCCTCAAAAACCAACAGAACCTATCGCAGACCCGCGTAGTCAATTCTTACCGGCTGTTCAAGACGAATTGTTAGATAGCAGTTTACCGGATGAGTTCGATTATATTCCTTATACCACAGAAAAAGGAAAATCATATTGGTTGAAACTACAGGTAAATACCGGTGTGTGCGGTTATGTAACAGACTCTATTCGATTAACTTCATTGCCTTTCCCTGCCAAACCGGCCTTTAATTTGGTAACTCAACCTTTGGCAGGGCAAAATATGTGTGTTGATACCATTTATCAATTGAAGGTAAAAGCTGATACCAATACATTACACAATGTCAGGGTTTCTTTTGACGATAAATTATCTTCAGAATTAACCGTTTTGGGAGCTTACTATCAATATCCGTACAACGATGAAGACACCATTTCGTTAGGAGCAGGAACTTATACCGATCCTGAATTCAGGACATGGAATCTCCCTGACTTGGAACAAGGCGATTCGTTGTTGATGACGGTACGGGTAGCAGCCCAATGCGGGTATTATGAAGGAGGAATTATAGATTTTCATTTGAATTCACGCAATAATTGTAACGATTCTTTAGCCCGGATTACGCGGACAACTAATCAATATTTTACTACCGATACACTTTCTAAGGGCTATAGTTATGAAATATATAATTTTGTAAACGAAATGATGTGCGATACACTACATTGTTATACCGTGAATAATACACGCCTCTCCGACACATTGGACTGGAAAGGCATGTATATTGTACGCGGCACAGGCCATGTGAGTGATTCTACAAGGGAAACCATTGATGCTTTTATGCCGGCAGGATTGACGCCGATAGACGGAAGTTTCAAAACCCTGTCGTTGCCCGACGGACTCATTCCGGCAGGAAACGATAACATGGTAGAGACGCCTCGGGGATGGAGGATGCGCGTAAAAGTTCCTTCGGGGATGAATGCAGGCGATACGCTTATATTGGCATCGAAATTCCATGTAAGCGCAGCAAATTGCGGAACATACAGATTTCAAAATGAAGTATTTTATATAGATTCTTCAGATTGCGGCGGCGTACGTTGTGGTGTAAACAGATTTTTGGGAGGAGCCTATTCCTGTGTCGATATTGACCTTTATAGATTTGAATTGGTAGAACAGGATATTTTTGGCCGTATGAATAATGATTTGTGGAGCGCGTTTAACGATAGTATTTCGGTTAGAGCGTTAACTCCTTTCTATCAAGGCGACACAATTCCGGTTAAATTTTATCACGACGAGAACAATAATAGCCAGCACGATGAACTTGATACCTATGTGACAACTGTCAATTATGTAACGCATGATGTAGCGCAAGGCGATACTTTCTATATTACCTTGAAAGATATTCCGGCTAAGAAAGGAAAACAATTACTGGCGAAAATCGAGAGAAACGGCAATATGTGCCAGGAGGTAACACTCCCGATAGTTACCATTTTCGGAACCCATTTGATTTGTCAATACGATACGATAACGCTCACAACGGCAGAGAACTATGCAGGTTATACGCCGGATATGGAACCGAGCGATTCATCGGCGCACCAAATGATTAGAAAATACACCTTGAACGTAGATAAAATAGATGCCATTTCGGGCGCTACGCCTTTACGGATAGGAGCGCTAACGGATACAGCCAATGTATATAAAGCGTATTTCCCCGGTAAAGGATCTTTCAGGATGCAAATGACCTATACTGTATTGCCCTCGTGGATGCCTCAAACACGTCAGGTAGGCGTTTGCGCATACGACATCATAGTGGTTGCCCAACCTTATGCAGCCTATGTAAATAATGTAGATACAAGCATTTGTACTGGTTCTCCGGTAGATTTAAGTACCGTATTTTACGATACAACCGCATTGGATACCCGCTTCAACAGAACTATCCGGTATTACCAAAATGTGGCGGGAACCTATATTCCCTTAGATACGCTGACAAGTATCGACCCCATGCTTGTAACGCCCTATAATACCACTACTTATGCTATGGAACTCATATATTCCGATAGTTTATGCGCTTCTAATTTACTTCCGTATACTATTGTAGTAAACCGTTATGCGGTAGCGGACGATATCACAGTAGCGGACGATACGGTATGTTACAATACGCAGGCAGTTTTAATAGCAACATCTTCCGTGGGCGACAGCATCCGTTGGTATGCCGATGCCGGACGTACAAACTTGTTAGCAACGAACGACACCTTGATTACCGGAAACTTAGACCGAGACACGACTTTCTATGTAAGCGTACAAAACGACACGATTTGTGAGAACCAAGCCGGAAATTTGAAAGCCGTAAAGGTAGAGGTTAAAGATTTGACAACTTTGTCAAGTAAGCGCGACACGACTATTTGCAACCAGGAAAGTGTCGATTTGAATACGTTGGTTACTTTGGAAGAAAATACTTCCGCAACTTTTTACACGGCTGTTAATGGAACCCTGATTGATCCGCCGACCGTAAGTCCGTCTGCCATGACGAAGTATTTTATCCTGGTTAGCAGCACATATCCACCGGATTGCACAACTTGGGATTCCTTAACGGTAAATGTTAACAGCTTGCCCACTGTAACGGTCAAGCCAAGTGGCAAAGACACCTCCGTTTGTTCGAGCAATGCTGTTCTATTCAATTTAAAAGAAATGGTAGCTACCAGCGGCGATTCGTTACAATTCTCTACTGATAGAAGTTTTGCAGAAGCAAATATCATAAATCCAGCCACAGCTTTTGAAATGTCTGTAGATGCCGATTCAACGGTTTATGTACGCGCATTGAACACCACCACAGGTTGCTATACCGGCGTCGGCGCTATCGATACCTTACGCATTACGGTTAACGGTTTGCCGAGTGTCTCAGTAACGGTAGCAGGCAACAAAGATTCTGTCTGTTCCGATGTATCCTATTATTTCAATTTGAAAGACATGGTTTACGCCGTATCCGACTCTTTGCAATTCTCGACCGACAAGAACTTTGCAACCGCAAACCTGATCAAGACAGCGACGTCCTACGAAGTGGCCGTCAATTCCGATTCATTGGTTTATGTCCGTGCGTTGAATATTACCACAGGCTGTTTCAGCGGCAATAGTGCGATAGATTCTATCAAGCTCCGGGTCAACAGCCTTCCGAAAGTGGCACTCACCCTAAGTTCGAAAGACACGGCTGTATGTTCCAATATATCCGTAAACTTCGACTTAACCGCCATGGTGGATAATACAACAGACTCGCTGGTATTCAGTAAACAAGCTAACTTTGCTACAGCATTGACAGATATAACCGCCCATAGTGTATCAGTGAATACTACCGATACTATATATGTAAAAGCCGTAAGCCTTACCACCGGCTGCGAAACCCCGTCCACAGCTTACGATACATTGCGTATCACTATCAACGGTTTGCCTACTATTGCAGTACACACATCAGCCCACGACACGAATGTCTGCGCCAACGGCGCTATAAACTTCAGCCTGCGAAACATGGTCAGTAGCTACAGTGGCGATTCCTTGCAGTTCAGCGTTAACCGTACTTTCATCCCGCTGTTAACCGCAACCCAGGTAACAGCTTACACAGTCGACTTGAATGCCAGCAGTACGGTTTATGTGCGTGCCTTGAATAGCACAACAGCTTGTATGACAGATGGCAGCGCTATCGACTCTATCAAGATGACCGTGAACCAACAACCGACGGCAGGTTTCACCTACGCATTAGATGGCGCCAACAGCAGGAAAGTAGATTTCATCAATAGCTCTACCCCTGCAAGCGGACTAAGCTATTTCTGGGACTTCGGCGACGGAACAGGCGCCGACACTGTGAAAGACCCGTCTTACGCTTATGCCGTATCGGGCGAATATACGGTAAGTTTAGCGGTAGATAACCGAGGCTGTACGGCAGAATACAGGGAAGAGATTTTTATAGGCGCTACCGTAGAAGGCGGTTTCAGTGTGAATGCGCAATCACAATGTTCGGAAGACAACCAGTTTATCTTCACAAACCTGACCAAAGTCACGGGCACCACGCCTGAATACCTATGGGATTTTGGCGACGGACAAACCAGCGCGGATAAAAACCCCGTACACCGCTATGCCACCCCCGGAACCTATACGGTTATTCTGTATGCATCCTCTACCGACATCACCCCGCCGATTAAAGACACCTTTGAGATGGAACTCAATGTAGTACCGACTCCTAATGTCACCAATGCCATCAACCACGAATACTGCAACGGCGATACCGCCATGACCCATTACTTCACGGGAGATGTAGACAATACTGTTTACAAATGGTACCGCATCATTGGGCAAGACAATGACCAAACCGGCATGTCGCAATACATAGGCTTAGACTCTCTGCCTACATTTATAGCCACCAATATAGGCTATCTCCACATGCCGGCTGCCTACAAGATAACCCCCTATTACACGCAGAACGGGTACGCCTGCCAAGGGCAGCCGATCAACTTCCTGATCACGGTTAACCCGACTACCACGGTAGCTCCGGTAGCCGACCAAACCTACTGCGACGGCCAAGAAGTAAGCCCATTCCGGTTTACCGGCAATAACACCAACAATACGAACTTCGAATGGCGCTACATAAGCGGCGACCCAATAGCAGGCTTGCCCCTATCCGGCCATACCGAATTACCCCGGTTCGCCGCCAAAAACGACGGCGCTACCACCTTGACGTCCACCTACGTGGTAACGCCCAGCTATACCTATGCCAATACCCCCTGCCTGGGCAAAACCGATACCTTCAGGATCAGCATATTGCCCAAAGCAAAAATCAATGGAGGAACCATACTCCCAGCAATCTGCAGCAGCGCCGGCATCAATTACCTGTTAAGCTCCGATGCGAGCGGCATCACCTACAATTGGCTCCGACTGTCCAACGCCGACATCAATGAAGCCCCCCGTAGCGGAACCGGCAATCTTGTAGACACTTTGACCAACAATAGAAATCGTATCGTCAATGTAGAATACCTGATCACCGCCAACAACGGCCAATGCAGTTACAGTGAAACCGTCAACCTTTCCGTTTACCCGGAAGTACTGTTCACCAATACCCTGCAACTCACCAACAATTGCAGCGGAGCAGCAGTAAACACTACCCTGATAAGCAATGTGCTGGGAGCCACCTATACCTGGAACCGCTTACCCAATTCCGACATTACAGAACCGGCAAGCAGCGGCGCCAGCGCCTTCATCAACGAAACTTTGACCAATACTTCAACAAATGCAACAGTTGTGAAATACGCCCTTACCGCTACAGCCAACGGCTGTACCACTAAGGATACCCTGACGGTAAACGTAGCCCCGAAACTATCATTCGGCGGAAGTCTGGTGATAGCCGATACCGTATGTAGCAACAGTGAAATCACTTATGGGTTGCCCCAAACAGCAGGCGTAAGCTATGCATGGCAACGCGTATTCAATGGCAATGTAGCCCCGCATACCAACAGCGGAAGCGGTAACCCTATCAACGAAGTAATCAGGAATACCAGTGGAACTTTACAAACCGTAACCTACAATGTAACCCTGTTCAGCCAGGGATGTAGCGGCGTTGACCAAGTTCAGGTAGCTATTCTGCCCGAACCGGAGGCTAACTTTAACATGCAATTGACGGGCTTGGGCAAAGTAAGCTTTAGCAATCAATCTACAGGAACCGCTACTTATGCATGGAACTTTGGCGACGGACAAACTTCAACAGAAGAAAATCCTGTACACCCATATAGCCAAAGTGGAACCTATATAGTAACGCTTACTGCTATTTCAGAAAAAGGATGCCCGGCTACTACCAGCAAAACCATCACAGTAAGTACAAAGATAGATCTAGTTGCTGATTTCACGGTGAACCAAGGCGTACAATGTTTGAACGGCAATAGCTTCCTGTTCAACGACAAGAGTACAGTCAGTACATTAGGCCATACCATCAGCGCCTGGAAATGGTATTTTGGTGATGGCGATTCGTCTGATGTACAAAATCCGGCACACACCTATAAACAAGCCGGTAGCTATACTGTAAGCTTGACCGTAACTGAAATACCGGGTAATACCTTGAAAACTTATGGCCAGATTGTACAGGTCATTGGAAAGCCGGTTATTACGATTACAGTACCGCCGGCGATTTGCGAAGGTAGCAAACTGACCCTACCTACCCCTGAGATTGATTGGCAAGGCAATGCTCCGGTAGAGGGAGTTTGGACTTTAGACGGCTATATCTTTGACAATAATAAAATCATGACGGTTGCCGATAGTGGAAAAATCTTGAAATATCAAGTACCCACTGTTTGTGGCGATACGGCAAGCAATGGTGTTACGGTGATTGTCTATGCAAAACCGGTTGCCGACTTTATGGTACAGGTAACAGGTTTAGGTCTGGTAAGTTTCACCAATACAACTGTGGCTGATGCCGGTTCCGGTTACCAATGGAATTTTGGCGATGGACAAACCTCAAACGTAAAAGACCCGGTACATGCATATGCGCAATCCGGCGCCTATACCGTAACTTTAACGGCTACCAGTGCAAATACTTGTGCATCTACCATAAGCAAACAGGTAAGCGTAAGTACTTTTACCAATATGGTCGCTGATTTCAGTGTTAACACAAATGTACAATGCTTGAGCAGTAACAGTTTTGTATTCAAAAACAAGAGTACCATTACCACTCCGAACCATGGTATCAGCAGTTATGCATGGGATTTTGGCGACAACACAGCCATTGTAACTACTAAAGATGCCACTCATACGTATACCCAAGCAGGAACTTATACCGTTACTTTGACGGTAACTGAAACCCCGGGCAATACCCAGTCAAGCGCTGTTCAAACCATACAAGTAATAGGCAAACCAATAATTACCATCACTGTGCCTGCCGGCATTTGTGAAGATAATAAGTTGGCTTTGTCGGCGCCCGTCATTAACTGGCAAGGCAACACGCCAACCGAAGGTATTTGGATACTGGATGGACAAATTTTTGATAAAAATAGAATCATGACCGTTGCCGATAGCGGAAAAATATTGACCTACAAACTTACTTCCAACTGTGGCGATACAAGTAGTAACAAAGTACCTGTTATCGTTTACGCTAATCCAAATTCAGATTTTGCGACACAAGTAACAGGTTTGGGACAGGTCAGCTTTACAAATTTTTCTACTGGCGCTACTGGTTATGTATGGAACTTTGGCGATGGGACAACGTCAACCATAAAAGACCCGGTACATCAATATGCTCAATCGGGCGATTACCTTGTCCGCTTGATGGCGGTAAATTCAAATGGTTGTTTATCGGTTATTGACAAGAATATAGCCGTCAGTACTTCTACAGATCTGTCAGCTGACTTCAGTGTCAATACAAGCGTACAATGTTTGGATAACAATAGCTTTGTATTCAAAAACAAGAGTACTATTACTACTCCGAACCACAGTATCAGCAACTATGCATGGAGTTTTGGCGACGGAACGGCTGTGGCGACGACCGGAGATGCCACGCATACGTATGTCCAACCGGGTATTTATACGGTTACCATGACTGTAACAGAAACCCCTGGCAACACTTCTGCTAGCGCTGTTCAAACCATACAAGTGTTAGATAAACCGGTTGTTTACGATACGGCTGCTATTGCTGCGGTTTGTGAAGGCGATTACTTGCAAGTAAGCATTCCAAGTATTGACTGGAAAGGGAATACAGTTGTTACAGGCGTTTGGTTATTGGGAGGAAAAGTTTTCGATCCGCTGACAATGGCTATGAAAGTTACCGATAATGGCAAACTGTTGCAATACAGGGTAAGTTCATCTTGCGGAACCGCCTTAGGTTCCGGCAGGGTCGTAACTGTCAATGCCAAGCCCGTTGTCAATACGATTCTGGATGCTATGTATTGTTCCGGCGTACAAATTCCTGCACAAATTTTGGGCAACATATCGGGAGTTACTTACCAATGGAAACAAAGCGGCGATCATATCGGTTTGTCTACCCAATCGGGCAATAATACCATTCCTGCTTTCAATGCAGTCAACAACGGAACAAGTCCGTTGGTAGCTTATTTTGAAGTAACGGCCATGAACGGAAACTGCCGGGGCAATACCATCCATTTCAGTATCACGGTCAGTCCGCGTACCAAAGTCAGCAGCGACTTGACCGTAGCCCCTGTTTGCAGTGGTTCCATGTTTACATATACCATCCAATCCATTACGCAAGGCGCACAATTCAACTGGAGACGATTATCACAAGCTAGTATCAATAATGGAAACACCAGCAGCGCGGTTTCATCTACTATCGAGGAAGTGTTAACCATCAGTGTAATCACTCCGGTGGTAGTACAATATGAAATTGCCAGTACAAGCGCCGTTTGTACACAAGCCTACAAAGATACGCTTCGGGTAACCGTAAATCCGGTACCTACGATCAATAATGTACAAAATTTTACCTACTGTTCAGACGTACCGGTGGCGACTTATACGTTCCAAGGCGATGTACCCGGAACCACCTACCAGTGGGAACAAATGCTCAGCGGCGGCAATATGGGCTTGGCAGCCACCAATGGAACCAACGCCATTCCTGCATTTACCGCAAGCAACACAACGGCCAATCCGATTACATCAACTTACAAAGTTAAAGCGACATATGCCAACGGTTATTCTGCTTGCAGCAGTCAGGAATATGTATTCAGCATTACCGTTAATCCGGCCATTCTGCTGACAAGCCCGTCAACGATGGACAGCATTTGTTCAGGCAGCGCCTTTGTATATACCGCCACTTCGAATATCGGAACGGCAAGCTATACATGGACCCGTGCGGCTATCAATGGAATTAACACAGGAAAGTCCGGCAGCGGGCAAGGCGCTTCCATATCGGAAGTATTGACGAATACGACATCAGCCCCTGTAACGGTCGTTTATCAAATTACGCCAAACGCTAACGGCTGTACAGGAACAACAGCTAACGTAGCCGTGGTGGTTTATCCGGCAGCATCGGTTGCCTTGACCACAGAGGTGGATGTATGCGCAACCGATAGCAAAGCAAGCCTAAGTTGTACCAATAACAATCCGGCTTTAGCAACTTATTACAGGATTACTTTCGACAATAATGCGCTTGCCGCAGGATTCCAAAACATGAACAGCTACGCTTTACTAAGCGGCAACAGCATTGACATCACTCTACCGGCCAGGCTATTGCCCTTGCATTACACTGGTATCATCAGTATCAAAACCGAAGGCTGCGATAATGCCCAAATCTATGACTTTGGTATCACCGTGTTACAAACCACAGCCATAACGCAACAACCTGTATCAGAAGTAGAACTCTGTTCCGGCAGCGATAATACGTTGTATTTAGAAGTAAAAGCCACAGGAAGCAACCTGCAATACCAATGGTATAAAAACGGTACAGCCATAACAGGCGCCACCGGATCTACCTATGAAAAAATTGATGTTACAGAATCCGACTACGGAATCTACACCGTAGAAGTAACAGGCGATTGCGGAACGCTAAGCGGTACTGCAACAAAAGTAAAAGGTAATGAGTTGGTTATCTTGCAAAAATGGGGTAAAGTCTTGTTCGTATCCGGTCGTGATGGCGCAGGAAATGAATCGGAATATAAATACTTCCAATGGTATCGCGTCAATGTTTCGGGCAATATGATAGCTATAGCCGAAAATGCCAATGTTCAGTATTACACTGAGGAGGGCATCTCAGGCGTCTTTATGGTAAAAGTAATTTATGCCGATGGAAGTTACCGTATGAGTTGTCCGTATACAGTTACTTCCAGCGCTAAACATGCAGTACAAATCTATCCGAATCCAGCAAGAATATCAGAGAGGATCAATGTGCTGTTGGATTTTGGAGATGAAGATGTGGCCGGTTCTATCATAGAAGTATTCGATATAACCGGTAAAAAACAAGCGTCGGTTACGACTACACAAGCTTTAACAGAAGTTTATATGAATGTAGCTTCCGGGACTTATGTATTCCGTATCACTGATCCACAAGGGAATGTAATTGTAGAAAAAGTTGTAATAAAATAAAAAGACCACAAACCCTGTCTCCTTTTACCGAGGGGGATAGGGTTTGAGTTGAGTCAAAGCAAAATACAAATAAAAGAAATTGCAATATGAAAAAGATATTTATAACAACAATTTTATTATTGGCATTGTTTCATACTCAGGCACAGGAAAAAGGACTACGCCTGACCATAGGGGGGAGTCTAGGCGCCAATACTTTTTATTATACATTAGATAATGGTAACAAAAGCATTCCTTTGCTAGGTTACGGCGGAAGTTTGGGCGTACAGTATTTTTTCACCAAACATTGGGGATTGGGGACGAATATAGGTTTAGCCTATTATCACACTGAAGTTGATTACGAAAATAATTACAAAAACGATCCTGCTCATTATACTTTTGATAACATGATTGATGGCGACGATTTAGGAGCGTTTAACAACTATCAGTTGCGTTTAGGTTTGAATAATTGGACTGAAGTTCAGAAAGCGTATTTTTTAGAAATTCCGTTGATGATAATGTATCAGACCAAATGGGGTAAAAGCCAGTCGTGGGGCATGTATGCTGGATTGGGCGCTAAAATGCAATTGCCTGTTTTTGGCGAGGAATATGAGGTGAAGAAAGGAAGCGAATTATCCGTTAAAGCTTATAACTATCAATATAACATAGAGTACCCGGCTGATGATGGAGCCGATTTGAGTAATTTTGGGTTCGGCGCCAATAATAAAGTTACTTACGATGGAGAGCTGGATCTAAAAACAGGCTTTGCCGCAACCGCTGAAATAGGTTTTCTCAAAACGCTGAGTAGAAGAGTAGACCTTACTCTCGGCGCTTATTTTGATTATGGACTTACTAACATTAAGAATGGAAACAAAACAGAAGAAGGATACCTTATTTGTCCAGAAAACGGCTCCAATACTATTCATCCGACAAGCTATGTCGGCGATAACCTGGAATACAACGGCTATATCAATTCTCATGCTGTCGATAAAGCTTCTCTATTAGCAATAGGAGGAAAGTTAGGTCTTCGCATCAAATTAGGAAAATTGTCTGAAAGACCAAAAAAGGATACCTTAAAAACCATGCCCAAATCTAAAAAATATATTTATCACATTTGGGTACGCGATAGTTTAACCAAACAACCTATTTTAACCGAGGCTGCAATTGCTTGTAAAGATTGTCCCGAATACAATGCTTATAGCTTCTATTCGTCTGAATATGATCCTGTAACTAAAGAGTTGCATCCGGCGAATACTTATGCAGTAGCTTTAACAAAGCGAGGATTTCCTTCTTATAATACAGAATTTACTACTATTTTGGATGAAGAAGAAATTAATATTCTGATACCGTTGCATCCGAATTTGACAGGAATAGTCAGGAATACCAGCAATAACCCGTTGCCAAATGCTCAGGTTGTCATAACAGCAGAAAATGGCAAACAGTATCAGGTACCCACCGATTCAGAAGGACGCTTTACGATACTTTCGGTAGACGCCGGTACGCTTTATACGGCTATAGCTTCTAAATCAGGCTATAGCTCCGATACCGCCTATCTGAATATTCCGGAAAATCCTGATGAGTTGCAGCCTTCTTACAGTGTAGAAAATGAATTGGGAAGAGGTTTTAAATTGCAACCCATCAAGAAGATGATATTATCGGCTTTGGTGTTGTTTGATTGGAATAAGTATGATCTTCGTTTGGAAGCTAAAGTGGAGATAAACAAAATTATCCCGATGCTGAAAGAAAATCCGCAAATAACCTTGGAAGTACGGGGCCACACCGACTCGCGGGGTTCTACTGTTTACAATAAAAAGTTGTCTCAAAATCGGGCTAACAGCGTAAGGGATTATATGATCTCTCAAGGAATTGATCCCAAGCGTATAACGGCTAGAGGGTATGGATTTACACAATTGATAAACAAATGCAAACCAAAAGTGAAATGTACAGAAGCCGAGCATCAGGAAAACCGTAGGGTAGAATTTATCTTTAAAGAAAGATAGCTATTTTACGATACCGTACTATGCTTATTTTTGCACTCTGTCCTGTGTTTAATTTTTTATAGTTACACAATTTCAATTACTTACATTTTCGTTTATCTCGTTTCCAACTCAGTAACTGTTTAAATTTTTATGGAAAAGATTTTGAGGTTCAATCATTAGGAAAAAAAGAAATAAAAGATGTGAAGGATTTAAATTCCAAAGCCGACGAAAATATCAAGAAGATGATGCCTGAACAGGTTGCACGTTACTTCTTTGAAGGCTGCTCCAAAAAAGATTGGGAAAAAGTCAAAAAAGTTTGTCCGTTTGTTAATGACGATCTCAAGAATATACTGGGAGAACTCCAAATCATCGAAATAGGGAAATCCTTTACATCAGGCACATACAAAGGCCTATTTGTACCTTATATCATAAAATTCAAAAACGGGCAAACAAGAAGTTTTAATTTGGCTTTAAGAAACGATAATCCGGAAAAGATGTGGGTATTCGATGGCGGAATATAAAAGAACGAGAATAAAAAAATCCGGATCAAACATATAAGAACCAACGTCTTTATAATCTATCCGATATAAATTCATAGGGTCAAAGCAAGTTCTTTGTAACTTTGAAAGAAAAAACTAATGATAAGTTACAAAGAACTTTGTTTTCAAGTTTGCGACCTGGCAAAAGAAGTCGGGAAATATATCAAAAACGAACAGGAACACTTAACATCAAATAAAATCGAAGTAAAAGGAATGCATGATTTTGTAACCTACGTAGATAAAACTTCCGAACAAAAAATTGTAGCCCATTTGCAAACGCTGCTTCCCGATGCAGGTTTTATTGCAGAGGAAAATACCCGTGCTGAAATAAAAACCGAATTTAATTGGATTATCGACCCCTTGGACGGGACTACAAATTTCATACACGGCTTGCCCATTTACGCCATTAGCATTGCGTTGATGCAAAAAGAGGAAGTCGTGTTGGGCGTAGTGTATGAGATTGGAAAAGAGGAATGTTTTTATGCATGGAAAGACAGCCCTGCCTTTTTAAATGAAAAAATCATCACCGTTTCGGATACCCCAAATTTAGACAACAGTTTATTGGCAACAGGTTTCCCTTTTCTAAATTTTGACCGGTTGCCGCAGTATATGAAATTGTTATCTTATACTATGGAACATACTTCCGGATTGCGGCGTTTAGGTTCGGCGGCTACAGATTTGGCTTATGTGGCCTGCGGACGGGTAGACGGATTTTATGAATACGGATTGAAACCCTGGGATGTGGCGGCAGGAAGTTTCATTGTGCAACAAGCAGGAGGCTGCAATTGCGATTTTTCAGGAAAACAAAATTATGTTTTTGGACAAGAAATTATTTCTTCCAATGCAAAAATCTTTCAGGAATTTAAACACATTTGTTCCGATTTTCTAAACTCATAATAACAAAGCATTTGCAAAACCGGAATTTTATAAATTACTATACCGGGGATGATACTTTTTAATGGTTTCGCGAAGGAATTTAGTGTTCAGGTGGGTATATATTTCGGTGGTTGTAATGGAAGCATGTCCGAGCATCTCTTGTACCGAACGTAGATCCGCGCCGTTCTGAACCAATTCGGTCGCAAACGAATGACGAAAAGTATGCGGACTTATATTTTTCCGGATGCCGGCTAGTTCCGCAATTTTTTTGATAAAAATAAAAACCATTACCCGCGAAAGCTTGGTCCCTCTTTTATTCAAAAAAACATAATTTTCATTTCCTTTTTTAATATTGATATGCGTCCGGATATTTTCCAGATAAATCCTGATTTGCTTTAAGGCTTCGGCATGTATAGGTACCAATCGTTGTTTATTCCCTTTCCCGGTAACCATAACAAATTCCTCGTCGAAATAAATATTAGACAATTTCAATTCAATGAGTTCCGAAACCCTTAAACCGCATGCATACAAAGTTTCCAACATAGCCGCATTCCTAACGCCCTCGTCAACGCTTCTGTCAATTGTTTGCAACATCTTATCTATTTCTGCGTTCGATAAAACTTCGGGCAACTTTCGAAGGGTATGGGGCATTTCTAGTAATTCGGTAGGATCTTCGGAAATGATGTCTTCAATTAACAAGAATTTATAAAAAGCCCTTATCCCCGAAATAATCCTGCTTTGCGTTGTAGACGCTATTTCAGTCTTATTCAAGTCTTCTAAAAAGGATTGCAGGTGAGATAGCGTAATTTCTGTCGGTTGTAATTTGAGGTCGAAATCAATAAGATAATTTCTAAGCAATTGAATATCATGAAGATAAGCTTCTACCGTATTTTCCGATACCGATTTTTCAAGTCGAAGATACGTTTCAAATCCTTTTATATCCGAATCCCAATTCATTAACCGCCCGCCTTCTTTGCCTTGTAACCTAGCTGTAATAACATTTCCAAGATTTTATCCCTAAAATCGCCCTGTATAAGTATTTCATTATCTTTGGCGCTCCCCCCTACCCCACACTTTATTTTCAACATTTTTGCCAAGCCTTCCAAATCATCGTTAGTCATTACAAAACCTGTCAAAAGCGTAACCACCTTTCCCCCTCTTTGTTTTTTATCCAACATCACTCTAATGTTTTGCTGTTGAGGAGGCAAACTTTCGGTTATCTCACCGGTTCCTTCATACTCGTATTGGAATTCCGGATTGGTAGAATACAAAATCCCTATTCTATTCTTTTCTTTTTTTTTCGACATAAATCTAACCGCTTTTTATATCGCACAAAAATTATCTATACTATTACCCGCAGCGAATGAGGCTTTACCGTAAATTCAAGTTTAGCGTCAAGTTCTATACATTCGCCGTCTACATTCGCTATTTTTGATTCGTTGTTAAACACGGTCGCCTTACTCGCCTTGATTATTTCCACATAACTCGATCGTTCAAATTTATTGCTATATAATAATTGCATGGTAGCAGGCAATGATGGAAAAGGAACTTTCTGAACAATACACACATCCATCAACCCGTCGTCCAATTGGGCGGTAGGCGCTATAGCCGTATTATATCCGAATTGATTCGAGTTGGCAAAACTGATAAACAAAGCCTCCCGTTCTATTTTTTTTCCATCTATGTCCAACAAGAAAGTATGCGATTTATATAGAGGATAGTTTTTTAAAACGATTCTGGAATAAGCTTGCAAACCTCTCATTTTCCTCTTTGCCATCTCTTTTGCCACAAAAGCGTCGAACCCAATTCCGGCAATACTTGCATACACCCTTCCATTTAACAAAACAGTGTCTATCGTATTTATACAGAATCTATTAATAATTTCTATCGCTTTTTTAATATCCAACGGAACCCCTAAATGACGAGCCAATCCATTTCCCGAACCTGTAGGAATAATTCCAATGGCAATGGACGTATTGGCTACTGCATTCACAACATCATTAATAGAACCGTCTCCGCCCACTGCAATAACAGCGTCGAAGTTTTGTTCTATAGCGGAACAGCTTATCTCTGTTGCATGATGAGCATATTGCGTGTACACGATTTGTTCTTCAAATCTATTTCGATCCAGCGATTTCTCAACTTCTTTTTCTACAGTTTTTTGCCGCCCAACTCCCGAAACAGGATTGATAATAAATAGCAATTTTTTTTTCGCATGCATAATTTAACACATTGAATATTTAGCTTCCGCACATCGCGTATGACGTTGATCTAAATTTAGTAACATAGATTGATTCTATTTCCTCCATAAGCAATTCGTTGTTGCGCTAAGGAAGTAATTCATTTTCTATCAACCGGTTATTATATTGTTGAATAATTGCCTTTAAAAATGTTTCTAACTCTCCCTTCTTCTGAAATTCCTTATCTTTTAAGTTACTCCGCAGCATCGGATCATTTTTCACATCATATACTTCGGTCACTTCTTCGTTAAAAATCATCAAATAACCATCCTTAACCAACCGGTAATAGCCATTGGCAAACGAAACGAAAAAAGTTTCATAATCCGGATTGAAAGCGCTTCTTCCAAAGGCCAGAGTTTTTTCATTCAATTTCAGATAATCTATCACGCTTGGCAAAATATCAGCTTGTTGAACGATTTTATCCGAGTACCCTTTTTGTTCGCTATTTGGCTTGTAGAATATCATAGGGACATGATACATTCCATAAGTATTTTTATAGAACGGATCCATTGGTTGAGCCGTATGATCGGCAGTTATAACAAATAAAGTATTAGAATACCACTCTTGTTTTGAAGCTATTTCAAAAAAACTTTTCAAAGCATGATCGGTATACATAACTACTTCCAGAATAGGCAATTTTCCTTTTTTAAATTTCCCTTCAAAACCTTCGGGCAACTTATAAGGATGATGAGAAGATATGGTAAAAACTGTAGCTAAAAATGGCTGAGGAAACGTATTTAACTTGTTGGCCATAAATTTTAAAAACGGTTCGTCGAAAATACCCCACGTACCATCCGCATCTTTATCGTTATGGTATTCCGTTTTCCCATAATATTCCTGAAAACCGGCCAAACGAGCGTAAGAATCAAAACCCATGGAACCATTATAAGCGCCATGGAAAAAAGCGGAATGATAATGATACTTTTTCAGTATTTCGGCCAGACTGGTAATTTTATTTCCCGAATAATTAGACGTAATGTAAGCCTCGTTCATAATAGACGGCAAACCCGACAACACGGCAGGGATTGCTTCTATGGAACGTTTTCCGTTGGCCATTCCTCTGAATGTAAGGCTATGTCCGGCCAAGGAATCCAAGAAAGGCGTAAAACTTTCTTTTCCGCCATTGAAACATCCCATATATTCAGCGGAAAAACTTTCTAAAATAATAATTACGACATTGGTCGACGGATGCATATTAAATTCATCTCCATCAGCTAAATAAGGAGTATTAACAGGAGTAAAAACCTTTTCCAGTTCTTTTGCGGATTGGAAATAGTTTATAGGATTCAAACCTTTATTATTAATTGTGAAAATGATCGAAGCCGGCGTATTTACTACCAAAGGAATATTTCCGGCTGTAGCATATTTTGCCGCATTGATTACTCTAAGCGGTTTATACGAAATTCCCCGCATGCCGACAAAACAAAGTCCGGCAATAAGAATAGATATACATGTATTTTTCAGATATTGAAAACGCGCGTTTGACTTTTTTTCCGTCAATGCAATGCATCCCACTAACCATGCCATTAAAAAACAAAGCCCGATAAATATCAACAAATACATCCAATAATCCTTCAGAAAAGCAGGGATCAAATCCTTAAAGTCGCCACCCACGCTCAAATACTGCAAAATATCGGCAGTCATTCTCCGGTAAGTAAAACGATAATAAACAATATCGATAATATTGACTACAATGGCCAAAAGCGTAGAAACAACAAAAAAGAAATTCCCTATGTTCTGATACCACTTTTTATACCTGAAATTAAACGGCAATAGGTTGAGTATGATAAACGGAGTTTGAAGAAAAAGCGTTGCCGATACTGCAAATACAATACTTCCCCATATAATGGAAAAGCATTCTTTTACTGAAGCAATATCAAAAAAATTCTTATTCAGTATATAAAAAAGCCATTGCGTAATCAATAACAGAACAAGAGCAAACAAGAGTTTTATAAATAGAAGCAGATAAATATTTTCCGTTTTGAAAATTATTTTCTTTTTAAAAATCTTCATGTGTTTATTTTTTCCGCGAAATTGCTAAAATACAAAAGTTCTAAATAACAAAAATAAAAATACAATCATTTATTATTCAGTTAATTACAAAATAAATCAAAGCAATTATTTCAGCAATCATACTTTTTATTAAATATTTATCGTATCGAGAAAATATTATCTTCGTTTGGGTTTATAACCCGACTCGGTTAATATCTTTTGTGAATCTGTATTATCAAATAATTCAGCCATCGACGCATTCGTTTTATCCATATATTTTTTTACTATCTGCCATCCTATATAATCAGCCCATCGAGCCGGAGAGCCTTCAAAATTAAGCGTCTTTGGTCCTTCGCTCACAAAAGGACGTATTTTATTTATGTCCTGTTCATAAAGTAATTTTTTTTGTATGAAAAGCCCCCATATCATTCCTTCATTCTGCTGGCACCATGTAAGCTGTCTGGAGGTATAACGTATTTTATTATAATCAAAAACCTGTGGAATGACCTTATCCATAAAATAAAGTATTTTTCCCTGATAGATCATTATATCCAATAATGTCTTTCCCTCCTGTCTTTTTGATAAAATATTACCTCCCCATGCCGAGATACAATCTACTAAAATATTGTTACTGTCTAAAAAATCAATCATATATTGAGACAAGCCGAAGTGACTATACTTTTGAAAATATTTTGCCACATAGAAATCCAAAGAAATAGCCAGAAAATCATCTGTAGCGACAATCCTGTCATAATAATCATAATTCCCCGAAATTAAAGCATAAAATGTTGGAACTTTCATATCAGGAAAATATTCTTTCATATTGGAAAATGTTTCTTTCAATTGCCACTCCAACCACGATAAGTTAGAATAATGCTCTTTTATCGATTTATAAACCTCTCTTAAAACCGTATCTTTTGTAAATTCGACAACAGATCGGAAATATCCCGAATCACTCAAAGGAGCGTCAAACAAGAATCGATATTCTTGTTGATATTTTGTCAACGTATCTTTCAAATAGCGCGTATCAGTCTCAAATAAAAGCTTATCAAAACGTTTTATCTTAAACTCATTGTTCTCCACAACCTCTTTTTTACGATCTTCTACTTTTTCCTTTTTACCCTTACAGCCTACAGTCATAAAAAGGCTAAAGCATATTGCCGCTCCTAATAAAAAAACGTTCTTTCTCATATGTAAAAAATTATTCGAAAGGTCATTATGGGATTTGCACGAAGCAACTGCTCTCATTTCATTAATTACAAGCAATTTTGTCCTATTCCCTTCAATTGTAAAGACTGCAAAGGTAGTAAAATTTGCTTTATGAACAGTAACGCAAATCAAGGCGGGGAAACGAAACGAGGCCGCTTAAATCAAGCGGCCTCGTCCTGTTTTTCAACAAAATATATCACATCGTGTTATTCTTCTTGCAGACGATCATCTTCATCATTCAAATAATTCGACATTTCGGAACGCGACGTGTTGGATTTTGCCTTCTTCAATTTCTCAATCTGCGCTTTAATTGCATCTATGGCCAAAGAAGTAGACTCTTCAAATGTACCAGCCTGCTTGCTGGAAAACATTGTATGCCCCGGTAGATGCATTTGGATTTCCGTTATTTTGTTGTTATCGGCTTCCGGCTTATCAACCTTAAGAGTTACATCGCATCCAATAACATTATTAAGATTTTTCCCAATTTTTTTCACCCTTTCGTGCACAAACTGTTCTAATTTGCCGTCGGGTTTAAATTTTACTGCATTGATTGTAATGTTCATAGTATTCCTCCTTTTATTTTGATTTTGGATGAGCTTGTTTATATGTCTTTTTTAATTTTTCAATTGTATTATGCGTATATACTTGCGTGGCAGCCAAACTAGAATGCCCCAGCATTTCTTTAATTGCATTTATTTCGGCGCCGTTATTTAACAAATGAGTCGCAAAGGTATGCCGTAATATATGAGGCGTTTTTTTATCTGCATTAGACGCCATCGATAAATATTTTTCTACTATAGAAACAACGGTAGAAGGCGAAAGTTTATTCCCTTTTTTACCCATAAACAAGAATAAAGCCTCTAAGTTCAATTTCTTTTTTTGATCTAAATAATTCAATAAGGTTTCCTTTAAACCGTCTTCAAAAGGAATAAGCCGCTCTTTTTGTCTCTTGCCCAATACTTTCAAAGTATTGGAATAAAAATCTATATTTTGTTCTTTTAAACCTATAAGTTCGGCCCGCCTCATTCCGGTTTCATAAAATAACTGTAAAATCAATTTATCTCTTAATCCTTCAAAAGTATCCGGAAACTCAACATGGTCGAACAAATTATTCATTTCTTTCTCCCTGATAAACACGGGAAGCGGTTTGGAAAATTTAGGCGTCGAAATTTTTAATAACGGATTTTCATTTAAAACTCCTTGCTTGCGAAGAAACTTATACCAAGCCCTAAGCGCGCTTATTTTCCTGGCTACGCTACGAGCCGAAATACCATTACTCATTAGCGTTACTTGCCATTCTCTTATTAAAACAGACGTAATGTCTTCTATTTTATCAATATTAAAGGTCTCCAAAAAAGAACTGAATTCCTCTAAATCGTTTTCATAGGCGGCAATCGTATGCTCAGAGGCATGTTTTTCCGTCTTTAAATAAGTTATGAATGATAAAAATTCCATTGTACGAAGATACAAAAAATAGAAATATATAGCAATACCTGAATAAATCAAAAGTTATTTCTTTTGGGTTGAGAATTGAAAATTGAGAGTCGGGAATTTATTGTCTATTGATATAAATTTTTAAAAAACAGCATTTTAAAAATTGAGAAAATCTATGTATTTTTGAGTCTTGAAACTAAATAATTTTGGCGACTTTTCACAGAATAATAATTCTCTATTATTTTACAACTTTAAACACAATTTAAAATCATATTTATTATGAGAAATAAAATATTTTTCTTTGCCGTTTTTTCTTTTATCTATTTGAGTATTTATGCACAAAAAGAAACTTTGTTACCCATTTCGGCCATTCAATCGGATGAAAGTTTTTTATTAATTCCCGAAACCAGAGGGTATCCCATACAATTTAATGATTCCATTCGCAAATCATGGCTGGAGTATTCGAATAAAAAAGCATTCAGAATGGATGTATTCCAAAATGAATTTTATGTTTTTCAAATTGCCGCTATCGCTTTAAAAGAGGATGTAAAAACGCTTCAGATAAAATTTCATCCTTTGCAGGGAAAAAAGAAAACCTTAAATGCCAGTCTCTTTACTTGTTTCAATACGGAAGGCATCGATTTCAGAGGAAAACCATTTTCCAAAAACATTACAATTCCCAAAGGAAAACTTCAGGCGTTATGGATAGGCGTCCGGTTAAACGGTGAAAGAGAACTTTACGACACCGAAATCGAAGTCATTTTCAATGGGAAAACAAGTAAAAAAATACCTGTTGAATTCCGTATGTTGCCCTCCGCTTATCTTGACGGCGGCGTCAGCAACACGAATACTTTGTCAAAATTGAAATGGTTAAACGACACTTCCGGAATTGATAATAATGTTACCGATGGTTTTATGCCTATTTCACTAAAAAATAATACGCTAAAAATATTAGGCCGGGAAATAGAATTAAATTCAAATGGTTTGCCCAAACAAATCAAATCCTATTTTACAGGCGCCAATGATAAAATTTCGGAACAAGCCCAGAATTTACTGGCTTCTCCTTTTGTTTTCAAGATTATTTTAAACAATGGACAAGAAGTGAAATTGCAAGCCGGCAAAATTGCTTACCTCAAACAAAATGACTCCCGTATAGAATGGCAATGTACCTCCCATTCCCCTGAAATTACGCTGATTTGCAATGCCGCCTCGGAATTTGACGGATATTCGAAATTCAATATGAAAGTCATTGGAAAAAAATCTACTGAGATAAAAGACATTCGTTTGGATTTTGAAATGCCCGACCACGAAGCGGAATACGCCATGGGGATGAATCATAAGGGGGGCTACAGACCTCAAATTATCGACTGGAAATGGAATGTGGCCAAAATGAACCAAGACGCCATCTGGTTGGGAAATATGAACGGCGGCATCCGTTTAAAATTGATGGATGAACAATATCATACGCCGCTTATCAATATTTATTATGAATTCGGTCCTTTAAAACTGCCGTTATCCTGGGGAAATAATGGAAACGGCGGTTTTCGACTGGCTTCCGAAAACGGCGTTGTAAAAGCTTCTGCATACAGCGGATTCAGGAAAATAAAAGCCAGGGATACCTTGAATTTTGATTTTGAATTGTTGGTTACCCCGCTAAAACGTTTTGATAAAGAAAAACTTTTTGGCGACCGTTATTCCCACCCTAAAACAGCTAATATGAAAACGCTTGAAGGATGCATAACCGATATTAAGAAAGTAGGCTCCAACATTGCGAATATCCACCATGCAAATGATTATTATCCGTTTATTAATTATCCGTTCAACGAAGTAAATGTCGATACCTTGCAACGTTTAATTCAATTGGCTCATGCGGAAAATATCCGCATCAAACCATATTATACTACGCGCGAAATCACGGTAAATCTTCCTGAATTCTGGGCTTTCCGTAGTTTAAACGGGGAAATTCTGTTCCCCGGACCCGGAAATGAAACCAAAACAGTGTTGCATGAAAAACCTGATCAATGGATGATCGATAATTTGCGCGATAATTACCTGCAGGCATGGGTGGCCGACTTTAAGACCGGACGTTTCCAAGGATTCAGAGATCTTTCGGTATTAACTACTCCCGATAGCCGGTTAAATAATTTTTATATCGGCGGTCTGGATTGGATGTGTAAGAATATGGAAATTGACGGCGTTTATATCGACGACTGCGCATTGGAACGGACAACTATCCGGCGCGCCAGAAAAGTCATTGATAAATATCGTCCCGCCGGACGCATGGACTTACATAGCTGGAATCATTTTTGTCCGGAGGGTTCTTGGGCTAATTGTCTTAATTTGTACATGAATTTGCTCCCCTATTTCGACTTGCTTTGGATTGGAGAAGGACGCGATTATAACGAAATGCCTGATCATTGGTTGGTTGAAATCTGCGGAATTCCTTACGGAGTTTGCGGACAAATGCTACAAGGCGGAGGCAATCCATGGAGGGGAATGATTTATGGAATTACAAACCGGGCTTTTTGGGCAAAACAAGGCCCTGAACATATTTGGAAATTTTGGGACGAGTACCATATTAAAGACAAGGAGTTTATTGGTTATTGGGACGAGCGGAATCCTGTCAACACCGGCTCGGATTCGGTAAAGGCAACTTTGTATAAAGGGCCAAAACAATCGATTATTTCTATTGCCAGTTGGGCGAATAATAATATTCCTGTTACTTTGGATATCGACTGGACAAGTATGGGAATGACTCCTGAAAGAGTAAAAATTTATGCTCCAGCCATAGAAAATTTTCAATCAGCTCAGGCATTTCAAGTAAATAAGCCTATTGAAATAGAAAAAGGAAAAGGATTTTTATTGATCTTTGAAACTATGTAATAAATAAGAATTTAGTCAGTAACAAGACTTTCTTATTTCTATAATTTATCTGACAAATTATCAATCGATACCAAGTAACTGTTTAAATTTTGAGGGATAAGATTTTGAGGGATAAAAACGGCTATTTTGCAGACGGGATTTTTCAAGAATAGTAGGGCTATTTGGTGAAAATTCCGGTAAAAAAGAGCGTTTTTAGATTCAAAATACTTCGTAGAAAAATTTTAAACAGTTACCAAGTTTAACAAATTTATTTTGACTTAAGAATGAATCATCATTTTAACGCTATTATTTTTGATTTGGATGGAACATTGGCCGATACAATCGTCGATCTTGCCGATGCGACGAATAGATCGCTTTCCCGATTAGGATTTCCCCAACACAATTACGAAGAATACAAGTTTTTTGTAGGAAAAGGCATTAAAAATTTAGTTACGCAAGCGCTGCCCGAAAATAAAAGGGCCCCTGAATGTATCTCTATTTGTTTGGAATACATGACGGAAGAATACAGCCATAATTATATGGATAAAACGCGCCTATATCCGGATATTCCGGAACTTTTAAACGCCTTGGTCAAAAGAAATATAAAAATGTCCGTTTTATCTAATAAAGCCGACCTATTCACTCAAAAACTTTGCGGTAAATTATTGAAAGATTGGCATTTTGAAATAATTATGGGCGCAAATGATCGTTTTCCGATAAAACCCAATCCCGAAGCGGCCATTTTTATCGGCAAACAAATGAATACAAATCCTGATAATATCTTGTACTTGGGAGATACCAATATAGATATGATTACGGCAAACGGCGCGGGATTTTTCCCCGTTGGAGTAACATGGGGATTCCGTACCGAAGAAGAACTTTTGGAGAACGGAGCCAAATACATCATTCACAATCCTATGGAACTTTTAAAATTATTAGATTAAGCATATCTGGAGATCCGTGTAAAAATAGATAGAAATATTTTTCAATTTGAAGTAGGCACACCCTGGAAATTCCAAACAAAACTGCAGAAGAAGTTAAGAACTCCAGCGACAGAACACTGCCAAATTTGGACAATTCGTTACTTATTTGTCTTTTTTAAAAATAGGTAATGGATTGGTAACGGAAAAGTGTCAGTTTTTGGCTTTTTTATGACTTTCTTGTGGCGGAAACCGAAAAATGAAAAGCCTACAATCGATTGATTATGCAGGCTTTGTCTTATTTTTGTCGTTCGTTTACTTTATTGTGTTTCCAACGATTGAGCGGCATTACTATCTATGTGTTCGCTTTGTTGGATAAGCGTAGGAATTACTATAAAGGTGCGATGACCTACATGCAAGGATTTGTATCGGGACTGATTATTTCTGTAATCGTTACCGTGCTTAGTCCGTTGACGCAATACATCACATCGTATGTCATCACACCCGAATTTTTCCAGAATGCCATCAAATATGTGATTGAATACAGACGACACAAGTTGAAGCGGAAAGTTATTTCAGCATGAAAAACTATATTATTCAAGGATTGATGTGGGGTATGGGTATGGGGATTGTTACATCAGCCATTGTTGCCATCTTTACAAGAAGGAAATCAAAATAATGAACGCTGAATATTCTTTCCGACTTGCAAAACCCGATGACATTCAAACAATCAAGAATGTTGCACGGCAAGTTATAACGTCCAACTACACTTCGTTTCTTGGGGAAGAAGCTGTCCAAAATTTTATTGGAAGCGGCCTGTCGGATAAAGAAATCGACAATGGCATGGAACATTGCACGTTGATGATTTGCAATGGTGGGATTATAGGATTTTCCATAATGAACGATTCACTGCTACATCTGATTATGATATGTACAGCCTTCCAAAACAAAGGGTACGGCTCAAAACTGTTGGCATACATTGAAGACGTTTTGTTCAAAGAACACAAGACAATCCATTTGCAATCGTTTAAGGAAAACATACAAGCCGTTCGATTTTACCTTAAAACGGATGGGGTATTCGGAGCCACAGCAAACGACCATGCTAGATATTCTGCATTTGCCGCAGGAGAAACTACATCTCCATTCGGGAAATGCGCTACAAAATAATACTCTACGGAAAATCTTTGAACTGTATTTGCAGGAATAATACCTGTAAATACGTTTGTTCCGGCTTGCCTTTGTAAATTTACAGGTGGGTCGAAAGCTGTTATATTTAAAGTGTCAGCATTACGGCGATAATAAAGGCTAACTCCGGTAACATTACTTCCATTGAATATTTCTACTCCCACAGGTATATTTATTCGCTCACTTTGTATCGTACCATCCAAAGCTTTTGTGTCATCGGTACGTACTACACGAGGTAAAGGGGTAGGTTTGTAACATGCTGAATCTTCAATATTTGGAAAAATTTTCAACGAAACTATCAACGGAATACATAAATTGGGGTTAATAGGATCCATTATTGAAGTCGGACAATAGCGCAAAGTATATTTCTGTTGAATGACTTGGATTAGGTTGTCAAAAATTGTACTAAAATTCGATTCAATGTTTGGATATAAGACCCCATTTGTAGCATTACAAATAGGTAAAAAATCATTATAGAACATTGTTTCATCCGGTGTAATGGCAAACAAACGTATACCTTTTGCATTTAATGAATCAATAGCGTTTTGCATACTATATTGACTTTGATTACCGTAGTTTGTTATATCTTCATCGGTAATTAATACGAATATCTTTTCCGCATTTTGCCTAAATGAAACCAAATTACTAGTGTTATGTAAATTATGATATGACGCATATTATTTGTATCTTTGCGGCAAAAACTCATGATACGATATACAATTAAATTGACCAAGTCAGAGATTGAAGAATTGGAATCGATAGTTTCTAAAGGTTCTCACAAGTCGCAAACCTATAGAGCGGCATACATACT
>JAVBLV010000089.1:0-56126 GCA_031553195.1 Bacteroidales bacterium
TTTTTACATATACAATGCAAACGGTATTCTGCTTCGGATGTTTCCTTTGAATGTGGGAACCGGCTCCGCAATTTTGAACGTTTCCGGTTATCAAACAGGGAGTTATTCTTTAACGCTGATTTGCAACGGACAAATTGCCGACGTAAAAACGTTTATCGTTAACTAAATTCTTAACGCTCCTTGTATTATTATGATTAAGCTAAATTGTGTGCAAATGGGATGGCATATCTTAAAGGGAAAATATACATGTAAAAAAGTATCTGGATAATCAATAAATCACATTGATGCTTCCTGTTTTTTGTTTGGCGATATTCGGATTTGTTTCCGAATGATATTCAATGGTATAAATATATGCCCCTGCAGGAACCATTGAGCCTTTCGAATCGCGGCCGTCCCATTTAAAATTGATGTCGGAACTTTGGTATACCTGATCTCCCCAACGATTGTATATTTGAATTTTCAGATTTTTGACATTGTATTTGCGGGCGACTGAAAAGTAGTTGTTAGGCGCTTTGTCGGGCATAAAGGCATTTGGGAAATCCAAAATAACGTTGGAAGGGTTTACCTGTAAAATCAAATTGATTATAGAATCGCAACCCAATCGGTCTTTTAAAAATAATTGAAATGTATGACTTCCTTCCGTCGTTTGCCTTGGAATATCGAAACCATGTAGCGTATATATTTCTCCTCTATAAATGGTATCGTTAATAAAAATGGAAGTGTCTTTCCCTTGTTCAATTGTCAATGATAAATGGACAATGCTGTCGCAACCATGAACGGAGGTGAAAAGTTGCGCATAATTTCCGCTTACATAATATGTTTTCTCATTCCACTTATAGGAATGGCAAGCCCTGGCCGTAAATTCGGAATAAGCGGATGAATATACATTTAACTTTAAATGAACAACGCTGTCGCAATCGTGTATAGATCTGAAGTTTTGGACGTAATTTCCGCTTTCGGTATAAATTAGTCCGTTCCAGTCGTAATAATAGCAAACACCTATTGTCGTGTCCGTGTTGTAAACAGGGCGTATTGTCAAATTCAAATGCACAATGCTATCGCAACCATGAACAGTGGTCAGAGATTGGGTGTATCTGCCGCTTTCGGCGTAAATCCGGCCATTCCAATTATAAGAAGAACAGGTTTCTACCGTTGTTTCGATATTGTAGTCCGGATGTATGGTCAATTCCAGGTGAACCGTACTATCGCAGCCATATATAGTAGAAAAATGTTGGCTGTAATTTCCGCTTTCGGTATACGCTTGTCCGCTCCAGTTATAGGAAGAACAAGCCGTATCTGTAATTGTTTTTGAAACAGGATGATGGATCTTTAGTTGTAAATGAACTGTGCTGTCGCAACCGTGAACCGAACCGAAATGCTGAATATGTTCTCCGCTTTCGGTATAGGTTTGTCCGTTCCAATTGTAAGAAGAACAGGCCTCTGCCGTATCTTGCGTATTCTGTTTGGGGTATATGGTTAGCCTCAGGTTAACAACGCTGTCGCAACCTTGAGACGAAGTTAAATGTTTAACATAATTTCCACTTTGGTAATAAGTCTGTCCGTTCCACTCGTAAGAATGACAGGATTTGATTTCGACGACCTTGTTGTAGTAAGGATATATATTCAGTTTTAAATGAATAATACTGTCGCAGCCTTCTGAAGAAGCCAACGTTCGTTCAAAATTTCTAATACCGGAATTCATTGTGCCGCTTGCAGGAATGTTAAATCCGTTTCTCGTATAAGGTTGGTCTTGACATGTAAGATCTTCCAAATAAGTGTGTTTACTATAAAGAAACGAAGGTAACGGAACGGCAAGAATATTATTTGTAGTATCGCATTCCGCTTGTTGTCCTCCATTTTCGGCAATACCGGTTCCGTCATCGTTAACGGAAAAAACAAGGTAGTTAATGGGAGAGATATCTCTTAATTCGTCGTGTGAAAAAACGAGGGAAATATAGCCGCTTCCATAACCTGCTAAAGGTTGAGAGATTGTATTGACTCTTATTATGTTTCCTTTATAGTTATCTTTATAAACGGTTACTTTAAAAGGCGCCCTGAGCATTTGACCGCCTAGATTTTTGATGAATATTTTCACTCTGACGGAATCGCATGAATTAATCTTTATGCTATCCGCAATAACTGCAACATCCGTGAGCGGGTAAAACGGTTCGGCGTACTGATTGAGCATGCCGCCTTGTTGTAAAAAGTTATTGAATGGCCGGCGGATAATGCCGGGGTTATCAGGATTGGAGAAAGTTGCGGCAGGATTAAACTGGAATTGAGGAACCGTTAAATCGTTATTGACATGTACGGCATTATAAGCATGTTGATTCCATACATACCGGGCAGGCGCCCATTTGATTCCGGCAGGACTTATGAACGAACGTATCCGTCCCCTCTCAGAACCGGAATAGTAGTTATAAGATTCCGAAACAATAATATCGGCGGAACCATCCCTGTCCAGATCGACAATTACCGGATATTCAATACCGGTGGCGGATTCGCAAGGGATGGTTGATATATTCTGTCCCGTAACCCCACTGAGTATCCTCAAATGGGTTTCATCTCTGTATACGATTTCGGCGCTGCCGTCTTGATTGAAATCAAAAACCGACATAACAGTAGATCCCGACACGTCGGTTGTAGAATGCGTCCAAATGGTTTGCAAACTTTGCACTACGGGATTATATTTACATGCCTGGATTTTATGTGAGTATGTCCACGCTATTTCAGGATAACCGTCGTTATTAATATCTGCAACTAATGCCCTTGACCCGCAAAAGCCATTGGTAGAATAATATGAAACACTGCCGAGAGGCGAGGGCGACGAATTTGGTCCTGTATAAGGTTTCCAAACGTACATGCAACCGCTGCGCACCACTACTGCATCCAAAAAACCGTCTAAATCAATATCGGCCACAGAAGTCGGCCCGTCTCCGATATTGGTTCCTGATATTGTTTTCCATACAAAAGCGTTGTTGCCTGTTGTTCCATGCGGATTTGTAATATTAACTTTTATAACGGTCTTACCTCCTACGACTTCCAGTAATCCGTCGTTGTCCATATCTGCAAAAACGGGCATGCTGATTAAGCCTCTTCCATAATAAATGAATTCCTCCCCTACAGAAGCGGGTAGGGTTACCTCTAATTCGCCTGTTTGAGCATTAAAGATTTTGTTAATTATTAAAATATCAGGGATCCCGTCAGCATTTACGTCGGCAATAATAGGACTCGCTGTTCTATTGGCTATAACAGATTGATTGGAAACCCATTTTGTTGTAACATTAGATCCATTGTAATTATAACATCGCACATAGCCATCCGAGCAATGAATGAATATTTCGGCAATGCCGTCTCTGTCTACATCTGCAATAGCCATTGGAAAGCCTCCGGCGGTGTTCATTGAAGGTACGCTAAAAGTAATTTTTTCCTGCAGATCTTGATTGTAAATGATGATGGAATTGGCTAATAAAAAGTTTGACGCGTATGCAAGCGATACGACTTCATTTTGTCCGTCGTTGTCAATATCGCCTACAAAAGGTTGGGCGCAGATATAGGCCGTGTTAGAGCTTGTATTCCCGTTACGGATTCCCCATTGAGTCGCTTCCGGCGAGGTATAACAATCGGTTTCATAAATATTATCGGGGAAAGGCGCTACAGTAAAATAAGCCCATGCAGAACTTGTATTATAATTGCAGGCGATGGAGTATTCCAAACTGTCTCTCCCGCTAAAACCGGCATTGGGCGTATAAATATAAATACCCTCTGTTCCCGTGGGCGTTATTGTTCCATGAGAGGGTTGTATGTTAATTGATAAATTATAAGCAGCACAACCCGAATCATTGCCAAGCAGGTTTATATTAACGGATTTATCAATGTTAGTGGAAAAATAGTCGTTTACAGCCGTTTGGGAAAAAAGGGGCAGGAATGAAATAAAAAAGAAAACGACAATAAAACAGAAGTTAATCTTTTGAAAAACAGCTATAAAAATTCGCGATAATGAAACGCATTTCATAAGCATGTCCTCCTGCCTTTGGTTAAGAGAAAACAAATTTAAGGAATTATATTATGTTTGCCAGATTTTACGTTAAATCTATTTTTTTGTATTATTAATATTTTATATGTCAATAGGATATGGCATGCGTTGTTTCCTGAAATTTTCTCATCCCTGAATTAATATCGTTTTGATAACGGCAAAATGACGTAATGAGTCCGTAAATGGCAATTAATGGAGGGAGTAGGCTGAAATTTTGGTTTTAATTGTCGTCATCTGATTAGCGTAATATTCCCCTTTTTCTCAAATTTTTTATTGCTGAAACAATCTACTTCCACGGTGTAGGTATATACTCCTTGTCCGCAAGGTTTTCCTTTGTAGGTTCCATCCCAGCAAATGTTTGAACTTTTCTCTTCAAAAACTTTTTCGCCCCAGCGGTTATAGATTTTTAAAGAACAAGATGTAATCCAATCCGAACTAATGCAAAACTGGTCGTTTTTCCCATCTCCATTTGGCGTAAAAGCATTGGGAATAAAAATATCGGGTTCTCCGCAGTTTATGTAAATCACATGAATGGTTAGTGAATCTATATAAATGCATCCTTGGAGGTCAACGCATTGGATATAGTAAGTAGTGGTTTGTAAGGGCTCGGCTTCCGTGTTGGATTCCATAGGCGTATATAATCCGTTAGCGGGTTTCCATAAATAACGGACTCCCTGTAATGCCAGAGCGTTTAAAGTCGTTTTTTCGCCTTCGTAGATTTCATAATTGTCGGCCCAGACTTTCATTTTTTCAAAAGTATATGTACTCTGAATTTGCATAGTATCATACACTTTGCATCCAATGGAATCGGTTACGGTTAAAATATGATTTCCTTCGCAGAGTCCGTTGGCTGTTTCTCCTCCTTGTCCGTTGTTCCATGAATAGGTATACGGCGCTTTTCCTCCCGATGCGTTAGCTGTTGCCATTCCCGTACAAGAATTCATGCATGTATTGTTCGTGCTTGTCGTAGTTACGGTAAAATTGCCTACCGATGCAATCTCTACAGAAATAGAATCTCGGCAATTATTCGAATCGGAAATGATAACCTTATAAGTTCCTTCGCATAAATTCTGAAGGAAAGGTATGGCATCTCCCGTATTCCATGCATAACGATAAGGGGGAGTTCCGCCTGTAACTTGGAGGAGAATGCTTCCATTACAAACGTTTTCGCAACTTGCATTTACGATAGCAGGTTCTATGAATAGGGGAGGGGGTTGTCCAATCATAAACGACTGGGTACGGGAGCAACCTGCCGCGTCTTCGACGGTAACGGAATAATTACCGGCGCAAAGATTCTGAATGGACGACGTAATTTCCCCCGTGCTCCAACGATAGCTAATAGGCGGCGTTACGCCTGTGACAAGCGAAACGGAAGCTGTTCCATTACATATATTATTGCACTTGAGAGGCTCTGTTAATAACGTATAATTAATAGCTTGGTATTCTATATAAACGCTATCGATGCTGGTGCAACCGTTTACATCCGTAATTTTTACATAATAATATTGCGATGCGGGAAAATTAACCAATGCATAATTGTCAAATGGAGAAGTATTTAGGGTATCGGTAAACCTATTGTTTGACGACCATTGATAAGTTGCATTCGGAATGGAGGATGAAGCCGTAAGCATACCCGGATTTGTACAAATGGCCATACTGTCTCCCGCTTCTACGGAAATACTATTCATTTTTACCCATTGATAAATAGTATCAGTGCAGGTTCCGTTAAATATGAGCATATAAAATAGTTGATCCCGTTGAACGGTAGCAAACGGATTAGAAATGGTAGAATCAGTTAATTCATTCGAAGTATTCCACCGGTATGTGAGTCCGAAAGCAGGTTTTATTCCAATTTGTTCAGGTTGATTCGGACAGGTATAAATATCAGGGAGATAATAGCTGGTGTCGCCCAAAACCATGAATTGTTTTTGAATAGTATCCCAAGGAAAGCAAGCAGTACTTTTGTGGGCTATCAGCGTAATGGTATATAATCCAGGTTGCGTGTATATGTGGACAGGGTTTTTATCTGTTGAACCGGCGCCGTCTCCAAAATCCCAGAAGAAGCTGTCGCCCCTGCTCATATTTTCAATTTGGGCTCTGTAGGGAGCGCAAATTGGGATATCAGCCGAAATAGGATTTATAAAATCGGCTACCGCAAAATCATTATGAAGTTGAAAAGAGAATACGGCATTATTACAATTGGTTGATCTGTTAGAGTCTGACCACGCTCCAGGGCGAGGGACAATCGGAAAGTTTTGAGAGCCTCTGCAGCTGGCGCAAACCGATTGGTAGAGCGTTCCGAATTTATCGAACCGGGTAGTTCCTCCATCCACATGATCGTTACCGGTATAAGTTTGCGTATGTAATTCCCCCAGAAAAGTAGCGTAATGCAGTCCTGTTGCATTGGGTTGCAGGCTCATGATATAAAAATCTTGTCCGTCGGTTTGAGACTGATATGCGTCGGCGGTTATTTGCAAACCTGTTGTGCCATAAGTATACCAAGGAATTAACGATCCGTTTTGCGTATATCTATCACAGAACGGCCTTCCCCAACCGATAATCGATACCCTGTCGCATTTGTCTATGGTAAATCCGGTAATGGAAAGGTCGGGGCCCATTGTCAGATTTCCCGAACCGAAAACCGTCGACCAGTCCAATATGTTTAAACCAGGATTCAGCTTCGCAATGAATTGTCCGCTGTTAGGGACGTTATACAGGGGGCTTCCCGTAGAACTATAAACCAATGTAAGATCGGGCGCTTTGGTTTGTCCGGTTATATAAACGTTATCCACTTTATCTATCCTGACAAAATAAACCTGGTCGTAAGCGGTAGACCCGAATAAAGTGGAATTAATAATGGTATTTCCCGCATAGGCAATATGGGTTACAAATCCGTCGGCCGAACCTCCTATGTAGTTTTGTCGGTAAGCGCCCGGGGTAGTCGGAAAATTAGGGGAGTTAGCGCCGCCGGCGACAAACAGGTTGTACTTGGAATCCACGTCAATAGAATAAATAGCGTCATCCCCGCTTCCTCCTAAATAGCTGCTCCAGATTAAATTTGAGAGGTTGTAATCCAACTTAAATGCAACTCCGTCTTCCCCGCCTCCGTATGAAGGTTGAAAAGCGTTAGCCGTTGTCGGAAAATCTGGCGAAAACGTGCAACTCCCTACATACACGTTGTTCAAGTCGTCTACGATTAATTCTCCCCGCGACCCGTCTCCATAACCGCCGTACAAAGAGTCGTTGCCCATATATAGATACAAGGAATTGTATGTGTCTTTATAATTTAGACCGTCGTTTTTGCTTCCCCCTATATAAGTAGACGCTGGAAGTTGCGTTCCGTCTTCGCTAAATCGGGAAACAAAAATATCGACTCCGGAATGGAAATTAAGTCCCATTACATATAGTAAAGATTCTCCCCCTCGAAAAAATCTGTTATACGCGTTTGCAGAAGTAGGAAAATCTGACGAGCCGGTTGTTCCATATACGATTAGCTCGTTCAATTCATTCACGACCATGCTATGCGGCATGTCGGGAGCATTTCCGCCGAGATAAGTCGCAAAAAGACGCGTTCTTCCTGTCGAATCCAACTTAAAAATAGCGGCGTCGCAATCCCCTCCGTTAAAGGTCATGTCGTAAGCGCCCAGATTAACAGGGTACCCTGCGCCGAAAACAATTCCTCCGGTATATACATTCCTTTTTTTGTCGTACGTAGCCGTATATCCCCAATTATCGGCGGTGGAGCCTGTGTATGTGGAAAAAACGAGCATAGGATCTATTACTAAAGGATATGCAGGGTCATACTCTCCTATCTTAAAAGTTATTCTATTTTTATTAAGAACATATTGAACATCAACATTTTTTTGTTCGCCCTCTATTATTTGATAGGCAATAGGTTTTAATTCTACTACTTCGCCGGCCGATGTGGATAAAACCACATTTTTGCTTTGTATCCGGATATTATCGATCCCTTCATATTCGAGCATAATTTGCTGAGGCGACGCAAATGGCTGTAGAACAAAGTCGTATTTTAAAAAAGCATTTTGACTATACAATTTTAAATCAATTCCTTGATAAATGTCTTTGTAGTATATATATTCATAATGCTTTACTTTCGAAGCCCAGTATTCGGGATTATTTCCGATAAAATAATTATGATAATCTTTAGCCGGATTTTCGGCCTGTACGGCAACATTTGGAGAAGCATTTCGAAAATGGAGCTTGTATGCATGATATTTGAATGAGGGTTTTGACGCAGATTTGACAACCGGATGCGCATGTTGAATATTGTCGGGATGGTTTAAAACAAAAGTAAAACAATCTTTTTCCGCAAACAAAACGCCTTGTTGCAAGTCAGCCTTAAAAAGGATGCGTTCTTTCCATTGGTTTTTATTTTCCACAAAACGGATTCCCCCAGCGGCATGCAAGGTGTCTTTATTTTTATGGCCTGACGCAGTACCTACATACCCGAAAGATAGAAGCACAAACAAAAACAAGGGTAATAATTGCTTCATCTTAATAATTTTACCACAAACTTACAACTTTTTTTCAAGAATACAAATTTTATATACAGATTATTTGCCACGCAGCATGCCTAAATGGAAAAAGCCTTATCGACATATTAGCGACAAGGCTTTTAACCATAAAATCCGTCTCAGAGGTTGTTTAAAAATTTTTCCAGGAAGTATTTTGAGTCTAAAAATGCTCTTTTTTGTCGGGATTTTTACCAAATAGCGCTACTATTCTTGAAAAATTCCGCCTGCAAAATCGCTATTTTTATCTATCAAAATCTTTTCCATAAAAATTTAAAATGATTATCCGTTATTTCGCCTAAATTGATTTTTGTATGATACCGAGGCTATCATGAGCCTGTCAAATAAACTCTCACCAAAGTATCGACGGTTAAATTTATAACAAAATTCATTGAGGTAGTTTTGCAAATATTCCGGTTTGATATCGTGAAAGATATCCAGTAACATACGTTTTGCATTGCTGATTGCAATATGAACCCAAGGCAACATTTTCCCGATCTCTTTTTTGGGTATCACTTGTGGACGATGTTCTTCAACAATATCTTTTAGTTTGACGTAAGAAGTTGAATCATCGGAATCAATGCTTGCTTTATCTGATACATTTTCCTTTACCAATGGAGTTATTGTCTCGGATTTCAGGTCATCGATTACAATCATTTTCAAATGACCTACTTGCCGAGGCTTACCTGTTTTGGTTGTTTTGCCTTCAACAGGTTTGCTTTCAATCATAACGAGTACTTTGCTTTTCTTCTGACTCCCACGACCTCGTTTAAGTGGTTTATCCTTTTCTTGTTCATCCACTTCTGTTGAAAAGAAACCTTCATCCAATTCTATTACTCCTGATAATGTATATAATTCATCCCGCTTACCCATTATCTGACGTAATTTGTGAAGCATGTTCCAAATAGGTTCATAGCGTTTATGCCCTAATTGACGTTGAAGTTCTGCTGCGGAAAAACTTTTCTTAGTACTGGTCAATAAATGAATGGCTATAAACCAATATCGAAAAGGCAACTGGGAGCCATGCATTACGGTGTTGGCGCGCAAACTTTGACGTTTGCCACATCGCTTGCATTCATAACTATCTTTATCTTTTTTCCAAT
The DNA here is from genome assembly GCA_031553195.1 of Bacteroidales bacterium. Lineage (GTDB taxonomy): Bacteria > Bacteroidota > Bacteroidia > Bacteroidales > P3 > JAVBLV01. Next base: position 9,672 of record JAVBLV010000089.1, read on the forward strand.
AATGCTCCTTGCTTCCACAATGGGGACAGACAACACCTTGTTGATCCCGATACTCCTTAAACTTAGCTCTGCAGCTGCTTTCATCTGGGTATTGTGAAACGAAATTTAATAAATTCATGACCTAACTATTTTTATGCTACAAAGATACGAAAAATAGGTGATATAACGGATAGTCATAAATTTAAACAACCTCTCAGATTAAAATTTATTGAATCTGGATTTTTTGCGTAGAGATTCCCTGCAAAGTTTCAATTGTCAGCAGATAGAATCCTTTTGCCAAATTAGCAACATCCATTTTATACTCTGTAGAACGATTGACTTGCATTTCTTTGACTGTTTTTCCGGTCATATTCATCAAGGCAATTTTTGTAAATGGGATGTTTGATTGAATGGTAAATTGATCTTTTGCCGGGTTCGGGAAAACCATTACCGCAGGCTGATCTTTTTTTGCCAGATGAATGCCTATATCTTTGGCGTCTGCTTTTCCTGCTTGGTATACCCATTGAGTTGCAATGTCTTGCACCCAGTAAACTACCATTAAACTGTCAAAATTTTCAACGGAATTCTCGGTGTCATTGTTAATAGGGTTGGTTGCATTAGCAGGCAATCGATAGTTTCCATTGAAAGTGTAACTATAACGAAGCGTTTTCGGACTTCCTGCCGTTAAAGAGTCTATTCTGTCTCCATAAGGACTTGTCATAAATTTCTTCATAACATATAGAAATTCGGTTTCGGTATTAGTGCCTTTATTTTTTGTCGTTTTCTTTTCTACGATAGCCGCAAAAAAACGTACGTTCGGATTTATAATATTTAAAACAGGATTAATGCTCACGCTGAAAGCGACTGTTTTATCGTCTATCGTAGCGTTTCCTGTAGTTGTTGCAGCCGCGGGAACTTCTGCCAATTGATTAAATTTCGAAATGCTGTAATTCGAAGTACTATTCATATATCCGGGGCCGTCGACCACAAGGTAAGGAACGGAAGAAACATTATAAAAGTTCTGTCTTACCCCGCCTTCATCCGTATAGTATGGGTCTCCATAGCCAGGCCAATTCATTTGATATTTAATGCAAGCCCATTTTGTAGGATCGGCGACATCCAAAACGCTTTTTAAGACCTTGTTTCCTTGAACGCATGGTTTACAGGTCGAACTGGTAAACCCTTCATGCAAAACAATCCTTTGAACGGGCGCTTGGGGAAGCACGGGCAAAAAGCCCCCCTGCGTGTTATTGGAAGCAATGTCTTCGGAACCGTTAGGATTAAAAGTAGTTATTATGATATTGCTCACTTTAGCCTGCGTAAGCGGATATGGCTGAGGAACTGTAAATGTGTAGGTTGAGTAACTTGCAATATTTAATCCGGAAAACTCTCCAACTTCGGATTGTTGGCCGTCTATTTCATAGCTAACCTTAAAAGAATTCACAGGCGCCGTTCCTATATTCTTAATCGTTCCTTTTATCGGCAGGCTTTCTCCAACCACCTTGTATTTGGGAATCTCTATCGAAGACAACATAATTTCGTTAGCAGGAGCCTCTGTAGTGGAGACTGTGGCTTTAATTAAAAATTCGTGATAAGAGCCGGCTACATTGCCGATGCCTCCCCCATCAATATATATCCACGATTGCTTTTGATTCGGGCTCGTATTTCTGGTAACTGCAAAAGGAAAAACTTCGGCTGTCATTTGCATAGAGTAACCAATATAAAGCCGCGTCCCAAGATTGACGGTATAAGGTTGGTCGAGATCTATGTAGTTCCATTTGTTAACTAAGTTCGCCATCGGAACCACTTGACTGTATACCTCGGTAGCCGTGGCAATGTTGGTCCCTTGCATTAATACTATTTTACATTGGCTAATTTTAGAAAAAGCGGTTGAATCCGTATAAAACTGGATTTGTTTTATCGTTTCAATCTTTTTTCCTGTACCTCTGAAATTAATTAGATCTTCAGCGTATAATTCCATAAAAACGGAACCTGTTGCAGCAGATCTCGTTCCGTAGCGATTAGAAACCGTATCGACTTTTAACCAACTGATGGTAGTATCGCCATCTGCTTTTTTGGTATTTACCTTATAAGAAGATTTTCCTTCAAATTTTTGGGGATGCGGGTTTACGGAAAAATTCGTTTGCGCCCAAAGGCTGCAACTCATTATGCTTACAGCCAAAACTAGAAATAACTTTTTCATAAAATGATTTTTACGTGAATATTGGAATAAAAAATACAAAACGTTCTATATTACAAATATACAAAATACTTTAGTTCTAGAACGAAAAAACATGTAAATTACATAGACAAATGCTAAACACTTCCTGAAAGATGTTTTGTAAGTGTAATGTTATCACATTTTTATGATTTTACTTACGTCTCCTACAGCATCGGTTTATTAAGACAGTTTTTAATAAAACAAAAAAAGCCTACATAGGTTCAAAATCTTTTTAAGCTATGTTGGAAATTATATTATGCGCCTCTCTTGTAACAGTAAAAGAAAAATTATCAAAAAAAGAAGAGCATCAAACAGTTCAAATTTTTAGAAAAATAGTAAGTAACCGTTTGAAAAATTTCCTATGAAGTATTTTGAATCTAAAAAACGCTCTTTTTGGCGGAATTTTTACCAAATAGCCCTACTATTTTTGAAAAATCCCGCCTGCAAAATAACCGTTTTTATCTCTCAAAATCCTTTCCATAAAAATTTGAACAACCTCTTCTAAGAAAAAACTTTTATTCAAAATTACTTTTCTTGTACAAATAAATTGTAAATTCGCAACTTCAAAAATAAAAAGATATGTCTGTTCAAAGCAAAGGGAAAATATCCCAAATTATTGGAGCTGTTGTAGATGTAAGTTTTGATGAAAACCAGAAACTTCCGAATATTTACGATGCCATGACGGTAACCAAAGAAGATGGATCGGCGGTTGTGTTGGAGTGTCAGCAAGATATAGGAGAAAATACGGTTCGCACCATTGCCATGGATTCCACCGATGGTTTAAGCAGGGGTTTGGAAGTGATTGCATCAGGTCAGCCCATATCCATGCCGGTTGGAGAAGATATCAACGGCCGGTTATTTAATGTAATTGGAAGCACCATTGATGGAATAGGCGAAGTTAAATACGAAAAACGATACCATATTCATCGCGACCCTCCGAAATTCGAAGAACTGTCTACTTCCGAAGATATTTTATTTACGGGAATAAAAGTTATCGATTTGATTGAACCCTATTCCAAAGGGGGAAAAATCGGACTGTTCGGCGGAGCGGGAGTCGGGAAGACCGTGTTGATAATGGAAATGATCAACAACATTGCCAAGAAATATTCGGGTATGTCGGTATTTTCCGGCGTAGGGGAACGTACTCGCGAAGGAAATGATTTGCTAAGGGAAATGATTGAATCGGGCGTTATTTGCTATGGCGATGATTTTCTTAAAAGCATGGAAAGCGGCGGATGGGATTTGAGTAAAGTGGATAGGCAACAATTGAAAAATTCCAAATGTACTTTGGTTTTCGGACAAATGAACGAACCTCCCGGAGCCCGCGCCAGAGTGGCTTTATCGGGCTTAACGCTTGCAGAATATTTCCGCGACGGGGACGAAAAAACAGGCGGACGCGATATTCTTTTATTTATTGATAATATTTTCCGTTTTACGCAAGCCGGCTCCGAAGTGTCTGCCTTATTAGGGCGTATGCCGTCGGCAGTGGGTTACCAGCCTACATTGGCCAGCGAAATGGGAATTATGCAGGAACGTATTACGTCGACAAAACGGGGTTCCATTACTTCTGTGCAGGCGGTTTACGTTCCGGCTGACGATTTGACAGACCCTGCGCCGGCGACTACTTTTGCTCACTTGGACGCCCAAACGGTGTTGAGTCGTAAGATATCGGAGTTGGGTATTTATCCGGCAGTAGACCCACTGGAATCTTCTTCTCGTATTTTATCTCCGAATGTAGTAGGGGAGGAGCATTACAGAACAGCGCAAAAGGTGAAAAGAATTTTACAACGATTTAAAGAGTTGCAGGATATTATCGCCATTTTGGGAATGGAGGAACTATCTGATGAAGATAAGTTGGTTGTATCCCGCGCTCGTCGCGTGCAACGATTCCTTTCCCAACCATTCTTTATGGCCGAAGCTTTTAGCGGAATACCGGGGGTATTTGTGCCGATAGAAGAAACCATAAAAGGCTTTAATATGATTATGGACGGAGAAGTCGACGGGTATCCCGAGGCCGCTTTTTCTATGGTGGGAACTATTGATGAAGCGATCGAGAAAGGAAAACGACTAATTGCCGAAACGCAGAAAAAATAAAATCTTTTGTTGTTATAAAGAAAAGGCTTAATTGATTTTAACGTCTTTCTACGGAAACTTCTGCCGTTTTCTGATAGTTCAACAGTTTAAAGAATGTTTTTTTAATTTTTCAACCATCATGCATTTGCAAATTATTACCCCAACCGGAAATATTTACGAGGGAGAAGTGAAATTGATTCAGTTGCCCGGCTTGGACGGTTCTTTTGAAGTTCTTGAAAATCATGCTCCGTTGGTATCCGGTTTGAAAGACGGGAACATTCGCATTATCGACAATGCCGATAAGCCGCGCATCTATAAGATCAATGGAGGCGTGGTGGAAGTTCTAAAAAATGTGGTCTCTGTAGTGGTTACACAATAATAGCGTCATCTTGGCTTATGAGGATGCCTAATTAAATGAGCCTCGTTGCAAGGAGAAACAACAAACAGTCTGTAGAAACCGATGAATAATTAAAGTATATAAAGTATAAAAATATAAACGATAAATTATCAATAAGCTTTGAGGTTGTTTAAATTTTTATGGAAAAGATTTTGAGAGATATAAATAGCGAGTTTGCAGCGGGATTTTTCAAGAATAGTTAGCGCTATTTGGTAAAAATTCCGACAAAAAAGAGCATTTTAGACTCAAAATACTTCATGGAAAAATTTTTAAACAACCTCTTGGTTCGGAGCTGATACAAGTTTTGTATTTTTGCAGAAAGAATTAAAAAATAAACTATGGGATTAGCGCAGGAAAAGTGGATTGAGGAAATAAATGCTTTGTCGTTCGATGAAAAACAAGCGTTTTATGAAATGTTTTCAGGTTTTTGTTCAGATAACAAATGTTCTCTTTTTCAGAAATTGATTCACAACAGGACTTATCATTTAACGGTTGTATTGGAAAATATTTTTCAACCGCAAAATGCAAGCGCTGTTTTACGTACCTGCGAGTGTTTGGGCGTACAGGATGTACATATCATTGAAAATGAATTTGCCTATCAGGTTAATCCTGATGTTGCCTTGGGAGCTACCAAGTGGATTAATCTTCATCGATATAATGAGGATTTGAATAATACAGAGGCTGTTTACAGAAAATTGAAAGAGCAGGGTTACCGGATTGTAGCCACCTTGCCTCATAAAGACGATGTGTTGCTAGAGGATTTGGATATTTCGGAAAAAACAGCTTTGGTATTCGGTACGGAAAAAGATGGGTTATCGGATTATGCCATTGAATATGCCGATGCGTATGTAAAAATTCCCATGTATGGATTCACCGAAAGCTTTAATATTTCTGTCTCAGCGGCAATATGTCTTTTTTATTTGACGGAAAAAATGCGAAAATCGAATATCAATTGGCAATTAACCGAAGACGAAAAGATCATGTTAAAGACATATTGGGCAAGAAACGTTGTCCACAATTCCGAGCGGGTTTTCGAAGAAACGCTTAAGCGGTTTAAAGAAAACGCTTAAGAGTAGCTTTTTCTTTTTTTACTTCTTTGTATCGTCGGTTTCATTGCCTATCAGGTGTTTGTATTTGTTGTAAAGGAATGATACAATTAACATTAACAATCCCAATATAACCATCACAATTGTTTTTTTAATGGTATCGAGCGTTTGTAAATCGTAAAAGACTAATTTAAGTAAAGTAATACCCAACAATACCATACCGGCAATACGCAAATATTTTTTCCTTTTCCAAATGCCCAGCGTTATCAGAAAAAGGGCATAAGCGTTCCATAATATACTGAGGCCAACCTTGTATGTTTCTTCAAAACCCGCCATATCCAGCCAGTGAATCAGTTCGCTACTAGACGTCCATACAATTAGGGTATGAAGCATCATGTCAAAACCTGCTTTCAATGAGTTGTAAAAAAATAACCGCATTTGCCTGTATGCGAGATAGACTGTAAGTCCTGCAAATATCATTGATATATAACGTATCAGTATATGACCGATGGGGCTGTACGAGGTTGTTGCATTCAAATAACTTTCTCTCAATTCGCTTAAGGAATAAAGTCCCATAAAGAGAAATATTCCAAGGAAAAATACAGAAAGCGACATGCTTATTATTCCCCATTTCTTGCTTTTCAGTTTTATCATATTTATCATAGAAAGAACAGAGGCAAATAATAGCGAATAGTTGACCATCCAAATGCATTTAAATTCGTACCAATTGGGATTTGTGGAGATTTTATTGTTATAATAGCTATTGATTTCTAATAAGACGGGAAAATATGCCGCAATTAATAATATGACGGGGATGCCAACATTAACTATCGGTTGCCATGCTTTTGTTTTTGAACTTTCCTGTTGATACTTAGCTGATGTGTTGAAATAATTAATGCATCCTAATGCCGTTACAAAAAGGGCGGATGTAAGAAAGCAGATGTTAAATATTGGGAAACTCAAAGGATTGGTTACAAATGAATAGGCGTTAATCCAATCCTGAACTAAACAGGCAAATGACAATAGTATCAAAGGGTAGGATATATTTTTAAATATTTCAACCCTTTTAATTGTACCTATAGTGAAAAGGATACAAGTTTCGGCTACCCATAGCAAGGTTACCCAATGACCGTCTAACTGTATGGGAACGGCTATGGCTATGAAAGTGCAACCCAATGAAATTAACAGATAAAAGAGTTGTTTATCAACTTCTTTTTGTTTGTAAACAATCAAACTGACCACAAAATGAATGATTGCATTGGCCAATGTGAATAGACCTAATAATTTTCCGCTTATTGTTCCGGGACTTAAGATAGCATGCCCGATCCCATAAAATAAGAATGAATTTATAATCACCGGAATTATATCCGAAGGCTTATATTGTTTGATTCTGATGATTTTGTAAATAAGAAAAACGGCATAGAAGATGCTAAAAAATATGCTCAAAAAGATTAACGCTAAAGCAAAATGCTGTTCTTTATATTTTAAGAAATACCACCCCAGATAGATAAGCCAAGTAAAACAGAAAGAGGAATAATACAACGATTTCCAGTATTTTTTACAGGATACGAACAAAATGCCGGCATTGATAATCGTCATATAAATGAATAATACATTTATGCGCCCCGAGTTATTGTTTAATAGGAAAGGAATGGCATAGGCGCCTACCAATCCGATGTGGGCAATAACTTGCCTGTTATAACGAATTGCCGCCGCCACTGTAAATATGGTAAAAACGGACATTAATACAAATGTTAGCGCTTGGGGTATTAAATCATAAAATTCATAAGCTGCATAAGTAATAAAATACATAATGGCCATTGATCCGCTAACCAATACTGCGCTGTAACTTTGATACTTTTTTTTCAGTTTTATGCCCATTCCCAGTAATCCCAATCCCAATAAATAACCCAACATGATACGTATCAATGGACTGATGAGCTGCTTGTCAATCGAATATTTTACGCCGATAGCCACGCCGATAACAGTAATTACAATACCTATTTTATTAATTAGGTTTTCGCCGATAAATTTTTCAAGATTCGATTTCCCTTTTACCGTTTTCGTTGATTTTGATAAGGTAGAAGGTATTATATGTTTGGGAGTTGGATTAGCCTGAATTGCAACGGGTTTATCAGGTTCAACCGGGGTTGTTGCCACTTGTGGATTGTTATTGCTTTCTTCATTTTCGCATGAATTTTCTATTTTTTGCAAATGATTGCGTAGCTCTTGGATTTCAGATGAAAGCAATTGTTGTTTTTTAAGAACAGATTCTAAACGTTCTTTTAATAGCGTAATTTCATCCATAAGTTGGCTTATCAGGTTCAGATAAAGTTTTCAAAAATACAAAATTTGTTATTAATTCGAGTGAATGAATTAATGAAAATCGAAAGTATTAAAAACAAAATTTTGTTCGAAGCCTCCTTTCAGGAAATAGTATGGCAATGTTTATTGTTTATGGATATAAAGACGAAGCAATCTAAAACACTTTTCAATTCTGAAATTTGAACGATTGTAGGATTCTATTTTTCGATTCTTCAATCTCTTTCATCAGATTGTTTTTTTCTTACCCTTGTTTTTTTGTGTAATTCCGAAATTTCTGTAACGATTTCTCTCAACATTTCTACTTGTATGTCTTGAATTTCGAATAATCGCCCTTGTTGATTGATAATAAGGTGATCTATTTTTTCGTGCAACATTTGGATTTCAATCTCCGACTTAAGATTAATTTTGTAATCGTCTTTGGCGCGTTGACGATCTTTTTCTTCCACTCTGTTTTGACTCATCATAATGACGGGGGCTTGTAAAGCGGCCAGACATGATAAAAACAGATTTAGTAAAATGAAAGGATAGGGGTCGAAATTTTCAGCAAATAAAGCCGTAATATTAATAATGATCCACAATAAAATGAAACTGCAAAAAATAATAATAAAAGTCCAACTTCCGCCAAAATCGGCCACTTTGTCGGCAATTTTTTGCCCCATTGTACTTGTTTTTTCCCATTGCTTATCGCTATCCTCGGAGACTAATTCTTCATTTTTGAGTTTATTCAAAACATCTTTTTCAAGCGAAGATAAATGTGCAAATTCATTTTTAAAAGAAGATTCGATATATTTTTGGCGATACTCGTCAAGCTCTTTTCTTGAAATGTATTTGATCACTTCTTTTTCGGTATGTTCGCTTTTTATCAAATCTAAAATTCCCTGACGAATAGATTCGATAGCTATTTTCTGATTTTCAGGAAAGGTTTTATCAGATATGTCGCTTTTGAATGTTCTCATATTCTAATTATTATCGTTAAAATGAATAGTTATCAAGGTTTTCTTGTTATTATAAGGAAACAGATAATATCAGGATTTGTTGAAAATAAATGAAATTCTGGTATTTTTTCTCCAAGATTACCTACTACACAATTCAGGAAACTGGCCAATAGACGCCACTGTAAGGCGTCAATGTTAAAGTTATACAGATGATGAAATAGGAGGAGGTAGTTGTGCAAAAGAAAATAAAAATTGATATAGATACTTTGTAACTGTCTGAAATTTCATGAAAAGTATTTTCGCTATTATAAATATATAATAACTCTATCTATTATTTCTCATTTTTATAAATTATTATTATTTTTGTTTTCGAATTTTGAAACCAAAAGAAATTATCCGGTTTTAGAAGAGATTGAAAAAGCCTTTAACTTAAAATAATAAGGGACGCTATTCAGAAACGTCCCTTTATTATTTTCTATTTTAGAGATTATATGTTTGTATTTATTTGCTAACAACTGCTTTCACTTTTTTCGGCGTTTCGCGTACTACCTTAATGGTTTCTTCTCCGTTAACCTCATGCGTGGTAATCTGGATTTCGTCGCCTTTTTTAAGCTCTGTTTTAATAATTTCCTCTGCTAATTCGTCTTCTATATATTTTTGAATAGCTCGTTTTAGAGGACGCGCGCCAAAATCGGGATCCCAACCTTTCTCAATAAGAAAATCTTTTGCTTTATCGCTGATTTCAAGCAAATAACCCATTTTTACAACTCTATCTAGCAAGTCTTTCAATTCAATATCGATAATCTTATAAATATCTTCGCGTTCTAAGCTATTGAAGATTATAACGTCGTCTATACGATTCAAAAATTCGGGAGCAAAAGCTTTTTTCAAGGCATTTTCAATAACACTTTTTTCCAATGTTGCTTTGGATTTTTCTCTAACCGAAGTAGAAAATCCAACGCCAACGCCAAAGTCCTTTAATTGACGCGATCCGATATTGGAAGTCATAATGATAAGCGTGTTTTTGAAATCGACTTTACGTCCCATTCCATCGGTAAGTTGTCCATCGTCAAGTACTTGTAGAAGTATGTTGAATACGTCAGGATGGGCTTTCTCTATTTCGTCGAGCAATATAATAGAATAAGGCTTCCGGCGTACTTTTTCTGTTAATTGTCCGCCTTCTTCGTAGCCAACATAACCCGGAGGCGCGCCGATCAAACGCGAAACGGCAAATTTTTCCATATATTCGCTCATGTCTATCCGGATCATAGCGCTTTCGGAATCAAATAAATATTTTGCCAAAACCTTTGCCAGATAAGTCTTTCCAACGCCTGTCGGCCCCAAAAATATCAATGACCCGATGGGTTTATTCGGATCTTTTAATCCCACGCGGTTTCTTCGAATAGCGCGAACCACTTTCCTAATGGCCTCGTTCTGACCGATTACAGAATCGGCTAATTCTTTTTCCATATTGGCTAACCGATCGTTTTCGCTCTGTGCAATTCGTTGAACGGGTACGCCGGTCATCATGGCAACCACTTCAGCCACATCATGTTCGGTTACTTCAACTCTATGATTACTGGATTCATTAATCCACTCGGACTTAATGCTGTCCAATCTTTTTTGAAGATTCCTTTCTTTATCTCTATATTCGGCCGCTTCATTATATTTCTTATCTGTAACTGCCTTTTTCTTCAATTCGGTTATCGTTTCTACTTCCTTTTCAAGATTTAGCATCTCTTCCGGAACATCTATATTGGTAATGTGTACCCTGGAACCAGCCTCATCCATGGCATCAATGGCTTTATCCGGTAGTAATCTGTCGGAAACATAACGATTGGTGAGTTGTACGCAGGCATTTAAGGCTTCATCTGTGTAACTTACTAAATGATGCGCTTCATATTTATCCTTAATATTATTCAATATTTCCAAAGTTTCATCGGGAGTTGTCGCTTCGACAAATACTTTCTGAAAACGGCGTTCCAATGCTCCGTCTTTTTCTATGTATTGCCTGTATTCGTCCAATGTCGTAGCGCCTATGCATTGTATATCGCCTCTTGCCAAAGCAGGCTTGAACATATTGGAAGCATCCAGAGCGCCAGAAGCGTTTCCGGCGCCAACGATGGTATGTATCTCGTCAATAAAAAGGATAATATCCGGATTCCGTTCCAATTCATTCAGAATCGCTTTCATACGTTCTTCAAATTGCCCTCTGTATTTTGTTCCGGCTACAAGGGAGGCCAAATCAAGCGTAACCACGCGTTTGTTAAATAATGTCCTGGGAACTTTATGTTCGGCAATGCGAATAGCCAGACCTTCTGCAATGGCAGATTTTCCTACGCCGGGTTCTCCGATTAAAACCGGATTATTCTTTTTTCTCCGGCTTAAAATCTGAGCAATCCTCTCCAATTCCCGTTCTCTTCCTACAATAGGATCCAAGCGATTTTCAGCGGCGGCTCTTGTCAAATCTTTTCCAAAGTTATCCAGGGCCGGCGTTTTTTTAGACGAGTTTCCAGACAAAGAGGGGTCGGAACCCATAGAAAAAGAATCATCATCTTTCATTCCGTCATCTTCTTCATAATTGCTAAAGTCCGAATCTTTATTTTCTGCATAAGGCGCAGAAAAATCGTCTACATTCGAAATAGTTGAAGATTTATTGATCAGGCGCTGTTCAACTTTTTCATAGGTGACTCCATAGTGATCCAGTATTTTTTTTACGACATTATCGTCATCTTTCAGCGTTGCCAACAAAATATGTTCAGTGCCTATTAATTTACTTTTATGTTTGGTTGATTCCAAGAATGATAAACGTAAAATTTTTTCTGTTTGCCGTAACACGGGAAGTTCCGTTTCTGATAAAATTTGAGGAGAAACATTTTCTACCTGCATAACCGTTTTGTCAATAACTTGCCTCAATTCGAGCGCATTAATGTTTAATTGGTTTAGAATTTTCACGGCTAAAGAAGTATCTTCTCTTAAAATACTCAAAAATATATGTTCAATTCCGACGAAACTACTTTTCAAACGTAAAGCTTCATCTTTACTGCTTGCAATGGCAGCTTTTGCATTGTTTGTGAAATTAGCTTCCATATTTATTTTTTATTTTATTATTTTAATTCTTGTTTCAGTTGTATTTCTCTTGGCCTACGCGGTCTTATTTTAAGCGTATGAATATGCTTTAAGTAAAAGAAATTCAACGAAAACAGATTCCTCAAATACTGTGCCAACATTATTTCAAAGATACATAATATGACATATTGTCATATTATGAAATATATCTTATTATCAACAGATGTTTGTTAATAAAGAGCGTTTTTTCCAAAGCTTTTCAGATGTCTTTATTTTTCGTAACTTTGTAAGTCCTCTTTTATTGATAATACTAATGGAGAAATGAAGTTAGGATTTTTCAAAGTTATTGTTTTTCAATTTAGAAACGATAAAAAGGGTGATAAATTATTTTGGGAAGTTGTTTTCATTTTTATGAAAACAGATTTTGGAAGGTAAGAACAATGTGTTTGCAAGCTGGATTTTCAAACAATAGCAAAGTTATTTGGCAAAATTCCGGCAAAAAAGAACGAAAATAACTCTTAAGATTAAAGTGAGAATTTTATAAATAGGATTTTAATCTTGATATTATTATTAGGCAGGGAAAAGCGCCTTGACAAAGAAATTTAACGTTAATATAAATATTTGAATTGCATAAGCCAAGATGGAGATAGAAGGAGAGAAAATTGTAAGAGTTGATATTGAGAACCAGATGAAGACGGCATACATAGATTATGCGATGTCTGTCATTGTTTCACGCGCATTACCCGATGTCCGCGATGGGTTAAAGCCAGTCCATCGCCGTATTTTATTTGCAATGAATGAAATGGGAATGCAGTATAATAAACCCCATAAGAAATCAGCAAGAATTGTCGGAGAGGTGCTAGGTAAATATCACCCCCATGGAGATAGTTCCGTTTATGACGCTATGGTTCGGATGGCTCAACCTTGGAGTATGCGTTATATGCTTATCGACGGGCAGGGAAATTTCGGTTCCGTCGACGGAGATCCTCCTGCCGCTATGCGTTATACGGAAGCCCGTTTAGATAGGATATCGGACGAATTATTGGCGGATATTGACAAAGATACTGTTGACTTTCAATTGAATTTCGACGATTCATTACAAGAACCTACCGTACTACCTACTCGTATTCCTAATTTGTTGATAAACGGCTCGTCGGGTATTGCAGTGGGAATGGCGACTAATATGCCTCCGCATAATTTGAAAGAGATAATTGACGGAACCATTGCATTTATTGAAAATGAGGATATAACCATAGCGGAGTTAATGCAATACGTTAAAGCTCCTGATTTTCCAACCGGAGCTATTATATATGGATACGAAGGCGTGCGGGAAGCTTTTGAAACGGGGAGAGGACGCATTGTGATGCGTTCCGACGCTAAAATTGAAACCGATAATAACGGTAAGGAAATTATCGTCGTAACCAGTATCCCTTACCAAGTCTGTAAATCGGATATGATAAAGAAACAAGCGGCGTTGGTACAAGAAAAGAGAATAGATGGAATTACCAATATTCGCGACGAATCCGACCAAAGCGGTATCCGGGTGGTGTATGAAATACGTCGCGACGTTGTTTCAAATGTCATCCTTAATAAACTATTCCAATATTCCGATCTGCAGACATCATTCAGCGTCAATAATATTGCGTTGGTGAAAGGACGTCCGATGTTATTAAATCTGAAAGACATTATTTCCCACTTTGTCGAACATAGGATAGAGGTCGTTACACGTAGAACCCGTTTTGAATTAACGGAAGCTGAAAAAAGGGCGCATATTCTTGAAGGCTTGTTAAAAGCATTGGATTTTATTGATGAAATCATTGCCATTATACGCGCCTCGGAATCTGTGGATGATGCGCGTAGCAGCTTGATGGAACGTTTCGGCTTTACAGAACCTCAATCGAGAGCTATTGTCGATATGAGATTACGTCAATTGGCAGGTTTGGAACGCGTTAAGCTAAAAAATGAATATGATGAATTAATGACTTTTATTCAACGCTGCAAAGAAATACTGGAAAGCCATGAAATTCTTATGAGTGTAATTAAAAATGAACTCATTCAAATTCGTGAAAAATATGCCGACGAACGAAAAAGCCGAATTGAATATTCAGCTTCAGATTTTCGTATCGAAGATACTATTGCAGATGAAGATGTTGTTATAACTATTTCGCATTTAGGTTATGTAAAGCGCACCCAATTAAGCGAATATAAGAGACAAAATAGGGGAGGAGTCGGTTCTCGCGGAAGTTCTACCCGAGAAGAAGATTTTGTAGAACACTTATTTATCGCTTCGATGCATAATTATATGCTATTTTTTACAGAAAAAGGCAAATGTTATTGGTTGCGCGTGTTTGAAATTCCGGAGGGAACAAAAATATCAAAAGGAAGAGCCATACAGAATCTTATCAATATTGAACAGGATGATAAGGTAAAGGCATATATTAATGTAAAGAGTTTGAAAGACGAAGAGTATATCAACAATAATTTCATTACTCTTTGCACTAAAAAAGGCATCATTAAAAAGACGTCTCTGGAAGCCTATTCGCGACCACGTCAAAATGGCATAGGCGCTATTACTGTCCGGGATGGAGATGAATTACTGGAAGCAAAAATGACAAATGGAAGTTGCGAAATGATGATGGCGTTGCGTTCCGGAAAAGCAATTCGCTTCAATGAAAAAACAGTTCGCCCTATGGGACGCAATGCATCAGGCGTTCGAGGAATTAGACTAAATTCGGAAACAGACGAAGTAATTGGAATGATTTGCGTAGATAATGATCAATACGATATTCTAGTCGTTTCTGAAAAAGGCTATGGAAAAAGATCTAAGTTAGAAGACTATAGAGAAACAAATAGGGGAGGGAAAGGCGTTAAAACAATCAGTATAACAGATAAAACAGGTCAATTGATTGCTATAGAGAATGTAACGGATCAGAATGACTTAATGATTATTAATAAATCCGGCATCACGATTCGTTTGGGAGTTGCAAATCTGAGAGTATCCGGACGCGCCACGCAAGGCGTTCGATTGATCGACTTAAGAAAAAATGATGAAATTGCTTCTATTGCCAAAATTGATGTCGAAGAAGAAGAAGAAGATGCAGAAATAGAAAATACCGAAAGCGAATTAAATGATGGTAATACTGAAGACATTGGCTTAGTTGATAATGAACAATAATTTTTTAAAAGACGAAGATATTTTTTGGATATAATATAATATAATAAATTATGAACTTAAATCTTTTTGCAAAATGAAAAAAGTAATTTTATTTATCTCATTGGCAGTAATGGCTTTAACTGCCAACTCTCAATCTCTCAAAGTTGAAAGCGCAGCGTCCGATTTAAGAAATAAGCGTTTGGATAGAGCTAAAACCAACATTGACGATGCTAGTGAAAATGAGAACACAAAAAATGACGCCAAAACATGGCATTATAAAGCCGCTATTTATTATGAAATAGCAACTACCGATAAAGAAAAATATAAAAAACTATCCGACAACGCTTTACAAGTAGCGGTTGAATCTGCATTAAAATGCATGGAGCTAGATAAAAATAATGAATTTTCAAAAGAGAATACCATTATCTTGAAAAATGCCAGTATAATCATGTATAATAGTGGCGTTACATATTTCGAAAATGCCGATTATATAAATGCATTATCTTCTTTTGAGAGTGTAATTAAAATCAATCAAGACAGGGAAAGCTCGATTCAAGCAAGAAATATTGCAGGTTTATCTGCTGAAATGCTAAGGGATACGGCTACTGCTATCAAATATTATCAAACTCTAGTAAATTCGAAATTTGATGGCAATAGACCTTATTCTTTTACATATCAGATATATAGAATAAAAAACGATACTACGAAGTCCTTTGATATAGCCAATAAATGGACTAAGAACATGCCTCGTAGTTTGGATGCATATATTGCATTGGCTAGTACTTATGCATGGACAAAAAATGCTAGCAAAACAGATGAAATTTTAAAATCAGCCTTAAGCATAGCAGATACGATAAAAGATCCCAAATTTTCCAAAGCTGATTTTTTTACTAAAATGGGGGGGATTTACGAACAATTAGGCGATACTGAAAAAGCAAAAGCAAAATATCAAGATGCATTAAAAGTAGATCCCAATTTGCATAGCGCAAATTTCTTTTTAGGCGCATTGTATTTTAATCAGGGGGTTGATAAAACTGAGGAAGCAAATAAAACTAACGACAATGCATTATTTAATAAGTTAATGGATGATTCAAAGAAATTTTTTGCAGACGCGATTCCATATTTAGAGAAAGCCGTTGAGATTAATCCAAGAGATCTTGCTGCATTAAGGGCTTTGCAAAGTTGTTATGTCCGAGTAGATAATTCCAGTAAAGCAGCAGAAATTAAAGCAAAAATAGATGCGTTAGCAGTTCCTAAACCCAAAGCCAACGAATAAGACATAAAATAGAGGATACTTTTATTGAGGTATCCTTTATTTTGTAATTTTGATATTTAACATAATATAAATTATAACCAAAAAGATAACTATTTGATTTTTAAATATTTAAATCTTTGTACAATTCCACTCCAAGACACATTCTCGCCTCTTGCAGCTTAGTCATACAATTAGATATTTTAGCCTTTACCGGAGCGTACCTAATCCATACCTTCAAGCTTCGCAATAAAGACTTAGTAGCAGTATTGCTTTTGCTTTTCTAGGAGCGTTAGCAACGTTAGTTGTTGTAAATAATTTTTCACAAGTACATAAAATAAAAGAAGACATAAGTACTGAAATAAAAGAGATAAACAAGGATATTGCAGAACTAAAATCATTTTCGCATAGGGATATATCAGATTACACAAGTATAAAAATCAAAGAAATAGAATTTGAATATTACAATAAAACGAATGGAAAGATAAAAAGGAAGTATTAAATAAAATCTCTATATATGTTGGGATTAATGCCAAAACATCAAATCAAGCATTAGCTTTTTTACAAAATACATTCGATTCTTTTACATCTTACTCCTACTTTGATTATGGAAAAGAAATTTCAAAATACTGCTATGTCTTTTTTGCTTTCACAGATAATAAAAACGAAGAATTGATTAAAAGATGTTTAGAAATAGCATTTAGCCTGTTTTATTTCAACACCTTCAATGATGATATCAAATTGATATCGCCCGCTACAGATTCTTTTAAATTGCTTAAAGAATTTTCCAAATACGCAAATATTTCAAAATATAGTGAACTGAAGAACGCCGTTACACAGAGAATCAATGAGATTCAAACAGAAATCGAAAAAGAACAGCCGTCTGATTTTATAAATAATGTAAAGAAAGCTTTCAAATATACACTTCAAAGCCAAGATGAAACCGAGATATTAAGAGACATGGAGATATTAGCAATAATTAAAAAGGAAGAATCAGACAACAAAGAAAAAGGATTTCCAAAAGGCGTTGAATTTTAAATCTACAATAATAAAACAAACCATACTTTCAGGATGCGCGGAGCTCCTGGATAAATACCTTGCAAGCCAAACGGAGGCGTTGGAGAAAGCTGCGCGGTTTTGGTACCGTCAGTACTGGCAATTTATTATAGTGGTTACGCTCTGCCTTACTGCCATATTGGCTTTGGCTTTTAGCGGCATTATCAGCGAGACGGTTACCGCTACTTTGCTTGGCAGCATAATCGGCTATGCTTTTGGCAAAAGCAGGGGAAGCAACACGCGAAAGGATGAAAACTGAGACCATCGCCACGCTTGCCAAAAAGATTACTTCTTTCTTATCTGAATAAATCGGCATGGGTTTTATTGGTAAGCATCGTTAACCTATTACTTCCTTTAGGTTTTTGGAGTGTTCCAATCCCATTACAAAAACTGTATTTTTTACTACCTTATAAGCAAAAACCCATCCATTAAGCGACGCACACAAATAACCGTAATCATGCCAATGATAATCATTATAACGGCAACGGGCATTCAGGTGCGTTTTGCCGACTTGCTTAGCGAAGCTTCTCAATTCTTTAGATTTACGCAAAGCGGTAGTTTCGCTTTTGTAATTTTCAAGAATAAATTCATTTACGGCGTTTATCTTTTGCCGTACTTGTTTTGCTATTTTTGTTTTTGGCATAATGGTCTTTTATTTTTGCATCTAATTCATCAAAAAACACATCTACATCCACCGATCCCGCCATTAATTCGGCATACTCTTTGTCTTCGTCAGCTTCGGCTTTTTCCTTTATTTTTACGTATTTAAGTGTGCGCAAATGTTCTATCAACTGCTTTGCGCCACGCGCTTTTTCGTCTATGCTAATTGTAATCATAGCTTTAGGTTTTAATCTTCTGTTATTGTTACTTTTATGCCTGGAATAACTTTCAGCAACTCGATTAAAGCGTCTATTAGCTTTGTGTGTTCTTCAAATGTGATGGTTACGGTTGTCATGGCAATATCCTTTTTGGTTAGTTTCTGCAAAGTTATGTTTATTTAAATAAATCGGCATGGGTTCCGGTACCGTATAATTTTATAATTTTATTCTTTTCGTCAATAGTGTATATAAGAAGCCAGTCGGGCTTAACGTGGCATTCCCAAAAACCTGCATACGTTCCGCTCAAGATATGCGGTTTGTTTTTAGCGGGCAATGTTCCGTTTTGGGCAAGCAATCGTAAAACATCATTAAGCAAGCCAATATCATACCTGCGCTTCACTATAACTTTGTAATTCTTTTTAAAAGAGCCTGTATATTCGAATGTAAACATAGTTACGAGTTTAGACTTTTCATTAATTCATCTACAGTCTTACACTTAACAGTTTTCCCTTCCCTAAACTCTTTAATAGACCTGTCGATAGAATTCATCTTCTTTTTTCCTTCCGAAATTGTCGCTTTAATACCCAATTGTTTCATAAGGAAAAGCAAAGTCTCTATAGCTTTGGTTTTCTTTTCAAATTCAAACGTTACGGTTGTCATGGCAATATCCTTTTTGGTTAGTTTCTGCAAAGTTACGTAATTTTTCTACTTTCTAAAAGCCCATACTAAAAGGAAGAACGCGCAACCGATAATGATTATTTTCCAAATGCTAAGGGATTTTTCTCTGGAGCCCTGATCAGACGCCTGGCGCAAAATCGGAACCGTATCCCTGATTATAATTGTGTCTGATTTTATAATTACATCCTGAAATACAGTATCGTTAACAAAATCGTTTTCTCTTCCGATTTTTAACATCAAAGACCGGCTACCATAGCAACCGACCTTTATTTTAATATAGTTCCCCTACCCTATTTATCTAAATGAGTAAGTTAATCCTAACATTGTATTAAACTTTTGAGTAGGGTAATTAGTCCATTCATAGTATCTTTGATTGGCGATATTATTCAATAACCAAAAGAAGGTAAGCGACTTACTGTAGTGATAATTAACTGCCAGATTCAAATCAATACGTCCTTTCAAGGTTTCTTTTGTAAAAATACCATCGAGATACTGAAATCCAGGGATTTTACTGACAAATTTTGTTGTTAAATCAACTGTGATTTTGTCGGCTATCAGATATTTTATGCCCATATTAAGGTCAAAGGAGGGATTGTACCAATATTCTGTTTGATGTTCCGGATTGGCAGAATAGAAATTTCCTCCCAAACCAAGATTCAACTTTTCATGAAGAGAATAAGATAATTGAGCGCCGATTTTCAAAAGATTTACATCATCGTAAATGGCTTTATATACATTTTGGAGAACGAAAAAAGTATCTAAAATAAACATCGGAGCATTATTCAAACGAGAGTACATAACTTCTAATTGGACATCCAATTGCTTAACCGGACTAGATTTAATACCGGCAAAAATATTTAACTTATTATTGGTATATCCTATTTCAACATTATCAAGAATATATGAATTTTGCATACGTAGAGTTTCAAGCGTGTTTTTTCTTAATTTACCCGAAATGCCTCCGTACAAGGTAAGTTGCTTATCCATAAGATTTAAACTGGCTTTTGCATAGGGATATAGATAGATATTCGTTTCATCTGTGAACGCAAAAGATGCATTGAATCCAACATCAAAATTGAAATCGTATAGCATAAATCGGAAATAGGGATAAAAAGTTAAGGCAGATAACGTTTTTATGGTGTCGTTTCCATTCAAATAACTACTATATAAATCCGTCGTAGCAGGGTGTTCCGACGGATTTATTTTCGTTCTGTCCAAATCCCAAATCACATTTAGCCCCAATGTTTGTTTTTGCTTATTAAATAGTTCGAATTTCTTATTGGCGTCAAAATTCAATTGAAAATTAAGCTCATTGCTTTTATATCTGCCTATTACATCTGATAGATTAATGCCAATAGAATGATGCAATTTATTATCATTAGCGTATAAACTTTGGTATAAGGCCTTTATACCAAAACGATTATAGAACTGAGAATACGTGTCGGAATTAATATCCTCTTTTCCCAATACAGGAGAAATGTTTTCTTCTTTGAAACCATAATAATGATAATAATTATTGGCATAGAAAACCTCTCCTGAAAGAGCAGATTCTTGCCAGAAATATTTTCCAAATATATTCAAATCTGTATTTGAAAAAGAACTGTTTGCATAATCCTGTAGTGATTGCCAAGAAGAAAAGTGGTTGAAATACATACCATAAAGCGTATTTCGCGAACGAACGCTGTTGTAATAAAATTCGGCAAGTGGAGTCAGATAAGTTCCTAAACCTATTTTTGCATAATTTTTGTATAAACGGGATATCGGTTCTCCCATTATTTTAGCTGGTTTTATGGCGTCCGGAATAAAACTCGTCGGGTAACGTTTGGATAAAATGTTGTAATCAAATTTCAGTAAACGGGGAACTGTATCGAAAAGCGTTGGATTTCTATTGATTTTAAACGCATCGGATAGTATAGGTTCATAATCGCCCAAAACAATCACGCTTTCATTATATCGCATTGTGTCTTTTTTATTCTGGCTGAATACAGAATTAGAGACTAATATAGTTGAACAAATACTTATTAATATAAATTTATGTAAAATCTTCATTTTGAATATCTTTTATAATACAAATTAAAAGTTTATATTTTTTGTTTGAACAAGCAGTCAAGACTTTAATCCATTTTAATATCAATGATTTCTACGTCTTCTCGCTTTTTATCGGCCTGCTTTTCCTTTTCCTCCTTTTGTTTTTCTTCTAAAGCATGTATTGCATTTAACCTTTCCTGCGCTTCATTAACCAGTTCTTTCCCGTCGTAATTATCAATTATACTTTGAAGGGTTTGTTTGGCTTGAAATAAATTTCCTCTGTCTTCATATATTTGAGCCCACAAAACAAATGATTTGGCCAGCCAATATTCGCTGGTCGGATTTGCTGTAATGGCAATAATTCCTTTTTCAGCATCATTTAAACGTTTTTCGCGATAAAGCATTTCTGCCAAATGATAATTGGCTTCGCCGGCAAATTCCCCATTTTTCGATTTAATTAACGACCTGAATTTTATCCGGGCATTAATTGTGTCTCCAACTATATAATAAGAACGAGCCATAATATGATTGGCCTCGTCAATGGCTTCGTCCGAAATTTTTTCCGATTGAAGAAAATGCTCTGCGGCTTGTACAGTAGCGTTATAGTCCTGCATAGCATACAAGCTTCTCATTATTCCCTGTTTGGCAATATATTTATTTGTTTTGGCGTCGGCATACTGCTCTAACAATACATAATAGTCGTGCGCTTTTTTAAATTCCTTAAAGTCAAAAGAAATGGATGCGGCGTTAAGCAGCGACTTTTCAGTGTATTTTGATTTAGGTTGTTCGATCACAGATTCGTAATTCGGCAGAGCCAATTCGAATTTTCCTTGCCTGAAATGACAATCTGCCTTATAATAATTTGCATTTAAAGCAAAAAGGCCATCGGGATATTTATCCAGGTAATCTTCAAAGCCTTTTATAGCGCCATCGCAGTCGCCCTCTAAATATCTGCCTTCGGCAACATTATATATAAGGGAATCTTTTCCTGCCGTTGAAACCTGAGCTTGAGGAATGTTTTTTACATAATTAAAATACTCGTCCAAGCGATTTTGAGCAACGTAAATATTTTTTATGGTTCCCAATGCATCGTACGCTTCGGTAGTGTTTGGATAAGTTTTCGCGACTTTATCCAACGATTTCAAGGCATCTTCGTCATGACCCTGCGTGTATTGTATCATACCCATTTTTAAAGAAACTTCTTTTACATAAATACTATTAGGATACTTTTTTACCAACAGGTTGTAATTAGATAACGCTTGCTCGTTATTTTCCAATATTAAGTATGTATTAGCCATTTCATAATATGCAGAAGGATTATATGCAGAAGCAGGAAAACGGTTGATGAGCGTATTCAAAAGAGTTATCTTGTTTTCATATTTTCCTAAAGCGCCAACTGATAAAGCTTTTTGATAAAGAGCGTAATCTACGTCGAACAAATTGAGTTCGATATTTTTATTGTATTCTTCAATTGCAAAATTGAATTTTTTGGTAATGAAGTATCCGTCTCCAACGCGATTATATGCATCGGCAACTATTTTTGACTTTTTCTCTTTTTCCGCATTAATAAAGCGTTTAAAATAATCTATCGATTTTTCATAATTACGCAATTTAAGATAAGAATAGCCCATTGTGTAACAGGCGTTTGAGAAATACGGAGATTGTGTCCCCCCTACAGATATAAAAAATTGTTTAAGGTTACTTTCAGACTCGTAATAATTTTGTAAACGATAGTAGGCTTCTGCTCTCAGATAATAAGCGGAAGCTGTCAGATTATCGTTAAAATCATTTATAATAACTTTATCAAATAAATTAATGGATTCTTCCAATTTATCTTCATTAAAAACCTCTATTCCCCTATTCAGAGCAATTCGTTGGTATGCCTCGTTAACTGCTTTACTCTTAGGGGAAATCTTCTCTACCATTTCCAATGCATCTTTATAATTCCTTATCGAAAAATAAAGATTGGCCATTATTTCATGAATTTCATTTTTATGAGTGGAATTCGGATATTTCGTTTGATATTCTTGGAATGCCTTAAGCGCTTCATTGAAAGGATTATTAGGGATTTCAAACGATAATTTTGCATAATTAAATAAAGCGTCTTCGGTAATCTTAGAATCAAAATCCAAAGTATACGCCTTTAGAAAAGCCGTCCGCGCCGCTTGTTTGTCTTTTTCTTTTAAATAACAATCGGCCAAATGATACATTGCATTTTGAGCCAACGAATCATAGGAGGAATTCAGTCTTACGAAATAAGATTTAGCTGCCGAATATTCCTTTAACTGATAATAACAATACCCCAAACTATATAGATCCTGATCGGATGGCATGGGATTTTTTTCGATGGAAGGAGCCAAATATTTCAAGGCATTCTGATAATCTGATTTGTAATAATAGGCCTCGCCTATCATTCGGGATATTTCTGACTCTCTTTTGGGAGAAGCTTTTTGTAAAGTTCCGGGAGCATATTTCAATAGATCGTCATATTTTCCTAATAAAAAGTAAATGTGAGTAATATAAAAAGGAACTATTTCCCCGAAATTTTTATCATCCTTCAATTTCTCAAAATCAATTAAAGCCAATGTATAATCCTTTTGCAAATACAAAATATGCGCATAATAATAAGTGGCAGGAGAAGCATAGGCAGACGGCGTTTCTTTTACTTGAATAAATAAATCCTTGGCTTTTGTGTAATTACTATCCAAAAAATAGCAATATCCGGTCTTGAAGCGATATTCATCCATTAAATTATCGGGAAGGTTTACCTCATTTATTTTTTGAAAAGCAGACAACGACTCGCGATATTTTTTTTGTGAATATAAAGAATTGCCCAAATAGAAAAAAGCTAGATTATTCCTTGAATCTTCCGGATACAGGTCGATAAATTTTCGTATTTTATATTCAGCGTCCCGATTATATAAGAAGGAGGAAGATATTGCGCTATAGTACTGAGCGTCGATATACATATAAGAGTTTTTGTCCGTTATCTCGCCCTTCAACTCATCAAAGAGCTTTATGGCCGAACCATATTTTTCCGCATTAAATAACTCCAAAGCTTTTTGATATTTGAAACCAGGATTGGTATATGTGTACGTTTCCTGGGCGGGACTTTTAAAAAACAAGCATATAAAAAGGCTTGTAAATAATAGCATCCATTTATTTTTATGCATCATAACATTCTTATTTTTAATTCTACAGGCAATTATAACCGCCTCTTTTCCTTTTAGTTAATACATTTAGTTATTAAGTAACCGTTTAAAATTTTTCTATGAAGTATTTTGAATCTAAAAACGCTCTTTTTTGCCGGAATTTTCACCAAATAGCGCTACTATTTTTGAAAATCCCGTCGGCAAACTCACTGTTTTTATCCCTCAAAATCTTTTCCATTAAAATTTAAAGAGTTACTGAAAAAATCATTTAATTTTTCAAGAAGAGAATGGAAATGGCTATTTCGCAATAATCTCAATGAAAAAGAACATTCTAATCTCAAAATACTTCATGGGAAAATTTCTAATGCATTCTTGCTATTTTCTTCTTAATCAAAGGATGAAAACAAGAGCATTTTACAAAAGTACATATTCCGTATGGTAATAATAACGGCCATTTAAAGAATTTATTCACATCCGTTTGTTCAAAACTTTAGCGGAACAATCGTTCTTAAAGATTTTAAGAATCCATTTCTAAATACCCTATTTCATTTTTCAAATTCTTACTTAAAATAGTATTTTATTTTTTCCTAATTTTGGCAGATTTAAATTTCTGTATTTTTATTTTATGTGATTGAAATTGTTACAATTATATTTTTTTGATAAAATGGAATTGAAAGTATTTTTATTTCGATTGTTTTTAGCCCTTTTCTTAGGAGCCGTTATTGGAATTGAACGTCAAATAAAGCAACGTAGCGCCGGCTTAGTTACTAATTCTTTGGTTTCCTTAGGAGCGGCCATATATATTCTTGTGGCCATCAAAACTAATAATGGACATGAAGATAATTTGAGGGTGTTGGGACAAATTGTAACCGGCATTGGTTTTTTAGGGGCAGGCGTTATTATGCGAGATGGTTTTACCATACATGGATTGAATACGGCGGCTACTATTTGGTGTTCAGCTTCTATTGGTTCCCTGGCCGGATTCGGCTTATGGCTAGAGGCAATTATTGGCGCTTCTGTTATTGTTCTTTCCCATATATTATTCAAACCCATTGTCGATTACATTAACAATCGTCCGTATCCGGGTAGAAAAACAGTAAAAAATTTGGGATACCTGATCAAAATAATTACACAAACATCTAATGAAAATAATGTAAAACATTCCAGTACGGAATTTTTAAGCGAATTGGAGGGTTTACAATTACGAACAATTAAATCGACATATAACGAAACCAAGGAAAAAGTAGAAATCATGTTAGAAATACTGACTTATGATCCTAATCAATCTTTGATTAATAAATTCATATCCCAGATATCTCAACTGTCTTTTATTGAGGAGGTAAAGATTGATACGCTACGAGAAGAAATTATTCAATAAATATTTTCTACTTTCTAGCGAATAAGATATTATATATTGATTTTCATCTATTTATGAATTTTTTGTAAATGCTATAACATACAAAACAAACGATCTGAATTTCCATTTTCAATGATACATATGGAAAAATAACTACCTTTGCATACAATGAAATAATCAATAAATACTAAAAAATAGAGATAAAATGAAAAAATTAATTTTAGGTAGCATATTGGCTGTCGCATTTTGTTTTCCCTTTCATGTTTTTGCTCAAAAAGCCAACAAATTCAAAGGAACTATTGTTATGCAGGCAGAGGGAAATGGGCGAACATCCGAATCATCTTACAAAGTTTTTGAAGATAAATTATATATTTCAGCAGATCAATATCAAGAAATTATAGTGAATAGGGATATTGTGTATGGAATTATTAACTTTTCCGAGATTTTTACAGCGTTGCAAGCAGGTGGCGTTGAATTAGAAGGAACAGGTAAAATGTACATAAAAGATCAATTTATAATTGATAGCGTTTTAAAGAATACCACGGTAGATTACACTTCCGAAACAAAAAAAATAAATGATTTCAATACAAAAAAAGCCATTGTAAAATTAACAAATGAAGAAGGGGAACGGTATGAAATAGAGGTATGGTATTCAGATGAAATAGGCCCTGAATACAATGCCAGAATAATGCCTTACGTTAAAGGTTTTCCTCTTGAAGTTACGGTTAAAGATACTAGTGGGGAAGTTGCGACCAAAGTTACGGTAAAATCCATTGAAAAGGGAAAAGTAAAAGAAGCGCAGTTTTTACTTCCTTCGGGGTACAAAGAAGTTTCAAGAGAGGAATTGGGCGAAATTATAAGTACTATTCAAGAAGCTGTCGGCAGCGGGGAATAATTGAATGCCTTTGATTTTTAACAAAAAGGATGTCTATTGATTTTGTAGACATCCTTTTTTATTTATCATCCGGATGAAGAAAATCTCAGAGGTATTCAAAAACGCCGAAAGGCGATTTAATCGTAACTTTTTTACCTTTATAAGATTCGCAATACCCAATAATTTGAGCGTCGATATGAAATGATTTTGCTATTTCGATAATCTGACCGGCAACCTTTTCATTTGTATAGATTTCCATGCGGTGTCCCATATTAAATACTTTATACATTTCTTTCCAGTCGGTTTGCGATTGTTCTTGTATCATCCTGAACAAAGGAGGAAGCGGAAACAGATTCTCTTTTACAACATGCAAATTTTCTATAAAATGTAATACCTTTGTTTGCGCGCCTCCGCTGCAATGTACCATTCCATTTATTTCTGCGCGATACTCTTTTAAAACTTCTTTGATTACCGGCGCATAAGTGCGGGTTGGCGAAAGAAGCATTTTACCCACATCTACTCCTTGGACTTCTGTAGAATCTGTTAATTTCAGGTTTCCACAATAAGCTACTTCGGTAGGGATCATGGCATCATAGCTTTCCGGATACTTTTTTGCATACAATTTATGTAATACATCATGCCGGGCAGAAGTTAAACCATTGCTTCCCATTCCTCCATTATACGAATTTTCATAACTGGCTTGTCCAAAAGAACTGAGACCAATAATCACATTTCCTTCCTGAATACGATGGTTGGAAATTACATCTTCTCTTTTCATACGGGCTACTACTGTTGAATCCACAATAATAGTCCTGACCAGATCTCCCACATCGGCTGTTTCGCCGCCAGTAGAATAAATACCTATTCCCAGCGAACGCATTTCCTCCAGAAATTCTTCCGTCGATTGAATAAGCATAGAAATAACTTCCCCTGAAATAAGGTTTTTATTTCTTCCTATTGTGGAAGATAGCAAAATGTTATCTGTAATTCCTACGCAAAGCAAATCGTCGATATTCATTACAATAGCGTCAATGGCAATGCCTTTCCAGACAGAAATATCTCCTGTTTCTTTCCAGTATAAATAAGCCAATGAAGACTTGGTTCCGGCTCCATCTGCATGCATCGCAATACAGTATTCATTGTCGTTCGTCAGCAGATCCGGAATAATTTTACAAAAAGCTTTAGGATACAAGCCCTTATCTATATTTTCTATCGCTTTGTGAACATCTTCTTTGGCGGCGGAAACGCCTCTTAGATTGTATTTTAATGAATCCATTTTTTTAGTTTGAATACCTTGCTTTTATTTGAGTTATTTACCCCTACCTTATTTAGTTCTTTTTAGAAGTCTTTTTTGCCGGCGCAGGTTGAGGCGCAGCAACTTCCTTTTCTCGTTTTTGATTATTCTCTGGACGAGTAAATCTATCTTTTGTTGATATTTTGTAATTTGTTCTTTCTGCAAAAGTACAAAATGGGGATTGAAAAGACAAATAATAGGATGTAAAATATTGAAAAACAGTAATTACTATTCTGGAAGTCAAAATGCAGAAAAAAGCATAGTTGAGTTAGCAATCTGTTAGCATACTCTTTGATGGATAAAAGTTTATAATATTCTGTTTTTCAATTTATTTACTCCTTTTTCGCTTTGAGGATCTGGTGTTTAAAAGGGATCAGTGTAAAAAACAGGTGGAGAAAATATTTAATGTCTCTATCGTAATATAAACATACATTGTAATCTTTCTTTTACCATGACGATGACCTGCAAGTTCTATTATTTTTTGTAATTCAGCAAGAATAGGCAACTCGACGAAAAAGAAACAAAAAGTCAAGGTAAAAAGCCATTTCTTTATTATTATCAATACAAACCCTAATTTCTAAGACCCTATAAAAACGAATATCTATTTAAAACACAAACTTATTTACATGTTCATTCCTTCTATAAAAAGTTTCTTCCAAACTAATTATCAGGCAATACCGTAAAATATTCGGATATTATTTTTTTAATTGCATGAAACTATTTAATTTTGCGTGATAATTATAAAACTTTAAAAGTGTCAGATAGCATAGTTATTATTCCTACCTTTAATGAAAAGGAGAATATTGAAAATATTATCCGTAAGGTATTTTCACTAAAAAAAGTATTCAACGTTTTGGTTGTTGAGGATAATTCTCCCGATGGCACCGCCAATATTGTAAAACGTTTGATGACCGAATTTCCTGAACGTTTATTTATCGAAGAACGCAAAGGAAAACTGGGGTTGGGAACGGCTTACATACATGGTTTCAAATGGGCTTTGGAAAAAGGGTATGATTATATTTTTGAAATGGACGCCGATTTTTCCCATAACCCCGATGACTTGGAACGTTTATATGAAGCATGTTGCAAAGGCGAAGGCGGTATGGCTGTCGGTTCCCGTTATGTGGACGGGAAAATAAGCGTCGTCAATTGGCCCATTATGCGGCTGCTTATGTCGTACTACGCTTCTGTTTATGTACGTTTTATTACGGGAATGACCGTACGGGATGCAACCGCCGGTTTTGTATGCTATACGCGCAAAGCGCTTCAAAAAGTAAAGTTCGATAAAATTCGATTTATCGGTTATGCTTTCCAGATTGAAATGAAATATACCATCCACCGGTTGGGATTTACAATCAAAGAAGTGCCTATCGTTTTTACAGACAGAGTATTGGGCGAATCTAAAATGAGTATGAAAATCTTCAAAGAAGCCTTCTGGGGCGTATTTTCTTTGCGGTTTAGGAACTGGAAAAAATATTAAAACACACTTTGTACAACTATGAAAACCCTTTATCTGATAATTCTATTTGTACTTTTTTCAATACCTGCATTTTCTCAAAATGAGATGCCTGTTTTAACTGCAAAAGGCTGTAAAATTTATAAGGGCGAATTTAAAATATCATCGGGCGAAACCAGGCACTTATTGCGACAAACAAATCCGGACGCGCTAAGAGCTTATAATGTCGGAAAAAATTTAGAAATTGTCAGTTACATCGTCGGTTTGTCTGGAGGGGGTTTGTTTCTATATGAACTTGGCATCGCCGTTTTTGACGACGAAGATTATCCCAGTCCGGTTTTACTTGGAGTCGGAATAGGAGTCGTGGGGATTGGATATCTTATCAATTATATTGCCGGAAACAAAGTTAGTACGGCCGTTGAACTCTATAATGCCTCGTCGTCCCCAAATAAAACATCTTATAAATTGGAGTTCGGTTTAAATAATAACGGCGTCGGACTTACGCTAAAATTTTAGTCGAAATATGAAAAAAAATTGTTTGCTTGTTCTCGCATTTCTATTTTCTACTTCTTTCATTTTCTCGCAAAACAAGAGATTTGAACTCGATAGCTTAATGAATAGAAATCTATATTCCAAAAATTTGCAAAGTCTGCAATTCATTCCCGGAAGCAATGATTTCTGTTATGTGTTCGACAGTATATTAAAAACAGGTAACGCGAAAAACGCCGTAAGAGATTTGCTTACATTATCCGAACTAAAAAAAATCATGCAATCGGCGGGAGAAAAAGAAACCGCCTATATTCCTGCAATTAAGTTTACCTCTCCCAATACATTTACTTTTCAAGCCAACGGAAAGCTATACCTTTTGAATATAAAATCCAAAAGTTTACAAACGCTTTGCTCTTTTGAAAAAGGAATAGAGAATTTGGATATAGAAAACGGCAATTATAAAGCCGCCTATACAAAAGGCAATAATTTATATATTTTAGCCGGCGGACAAGAAAAAGCGGTATCCAACGAAAATAATAAAGATATCGTTTATGGCCGTTCCGCGCACCGGGATGAATTTGGCATCACGAAAGGAACTTTCTGGTCGCCAAAAGGGAATCTATTGGCTTTTTACAGAATGGATCAAACCATGGTCACAGACTATCCCTTGGTAAACGTCAATACGCGTATTGCCGAAGAAACCCCGATAAAATACCCTATGGCAGGAATGGCAAGTCATCAGGTTACGGTTGGCGTCTACAATCCGACAACTGGAAGAACCATTTACCTTAAAACAGCAACAGATACTTCATTGACCGAAAAAGAAAGTTACCTGACCAATATTACGTGGAGTCCTGATGAAAAATATATTTATATCGCCAAATTAAACCGTAAGCAAAACTATATGCAGTTAAATTGCTACAATGCGGAAACAGGCGGATTAATAAAAACATTATTTGAAGAGAGAAGCGGCAAATATGTAGAACCCTTATTCGGTTTATACTTTATACCCGAAAAAGATAACGAATTCCTTTACCTTAGCCAACGCGACGGCTTCATGCATATTTACCATTACAATACGGATGGGAAATTAATTAAACAACTGACAAAAGGAGAATGGATTGTTAAAGACATTGCAAAATTCGATCCGAAAGGGAAAAAAGTCTTTTTCTCTGCAAAAAAAGAAAGTCCTTTGGATCAGGATTTGTATTCTGTAGAAATTGCTTCGGGGAAAATAGAGAGAATCACTCAACAAAAAGGGACGCATATTATTGGAATAAACGATAATGGAGATTTGTTTCTAGATTCATATTCTAACCGGAACACGCCGGGAGAATATCTTTTGCTGGACAAAAAGGGACAAACGCTTGTAACCCTCTATGCCAATTCAAACCCTTTGAAGGATTATAAAATGCCGGAAATAGACATTTTCACCATCAAGGCGGCGGACGAGAAAACAGACTTATATTGCCGGTTGATAAAGCCTGCCGATTTTGACCCGAATAAAAAATATCCTGTTATCGTATATGTATATGGAGGTCCCCACGCTCAATTAATCAATGAAAGTTGGCTGAATGGCGGAAATTTATATTTTATGTTTTTAGCCCAACAAGGTTATGTCGTTTGGACAGTCGACAGCAGAGGTTCTGCCGATAGAGGTTTTGCTTTCGAAAGCGCAATTCACCGTAAAGTAGGAGACAATGAATGCGCCGATCAAATGAAAGGGATCGATTATCTGAAAAGTTTGCCTTACGTAGACGTAAACAGGATAGCCGTGGACGGATGGAGTTACGGCGGATTCATGTCAATCTCTTTGAAATTACGTTATCCGGGGATTTTCAAAGTAGCTACAGCCGGAGGGCCCGTAGTTGATTGGAAGTGGTACGAAATTATGTACGGAGAACGTTATTCGGATTTCCCCGACGATAACAAAGACGGGTATCAAAAATCCAGTTTGTTGACTTATGTAAAAAATTTGCAAGGCAAATTATTAGTCATTCACGGAGCGCAAGACCCTACCGTGGTTTGGCAACATTCGCTACGATTTATAGACGAATGTATCAAGCAAAAGAAACAAGTGGATTATTTTGTGTACCCCAACCACGAGCATAACGTTAGAGGGATGGATAGATTACACTTATACAGAAAATTATACGAATATTATCAACAAAATTTATAAAATCCTTTTTTAAGCTTCAAAGCAAGATAACCGAGATTTTTACCCCTTCTGAGAATTTAAGGAGAAATACATATGTTTACAGGAATTATTGAAAAAACGGCTAAAGTAGTCGGTATTGCTAAAGATAAAACCAATATTGATTTCACATTGGAAGTTGATTTTTGCAACGAATTAAAAATCGACCAAAGTATGTCGCACGATGGTTGTTGCTTAACAATCGTACATATCGATCCGGTTAAAAAACAATATGTCGTAACCGCCATGCAGGAAACGCTGGATAAAACCAATCTCAAAACCTGGGAAATGGGTTCGGAAGTAAACGTAGAACGGTCTATGCGTATGGACGGTCGTTTTGACGGCCACATCGTACAAGGACATGTAGATCAGACTGCAACCTGTACAAAAGTAGTAGACGAAAACGGAAGTTGGCGTTATTATTTCGAATACGATGCCAATCAAAATAATATTACGGTTCCAAAAGGCTCTATCTCTGTAAATGGAGTTAGTTTAACGGTCGTTGATTCCGAAAAAGGAAAATTTTCGGTGGCTATCATACCTTATACCTATCAATGTACTAATTTTCATAACTTCAAACCTGAAACTATCGTCAATATTGAATTCGACGTATTCGGGAAATATGTTACGCGATTATTGGAAGAGTATATGAAACAAGCTTAAAATGCCTATTGTAAAATAATCTTTACATGCTTATTCATCTTAAAGCATAAAATTTTTATAAACACACTTTTAAGGTCTAAAAAAAATATGTACTTTTGCACAGCTAAAAATATATAAACTCATGAGTAAAACTACAGAAAAGAAAAGAAACGGCATTGGTAATATAATTGGTAAAACAGAAGCTTTTTTTGAAAAAAACCAGAAAGTAGTCTTAGGCGTTTTTTCAACCGTTTTAGTTTTGGTTCTTGCCGGATTTTTAATCTATAAATTTTATCTGGTTCCTAGGGAAGCGCAGGCTGCGGAAGCGTTGTTCCCCGCCCAAAATTGGTATGCAATGGACTCGTTGGATAAAGCTTTGAATGGAGATGGAAAAAATGGAGGGTTTATTGATGTTGCCGACGAATACGGCTCCACCAAACCGGGAAATATTGCCAAGTATTATGCAGGGTTTTGTTTGCTGAAAAAAGGAAAGTATGAAGATGCAATAGAATATTTGAAAAGCTATAAAGCAAAAAATGATTTTATCACCGACGCGCTTTGTAAAACGGCGATAGGCGATGCATATTTGGAACTTGGGAAAACAGAAGAAGCAATTAGTTATTATTCCAGCGCTTCTAAAATACACGAAAATGATGTAGCTACTCCTTATGCTTTAATGAAATTAGGACAAGCCTATGAAATAAAAGGCGATTTTTCGAAAGCTACGGAAACTTACAAGTCTATAAAAACGAATTTTCCCATGTCTACCGAAGCGCGCGATATAGATAAATATATTGCTTATTCGGAAACATTAGGTAAAAAATAAGAATAAATCTTCTTTAGGCGAATAAAAAAGTCTGCGTAAGAATCTTATGCAGACTTTTTTTATTCGCCTCTCCCCTACCTCGATCTCATATTAAATTAGTTCGTCCGCCAATTCTTCAAAGTTAATTCCATCGTAATTTCCCGAACTCATCATCAACAGGTTCTTATTGTTCCAATTTATTTCTTTCAAAAATATTTTCAACGACCGGGAATCCGTAAATATTTTTAATCCGGGAAGATCAAAAGATTCGACTATTTGTTCTTCCGATAAAGCGGGCAATTTTTTATGGGAAATTGTATGAGGATTAAAATAAACAATAGGAGTATCTGCCTGAGACATGCTCCCTTCATACTGTTTTAAGAATTCTTTTGTCAAACTACTAAAAGTATGAAGTTCCATACAAGCAACCAATTCCCTATCCGGATATTGTTCTTTCATAGCGACAATCGTGGCCTTTAATTTGGAAGGAGAATGCGCAAAATCTTTATAGATAGCCGTATGCGCATTTTTCTTAACTAACTCCAATCGTTTGGAAGCTCCTTTAAATGATTGAATTGCTTCGTAAAAACCTTTATCGTCCACTCCTAAGGCATTACAAACTTTTCTAGCGCCTTCGATATTTTCTAAATTGTGTTTTCCGAATACCCACAAAGGTATGTCGTTATCTTGGTATTTAATGAACGTAGTTCCATTATGTATGGAATAAGCCGGAACAGAGTAAGGAAACTTCTCTACATCTTTTCTCGTTTTCGTCGCTATTTTCACGACCTCTTCATCTCCGGAATAATAAACAAACTTACCATTTTGAACAATGGAATCTACAAAAATGGAAAACTGTTCCACATATATTTCAAATGTGGGAAAAACGTTGACATGATCCCAAGCAATTCCGCTGACAAGAGCAATATGAGGTTTATACAAATGAAATTTGGGGCGACGGTCGATAGGCGACGTCAAATATTCGTCTCCCTCTAAAATTATAACCGGCGCCGACTCGCTGAGTTTTACCATTACATCGAAGCCTGCTAATTGAGCGCCTACCATATAATCGGTTTCCATAGAATGATATTGAAGAGCATGCAGTATCATGGCCGTTATAGAAGTTTTTCCATGACTTCCGCCGATAACCACCCTGATTTTATCTTTCGATTGTTCATATAAATATTCGGGATAAGAAAAAATTCTCAATCCCAATTCCTTTGCCTTCAATAATTCCGGATTATCAATTCGGGCATGCATTCCCAAAATAACAGCATCCAAATCAGTAGTAATTTTTTCAGGGAACCAACCTTCTTTCTCCGGTAATAAACCTTCTCTCTCCAAACGGCTTTTAGCAGGATCGAAAATTTCGTCATCCGATCCGGTAATCTTATAACCCTTATAATGAAGAGCCAGCGCCAAATTATGCATTGCGCTGCCTCCAATAGCAATAAAATGTACTTTCATTAATTCTTAATTTGTTGATAATAGTTCTTTTCTATTAAATAAAGTTCAATATATAAGCGAATCCGAAAGCAGGAAAAAAGCGTAATCATTAACAGGCGTAATTTCAAATTCATGTTATTCAGGAAGCTTAGAGGTTGTTTGAAAATTTTTCAAGGAAGTATTTTAAGTCTAAAAATGCGCTTTTTTGTCGGAATTTTTACCAAATAGTTCTACTATTCTTGAAAAATCCCGCCTGCAAACTCGCTATTTTATCTCTCAAAATCTTTTCCACAAAAATTTAAACAACCTCTTATGAATATTAAAAAATCAAACAGAACTGCAAAAATACTTATTTTGATATTGTGTCTGATAAAATATTCAATTCTTTCTTATATAAGTCAAGAGTGCGACTTAGAGCCGCCCCTGGCTAGGACTTCTTTTTAACTATCAACATTCAACCTTAAGCATTACTAATTTTTGACGCTTACTTAACAGATTGATCTTTCAATTTCCACTCTAATGGTATTGTCAAATGAATATTAATATTACGCCCTATGTTATAGATTCCCTCTTGTTTGTACCGCGACAAATGGTCGTAATAAGTTTTGTTGAAAAGGTTGTTTACGCCCAAATGAAATAGCAATTTCTGCTTTCGTAATTGAAATTCAAAATCCAGGCCTGCATTTACCAAATTATAAGAACCGGTAGATGTTTCATAGTCGGCAACATGATTCTGAGCAAAAGAATAAATATTTTGCGCATAAATAGAAAACTTTTTAATAAAACCCTTTCCTGAAAAACTTGTCCGGATGGTAGCATTTATTTTTTGCGGAGGAATCAAAGGCAAATCCTGGTGATTTTTATCTTGCCCGAATGTGTTGCTGTACGAAACATCCAGATGTAGCCAATCTAACGGATGCGGATGAAAATGGCACCCGGCTTCCCCTCCGTATAAATAAGCGTCGGCTTGCGTATAATAGTAAACAGGGAGATCCTCTTTAATTTCGTCCGAAGGCTGCAAAAAAATGTAATTTCTAATATAATTGAAATACGGACTACAGTATAGCTCCAGATGTTCGTTTCCGTAATTTAAAGACGCGTCGATTTGATAACAATTTTCGGTGTTAAGATTGGTATTTCCTATTTCATAACGATTGGTTCCTTCATGCACGCCGTCGCTCAATAGTTCAAACATATTCGGCGACCGGTATCCGGAAGAAAGATTGGCCCGAAGCGAAAGTTCTTTTGCCAAATACTGTAAAACTCCTGTTGAGAAATTAAATGCGCCATAATTCTTTGAGAAAGAAGGAATGTATTGCTCTTCATTTTCGGTTCCATATTGTTGCCCGTCAATACGTCTTCCATCTAAACGCAAACCTACTTGCCAATAGGATTCTCTT
This sequence comes from Bacteroidales bacterium, assembly GCA_031553195.1. GTDB lineage: Bacteria > Bacteroidota > Bacteroidia > Bacteroidales > P3 > JAVBLV01. The sequence continues at coordinate 45,812 of JAVBLV010000089.1, forward strand.
GCATAATAATAATCTACGGTAGTAAACAAACCTAAGTCTATTGTAGCGGCATCAGGTATCAAAACTTCTTCTCCTTTATTAGTATTATCCTGATACATGCCCTGGCTTCCGACAATTAAGTTCCATCGTTCTTTTATTTTAGGCAGATACCATCTTGCATTATACGAAAAGGTTCCTAAATTCATATTCAACGCCGCTTCAGAATCATCTTCCTTAGCATTTTCCTCATCCGAATGTTTTTCAAATTCTTTTCTATTATTGAAAACGTATCCGATATCTACTTTCAATTTAGATTCATCGGCAAAAAAGAGCGTATTTTCCGAACTAATTAAGTGAGTGGTTAAATTTTGGAAAGGATAATCAGGCTTTCGTCCGTTGGCGTAAATACAATCCGAATCTGTTATTTCTTCATCAATCAGCCCGTATTTCTCATTCAAGAAACTATACTTTAAGGAAGTAACAAATTTATCTCCGGTATATCCGAAAGTGGTTTTAAAATCGCTTGAGCGAAAACGACTATTCGGAACAAAATTGTTATTTCCATCCTGGTAATCTTCATGCGTTGTATAACCGCCAAACACGTTCCAATGAAACCGTTCTTTCGAAAGTTTAAAAGCGCCTGTATTTCGCCAGCCATTGGTATTCGTATTGTATTCGGAATTAATAGCGGCTTCTATGCTGTTTTCTTTTGCATAACGTTCGTCCGTAAAATATAAAACGCCGCCCAACGCGTCGCTTCCATATAAAAGAGAAGCCGGTCCTTTGATAATCTCAACTTGTTCATAACCGTTTTCATCAAGACCTAAACCATGCTCGTCTCCCCATTGTTGATTTTCTAAACGTACGCCCTGCGAAAAAACGGCAATCCTGTTGCCGCTCAATCCCCTGATAACCGGTTTGCCTATGCCGGCTCCCGTACTGAGGTTGCTGATTCCCGCTACATTTGTTAATTTTTGCGACAATGAAATCCCCTGTATCTCATCATTATTTTTAAGATTTATACTTTCGACATTCGATACGTTTTCCCCTTGCAATTTTGAGGCATTGTCCGAAATAACGATCTCCTTCAGATCATGAACCGAAGGCTCCAAATAGATCGTCTGATTTTTCTCTTGTAAATTAATCGTGCCCAAATACGTTTTGTATCCTACGGACGAAATCTGAACAAGTATGGAATTCCTTTGAGTATTTATCGTAAAAACGCCCTCTATACTCGCGCTAACGCCTGTCTTTAAATCAGGATAATAAACATTGGCGTAAGCCGCCGGTTCTTTCGTTTCTTTGTCCAGCACCGTTATTTGATATTGCGCAGAAACATTAAAGTGAAACAGACAAAGTAATAAAATGATAATATAGGTTCTTCTCATCCACATCAATTTATTCTTTTAAATTGCAAATTCTTTTTCCTGTTGGCCAAGTCATCAGTAAGTAAATAAACGACATCCAGAATTTTTTTCATATCATCATAGTCAATCTTTTCGGCCGTATCTGTAATTTGATGATAATCATCGTGAATTCCGGTAAAAAAGAAAAAGACAGGAATTTCCTTCAAATAGAAATTCGCATGATCTGATGCGTAAAAGAAATCGGAATGACTGATTATCTTTGCGTTCATAGAGGTTTTTTTTGCATACTTTTTAACCAATTCCGTTCCCTCTTTAGAAGAATTGCTTCCTATTATTTCCAGACCGCCGGTTTGATACCGGCCTATCATATCCAGATTTATCATTGCCTTGATTTGCGATGATTGCAATCCATCCGGTAAATTTTTAAGAAATTCCATCGAGCCAATAAGTCCCATTTCCTCTGCATCAAAACTGATAAACAAAATGCTCCGTTTAGGCCTTTCCGGAAGATTGGAAAATACTTTCGCCAACTCAATTAATCCGGCCGTCCCGGAAGCATTATCATCGGCGCCATGAAAAATATCTGCTTGTTTATCTACACCCTTTTTAGCGATTCCCAAATGATCGCGATGAGCGCCTAATACAATTATTTCGTTTTTAAACCGGGAATCAGAGCCTTCCAAAAACCCGATAATATTACACGCCTGTAAATCATTATCGTCAAAAGACACGGTTGCATCCAAATTTATCTCTAAATCGAAAGAACAAGGAGTTTCGCCTTTTTCACAAATAGCCGTCAATTTTTCTACGTTCAAAAATGCTTGTCCGGATAATAAAGAATCGGCCACAGCTCGCTTAATCTTTAACAAAAGAACTTCTTTTTGCGAATAATGCAAACGAGCGTCTGCCCAAGAATTATCTATATCTTCCTGCTGATCTGAATAATCCGGCGCAACAAACAAAATTCCAAAAGCTCCGTTTTCTAAAGCCTTCCTTATTTTATAATCATATTTCGACGTTTCAAGCGGAAACTTATCAGATTTTGGCTTTCCTCTAAAAATCATCACCCATTTTCCGTTTACGTCTACTTTTTCATAATCATTGTAAAACTCCTCCTGAATTCCATAACCAACAAAAACTACGCCAGAAGACAAACTTCCGCAATATGAATTTAAAAAAGGCATATAATCGTTTCCCAATCGAGCATGATAATTTCCTGAAACAAAAAAACTTGATTGACTCGGTTTCTTTTTAGATTCAATAGAAAAACAGTCCAACCCATTTTCTCCTTTCAATTGTAATTTCATCCCCTCAAATTCTGATAAAATATAATTAGTCGCTTTTTCCCCGCCTCTGCTTCCTGCCCTCCTACCTTCCAGCGAATCGGATGCAAGGACATAAACATGTTTCTTCAAATCTGAAATCGAAACCGGCGTTTGGGCCTTAAGTATGCCAACAAAAAATATAAAGAAAATGATTGTTGGGAAAAAATTTCTTTTCATGCTTCTCCTAGTTGAAAGTTGAGAATTAAGATTTGAGAGTGAGCTTTTTTAGTTAGAAATTAATTAATTAAAGGATTCAGCAATTAACCATCCTTCTTTAAAAACGGCATTCGGCATGCATGATGTTCGTACTGCCATTAATCTGATTTTTCCAAATACATAATTTTTGATTGCAATTTTATTGCGCAAAATTCTATCTGCAAATTTAACAATAATAATCCGTTATAAATCAAATAGATTACTGATAATCCAAATGACAAATATTTATCTACATATATAATTAAAAACCAATGCATTGATCAAACTCCCCAAGGCAAAACCATTATTAAATAAATGATAATCCGCACCGCTGCCCCTAATCTTTGAAAAGATAGGTTTTATTACCCCTAAATCCCTACCCCTCTTTAATTTTCCCCTCAAGAGAGATAAATAATTTTTTAATTTAAAAGGGGATTTTTGGGCAGTCGTTTTTCTTAAATTTGCCCTTTAGGGGGTTGGGGGTATTATCGAGGATAGTCATATTAAATAAAGAATGAAAAGCGGAAGATAAAAAATCACTATCAATTATTCGTCTTCGGCTGATGAGATCGCTTTGCTAAGCTTTCAATTCTGAACAAAATGAATTCTTTACCCATGCAGGCACATTATGAAATTTTTTAAAATAATTGCATAATATATTATTAAATCATGTATGATTAAAAATTTTTGTTTTAGAAAATTTTAGTCAATAGAAGGTAATTCATTTTGAAAAAAGGGAACGATTAGGACGTTAATAAAAAGAAAAAAGCGAAAAATATAGATTGAAAAATTTCATATACATATATCTCACGGTTTACATATCTATAAAATAATGAATATCAAATAAATAATAACACATAATAATTTCATATACACACATCTCACCTTTTTCTTTTGGGTCTGTTTATTTGATCTACATTTGTATTGAAGTCGTTTTTATGGTATAAGGGAATTCCTGCCGGATTTTCATAATGAAAAATACGTTTGTTGATAAAAAATGTAAATAAACTCAAAACAGGATAAATCCTTAAAAGGTCTTCAGGTTGGATTGACGATAAAATTTACTGGTCTAATATTTCTAATCATATTAACTAAAATCATTTTCAATAACCCGAGAGAAAATTATCGGGCCTCCACAAAAAGGAAATAGATGAACTAAAGCTAGAACTATGGAAGATAATATACAACTGGAGAACTTGGAAATATGGGAAGAAGCCGTAAAAATCAGAAACGAGGTTGATAACGTTTTACATGAGTGCGATAATGAAGAGTTCAGAAACGAAATTCAACGAACGCTAACTTCTCTTACTTCTTTAATTGAGAAAGGACATAAACACAATGTTTATAAAGAAAAGTCCAATCACCTGTTTGCCGCTAAAGGATCCTGCGGAGAGTTGTGTTCATTGCTTCATTTTGCCATAAAGTTAGAATATTTCAATTCTAAAATAGGAATGGAACTCATTGAACAATCCAGGGAATTAGGGGCCAAAATATACGAATATATACAATCGTTAAAAAAGCGATTTTAATTTGAAGCAACTGTGCTTAGCCTGGTTGTTTCAAATTAAAAACCTGGTTCGCTCTTAGAATTTAATAAACATGCATTGTAATCTTTCTTTTTCCTTTACGAAAAAGAAACAAAAAGTCAAGGCTAACGACGACCTATCCCTAGCATCTCCAACAGAGAGGGGAAATTGCAAAATTACTACGCCTTAAAATTGGATTATTAAAGCCATTACTCATACCCAAGACATTCTGATGAATAAATCATTTTAACAATGACTATACAATTGGCATAAAACAAGAAAAAAAGAAAGCGACGCTCAATATCCCAAATTTAAAAGCGCTATTTTTGCTTTGTTTAAAAATGCAAGTTTCATATTCGTTTACTCTGTTTATGAAAAGAATAATAAGTATTTGAAGATTTTTCCCCTCCGGTTAACGCTTATTGTCCTGAACCCGCAAAACTAAAATAGAGTTTTCAAATATTCGGACCTTCAAATACTGAAAAGAGGATGAAACTAACAAAAGATCAATTACAGTTTACCGGCCTATCCAATCAAGAAGTAGAATCCCGCATAAAGAGAGATGGATATAACGAATTACAAGGAAACCAGTCCAGAAGTTTTTGGACGATTATTTTGGGAGTAATAAAAGAACCTATGTTCCTGCTATTGGTAATTTGCGGAACGCTTTACTTGCTACTTGGCGATTTTGAAGAAGGAATGATGTTGCTTGGCTTTGTGTTTGTAATAATGGGAATAGAATTTTATCAAGAACGCAAAAGCGAAAAAGCTTTAAATGCGTTAAAAGATATGGCCAGTCCGAGAGCTTTGGTCATTCGTCAAAATGAAGTTATGCGCATACCGGGAAGAGAGGTAGTACTTGATGATATTATTGTTCTGCAAGAAGGCGACCGGATACCTGCCGATGCAACAATTCTCAAAAACGTGAATCTTTTGGTTGACGAATCTTTATTAACAGGCGAATCGGTACCCGTTCGAAAACAAGAGTGGGATGAAAAATTTTCCCACAATTATCATCAGCCCGGCGGCGATGACTTTCCCTTTGTTTATTCCGGTTCTATCGTCGTTCAAGGAAATGGAATTGCAAAAGTCGCCCATATAGGAATGAACACGCAAATAGGGAAAATAGGGAAATCGATCAGCGAAACCAAAGAACCCTCAAGCAAACTTAAACATGAAATAGGCTCATTGGTAAAACGCCTCACTATCATAGGCGTTTTATTATGCCTGCTTGTTATTATTCTTTATACGATTACGCGAGGCGACCTACTACAAGGCTTTTTGGCTGGCATTACATTGGCTATGGCCATGTTGCCCGAAGAGTTTCCTGTTGTATTAACTATCTTTATGGCAGCGGGGGCTTGGCGGATTTCCCAGAAGCGAGTGCTGACTCGAAAACCTTCCGCTATCGAAACGCTTGGTTCTGCAACCGTTTTATGTACCGATAAGACCGGCACCCTTACCGAAAATAAGATGAGGGTTGCAAAATTATATAATAAGGAGAGTTATTGGACAGCAGGGGAATCGAACAATTTTCCCGAAGAATACCATGACATCATCGAGTATGGAATATTATCGAGCCAGATTAATCCGTTCGACCCCATGGAAAAAGCAATTAACAGAATCGGCGAGTATTTTTTAAAAGGCACGGAACATTTACATTCCGATTGGGAAATGGTCAAAGAATATTCTCTTTCTAAAGAACTGCTTGCCATGTCGAGAGTATTCCGCGAATCATCCTCCAAGCAATTGGTTATTGCCGCCAAAGGCGCGCCCGAAGCCATTTTCGATCTTTGTCACCTGTCTGCTCAGTTTCGATCTAAATATGCGGAATCCGTACAAAAGATGGCCTCTGAAGGACTAAGGATATTAGGCGTTGCAAAATCAAGCATTCAAGAAAACAAGCTCCCTGAAGAGCAACATGATTTTAATTTTGAATTTGTCGGATTAATTGGCTTGTCAGATCCTATTCGTCCTCAAGCGCCCCAAGCAGTGAAGGAATGTCATAAAGCCGGGATCAGAGTTATTATGATTACAGGAGACTATCCGGTTACGGCTCAGAATATTGCTAAAGAAATCGGATTACAAAATTACTCGCAATGCATTACAGGAAGCGAATTGGCAGAAATGGACGAAATCGAGTTAAGAGAAAAAATAAAAACCATTGATGTATTTGCAAGGGTGATTCCCGAACAAAAACTAAAAATTGTAAATGCGCTGAAAAATAATAACGAGATTGTAGCTATGACAGGCGACGGGGTAAATGACGCTCCTGCTTTGAAAGCCGCTAACATTGGCATTGCCATGGGAGAAAAAGGAACCGACGTAGCGCGCGAAGCTTCCGCGCTTGTATTGATGGATGATAATTTTGGTTCCATCGTCGAGGCCATTAAAATGGGGCGCCGGATATTTGATAATCTTCAAAAAGCATTGGGTTATATTTTTGCCATTCATGTTCCGATTGCCGGGTTATCCTTAATTCCGGTATTTTTTGCAGATTGGCCTCTTATTTTATGGCCGGTTCATGTTGTTTTCATGGAATTGATCATCGATCCTGCATGTTCTATTGTATTTGAGGCGGAAGAGGCCGAGAAAAATATAATGCTCAGGTCTCCCAGAAAAATCGATGAACCCTTTTTTGGATTTAAAAAAATATTGATTGGTTGCGCACAAGGCATTTTCATATTGATCGCTACATTGGGCGTATATTTTGGAACATTAAAAATGGGATTTCCCGTCGGCGAAATCAGAGCCATGACTTTTACTACGCTTATTTTTGCCAATATTTTTACAATCCTTGCCAATCGTTCATGGACCAAATCAATTTTTAATATCATGCGGACAAAGAACGCTAGCGTTAAGTGGGTTATAGGAGGAGCGACACTGTTTATCATATCTATTTTGAATATTCCTTTCTTACAAAGGCTGTTTCAATTTTCCCCCATAAGTATCTGGGAAGTTTTAGTTGCATTCATTGCCGGAATTAGTACTATCATCTGGTTCGAATTATATAAACATTTCTTTTTAGGGAAACAACTATAAACAAAAACAACGCATCAAAAACATATTTTATCTAAGCGGGATTTTTCAAGAATAGTAGCGCTATTTGGTAAAAATTTCGACAAAAAAGAGCATTTTTAGATTCAAAATACTTCATAGAAAAATTTTCAGACAACCTCTAAAATCCTGATTTATTAATAACCCGCCTCAAGCAATAGAACGCTCAAAAGTTTATCCTTGTAAGAATTCATATTGCCTGTATTGAACTTATTTTTTATTCCGTTGTTTCCTTTTTAAGGAATTTTTCTATTTAGCAATTAATTAATAAGGAATAACAAATTATGAAAAAACCGGAAGAAAAAAAAAATTTAACAACTAATCAGGGAACTCCAATTGATAATGATCAAGCGTCTATTACAACAACAAATCCCAATCTGACTCTTTTATCTGATACCCATTTGATTGAAAAGTTAGCTCACTTCGACAGGGAACGGATTCCCGAACGAGTGGTGCACGCTAAAGGCGCAGGAGCGCATGGTTATTTCGAAGTAACTCATGATGTAACAAAATATACGCGCGCTGCATTTTTATCCGGAATCGGCAAAAAGACCGATGTTTTTGTTCGTTTTTCTACTGTGGGCGGGGCAAGAGGTTCCGCCGACTCGGCAAGAGATCCGAGAGGATTTGCCGTTAAATTTTATACGGAAGAAGGGAATTACGACATGGTTGGAAATAATACGCCTGTGTTTTTTATCCGGGACGCGATTAAATTTCCTGATTTCATCCATACTCAAAAAAAGCATCCGGGAACGAACTTAGATGATGCAGATGCTTTTTGGGATTTCCTTTCATTGACTCCTGAAAGCATTCATCAGGTAACGATCTTATTTTCGGATAGGGGTACGCCGGCTACTTACAGAAATATGCATGGCTTTACCAGCCACACTTTTATGTGGTATAACAAAGAAGGAGAACATGTATGGATAAAAATGCACTTTAAAACCAATCAGGGCATAAAGAACCTTACATTGGAAGAAGCTTCCCAAATGGCGGGAAAAGATTTAGACCATGCCACCCGAGATTTGACCGACAATATTGCTAACGGAAATTTTCCATCATGGAATGTATTCGTCCAGATTATGAAACCGGAAGAAGCCGAGAATTATCGTTTCGATCCGTTCGACGTAACGAAGGTTTGGTCTCAAAAAGATTATCCTTTGATTCCGGTGGGAAAAATGGTTCTGAATAGAAATCCTGAAAATTATTTTTCCGAAGTGGAACAAGCGGCATTTTCGCCGGGAAATTTTGTGCCAGGCATTGCTATTTCACCCGATAAAATGCTACAAGGCAGGGTATTCAGTTATCCCGATACTCATCGTCACCGGTTAGGAGCTAATTTCCATATGATTCCGATTAATATGCCAAAAGCCCAAATCAATAATTATCAACGCGACGGTTATATGAATATGCAAACAGACGGGGCGCCGAACTATTATCCGAACTCTTTTAACGGCCCTGCGCCCGATTCTTCCGTCGCCGCGCCCCCTATCGATGTGCAGGGAATGGCGGCAAGGCATGAATATGTGTTGTCGGATATTGATTTTGTACAAGCGGGAGATTTGTACAGCAAGGTCATGACCGACTATGACAGGGCTAATCTGGTAAAAAATATTACAGCCCATTTAAAAAATGCCCAATTGCGCATACAACTCAGGCAAACGGCCTTATTCTACAAAGCTCATATTGATTATGGAACCCAGATTGCTAATGCTTTAGGAATTGACTTGAATAAAGTGAAAGAACTGGCCTCCATGTCTCAGGAAGAAAGAGTGAAGTTAACGATGAACAACGATAGAATATAAATATTGAAAAATTTTATGACAGAATAAGTTATAAGCCATAAACATTAAATGTATAAACTTAAAAACTATGAACACAATAGACACATTAGTATTAGTAGGGGGAATTAGTAGCGCCTCCATCAATCAACGTTTATTCAATGAAATAAAAAAACATTATAAAGGGAATCTTGTTTTCAAGGCATTTGATATTTCAACCTTGCCTTTTTTTTCGCAAGATATTGAAAATAATCCTCCCGAGGCAGCAAAAAATTTCAAGGAGCTTATCAAAAATTCTAAAGCTGTTTTATTGATTACGCCCGAATATAACCGTTCTTTTCCCGGAGTATTAAAAAACGCTATTGACTGGGGAAGCCGGCCTTGGGGGCATAATAGCTGGAATAATAAACCTGTTGCCATCATCGGCGCTTCCGTCGGCCCTATCGGCGCTTTCGGAGCCCAACAGCATTTAAGAAACGTTTGTTGTTATTTAGGAATGCACGTAATGTGCCAACCCGAATTTTACTTCAATGCTTCGGTTTACATGCCGGAAAGCGGATTGGTCGAAAATTCCGTATCTATGGTTCAAAAATATTTCGATAGTTTCGAAAGTTGGATAAAAATGTTTGTGTAAACCTGTTTATTTAACAGCGCTTTTTCTTTCTTTTATTGTTCGAAACGCGTCCCAAGAATAAAATTTTGAGGCGCGTTTCCTTTTTAGGCCGGAAGGAACAGATAAAATTTAGTCGCTTATACTTTTATCCATAACGCTATCGCAAACGGTTTCCCCTTTTTGAATATTTTCCCCTATAAATGCATCCAACTCCTCCCCTATTTTCGTAACAAAATTTGAATCAATCAAATACAAGTTATTTATCATACAAGAACATTCTTCTCTTGCATAAACAGAATCCGTTCCATTTTTTAGGATCAGTGTAAAAAACAGGTGGAGATAATTTTTAATGTTTCTATCATAATGGTAAGAATGTAATAGACTGCATTGTGATCTTTCTTTTGCCTTGACGCAAAAGAAACAAAAAGTCAAGGCCTACGACAGATGTGCTAAAAAATCATTTGTTGCGGCT